>NZ_FOKD01000007.1:0-429743 GCF_900112095.1 Pseudomonas sp. NFPP24
ACACGCTTCGACAAGCTCGCGAAAAGCTATGCCGCAATGGTCTCACAGGCTTGTTCCATACGGTGTTTGCGACATCTCTTTTCGTACAGAGCCTAGGTCTGTGGGAAGTACCTTGTTGTTGAAAGGACTTGAGGCGGACGTAGCCGTCATTCTTGAGCCAGAAAAGATGAATGCAAAGAACCTCTATGTCGCAATGACTCGTGGCAGCAAGCAACTTGTCATCTGCTCAAGCTCGCCGATACTGAAATGGTAGGTGTCGGATTGACAGTGTTGGCGATTTTACCCCCGTCCGTACCCCCGTTTGTGACGGGATTGTTTGGGTGGGTGTGGGCCGTTAAGAGGTATCTTCATCTCCCGGCATGGCTTGTGCCACCTGTCTATTCAGGGCTTTGTGAGCCTTCATGGGGTGGGTGGAAACGGACCATTGTGGTGGCACTCTCTCCGCCATGCCTGCCTCCTTCACCGCCAAATTCTTGAAGAAATCCCGCGAGTTAGACGCTCTGCGGGATTTTTTTTGCTCTCGATTTCGCAGCCTACCCCCATCTGTGCCCCGGTCGAGTGGTGCCTTTTGGGCATTGCCTATTCTCATACCCGAATTTCATCAAAGGTTGCTGAAAAGGGCTTGCTGCCTCACCTGGCATGATGCTGCGAACGAACCGTTGCGCTTTCGATCATGTCTGTGCGAATGGCTGACGGTTGCCCAACACTGTTGCGTGCATAGCTGCATAACGTGACCGGCAGCTCTGCTATTTCCAGGAAAATGCCATCCATGGCCAGGGTGTAGCGTTCATCGTCAATATCGCCACAGGTGGTCCTGCTCGCCGAATGCACGCTGTAGTAGTAATGCTGGCTAAAACCGCTGTGCTGGTTTTCCCAGGCGATGTGATAGCGGTGCTTGATCTGCGGTGCCGGTGCGGGGTTGGTCAGGAAGACCGAATGGGTGAATACATTACGCAGGAGTGCTTCGGTCAGCGGTTGCTCGGCCTTTTGCACGCCGAGTATGCACAACACATGCGGCCCCAGCACGGGGCCGATGGACTGGTCGATGTAGGCCTCGTCAGAGGCGGCGGCGACTTGGTAGCCGTGGGTGCGTGCGCAATCGTTGATGTCATTTACGGCCTTGAATCGGTAGAACGGCTCCTGGATCGAGAATCTCAGGTTCCAGGTTGGACGGGTTATTTGGCCGGCGGCATCACGTTGTAAATGCACATACGGCTTCAGGTTCCATGGTTCGTCCAGCGTGATTTCAACGGCCTTGAGCTGGCAGGTCGGGGTGTCATTACGGAACACACCGTCTACAAAGCAGTAGTACAAGTGGTTGGCGGGATAGCTGTAGTTGAATTTGGCGGCTTCACACACCGAGTTGTTCTGACAGCTATTGAGAATGTCCTTCTGAATGGCGGACGCGACCTTGCTGATGATACTGGTGATCTCATTGGTATTCCGGTCCAGCATCGGACTGCCGGAGCTGCCTGGGCGCAGACCGTTGCAGCGGTTGCGCAAGGCGTTGGGGAACACACCGGGTTGTTCGGCAAAACTGTTGATAGTCGACTCCACGCAGGCGCTCATGCGTAGTCCCTTTTTCAGAAACCCGGTCGGCGCTCCCACATTGATCACTTCTCGATCCGACGTGTGACGTTGAGATGCCAGCCTGAGTGGCATGATCCCGCTGGCCACCAGCGCGGCCAGTGACGTATCCAGTTCGAGCACGGCTAAATCGGTGCCCGCCATGCTGCTCCAATGTGCTGTTTTGACGGCGTAGGTGACATGCCGCTCAGGTGTGTCATGAAAGTAATTGAAGGTGACATCGGCGGTGAACGCCCGGCGCAGGAGCGCCGTACCGTAGCTGAAGAACACGCAGTGCCCGCTGGTCAGCACATAAGCCGGGCCGGTGGCCTTGCCCCGGCGATCATGAGTGTCAAGCAGAACGGCATTGCAGGTCTGGCCTAAGGCGTTTTTCAGTGAACCGATGCCGGTCCATTGCGGGTAACGGTGGTGTTTATTCTCAAGTGCCATGGACGGTGACTGTTCGGTAAGTCCTTCGGCCAGGTCTCTGGCGTGGCAGGGCCAGACGATGCTGAGCAATAGGAGATACAGGAAAACGCAAGCGCTGTGAGTACGTGACATAAGGGCCCCGACAAGGAAGTCATTGATTGGCTGAAACTACCCAATCAGGCCATGGCAAGTGCCATACAGGACTATTGCGTGAGCCCTTGAGAGAAGGTGCTGATCCCAGTGATCATGGCGTCACCACCTTTTGACTGCATCGTCTCAGATATGCAGCCACGCCAGGCTGCCCAGCACCACCGCGACACCCGCCGCCGTATACGACAGGCGTTTCAACCATTCCCGCCTGGTCAGCAAAGTAATCGCCGCCAGCGAAATCGCGATCTGAATCGCGGTCATCGCCTGGGCCCAGCGATGGTGCTGGTGCAGCGCCTGTTCCGACTTTTCATCCCATTGCTTTGACGTGGTCTCAAGCTTTTCGGCCTGTTTGCGCACGTCTTCCTTCTGGCTTCTGTAGCGCTCGATCTCTTCCTTGTAATGCACCGCGTCCACGCCGGGAATGTGGGTGGCCAGTTCTGCCAGGTTTTGCCGGCTGGATTTGGCCTGGTAGTAGTTCCACTGGTTGGCGGCTTCGGTCTTGAAGATGGCGGCGTTGTTCTTGTCCATTGCCGCTTCGCTTTCGGTGGAGCCGGCCTGGTAGCTGAGCATGGCGCCGAGGGTGGCCATGAGCGCGGTCATCACGGCGATGCGGCTGGCGAAGGTGTCACCACGGCCGTGGGCATGTTCGGTGGTGTGTTCGATGTGTTTTTCGTGGGGGCTGGGGACTTCGAAGGCTTCGGGCATGGGGGCGTCTGTGAAGGGACTGAGGGAGTCTGATTCTTCACCAGTGAAGCTGTCTCAATCCTGTACGTAACGCTGCAAACCTTCCACCAGGGCATCGAACATCACGCGGCAGCGCGGGCTGTTGCGCAGGTCTTCGTGCATGGTCACCCAGGTGTCCAGCTTGAGTGCAAAGCCTTCTGGCAGGACCCGGCGCAGGCAGGGATCGCGCTTGGCCAGTTGGACCTGGCAGCCGCCGATACCGGCACCGGCGCGGATCAGCGCCAATTGTGCCAGGTCGCTGTCGCTGCTGAGGGCGAAGGCGCTGCGCTCGAAGCCCGTGATGGCCAGGCTGCGGATAAATGCGTTTTCCTGGTCGAAACCGATCACTGAGTGGCCGGCCAGGTCCTGCATCAACAGGGGCGTGCCGTGTTGCTGCAGGTAATCGTCGCGGGCATGCAGGCCCACTTCGATCAAGCCGATGCGTCGCGCCAGCAGTTGCTCCTGGCTGGGGCGGACCATGCGCACGGCGATGTCGGCTTCCAGTTGCAACAGGTCGCTCAGGCGGTTGGTCAGCACCAGTTCGACCTTGAGGTGCGGGTGTGCCTGGCGCACTTGCGTGAGGATCGGCGGCAGCACTTCCACGCCGATCACTTCACTGGCGGACACGCGCACCACGCCGCGCACTTCATCACCCTGGGCAGACGCTGCACGCTCAAGTGCCGCCGCTGTGCGTTCCATGGTTTCGGCGTGGGCGCGCAGGGTCCGGGCTACCGCCGTGGGCAACAAGCCGCTCGGTGAACGGGTAAACAGCACCACGCCCAGCGCCGTTTCCAGCGCGGCAATGTGCCGGCCGACCGTGGGCTGTGTAATGCCGAGTTGCCGCGCGGCTCCCGACAACGATCCTTCTCGGAAAACGCCGAGGAACGACCGGTAAAGCTCCCAACCAATATTCGTTGCCATGCATAAATGTATAGCGCCTGGGCGATCTTCGACAATTCCTCTATAGCGCCGGCACGCAGAAAATGTCCCCATCAACCCCTGTGGGAGAGTGTGATGAACAAAGTATTGGTGTTGGGTGCAACCGGTGGCATTGGTGGCGAAGTCGCACGGCAGCTGCTCGCGGCGGGTTGGCAGGTACGTGCGTTGACCCGTGATGTCGACAAGGCCCGTGGCCAGAACGCCGCATTTGACTGGCTTGAGGGTGATGCACTCAACCGCGATGACGTACTTGCTGCAGCCCGAGGCTGTGAAGTGATCGTGCACGCGGTCAACCCGCCGGGCTATCGGCACTGGGCCGAGCGGGTGCTGCCGATGATCGACAACAGCATCGCGGCGGCCGTTGCTGAAGGCGCCACCATTGTATTGCCCGGTACCGTCTACAACTTCGGGCCGGACGCGTTTCCTGTGCTGCACGAAGACTCTCCCCAACATCCGCAAACCCGCAAGGGCGCGATCCGTGTGCAACTGGAGCAGCGTTTATACGAAGCTTCAGGCAACGGGGCGCGGGTGCTGATCGTGCGCGCCGGTGACTTTTTCGGTGCGCAGGCGGCCAACAGCTGGTTTTCCCAGGGCTTGGTCAAACCTGGCAACCTTGTGCGCAGCGTCAATTATCCGGGTGCGCCAGGTGTGGCCCATCAGTGGGCGTACCTGCCCGATGTGGCGCGTACGATGGTTGAACTGCTCGAGCGCCGTGAAACCCTGGAGGCGTTCGCGCGTTTTCATATGGCGGGGCAGGTGGACACGGATGGCACACAGCTGAGCCGGGCGATCCAGCGCGTGGTGCTGCGTAGGACGGGGCAACAGCCTGTCGTCAGGATGTTCCCCTGGTGGCTGCTCAAAATAGCTTCGCCCTTTGTCGTCACCTTCCGTGAAATGCTGGAGATGCGTTACCTGTGGCAAACCCCTGTGCTGCTCGATAACACGCGGCTGGTTGCGGTATTGGGCGCTGAACCTTGCACGCCGCTGGATGAAGCGGTGGAGACGACCCTGGCCGGCATGGGGTGCCTGCCTCGGGCGGTGTGAAGTTTAGCTCGAAGTGGCCTGTGGCATCGCCCTCTACGGCACTGGCCCATGCGCGGATCCAGGTGAAAGCCTTGAGCAAGGGCTTCAATGGGTGGGCTGAGGTGAGGGGGCAGATTTCCAGAGTAACGCTCTATAGCTCCAGTTGACTGGCGTCGATGCCGAACGCCTTGGCAATCTTTTCCCGGGTTGCACGGCGAGGTTTACTCCCCGACTCTTGTTGGGCAAATGCGGATTGGGAAATGCCCAGGCGTTTGGCAACCTCTTCCTGGGTCAGGTTCAGGTGTTCGCGCCATGCACGGATAGGGGTTGCCCCATCCACCAGGCGGCTTACCACCGCATGGGGAATCAGATTTGGATCGTTCTGCCGGGCCAGATAATGTTCATAGGGAATCACCACAAAGGCTGGCTTGCCCTCCGTATTGTGGATGATCTGTACGGCAGTAGGTTCGCTCGTCACGCTTCTTGACCTCTTCAATGCTGACCACATGGATATCGCGATCCCAATCGAAAAGGACTCGGTAATTACCCACGCGCAAGCGATAACCATGGGGGTAATTGACCAATGCCTTGACGTTGGCTGCCTCGGGCATGCGCTCAAGCGCTGACACCGCATCGCGTACCTGTTGCTGATGATACGTATGCAACCGAAGCAGTTGCTTTACGGATTTTCTAGTCCAGTGGATGGAGTTCATCGGAAGATTAATAAGTCTTTTATAAGGTTATCAAGCGATATTTTCAGACGCCGGCCAGTGGCGGTTCGCGCTGCCCTCACAAACCGTAGACGGTCGCCGCACACAGCGACCGTTATAACTGTTGCCAGTTATGAGGCACTGATATGAAGGGCCATCAGCTCGGGAATCGAATCGATACAAAGTCATGGCGGTTGCCTGCATGGGACCCACCCCGCTATTGTGCTGAATCCTTTTAGTCTTTCCCTTGGGTTGTCGTGATGAATGCACCGCGTACCGCAGTCGGTCCGATCAAGGCCGTGATTTTCGATATGGACGGGCTGTTGCTGGACACTGAAGGCATCTACACCGAAGTCACACAGATCATCGCCGAGCGCTACGGCCGCACCTACGACTGGGGCATCAAGCAGCACATCATCGGGCGTGGTGCCCAGGACCTGGCGGACTACGTGGTGAAGGCGCTGGACCTGCCGATCACACCGGCTCAATTCCTGGAGATCCGCGAACCGCTGATGAGCGAGCGTTTCCCCAAGGCCTTGGGCATGCCCGGTGCCGAAGCCTTGGTGCGGCACTTGAAGGCGCACAATATCCCGATTGCCGTGGGCACCAGTTCGTCGCGCAATTCGTTTGGTCACAAGACCACCCTGCACCGCGAATGGTTTGGCCTGTTCGACACCATCGTCACCGCTGACGACCCGGAAGTCGGCGCCGCCAAACCCGCGCCAGACATCTTCCTCACCGCCGCCCGCCGCCTGGGCGTTGCGCCCGAGGATTGCCTGGTGTTCGAAGACTCACCCTTCGGCGTCACTGCTGCCAAAGCTGCCCATATGACCGCCATCGCCGTGCCGGATGAAGCCATGGCCGACAGCAAGTACCACCACGCCGACCAGATCATCCGCAAGCTCGCGGACTTTGACCTGGCGGCCTACGGCCTGCCACCTCGAGCCTGATTGATCGCGGTTGAAAATGTGGGAGGGGCGGTGCGACGATTCGACTTGCCCCCTCCCACATTTGATTGGCAGTGTTCAGGAAGCCCTAGGCGCTGAAGCCACCATCGATGGTCAAGCTTGCACCGGTGATATAGCCCGCTTCCGGTCCTGCGAGGTAAGCCACAAAACTGGCAATCTCCTCCACATGCCCATACCGCCCCACCGCCATCAACCCAATCAGACTCTCGGCAAAATCACTGTTGGCCGGGTTCATATCGGTATCCACCGGCCCAGGTTGCACGTTGTTGATGGTGATCCCCCGTGGCCCCAGATCCCGCGCCAGGCCCTTGGTCAAGCCCACCAGCGCTGCCTTGCTCATCGCATATGGGCCACCGCCACCAAACGGCATGCGTTCGGCATTGGTGCTGCCGATATTGATCACGCGGCCGCCTTCACCCATATGCCTGGCCGCTTCCTGGGTTGCGATAAACACGCTGCGTACGTTGATTGCCAGGGTCTGGTCAAAGTCTTCCAGCTTGAAATCCTCCAGCGGCGCGATGGCCAGCACGCCGGCGTTGTTCACCAGGATATCCAGACGCCCAAAGGCTTCGACGGTGGCGTTGACCGCATTGCGTATCGCATCGGCATCGGCGCTGTCGGCATGGATCGCCAGGGCTTTGCCGCCTTCGCTGATCACGCTGTTCTGCAGTTCTTCGGCCTTGGCGGCCGAGCTGACGTAGGTAAAGGCAACGGCTGCGCCCTGTGCGGCAAGACGTTTGACGATGGCGGCGCCGATGCCGCGAGAACCGCCTTGAATCAAGGCGACTTTGCCGCTGAGGTTTTGGGTGGTCATGTCGATCTCCAAGCTGTTCAAGGCGGGATGCCTTGTTGTTGGAACCGAGTATCGACCTCGCCAGCCCCTCCCGGTAGACCAGGATTGCTATAGTCTGTGTAAACCGAAAGTTTAGAGTGGTCGATATGGAAGGCTTTGGCAGTATCGAATGTTTCGTGCGCAGCGCCGAAGGTGGCAGCTTTGCCGAAGCGGCGCGGCACCTGAGCCTGACACCGGCGGCGGTGGGCAAAAGTGTCGCCAAGCTCGAAGCGCGTTTGGGCGTACGCCTGTTCCAGCGCAGCACCCGGCGCCTTACCCTCACCGAAGCCGGCAAGCTGTTTCTCGAAGAGGTCAGCGGCAGCCTTACCACCATCCAGAACGCCGTGGCCAACCTGGCCAGCGCTGAAGGGCGGCCGGTGGGCACATTGAAAGTGAGCATGGGTACGGTGTTTGGCAATCGCTACGTGGTGCCGCTATTGGGCGCGTTCATGCGCCGCTTCCCGGACATCAGCCCGGACTGGCATTTCGATAACCGCCAGGTCGACCTGATCGGCCAGGGCTTCGATGCCGCCATCGGTGGTGGCTTCGAGCTGCCCCAGGGAGTGGTGGCGCGCAAGTTGACCCCGGCCCATCGCGTGCTGGTGGCGTCACCGGACTACCTGGCGCAGCATCCCCCGGTGCGGGTGCCCGAAGACCTGGCGCGTTGCCACGGGATTCTCATCCGTTCACCGCAGACCGGACGCGTGCGCTCCTGGCAATTGACCAGTACCGAGCGTGAACACCGCCCGCTGGTGCTTAGACCGAGCATGACCATGAGCGATTCCGAAGCCGCCTGCTGCGCCAGCGCCCAAGGCCTGGGCGTCGCCTTGGTGAGCATGCCTATGGCCGTGCCATTCCTGGACAGCGGTGCGGTGGTTCGAGTGCTGCCCGACTGGTACGTCGACGACGGCAACATCTCCATCTACTACGCCGAACACAAACTGCTGCCCGGCAAGACCCGCGCGTTTGTGGATTTCATCATCGAGCAATTCGCCGAGCAGCAGTTGAACCAACGCTTCAGCGCGGCCAACCGATGACTTTTTTCGCCCTTGGCGTTGCGTAAGTCCTGATCTTCGACGTCGACAACCCCAGCCGCACCAGCGACTCGGCAATGGTCACCGCCGCTGTCACCCCATCCACCACCGGCACACCGGTGCGCTGGCGAATCTGCTCATCCAGCCCGGCCATGCCGCCACAGCCCAGGCAGATCACCTCGGCCTTGTCTTCGCTGATGGCCAGTTCCGCCTGGCGCACGATGGCCTCCATCGCTGCCAGCGGGTTTTCTTCCAACTCCAGCACCGCCATGCCACTGGCGCGCACCGAGGCGCAGCGCTGGTACAGGCCGGCCAGTTTCAGGCGGTCTTCGATCAGCGGCACCGTGCGGTCCAGGGTCGTCACTACCGAGTAGGCGTGACCCAGGAACATCGCGGTGCTGGCGGCGGCTTCGGTGATGTCCACCACCGGCACGTTGAGCAATTCCTGCAAGCCTTCACGACCATGCTCGCCGTACCCGGCCTGGATCACTGCATCAAACGGCTGGTCATAGGCCATCACCCGGTCCATCACCGCGATGGCCGCCAGATAGCTTTCAAAGTTGCCCTCCACCGATTCGGCGCCGAAGTACGGCGTGAGCCCGACAATCTCGGTGCCCGGCGCAGCCACGGCGCGCGCTTGCTGGGCGATGGTTTCAGTGATGGATTCGGTGGTGTTGACGTTGACCACGAGGATACGCATGGAAGGTCCTTGATTAATGACTGACGTTATCGACGGCAATGCTTTCGCCGCTGACATCGGCGTAGAACGGCTGGCGCTTGGCGATCAGCAAGTACAACAGCCCTGCAATACCGGCGCCAAACATCCAGGAAAACGGTGACACGTTGGCAAAACCCGGTAACAAGGCCAGGAGAATGGCGATCACCGCCGCAGGAATAAACGCTGCCACCGCACGCAAATTGACTCCACGGCTGTAGTAATAAACGCCGCGCGGGTCTTCGCTGTACAACTGCGGCACGTCCACCTGGCTTTTACGGATCAACCAGTAATCGACCATGATCACCCCATACAGTGGCCCCAGCAGCGCGCCCAGGCCGGACAGGAAGTACACGATCACCAGGGGGCTGTTGTAGAGGTTCCACGGCAGGATCAGCACCGCCACGGTGGCGCTGATCAACCCGGCGCGACGGAAGTTCAGGTACTTGGGCGCCAGGTTGCTCAGCACAAAGGCCGGCGCGACAAAGTTGGCCATGATGTTCACCGCCACGGTGACGATCAGGAACGCCAGACAGCCCAGCACCAGGAAGAAAGTACTCGGGATGGCCGCGATGATCTCGGTCGGGCTTTCGATGACTCGGCCATTTAGCTGGAATTGCCCGCCGCACAGCAGCACGGTGATCGCGGCAAACACCAGGATATTCACTGGCAGGCCCCAGAAGTTACCCACCTGAATGGTCTTGCGGCACGGCGAGGAGCGGGCGAAGTCGCAGAAATTGAGGATCAGCGTGCCGTAGATCGCCAGCCACAGCGCGCCGCCGGCAAAGATATTGCGCCACATCTCTCCGCCGCTCAGCGGCTCGCGGATCGACCAGGCGATAGTCCCGCCGGTCTGGAAATACATCCAACCGGCCAACGACGCCACGGTGAGCAAAATCACCGGTCCGGCGAAGCCTTCGTAGCGGCGTACCATTTCCATGCCGTAGGCCAGGATCACCAATTGCACCAGCCAGATTGCCACGAAACACACCCAGCCGAGGGACGACAGGCCCAGGATCGAATTGTGGTCGTATTCGGCAAAGCCGGGATGAATCGCCGTCAGCAACACGCGGAACACCACCGACGCCAGGTAGGTCTGGATGCCGAACCAGGCAATCGCAATCACCGCGCGGATCAACGCCGGAATCTGCGCGCCATGAATGCCGAAGCTGATACGGCTGATCACTGGAAACGGCACACCGGTTTTCTGGCCCATATAACCCGACAGGTTCATGAAGAAGTACACCAGCGCCGCACCGATGCCGAGAGACAACAGAATCTGCCAGCCGCCCAGGCCCAGCGCATACAAACCAATGGCGAACGAGTAGTTGGCGATGTTGTGCACGTCATTGGTCCACAGCGCAAAGATGCTATAGCGACCCCAGCGCCGGCCTTCAACCTTGGTGGGCGCCAGGTCCTTGTTGTGCAGGCGTGGGCTCAGCACCAGGGGGCCGGGCTCGATGGCTTCGGGCTTCAGGGAGGAGGGCAGATCCAGTGCGATGTTATTCGAGAGGCTTGTACGCATTCCGGCAGGCTCCAGCACATCGGCAGCCAGGCCGCAGATGGCAAAGTGTATGTATGTTTTGTATTTATTGTATACAAAGCGTGTTTCACCTTAAGCCACTTGCGTGCCAGTTTTTGATCTATGAAAACTTGGGGTAATTTCGTTTTTATAGGTTTATTGAATAACTAGCTGAATTCAAAGCGATATAAATTGACCGTTTGAACAGTTATTTATTTTTTGGTGGGAACCGGGCTATTTGTAAAGACAAAAGGCAGGAGGGGAGAGGTGTTACGTAATGGTGCGCAACAAGATGCATTGCACACATAAATGGCACCGATGGTTACATATGTGTGTACACGTTCAGTGGCCAACATAACTCAAATGTGGGAGGGGGCTTGCCCCCGATTGCGGAGTGTCAGTCACTATTGACCTGGCTGACCCACCGCTATCGGGGGCAAGCCCCCTTCCACATTTTTTACAGCGCAACTTCAGGCCTTGCTGATGATATTCCCCGCATGCAACCCGCATTCCTTCTGCGTGGCTTCCTCCCACCACCAGCGACCTTCACGCTCATGCTGGTTCGGCAACACCGGGCGGGTGCAGGGCTCGCAGCCGATGCTGATGAAGCCGCGCTCATGCAGGCTGTTGTAAGGCAGCTCCAGCATGCGGATGTAACCCCAGACTTCCTCACTGGTCATCTGCGCCAGCGGGTTGAACTTGTACAGGGTGCGTTCCGGGGTAGAGAAGGCCGTGTCGATTTCCAGCGCCGCCACCTGGCTGCGGGTGCCGGGGCTCTGGTCGCGGCGCTGGCCGGTGGCCCAGGCAGTGACGCCGGCGAGTTTACGGCGCAGCGGTTCGATCTTGCGTACGCCGCAGCATTCGCCGTGGCCGTCCTTATAGAAGCTGAACAGGCCTTTCTCTTTGACGAAGGGTTCCAGCTTGCTCTGGTCCGGCGAGATCAACTCGATATCGATCTTGTAGAACTCGCGCACCTGCTCAATGAACCGATAGGTCTCCGGGTGCAAGCGCCCGGTGTCGAGGCTGAACACCTTGACGTTCTTGTTCAGCTTCCAGGCCATGTCTACCAGCACCACGTCCTCGGCGCCGCTGAAGGAAATCCACAGGTCATCACCGAACTGGTTGAAGGCCAGCTTGAGAATGTCCTGGGCGGATTTGTTGGCATAAGTCGCGGCAAGTTCAGCGACGTCGAAGGCTTGGTTCATCAGGACGGTTCCTACAGGTCAGTGGCGCTGAGCGCTCTATAGGGGAGCGATGGTATCAAAATCCGCCCTGCGTTGCGGCGGCGAGCATGAATCGCTAGAGTTCGGCAGTCCTTTTGCTCGCTCAACCAACAACATCTATAGGGGAGTGTCTTGTGGAAATTGCCTGTCTCGACCTGGAAGGGGTACTGGTTCCGGAAATCTGGATCGCCTTCGCCGAAAAAACCGGTATTGAATCCCTGCGCGCCACCACTCGGGACATTCCCGACTACGACGTGCTGATGAAGCAGCGCCTGCGCATCCTCGACGAGCACGGGCTCAAGCTCGCCGACATCCAGGCAGTGATCGCCACCCTCAAACCGCTGGATGGCGCCGTCGAGTTCGTCAACTGGCTGCGCGAGCGCTTCCAGGTGGTGATCCTGTCCGACACCTTCTACGAATTCTCCCAGCCGCTGATGCGTCAGCTGGGTTTCCCGACCCTGCTGTGCCACCGCCTGATTACCGACGAAACTGACCGTGTGGTGAGTTACCAACTGCGCCAGAAAGATCCGAAGCGCCAGTCGGTATTGGCCTTCAAGACCCTCTACTACCGCGTGATCGCCGCCGGCGACTCCTACAACGACACCACCATGCTGGGCGAAGCCGACCGTGGGATTCTGTTCCACGCGCCGGAAAACGTGATTCGCGAATTCCCGCAATTCCCGGCGGTGCATACCTTCGAGGAGTTGAAGAAAGAATTCATCAAGGCCTCGAATCGGTCGTTGAGCCTGTAAGGCTTTCAGCGCGGCTGATGGCCTCTTCGCAGGCAAGCCAGCTCCCACACTTGACCGAGCTCCATCATGAGAATGCAGTCAAATGTGGGAGCGGGCTTGCCCGCGAAGAGGCCAGCCCAGTCACTACAAACCGTCCAGTGTCTCCAACAACACCCGCACCTTCGTCAGCGACTCCTGGTACTCCGCCTCCCATTCCGAGTCCGCGACAATCCCGCCGCCGCCCCAGCAACAAACCTGGCCATCCTTCACCAGCAAACTGCGAATGGCGATGGAACTGTCCATCTCGCCGCGCACATCCAGATACACCAGCGAGCCGCAGTACAACCCACGGCGAGTCGGCTCCAGCTCGTCGATGATCTGCATCGCGCGGATCTTCGGCGCGCCGGTGATGGAGCCGCCGGGGAAGCTGCCGGCGATCAGGTCGAGCGCGTCCTTGCCGTCGGCCAGCTCGCCGATGACGCTGCTCACCAGGTGGTGCACGTTGGGGTAGCTTTCCAGGCTGAACAGCTCCGGCACGCTGACCGAGCCGGTGCGGCAGGTGCGCCCCAGGTCGTTGCGCAGCAGGTCGACAATCATCAGGTTTTCGGCGCGGTCCTTGGGGCTGGCCAGCAGTTCGGCGGCGTTGGCGGCGTCTTCCTCAGGCGTCAGGCCGCGTGGGCGGGTGCCTTTGATGGGGCGGGTTTCGACCTGGCGTTTGCTGATGTGCACGAAACGCTCTGGCGACAGGCTCAGCACCGCGCCGTCGTCCGGCAGGCTCTGGAACCCGGAGAACGGCGTCGGGCAGGCTTCGCGCAGGGCGCAGTAAGCGACCCATGGATCGCCGATGCACGGGGCCCGGAAACGCTGGGCAAAGTTCACCTGGTAGCAGTCGCCGGCCTGGATGTAATCCTGGATGCGCACGATAGCCTGGCGGTAGGCCTCGGCGGTGAGGTCCGGCGCCATGGGACCGTTCAACTTGAAGATTGCCGCGCTGTCGGCGACCGGCTGGCCGAACAGAGTGATCAAGCGTTGCTGCTCGCTATCGGCCAGTGTCGGATGAAACACGAGCTGGCTGGTCTGCGACTGATGATCACTGATCAATGCCCAGGCATACAGCCCGAAGCGCGCATCCGGCAGGTGCAGGTCATCCGCGGCAAGGTGCGGCATGTGCTCCAGGTGTCGGCCAAAGTCATAGCTCAGGTAACCGATCAACCCACCGGCAAACGGCAGCTCATAACCAGCAGGCAGATCCGCCTCGCCCAACTGCGTAAGATTTGCACGCAAGCGTTGCAGGAAATCACTGCCGCTTTCGTCGTGCGATACCGTCAATGTCGTGTGTGGCCACGCGCTCAACAGGTCATACCGTCCGCGCTCGGCTGCCGGTCGGCCGCTGTCCAGCAGCACTGCGCCAGGCGCATGGCGAATCGCCGCGAAATACTCGGCGGGGTTGGCCCGGTAGGGCAGCGGGTGTACGGAGCAGGTCAACATGCGGGGTGGATCAGCCATTGGCGCGGGGGAGGGGATTGTAGTCCCCCGTAGGATTTGCTCCTAGGGGGGATGTCGGGGATAGACAGATTGAAGACCTGATCAGCCTTCGACGGGGGGAATATGCCCAAACATTTCCTGCACGAACTTCACCCGTTCTTCCGGGGTTTCCGTCACGCCAGCGGCGTTCAGCGCTTCCAACCGTGCTTCCACCGCATGGGTGCGCAGGGTCAGGCCGCAGTCATTGGCAATCTGGATATTCAGCCCAGGCCGCGCATTCAGTTCCAGGATCAACGGGCCTTTTTCCTGGTCCAGCACCATGTCCACGCCGATATAGCCCAGCCCGCACAGCTCATAGCAGCCGGCGGCGAGCTTCATGAAACCGTCCCAGTTGGGCAGCTGCACGCCATCCACCGCATTGGTGGTGTCGGGGTGTTTGGTAATGATGTTGTTCAGCCAGGTGCCGCGCAGGGTCAGGCCGGTGGCGAGGTCCACGCCGACGCCAATTGCACCCTGGTGCAGGTTGGCCTTGCCGCCCGACTGGCGGGTCGGCAAGCGCAGCATCGCCATCACCGGGTAGCCCATCAGCACGATGATACGAATGTCCGGCACGCCTTCATAGCTGATGCTCTTGAAGATCTGGTCGGGCACCACACGGTATTCGATCAACGCACGATCACGGTGGCCGCCCAGGGAATACAGGCCAGTGAGGATGCTGGAAATCTGATGCTCGATCTCTTCATGGCTGATGATCTTGCCCGACACCGTGCGATAGCGCCCTTCAAAGCGGTCGGCGACCACCAGGATGCCGTCCCCGCCGGCGCCCTGGGCCGGCTTGATCACGAAGTCGCTGCGCCCGCCGATGATCTCGTCGAGCTTGTCGATTTCTTTCTCGGTGCTGATCACCCCGTACATTTCCGGTACATGGATGCCGGCCGCCAGCGCGCGCTCCTTGGTGATGATCTTGTCATCCACGATCGGGTACAGGCTGCGCTTGTTGTACTTGAGCACGTAGTCGGCGTTACGCCGGTTGATGCCCATGATCCCGCGCGCTTCCAGGGCTTTCCAGGTCTTCCAGAAACCGAACATTACCGGTCAGCCTTCAAGAACGCCTTGAAACGCACCAGCTCGGTCAGGCGGTAACCGCGATAACGCCCCATGGCCAGCATGAACCCCACCAGGATCAGCAGGACCGCCGGGAAGGTGAACACGAAGTAGATCAGCTCCGGCACGCTCATGATCAGATGCGCCAGGGACGCCGCGAACAGCGTGCCAATCGCCACTTTCAGCGCATGGTTGGCGCCGCGTTCCTCCCAGGTGATGGACAGGCGTTCGATGGTCATGGTCAGGATCACCATCGGGAACAGCGCCACCGACAACCCGCGCTCCAGCCCCAGCTTATGGCTGAACAGGCTGATGGCCGCAATCAGCACTACTACGAAGGTCAGCACCACCGACAACCTTGGCAGCATCTGCAATTTCAGGTGTTCCAGGTACGACCTGAGGGACAGCCCCAGCGCCGTGATAATCGTAAACAGCACAATCCCGAAGCCCAGCTGCGTCTCGCGGAACGCCAGAGCGATCAGCACCGGGGTGAACGTGCCGAGTGTCTGCAGGCCGATCAGGTTGCGCAGGATAAGGATCACCAGCACGCCAATCGGGATCATCACCATGATCATGAAGGTCTGCTGGGTTTGCAGCGGCAGGCCGTACAGCGAGTATTCGAGGAAGTTGGCGTCGGTGTTCTCGTCGGTCAGCTTGGCCAGGCGAATCGCGTTCATCTCGCTGTTGTTCAGGCTGAAGGTCACCATGGCCTTCTTGCCGCCCTCGACGGTGATCAGGTTTTCATCACCGGTCCACCACAGCAGGCGGTCGGCGGGCAGGCCCTGTTCGCCGGTTTCCGGGTTGAAGTACAACCAGTCATTGCCGTTGAAGCTGCGCAACCACAGTTCCGGGGTTTGCGGCTGGTCGGCGACCAGGCGGATGGTGTGGACCTTTTCCACCGGCACGTGGGCGATGGACAGCAGCAGCTCGACGATCTTGGCCTTGTGTGGCGTCGAAGGGTCGCCCGCCAGCAGCAGTTTCACATTGTCGTCGTTGAGGTTATTGGTGCGCTTGATCGCTTCGGTGATAAACGTCTCGACGTCGGCCGAGTGCTGGCGGATCGGTGCCAGCAGGGCTTCGGCGGCAATCTTTTCCGGGCCTTCCACGGCGATGCTGTCGCGGAAGGTGGGGCCTTTGACCTTGACCTTCTCGCCGCTGTAGCGCTTGGTCAGCACCAGGCGGTAGTACAGGGTCTGGTTACCCTTGGCGCGGCGCGCCGACCAGGTGACCTTGCGGTTGCCGTCGATGCGGTTGACGCTCACCCCGTAGTTATTCGAGATGAAGCTTTCGTTGAGGCTGACGAAGTCGCGGCTCAGGGGCGGCACGAACATCTGGATCTTCACCGGGTCTTTCGGGTTGGCGACGAACTCGACCTTGGCGTCGATGTTCCACAAGTCGTCGGTGGCGTCCTCGGTGACGGGGATCCCCAGCACGAAGATCTGATAAGCGGTGACCGAAATACCCAAAACCACCAGGATGGTGATCAGGATCTTCAGGTGCAGGGTCAGAGAGCGCATTCGGTTTACTCGGCGGTATGAGCGTCGGCGGCGCAGGCGGGTTTGCCTGCTGCGTATTTAAGACTGGGGTCGACCAGCGCATCAAAGCGTTTCAGCGCTTCGGAGCCGATCAGCAGCGGGTATTGGAATGCGCTGCGGTCAGTCAAGTTCACTTCGATGCTGCGTAAAGCAGTGCCCATGCAGATATCCAGGGCAATCACCGGACGGGCGGTGTAGTTCTTGTCCTCATCGGGGTCGTAGTCACCGGCGCGGCGCTTGATCTTGCTGACGCGGGCCAGGGGACGCTCGATGGGATGGGAATGGGCGGTGTCGATGGCCAGGTAGAAGCGCACCCAGGATTCGCCGTTGCGCTTGAAGCGCTTGATATCACGGGCACTGAGCGAGGCGGTCTTGGCACCGGTATCCAGTTTGGCAGCGACTTCCAGGTCGATACCGGCCAATTGGGCGTATTCGTTGAGGCCATACACGGTCTTCTCGGCGGCAGCGCCGAGGCTGGGTGCGGTCAACAGGCAAATCAATAGAAGGAAGGGTTTGAGTCTCATAGATCCCGAGGCGGCAGTGCGATGTTCAATTCAAGGCGACTGGCATTGCTGCGCAAACTCCCTCGTACGCCGTTTCATCCAATGATGTCAGGCAAAAGTGCCGGGCATTCTAACATGATGCTTTTTTGGCGCCAGCGCTGGCAGGCGGCCATGCCCTGATAGGGTGCAACCCTGGTTATTAGACGATTGTCGACAATGTGTATTTATTCTTTGACTATCCTGGGCTGATTGGCTAGTTTTTGCGGCATTGCTTTCAAAGGTGTCGACAATATGCTGGATCAGCTGGAATCCCCAGTGGTGGCGCAAGACGACTCCCAGACCATGTCCGAGAACGTCTTCCGGCGTATCCAGGCCGCCATCGTCAAGGGCGAGATCGCCCCGGGCAGCAAGATCTCCGAGCCGGAGCTGGCGCGCACCTACGGCATCAGCCGTGGCCCGCTGCGTGAGGCGATCCACCGCCTGGAAGGCCAGCGCCTGCTGGTGCGCGTGCCTCACGTTGGCGCGCGGGTGGTGTCGCTGAGCCACGACGAACTGATCGAGCTCTATGAAATCCGCGAATCCCTCGAAGGCATGGCTTGTCGCCTGGCTGCCGAGCGCATGACCGACGCGGAAATCGAAGAATTGCGCCAAGTGCTGCACACCCACGAGCGCGACGAAGCCTTCCAGGCCGGCCTGGGCTATTACCAGCAGGAGGGCGACTTCGACTTCCATTACCGGATCATCCAGGGCGCCGGCAACCGCACCCTGACCCAGATGCTCTGCGGCGAGCTGTACCAATTGGTGCGTATGTACCGCATCCAGTTTTCCGCCACCCCCAATCGTCCGCGCCAGGCCTTTGCCGAGCACCACCGCATTCTCGACGCGATTGCCGATCGCGACGGTGAACTGGCCGAACTGTTGATGCGCCGGCATATCGGCGCATCCAAACGCAATATTGCCCGTCACTTCCCGGACGGCACTCCCCCATCACGAGGTGAATGATGAGTTCCAATAACAAGACGACTCCCGGCCAGCGTTTCCGTGACGCGGTCGCCAGTGAACACCCGCTGCAGGTGGTGGGTGCGATCAACGCCAACCACGCACTGCTGGCCAAGCGCGCCGGGTTCAAGGCTATCTACCTGTCGGGTGGCGGGGTGGCGGCTGGCTCCCTCGGTGTGCCGGATCTGGGCATCACCGGCCTGGACGATGTGCTGACCGACGTACGCCGCATCACCGACGTGTGCGACCTGCCGCTGCTGGTGGACGTGGACACCGGCTTCGGCTCCTCGGCATTCAATGTGGCGCGCACCGTCAAGTCGATGATCAAGTTCGGCGCGGCCGCCATCCATATCGAAGATCAGGTGGGCGCCAAGCGTTGCGGTCATCGCCCGAACAAGGAAATCGTGTCCCAGCAGGAAATGGTCGACCGTATCAAGGCCGCCGTGGATGCGCGCACCGATGACAGCTTCGTGATCATGGCGCGTACCGATGCGCTGGCCGTCGAAGGCCTGGAATCCGCGCTGGAACGTGCCGCCGCCTGCATTGAGGCCGGCGCCGACATGGTGTTCCCGGAAGCTATCACCGAGCTGGAGATGTACAAACTGTTCGCCTCCCGCGTGAAAGCGCCGATCCTGGCCAACATCACCGAGTTCGGCGCCACGCCGCTGTACACCACCGAACAGTTGAAATCTGCCGATGTTTCCATCGTGCTGTACCCGCTTTCGGCCTTCCGCGCCATGAACAAGGCCGCCGAGAATGTCTATACCGCGATCCGTCGCGACGGTACCCAACAGAACGTGATCGACACCATGCAGACCCGCATGGAGCTTTACGATCGCATCGACTACCACACCTTCGAGCAGAAGCTCGACGCGCTGTTTGCCGCGAAAAAATAACCCGGCGCACTCCCAAATAAATTCAAGATTGGAGAACAGACATGGCTGAAGCAAAAGTATTGAGTGGTGCCGGCCTGCGTGGCCAGGTGGCTGGGCAGACCGCACTGTCCACCGTGGGCCAGGCGGGTGCCGGCCTGACCTATCGCGGCTACGACGTGCGCGAACTAGCCGCCGATGCGCAATTTGAAGAAGTCGCCTACCTGCTGCTGTACGGCGAGTTGCCGACCAAGACCGAGCTGGCCGCCTACAGCGCCAGGCTGGGCAAGCTGCGCGACCTGCCGCAAGCGCTGAAGGAAGTGCTGGAGCGTATCCCCGCCGACGCCCACCCGATGGACGTAATGCGCACCGGTTGCTCGTTCCTGGGCAATATCGAGCCGGAAAAAGACTTCAGCGTGCAGCGCGACGTCACCGACCGCCTGCTCGCAGCCTTCCCGGCAATCATGTGCTACTGGTACCGCTTCAGCCACGACGGCAAGCGCATCGACTGCGTGACCGACGAGCCGAGCATCGGCGGCCACTTCCTGCACCTGCTGCACGGCAAGAAGCCCAGCGAGTTGCACGTCAAGGTGATGAACGTGTCGCTGATCCTCTACGCGGAACACGAATTCAACGCCTCGACGTTCACCGCCCGGGTGTGTGCCTCGACCCTGTCCGACCTGTATTCCTGCGTCACCGCCGCCATCGGCTCGCTGCGCGGCCCGCTGCACGGCGGCGCCAACGAAGCGGCGATGGAAATGATCGAGCGTTTCTCGTCCGCTGAAGAGGCGGTCGAAGGCACCCTCGGCATGCTGGCGCGCAAGGACAAGATCATGGGCTTTGGCCACGCGATCTACAAAGACAGCGATCCGCGTAATGAAGTGATCAAGGGCTGGTCGAAAAAACTTGCGGACGAGGTGGGCGACAAGGTGCTGTTCCCGGTCTCCGAAGCCATCGACAAGACCATGTGGGAACAGAAGAAGCTGTTCCCCAACGCTGACTTCTACCATGCCTCGGCGTACCACTTCATGGGCATCCCGACCAAGCTGTTCACCCCGATCTTCGTGTGCTCGCGCCTGACGGGCTGGGCGGCGCATGTGTTCGAACAGCGCGCCAACAACCGCATCATCCGTCCAAGCGCCGAATACACCGGCGTCGAGCAGCGCAAGTTCGTGCCAATCGAACGTCGCTGAATGGGAATGCCGACGATCCCGAATTGTTAACCGGATCAAATGTGGGAGGGGGCTTGCCCCCGATTGCTGTCTGTCAGTTGATGCAGCGGGCACTGACCCACCGCTATCGGGGGCAAGCCCCCTCCCACATTGTGACCGCATTTCAATTCTGGATCGGTGCAGGTCCTCCCTTTGTTATCACCGTGATCGAGTCCTGACGATGAACACTGAATTCCGCAAACCGCTTCCCGGCAGCCGCCTGGATTTCTTCGACGCCCGTGCGGCCGTCGAGGCAATCACCCCTGGCGCCTACGCCACCTTGCCTTACACCTCCCGCGTCCTCGCGGAAAACCTGGTGCGCCGCTGCGACCCAGCCACCCTCAATGCTTCCTTGAGCCAACTGATCGAACGCAAGCGCGACCTCGACTTCCCATGGTTCCCGGCGCGTGTGGTGTGCCACGACATCCTCGGCCAGACCGCTCTGGTCGACCTCGCCGGCCTGCGTGACGCCATCGCCCTGCAAGGCGGTGACCCGGCCCAGGTCAACCCGGTAGTGCCGACCCAACTGATCGTCGACCACTCCCTGGCCGTCGAAGCCGGTGGTTTTGACCCGGACGCGTTCGAAAAAAACCGCGTCATCGAAGACCGTCGCAACGAAGACCGTTTCCACTTCATCGAGTGGACCAAGAAGGCCTTCAAGAACGTCGATGTGATCCCGCCCGGCAACGGCATCATGCACCAGATCAACCTGGAGAAAATGTCCCCGGTGATCCAGGTGCGCGACGGCGTGGCCTTCCCCGATACCTGCGTCGGCACCGACAGCCACACCCCGCACGTGGATGCCCTGGGCGTGATCGCCATCGGTGTCGGCGGCCTGGAAGCCGAGAGCGTGATGCTCGGTCGCGCCTCGTGGATGCGCCTGCCGGAAAGCGTCGGCGTCGAATTGACCGGCAAGCTGCAACCGGGCATCACCGCCACCGACATGGTGCTGGCGCTGACCGAGTTCCTGCGTAAACAGAAAGTGGTTGGCGCCTGGCTGGAGTTCTTCGGCGAAGGTGCTTCGGCACTCACGCTCGGCGACCGTGCAACCATCTCCAACATGGCCCCGGAATACGGCGCGACTGCGGCGATGTTCTACATCGATCAACAGACCACCGCCTACCTGAAGCTCACCGGCCGCGAAGACGAACAAGTCACGCTGGTGGAGCAGTACGCTCGCCACACCGGCCTGTGGGCCGATGACCTCAAGGGCGCGCAGTACGAGCGAGGGCTGACCTTCGATCTGTCCAGCGTCGTGCGCAACATGGCCGGCCCGAGCAACCCCCATGCTCGCGTTGCCACCAGCGATCTGGCGTCCAAGGGTATTTCCGGCCAGTGGGACGAAGTGCCAGGCCAAATGCCTGACGGCGCAGTGATCATCGCCGCCATCACCAGTTGCACCAACACCAGCAACCCGCGCAACGTGATCGCCGCCGGCCTGCTGGCGCGCAACGCCAACAAGCTTGGGCTGACCCGCAAGCCGTGGGTCAAATCGTCCCTGGCACCCGGCTCGAAAACCGTGGCGATGTACCTGGAAGAAGCCGGCCTGGGCCATGAGCTGGAAAAACTCGGCTTCGGTGTGGTGGCGTTTGCCTGCACCACCTGCAACGGCATGTCCGGCGCACTCGATCCGGTGATCCAGCAGGAAATCATCGACCGCGACCTGTACGCCACCGCCGTGCTCTCGGGCAACCGTAACTTCGACGGGCGTATTCACCCCTACGCCAAGCAAGCGTTTCTCGCGTCGCCGCCGCTGGTGGTCGCGTATGCGATTGCCGGCACCATCCGCTTCGACATCGAGAAAGACGTGCTTGGCCTCGACGCGAATGGCAAGGAAATCCGCCTGCAGGACATCTGGCCGAGCGACGAAGAGATCGACGCAGTGGTCAAGGCCTCGGTCAAGCCGGAGCAGTTCCGCCAGGTCTACATCCCGATGTTCGCCATCCACGAAGACACTGGCCCGAAAGTCGCGCCGCTGTACGAATGGCGTCCGCAAAGCACCTATATCCGCCGCCCACCTTACTGGGAAGGTGCGCTGGCCGGTGCCCGTCCCCTCAAGGGCATGCGCCCGCTGGCGGTGCTGCCGGACAACATCACCACCGACCACCTGTCGCCCTCCAACGCGATCATGCTCGACAGCGCCGCCGGCGAATACCTGGCGAAAATGGGCCTGCCGGAAGTCGACTTCAACTCCTACGCGACGCATCGGGGCGATCACTTGACTGCGCAGCGCGCCACCTTCGCCAACCCGAAACTGTTCAACGAAATGGTGGTGGAAAACGGCAAGGTCAAGCAGGGTTCCCTGGCGCGCATCGAGCCGGAAGGCCAGGTCACGCGGATGTGGGAGGCTATCGAAACGTACATGGAGCGCAAGCAACCGCTGATCATCATTGCCGGCGCGGACTACGGCCAGGGCTCGTCTCGCGACTGGGCGGCCAAGGGCGTGCGGCTGGCCGGTGTGGAGGCGATTGCCGCCGAAGGTTTCGAGCGCATCCACCGCACCAACCTGGTGGGCATGGGCGTGTTGCCGCTGGAGTTCCTGCCGGGCACCGACCGCCACACCCTGAAGATCGATGGCAGCGAGACCTATGATGTGGTCGGCGCGCGTACTCCGCGGGCGCAGTTGACCCTGGTGATCAACCGCAAGAATGGCGAACGTGTCGAGGTGCCGGTGACCTGCCGCCTCGACACCGCCGAAGAAGTGTCGATCTACGAGGCGGGCGGGGTGTTGCAACGCTTTGCCCAGGACTTCCTGGAATCGGCGGCGACGGCCTGAGGGGACACCATGGCACACGTAGCGCAAATCAAGATCCCCGCCACCTACATGCGTGGCGGCACCAGCAAGGGCGTGTTTTTCAGCCTCACAGACCTGCCCGAATCGGCGCAGGTGCCGGGCGCCGCACGCGATGCCTTGCTATTGCGGGTGATCGGCAGCCCCGACCCCTACGACAAGCAAATCGACGGCATGGGCGGCGCCACCTCGAGCACCAGCAAAACGGTGATCCTGGCCAAAAGCACCCGCGCCGATCACGACGTGGATTACCTGTTCGGCCAGGTCTCCATCGACAAACCCTTTGTCGACTGGAGCGGCAACTGCGGCAACCTGTCGGCGGCGGTCGGTTCCTTTGCCATCAGCGCCGGCCTGGTCGATCCGACACGCCTGCCCCACAACGGCGTGGCTGTGGTGCGTATCTGGCAAGCCAACATCGGCAAGACCATCATTGCCCACGTGCCGATCACTGACGGCGCGGTGCAGGAAACCGGCGACTTCGAACTGGATGGCGTGACCTTCCCGGCCGCCGAAGTGCAGTTGGAATTCATGGACCCGGCGGCGGAAGAAGAGGGCGGCGGTGGTTCGATGTTCCCCACTGGCAACCTGGTGGACGACCTGGAAGTGCCTGGCGTCGGCACCTTCAAGGCGACGCTGATCAACGCCGGTATCCCGACCATTTTCATCAACGCCGAAGACCTCGGCTACACCGGCACCGAGCTGCAAGGCGCGATCAACAGCGACCCGAAAGCCCTGGCAATGTTCGAGACCGTGCGGGCTTATGGCGCGTTGCGCATGGGCCTGATCCAGCACCTGGACGAAGCCGCCCAACGCCAACACACGCCGAAGGTGGCGTTTGTGGCCAAGCCGGCCGACTACGTGGCGTCCAGTGGCAAGGCGATCAAGGCGGGTGATGTGGACCTGCTGGTGCGTGCGCTGTCCATGGGCAAATTGCACCACGCGATGATGGGCACGGCGGCGGTGGCGATCGGCACGGCGGCGGCGATTTCCGGCACCCTGGTCAACCTCGCGGCCGGTGGTGTGGAGCGCAATGCCGTGCGCTTCGGGCACCCGTCCGGCACCTTGCGCGTCGGCGCAGAGGCCACCCAGGTGAACGGCGAGTGGGTGGTGAAGAAAGCCATCATGAGCCGCAGCGCCCGGGTGCTGATGGAGGGCTTCGTACGCGTCCCCGGCGACGCTTTCTAACAACCCACACTGTCCCCAGTGTGGGAGGGGGCTTGCCCCCTCCCACATTGGATCTTCATACCCCCAAGCAGGCGGCCAGACCTGCGATGGAGCGATCAACCGTGATCCTGAGGACTAACCCAACCTTTTAGGAGTACTGCCATGAGCGCCAACGTCGACCAGAACAACCGTCCCGACTACGACCAGGTCCTGCAGGACATCGCCGATTATGTCCTCACTTACCGGATCGACTCTCAGGATGCATTGGACACCGCCCGCAACTGCCTGATGGACACCTTGGGTTGCGGCCTGCTGGCCCTGCGTTTCCCGGAGTGCACCAAGCACCTGGGGCCGATGGTCGAGGGCACGGTGGTGCCGTTTGGCGCTCGTGTACCGGGCACTTCGTTCCGGCTGGATCCGGCCAAGGCGGCGTGGGACATCGGCTGCATCGTACGTTGGCTCGACTACAACGACACCTGGCTTGCCGCCGAGTGGGGGCACCCCTCGGATAACCTCGGCGGCATCCTCGCTGTGGCCGACCACTTGTCGCAAAAGCGCATCGCCAACGGCGAGGCACCGCTGACCCTGCGCGCGGTGCTGGAAGCAATGATCATGGCCCACGAAATCCAGGGCGTGATTGCCCTGGAAAACTCGTTCAACCGCGTCGGTCTCGACCATGTGCTGTTGGTGAAAGTCGCTTCAACGGCGGTGACGGCCAAACTGATGGGGGCCAACCGTGAACAGCTGCTGGCGGCCCTGTCCCATGCGTTTGTCGATGGGCAGGCATTGCGCACGTATCGGCATGCACCGAATGCCGGTTCGCGCAAATCCTGGGCGGCGGGAGATGCCTCCAGCCGGGGCGTGCGTCTGGCGGATATCGCGATGCGCGGCGAGATGGGCATCCCTGGCGTGTTGAGCGCGCCGCAGTGGGGGTTCTATGACGTACTGTTCAGCCACACCAACAAGGACCTGGCGCTCAAGCCGCAGGACAAGCGCGGGTTCAGCCTGTCCCAGCCCTACGGCACCTATGTGATGGAAAACGTGCTGTTCAAGATCAGCTTCCCCGCCGAGTTCCATGCGCAAACGGCCTGCGAAGCGGCGGTGACCTTGCATCCGTTGGTCAAGGATCGCCTGCAGGAAATCGAGCGTATCGTGATCACCACCCATGAATCGGCGATTCGCATCATCTCCAAGGTCGGACAACTGGCCAACGCCGCTGACCGTGACCACTGCCTGCAATACATGACCGCCGTGCCACTGGCGTTCGGCGATCTGGTGGCCGAGCAGTACGAAGACGAATTCCACGCCGCCCATCCGATCATCGATGAACTGCGGGATAAAATGGTCATCGTCGAGGATCCGCGCTACAGCCGCGAATACCTGGAGGCGGACAAGCGTTCCATCGCCAACGCGGTGCAGGTGTTCTTCAAGGACGGTACGCATACCGAACAGGTGGCGGTGGAGTACCCGATCGGCCATCGCCGCCGCCGGGTGGAGGGCATTCCGTTATTGGAAGACAAGTTCAAGGCCAACCTGGCCACACGGTTTACCGCGCAGCGCAGTGCCGAGATTTTTGCGTTGTGCAAGGATCAGGCGCGGCTCGAGGCGACACCGGTAAACCGGTTTGTGGATCTGTTCGTGATCTAGCAGACACCACGTATTCACCTGTGCAAATCCAATGAATGTGGGAGGGGGCCTCCCACAGTTGACCGTGTTCACTCGAATCGCAGTATGACTCTGCGGTTGTGTTTGCTCTTCTTCTCGATCTTCTCGCAGAACACCCGGCCGATTTCTTCGGTGTTGAGCACATGGGTGCCGCCGCATGGTTGGATATCGATACCGGCGATTTCAATCACCCGCACCGCTCCCTGGACCACCGGTGGCGCCACCGCCTGGGTGCGGGTGATCTGCAGCAGGGTGGCGTACTCGGTGGCCGGCATCGACAGGGTTTTCACCGGGTGGGCCTGCTCGATCAGCGCGTTGAGGTCGCGGGTGATGCTGTCTTTGTCGAGGGTCATTTCCGGCAGGTCGAAGTCCAGGCGGCCTTTGTCTGCACTGATGCTGCATCCGGTGACCGGCGCGTCAATGATCGAGCACAACAGGTGCAGGCAGGTGTGCATCTTCATGTGCTGGTAGCGCCGGTCCCAGTCGAGGCCGGCGTCCACCTGCACCCCGGCGGTCAATTGTTCGGGGCAGTGTTCCACCTGGTGCCAGATGATCGAGCGCTGCACCGGGTCGCGCACTGTGCCGGTCACTTCGACCCGCGTACCGTCTGCCAGGATGAGGTGCCCCGTGTCGCCTGGCTGCCCGCCCCCGGTGGGGTAGAACAACGTGTGTTCCAGGGCGACGCCGTGTTCGCTAACGGCAATCACTCGGGCGCTGAAGGCGTTCTGGTAGGGGGCGCTGTCGAACAGCGCCAGGGTTTCCATGGTGTGCACGGACATGTTCAACCTCCGACGATCAATGGGCTGGCTTGCAACAGGGAGCGCACCATCGCACTCAAGCCAGGCGGGGAAAGCAGGGTGATTTCAAATTCCGGGCCGCAGACCTTCAGGTTCAGCGGCAGGCGTGGCAGGTGGTTGCCCGATTCGATGCGATGCAGGCGAAATTGCAGGTGGTGACGTTCCTTCACCGTAGGCTCCAGCATCAGCCCGGGCAAGGGATGGAAGTCGGCGTCCAGCACCGTGACCTTGTGGCTGGTATTGATCTCGCCGACCACGTGCAGACGCTCATCCAGGGCGAAGGCGCCGAGGTATTTACTGTGGTCCGACTCGTCGTTTTTTTGCAGTTGGATCTGGTTTACCACCTTCACCTTGGTGCCGGCGGGCACGTCCTGGGTGATCACGCAGGACGGGCTGATAAACACGTTGTCGCCGATCAACACATAGCCGAGCACGCGGGCGCCGGAACCGACCTCGACGTTATTACCCAGACGTGGATGGCGCTTGCCGTCGGGGTTGTTGGCGATGCCGCGGGCGCCCAGGGTCACGCCGCAGAGGATGTAGCAGTCGTTGCCGATCTCACACGTTTCGCCGATCACGGTGCCGTAGCCGTGGTCCAGTACGAAGCGCCGACCGATACGCGCCGCCGGGTGGATCTCGGCGCCGGAAAGCACCTTGCCCTGGTTGCTCAGCTTGAGGGCGATACGGGAGAAGACGCCGTTGGTCTGGTCGGGGAAATGCCACACCAGGTGCGCCAGTCGGTAATACAGCACCGCCTTGAACGACGCGTAGGACTCCAGGATCAGCTCACCGCGCCCGCGTGATGCCGGGTCGCGGTAGGCGTAGGCGATCAAATCCTCGGCCACCGCCTGGGCGGCATTCTGTACCAGCGGCGCCAGATGCGGCTCCAGCTGCTTCATCTGTGCCGGCGTGAGGGTCTTGATGAGGTGAGTCAGCAACTCATCGTGCAACTGTTGCATGTCGATAAAGCCACCCATTGAGGCACCCCCTTAGTCTGATTGGTTGGAAGAGCGCTTATTCGAAACTGGGCAGGTAGCTGTCGGCATTGTCGTAGACCATGGTCAGCACCACCGTTTCGGGCGGCAGTTCCGGGGCGAGTTGGGCGACAGCCACCATGTTGGCGGCCGAGGACAAGCCCAGGCTGATGGCGTCGGTGCGCATGATGCGTTTCATCATGTCGATGCAATCCTGGCGCGAGACCTTGAGCATGCCGTCGATCACGTCCAGGTTGAGGATGCTCGGGATCAGGCCGATCGACAGGCCCTGGATATGGTGCGGCGCATGCTGGTTTTTCAACAGGTCGCATTCTTCCGGTTCCACCCCCATGACGCGCAGCCCCGGCCAGGCGGCTTTGAGGGTTTCGCCGATGCCAGTGATATGCCCGCCCGTGCCGATCCCACTGACAAAGTAGTCAGCACGACGCTCGCCGAACGCACGCAGGATTTCCGGTGCGGTGGTATCGCGATGGGTCTGCGGGTTGGCGCCGTTGCGTTGCTGGTTGAGCATCACGTAGCTGGGGTTTTCCAACTGCAGCTCCATGCACTTTTCGCCATGGGAGTTGTTGCCCAGGCGGCTGTCCGACAGCACCACCTTGGCCCCGTACAGGCGCAGCAGCTTCTGTTTTTCGGGGCTGTAGTTGTCGGGGATCACCAGCACGACCTTGTAGCCCAGCACATTGCCGGCCATGACCAGGCCGATACCGGTATTGCCGCCGCTGGGCTCGATGATGGTTTGCCCGGAGTCACGGATCAGCACACCCCGGCGTTCGGCGTCGAGGATCATGCCCAGGGCGATGCGCGCCTTGTGGCTGCCACCCGGGTTGAGGGATTCGAGCTTGGCATAGATCTCGATGCCGAGGTCTTCGGAGAACTGCGCCAGGCGCACGATCGGCGTTTGGCCGATGACCTCGAGAATGGAGTTGTGCAACATCATTCAGTCCTCGGCTCAATACAAGGGCATGTCAGGTTCGACGTCGCGAACCCAATGCTTCATGCCGCCCTGCAGGACTTTGGTATTGGCGAAACCCGCCGCCAGCAAGGTGCTGGCGGCTTGCTCGGCGCGGGTGCCGGCGTAGCAGATCAGGTAGTGGGTGTTGTCCCGGCTGAGGCGGTCGAGCTGATTGTCCAGTTCGGCCAGGGGGATATGCACCACACCTGGCAATTTGCACACCTCCAGTTCGCTGGCATCGCGCACGTCCAGCAACACATCGACGCTGCGCGGGTGTTCGAGCAATTGCTTGAGTATACGGGGCTTTATGTAGCGCTCTTCGGCCAGGGACGGCTGGCTGGGCACAGCGTCCGCACAGACAGCCGGCGCCACGCTTTCGCTGTGGCGCAGTTCGGAGCAGCACGGGCAGTCGGCACGCCGCTTGAAGCGGATCTCGCTGAACTTCATTGCCAGCGCATCGAAGCGCATCAAACGACCGGACAGCGGTTCACCGATGCCGATCAACAGCTTGATGGCCTCGGTGGCCTGGATCATCCCGACCACACCGGGCAACACGCCGATCACGCCACCGGCGCTGCAATTGGGCGCCAGTTCGGCGGGCGGCGCGCTGGGGAACAGGCAGCGGTAGCAGGGGCCACCTTTATAGTTGAGTACGCTGATCTGCCCGTCGAAACGGTAGATGGCGCCGTATACCAAAGGCTTGCCCAATTGCACGCAGGCGTCGTTGACCAGGTAGCGGGTGTCGAAGTTGTCGGTGCCGTCGATCACCAGGTCATAGGCGCCCACCAGTTCCAGGGCGTTATCGGCGTTCAGGGCGGTGTCGTGGGCGTTGATCTGGATATGGCGGTTGAGGTCTTGCAGACGTTGCTTGGCGGACTCGACCTTGGGCATGCCGAGGGTGCTGTTGCCATGCACGATCTGGCGTTGCAGGTTGCTGCTTTCCACCACATCGAAGTCCACCAGCCCCAGGGTGCCGACGCCGGCTGCTGCCAGGTACAGGCTGATCGGTGAGCCAAGGCCACCGGTGCCGATGATCAGCACCTTGGCTTTCTTGAGGTTCAACTGGCCTTCGCGGCCGACGCCGGGCAGGGTGATATGGCGCACGTAGCGTTGCACTTCTTCATTGCTAAGGGCATCGACATCCATACCGCCCGAGGTGGCGAGCAGTACTTCGATCCGGGCTTTTTCCGGAAGCGGATCGTCGGCGCCGACCAGTTCTTCTTCGGCGGTAAACAGAAAGTGCTCCTTGAGCTGGTTGTTCTTCTCGTGGAACAGGTGCGCACGCAACTGCGGGTGGCTGCTGCAGAGGTTTTCAATGACTTCGCGCAATGTCGTTCCGGCGCCCTCGAGGGTCGATTCCGGCAGCTTGGCCACGCGAACCAGAATGTCGGGGAAAGAGACAGCGTTCATGGACAACTCCGTGTGCAGGTCGTTGAAAGGTTGAAGGGCGAAATGCTTGCCATCCCAGGCAAACAGCTTGGAACCCAGGGACTGGCCCTGGCGAACGTCCACCACCAGGTAGCTGACGTGGTAGATCGGTTCGCCCATGAACAGCGCCTTGTCCTCGTCTTCGTCGCTGAAATAGGCGCCGACATCCGGGTGGGAGTGGTAGATCACCACCACTGGGTTGTTGCTGCGAAACGCTTTGCTCAGCAGCAGGGTGTCGGCCACCGAGAATGTGTAGCCGTTGGCGGCGCTGCGCGGGTACATCTCGGGGTTCTTGCTGTGCAACTCGTTCTGGATATTGCTGCCCAGGTACACGCTGCCGTCGGCGAAGACAAAACCACAGCACTCCTCGGGGTAGCTGCGGCTGGCGTGGGCGTAGATCTGTTCCAGGGCTTCGGGGCGGAGGACGTCCATGTTTCTCTCGCATGGTGGTAGGAGGGTCAATTTTTCTTGGCCAGGAGTTTTTCAACCGGCAGCTTGGTGATCGCAAAGCCGGCCAGCAGGATGGCCGAGTACAGCATCAGGTCGCGGGAAATCGACACGCCTTCGTACCAGGCGCCGATGATCACCGCGAACACCGGGAAGATGATGAACACGAACGACAGGATGATCGGGCTCAAGCGCTTGAGCAGCATGAAGTACACGATGAACCCACCCACCGAGGCCACCAGTCCCAGGTAGAACAGCGCACCCCATGACCGCAGGGTGATGGCTTCGAAGGTCGGCGCTTCAAACCACAGCCCGGCGACGAACAGCATCAGCCCGGCAATACCGATGGGCAGCGTGTTGTAGGTGATTACGCTGATGGCGCTGCCTTTCTGCTTGGTGATGACGTAGCACAAGGCATGCATGATCGCGGCGGTCAGAATCGCCAGCACCCCGAAGAACTCGGCGTGGTCCAGGTGCAGGCCCTGGCTCTTGATGATCATGTAGAGGCTGCCGAAGCCGATACCGATGCCGACCACCTGGGAAAAGTAGATGCGTTCGCGCAGGAACAGCGCGGAGAAAATCAGGATGAACACCGGCATGCAACTGAACAGCAGCGCGGTAAGGCCGGACGAAACATGCATCTCGCCGTAGTTGAGCAGGTAGTAGGGCACGCTGAAGTAGGACAGGGTCACGAACACGAAGAACCAGCGGCTCTCGCGGGGAAACAGGACCGGCTCGCGGCGGACCATGGCAAAGCACAGGAACAGCGGGAAGGCGATGAGGAAGCGCAGGCCGGCGGAGGTGAGCGGCGGCACGCTCTCCACGGCAATCTTGATGCCCAGCCAGGTGGTGCCCCAGCTCAGGCATACGATCAGGAACATCACACTGGTGATCAGCCCGGCCAGCCACTGTTTTTGGGTTTTGGTCTTGGCGGTGTTTTCGAGAACGGCGGACATTGGCATCGTTTATTGCTTCCCTGAGCCGGAATTGAACTCTATATTGAGCTTGTAATGAGTTGTAAAATTCGGCGATTGAACCCGTAAAAGCACACTATTAGGGCGAAAGATGGCTGTCAAAACAAATATTGACATGGTGTCAATTATGCGTGAGGGGTTGTCCAACGGTCAGGGCGTGAAGTACAAGCGCCTGTCCGATGTCATGGAACGGGGCATCCTTGAAGGCTTGATTGAGCCAGGAAGAAAACTGCCGCCCCACCGGGTGCTTTCCGACAATCTTGGCGTCACGATCGGCACCATCAGCCGCGCCTATGGCGAACTGGAACGCCTGGGACTGGTGGTGGCGCGGGTCGGTGACGGCACGTTCGTGCGCAAGCGTGGGATGGAGCGCCAGCGCGATGAAGGCTTTCGCAACTTCAGTGAAGAACCGCGCCAATACTTCGACATGAGCCGGAATATGCACATCCCGGGGCAGGAGACAGTGTTCCTGGCCCAGAGCTTTCAAACCCTGTCGACCAACGCCAAGTTCCTCCAGGACATCAGTGCCTACACACCGGATGCCGGCTTGCCGCGCTACCGTGAAGCGGGGGCACAATGGCTGGTGCAGCGCGATTTTCATCCGATCCCCGAGCAGGTCATCTGCGTCAACGGCGGCCAGCATGGCTTGCTCTGCTCGATGATGGCGCTGTTACGGGCCGGAGATACCGTTGTGACTGAGCAACTCACATACCCCGGCCTGATCACCGCCGCCCGCATGCTCGGTATTCGCTTGATCGGGCTGGAGATGGACGAAGAGGGTGTACTGCCGAGCGCGCTGGACGAAGTCTGTCGTAATCACCGGATTTCAGCGCTGTACTGCACGCCGACCATCCAGAACCCCACCACCGCCGTGCTCTCGGTGGCGCGTCGCGAAGCGTTGGTCAAAGTCTGTCGCGAACACAATCTGCTGATTCTTGAGGACGAAGCCCACGGCGTACTGGTGGAGGATCGGCCGCCGCCCCTCAGCCATTTCGCCCCTGAGCGTACGATTCTGATCAGCAGCCTGAGCAAGGCGGTGTCCGCCGGGCTGCGTGTGGGCTATGTGCATGCGCCGCCCGCGCTGGTCAGCCGTATTTCGGCGGCCCTGCGTTCCACCTGCTGGATGGCCACCCCCGTCACCCTCGAGCTGGCGACCCAGTGGATCGAGAACGGCACGGCGGAATACCTGCTGCGCCAGCAGATCAACGAGATCAGCCGCCGCAAGGCCCTGGTCCGCGACCTGCTGATGGGCCTGGAATACCGCACTCACCTCAACAGCCCGCACTTCTGGATCGAAGTGCCGGAGCCGTGGCGGGCGTCGGAGATCGAGGCCGAGCTCAAGCAGAACAATTACCTGATCGCCACCGCCGAGGCGTTTGCCGTGGGGCAGACGGCGGTGCCGCAGTTTATCCGGGCGAGTATCTGCAATACGTCGGGGGATGATCAGTTATTGCGGGCGGGGTTTGATGCGCTGGCCACGGCGCTGGGGCAGGGCGGGGGACGCTTCCAGTTGTAGCAGGGTTTGTTGTGGCGAGCCCGCTCGCCACGGTGCAACAGCGTCTCAAGGCGTTATTTGAAGCGCCGCTCCACGCCTTTCTCCACCAGAATCTTCGCCGAAATCTCTTCCACCGAGAAATGCGTGGAATTGATGTGCGCAATATTCTCGCGACGGAACAGATTTTCTACCTCGCGCACTTCGAACTCACACTGGGCATAGCTCGAATAGCGACTGTTGGGCTTGCGCTCATTGCGGATCGCCGTCAGCCGGTCCGGGTCGATGGTCAGCCCGAACAGCTTGTGCGAATGCGCGCGCAGGGCCGCCGGGAGCGTCAGGTGCTCCATGTCGTCTTCAGTCAGCGGGTAGTTGGCCGCACGGATGCCGAATTGCATGGCCATGTACAGACAGGTGGGCGTTTTTCCGCAGCGCGACACGCCCACCAGGATCAGGTCAGCCTTGTCGTAGTAATGGGTACGGGCGCCGTCGTCGTTGTCGAGGGCGAAGTTCACCGCCTCGATACGCTCCATGTAGTTGGAGTTATGCCCAATGGAATGGGACTTTCCGACCGAATACGAGGAGTGTTCGCTCAACTCCTGCTCCAATGGCGCCAGGAAGGTCGAGAAAATATCGATCATGAAACCATTCGACGTTGCGAGAATCTCACGGATGTCTTGATTGACGATGGTGTCGAAAATGATCGGTCGAAAACCGTCTTTTTCAGCCGCCAGATTGATTTGTTGTACCATGGCCCGCGCTTTATCCACGCTGTCGATGTACGGCCGCGTGAATTTGGCGAAGGTAATGTTTTCGAACTGCGCGAGCAGGCTCTGGCCCAGTGTTTCGGCTGTGATGCCGGTACCGTCGGAGATAAAGAAAGCAGATCGTTTCATTTGAGCCCTGGGCCTTAAGCTGATGGCGAATCTTGGATATGATAGGCGCGATTTTGCCGTCCCGCGGTGGGCCGCATTCTCACTTATTTTCCAGGTCCAGGCCACAAGCGCTGGCGACAGCTCCTATTGAGCAGCCGGCGTCCTGAGCTTTTCCAACACAGAAAGTGGAGAGATCACCTTGGTAGAGTACGTAGTTTCCCTCGATAAGCTCGGCGTCCATGATGTAGAGCACGTAGGGGGCAAGAACGCATCCCTCGGCGAGATGATCAGTAATCTTGCAGGCGCTGGCGTGTCGGTGCCCGGTGGTTTCGCCACCACGGCCCAGGCTTACCGCGATTTCCTCGAACTGAGTGGCCTCAACGCTCAGATCCACGCCGCGCTGGACGCCCTGGATGTCGATGACGTCAACGCCCTGGCCAAGACCGGTGCCCAGATCCGCCAATGGATCATGGAAGCCGAGTTCCCCGAGAAGCTCAACGAAGAGATCCGTACCGCCTTCGCCACCCTGTCGGCCGGCAACCCGGACATGGCTGTCGCCGTGCGTTCCTCGGCTACCGCCGAAGACTTGCCGGACGCTTCCTTCGCCGGCCAGCAAGAGACCTTCCTGAACATCCGCGGCGTGGAAAACGTCATCCGCGCCGCCAAGGAAGTGTTCGCCTCGCTGTTCAACGATCGCGCCATTTCCTACCGTGTTCACCAGGGTTTCGACCACAAGCTGGTGGCCCTGTCTGCCGGTGTACAGCGCATGGTGCGTTCGGAAACCGGCACGGCCGGCGTGATGTTCACCCTCGATACCGAATCGGGCTTCCGTGACGTCGTGTTCATCACCGGCGCCTACGGCCTGGGTGAAACCGTCGTACAGGGCGCGGTCAACCCCGACGAATTCTACGTACACAAGGGCACCCTCGAAGCGGGTCGCCCGGCCATCCTGCGCCGTAACCTGGGCAGCAAGGCCATCAAGATGATCTACGGCGACGAGGCCAAGGCCGGTCGTTCCGTGAAAACCGTTGAAGTCGACAAGGCCGAACGTGCGCGTTTCTGCCTGACCGACGCTGAAGTCAGCGAGCTGGCCAAACAAGCGATGATCATCGAAAAGCACTACAAGTGCCCGATGGACATCGAGTGGGCCAAGGACGGTGACGACGGCAAGCTGTACATCGTGCAGGCCCGTCCGGAAACCGTGAAAAGCCGCACCTCGGCCAATGTCATGGAACGCTACCTGCTCAAAGAAACCGGCACCGTGCTGGTGGAAGGCCGTGCCATCGGCCAGCGCATCGGCGCCGGCAAGGTGCGGATCATCAAGGACGTGTCCGAAATGGACAAAGTCCAGCCGGGCGACGTACTGGTCTCCGACATGACCGACCCGGACTGGGAACCGGTAATGAAGCGCGCCAGCGCCATCGTCACCAACCGTGGCGGGCGCACCTGCCACGCAGCGATCATCGCCCGTGAGCTGGGGATTCCTGCGGTAGTCGGTTGCGGCAACGCCACCCAGCTGCTCAAAGACGGCCAGGGCGTGACCGTGTCCTGCGCCGAAGGCGATACCGGCTTCATCTTCGAAGGTGAACTGGGCTTCGACATCAAGCAGAACTCCATCGACGCCATGCCGGACCTGCCGTTCAAGATCATGATGAACGTCGGCAACCCGGACCGTGCCTTCGACTTCGCACAGTTGCCGAACGCCGGTGTGGGCCTGGCCCGCCTGGAGTTCATCATCAACCGTATGATCGGCGTGCACCCCAAGGCCCTGTTGAACTACGACGGCCTGCCGCTGGACATCAAGGAAAGCGTCGACAAGCGCATCGCCGGCTACAACGACCCGGTGGGCTTCTACGTCGAGAAGCTGGTGGAAGGCATCAGCACCCTGGCGGCGGCGTTCTACCCGAAAAAGGTCATCGTGCGCCTGTCGGACTTCAAGTCCAACGAATACGCCAACCTGATCGGCGGCAAGCTCTACGAACCGGAAGAAGAAAACCCGATGCTGGGCTTCCGTGGCGCCTCGCGTTATATCAGCGAAGCGTTCCGTGACTGCTTCGAGCTCGAATGCCGCGCCCTCAAGCGCGTGCGCAACGAAATGGGCCTGACCAACGTCGAGATCATGGTGCCGTTCGTGCGCACCTTGGGCGAAGCGAGCCAAGTGGTCGACCTGCTGGCAGAAAACGGCCTGTCCCGTGGCGAAAACGGCCTGCGCGTGATCATGATGTGCGAATTGCCGTCCAACGCCATCCTGGCCGAAGAGTTCCTCGAGTTCTTCGACGGTTTCTCCATCGGTTCCAACGACCTGACCCAGCTGACCCTGGGCCTGGACCGCGACTCCGGAATCATCGCCCATCTGTTCGACGAGCGAAATCCTGCGGTCAAGAAGCTGCTGGCCAACGCCATCCAGGCCTGTAACAAGGCCGGCAAGTACATCGGCATCTGCGGCCAAGGTCCTTCCGACCACCCTGACCTGGCCAAATGGCTGATGGAGCAGGGCATCGAAAGCGTCTCGTTGAACCCTGATTCCGTGTTGGAAACCTGGTTCTTCCTGGCGGAAGGCCAGGCGTCCGCCTAAGATCGTCATGTCAAAAGTGCCGGTCACCCGATGAGGGTGACCGGCATTCTTATCTGTGCAGGGCGGAACTCCTTCCGGACGCCGCCCTTTTTTGTGCAAGAGCATTATGCAAAGCAGCAGCAACCTGTTTCCCGTCGCCCTGATCAGCGCTGAGCGTCGTGGCGACCTGAGTGAAGACGTGTACCGCCTCAAGCCCGGTAACAGCCCCGACGGCACCGTCGAGCTGGCAGTTACCCGTTTGGGCCTGGCCGATGTCCCGGAAAACCGGGGCATTGCGGTTATTTTATTGCATGGCAGTTTTTCCAATCGCCGCTTCTGGTATTCGCCCAAAGGCATCGGCCTGGGCGCTTACCTGGCACGCCAGGGATTTGATGTGTGGATCCCGGAAATGCGTGGTCATGGTTTGTCCAAGCGCAATCATGACTACGCACGCAACCGCGTCGCTGACTATGCGCGCTACGACTTGCCGGCCATTGGCGCGTTCGTGCGCGAGCAAAGCGGGCAGGTTCCTCACTGGATCGGTCATTCCCTGGGTGGCACCAGTCTGGCGGCGGCGCTTGGCGGGCGGCACCTTGGCGCGCCAGCCGTGGCTTCGGTGGCGTTGTTTGGCTGCCAGGTCAGCCGCACCCACTGGCCGTTGAAGCTGCCACCGGTGGAATGGACGGGGCGCTTGCTCTTGAAACGCTTCGGCGAAGTCTCCGGCTCGCGCCTCAAGCGTGGCCCGGAGGACGAGCCGGCAGGCGTGATGATCGAAGCCATGCGCTGGAATGGCCTGTTTGGCCGCTTTGGCGAAGGCAAGAACGACTGGTGGAAAGGCCTGGCGGAGGTCGATGTGCCGTTGCTGTCGGTCAGTGCTGCCGGCGATCGTCAGGACCCCGACTGGGCCTGTCGCAAGCTGTTCGAGCAGGTCGGTTCCGAGCACCGTCAATACTTGTGCCTCGGCCGTCAGCAAGGGTTTACCGAGGATTTCGGGCACGTTGAAATGCTCGTCAGCAAAGCCGCACAGGCTGAAGTGTGGCCACTGGTGGCGCAATGGCTGAAGGACCCGCTCGCCCCATTGTTCGGCGTGCAGCCCGAGGTGTTGGCCACTGTTTGAGGGCAGGGCTCTGCCAAGGGCGTTTCACTCGTGTGTGGTTGCGGCTAAGATATGACGCGTTAAACGCTTCTGGTCATATTCAGTCGCGCAGTGGCTATTGCGTTGCGACGAAGTGGATGGGATGTTTCGCACCTGCTTGGGCTGGCGCTTCTTTCGAAAGACACCTCTTTGACGGAAAGGAATTGTTCAATGAACCATTATGTGACCCCCGACCTGTGCGACGCCTACCCGGAGCTGGTGCAGGTGCTCGAGCCGATGTTCAGCAACTTCGGCGGCCGAGACTCCTTCGGCGGTGAGATTGTCACCATCAAATGCTTCGAAGATAACTCCCTGGTCAAGGAACAAGCCGACCAGCCTGGTGCTGGCAAGGTGCTGGTGGTCGACGGTGGAGGATCCCTGCGCCGTGCGCTGCTGGGCGACATGATCGCCGAAAAAGCTGCGAAAAACGGCTGGGAAGGGCTGGTGATCTACGGCTGCATTCGTGATGTGGATGTCATCGCCCAGACCGACCTTGGCGTGCAGGCCCTGGCCAGTCACCCGATGAAGACCGACAAGCGTGGTATTGGCGATCTGAACGTGGTGGTCACCTTTGCAGGCGTGACGTTCCGCCCGGGTGAGTACATCTACGCCGACAATAACGGCGTGATTGTGTCGCCCAGCCCACTGAAAATGCCTGAATAAACTGCTGTAAGCGACGGGGTGAGGATGTTCGAGGAAGAAAACGCGCAATGGGGGCTTGTGCATGCCCTGGTGCTGGATGGTAAAGGCGGTGCGCGTTCGATTGCCCGGACAGAGCTCGACAACTTGCAACTGCAGTCCCAGGAAAGCCTGTGGCTGCATTGGGATCGCAGTCATCCGCAGACCCAGACCTGGCTGCGCAAATCCAGTGGCTTGAGCGAGTTCGCCTGTGACCTCTTGCTGGAGGAGAACACCCGCCCGCGCCTGTTGCCGTTGCCGGACTCGCAATTGCTGCTGTTCTTGCGTGGGGTCAACCTCAACCCCGGTGCCGAACCGGAGGACATGGTTTCGGTGCGGATTTTCGCCGCGGCCAACCGTGTGATTTCCCTGCGGTTGCGTCCGTTGCGCGCCACGGATGAGTTGCTGGTGCAGCTGGCGGATGGCAAGGGACCGAAGACGGCCTCTGAACTCATCCTTTATATGGCTCAGTACCTGACTAATAAAGTGCAGGATCTGGTCAGTGACCTGTCTGAAATCGTCGACGTAGAGGAAGAAAAACTCGATACCGACGAACGGTATACCCCGGAACATGGCAGCGTCCTGCAGATCCGTCGACGGGCAGCCGGGCTGAAGCGATTCCTCGCGCCGCAGCGGGATATTTTTGCCCAGCTCACGCGGATCAAACTGCCGTGGTTCTGTGACGACGATGCCGACTATTGGAACGAATTGAACAACAGCCTCACCCGTTATCTGGAAGAGCTTGAATTGACCCGAGAGCGCGTGGGGCTTGTGCTGGAGGCCGAAGACCGGCGTTTGAGCGTGCGCATGAACCGCACCATGTACCGCTTCGGGATCATCACCGGAATCTTCCTGCCGATGAGTTTTCTCACCGGCCTGCTGGGTATCAATGTGGGTGGGATTCCGTTCTCTGCCAGCCCCTATGGATTCATGATTGCGTGCCTGTTGATGGTCTCGGTGGCGCTTGGGCAATGGTGGCTTTTTCGACGATTGCGCTGGGTTTGACCTGAATATGACCTGAACGTAGGAAGGGTCCTATGTGACCCCAAGAAATTTACCCTCGTCTTTTAAATCACTTGCGAGAGGTCCTTATGCACGATCCGTTCGAACAGTCTTTGCGTGACATGCTCAATGCCTCGCCGTCCAACCGCGACGACGATGCCTGCCTGGGCCGCGTGCTGAAAACCGCCAACCGTCAGGTGGGCGCGGGTGATCTGTTCGGTCTGCTCGGGCGCTGGGTGCCGGCGTTGATGATGGCCCTGAACAACGGTTCGGCCCATGTCTCACCGGTTTCCCGTGATAAACCTCTTGCTCGCACTGCTGATAAGGCTGATTGAATATGGAACTTGATCTCTGGACCCAGAGCCTGGTCACCGCGATGACCGCATTGTGGACCAAGGTGGCGAATTTCATTCCCAACCTGTTTGGTGCCCTGGTGCTGGTGTTGCTGGGCTTTGTCGTGGCCAAGCTGCTCGACACCCTGCTGTCCAAACTGCTCGCGAAACTGGGCCTCGACCGCCTGATGGCAGGCACCGGTCTGACCAAACTGTTGGGACGTGCCGGGCTGCAGGTACCCATCTCGACGTTGATCGGCAAGATCGTTTATTGGTTTGTTTTGCTGATTTTCCTGGTTTCTGCGGCTCAATCCCTTGGACTTGAGCGAGTTTCAGCTACGCTCGACATGCTGGCGCTGTACTTGCCGAAGGTTTTCGGCGGCGCGCTGGTGCTGCTGGTAGGTGTTTTGCTGGCGCAGCTGGCCAATGGGCTGGTGCGCGGCGCCGCCGAAGGCGTGGGTTTGGACTATGCTGCGGGCCTGGGGCGGATTGCCCAGGGCCTGGTGATTATCATCAGTATTTCGGTCGCGATCAGCCAGTTGGAGGTCAAGACTGACCTGCTCAACCACGTGATTGTGATCGTTTTGATTACCGTTGGTCTGGCCGTTGCGCTGGCCATGGGCTTGGGAAGCCGGGAAATTGCCGGTCAGATTCTTGCGGGAATCTATGTGCGTGAGTTGTACCAGGTGGGCCAACAGGTGCGTGTGGGCGAGGTTGAAGGGCAAATCGAGGAGATCGGCACGGTCAAGACGACGGTGCTGACCGATGACGGCGACCTGGTGTCGCTGTCCAACCGGATTCTCCTGGAGCAGCAGGTCAATAGCCGCTAACCCGGCAAACCCTGCTAATGTACGCCGCCGCGAGCCTGGGTGATCGGGCTGTGGCGGACATTGACCTGACTGTCGGCACGACTTGTTTTGAATAAAGCCCAAACGCTGTCCACGCGCTATGACCCCCGTGAGCTCTCTGATGAGGAGCTGGTCGCGCGTTCGCACACGGAGCTGTTTCACGTCACTCGCGCGTACGAAGAATTGATGCGCAGATATCAACGCACTTTGTTCAACGTTTGTTCAAGGTATTTGGGGAACGATAGAGATGCGGATGATGTCTGTCAGGAAGTGATGCTCAAGGTGTTGTACGGCCTGAAGAACTTCGAAGGCAAATCGAAGTTCAAGACATGGCTGTACAGCATCACGTACAACGAGTGCATCACGCAGTATCGGAAGGAACGGCGAAAGCGTCGCTTGATGGACGCCTTGAGTCTTGACCCCCTTGAGGAGGCGTCTGAAGAGAAGGCGCCGGCACCCGAGGAGAAGGGCGGACTTGATCGCTGGTTGGTGTATGTGAACCCGATTGACCGGGAAATTCTGGTGCTACGATTTGTCGCAGAGCTGGAGTTTCAGGAAATCGCTGACATCATGCACATGGGTTTGAGTGCTACAAAAATGCGTTACAAGCGTGCTCTTGATAAATTACGTGAGAAATTTGCGGGCGAGACTGAAACTTAGTGCGTGGCAAATATCTCTTACGTGTAGGCAAGTTCTGTTAGACTTGTCGCCGAGTTGTCCCCCGGTTTGTGGGACTGCTTTACAATCACCAGATGGGGATTTAACGGATGAAACTGAAAAACACCTTGGGCTTGGCCATTGGTTCTCTTATTGCCGCTACTTCTTTCGGCGTTCTGGCACAAGGCCAAGGCGCAGTTGAAGGCGAGCTGTTCTACAAGAAGCAGTACAACGATAGCGTCAAGCACATCGAAGACGGCTTCAATCCTGGCGCTCGCATCGGTTACTTCCTGACCGACGACCTGTCCTTGAACCTGTCCTACGACAAGACCAACCACACCCGTTCGAACGACGGTACTGGTAACCAGAAGATCAAAGGCGATACCGGCAGCCTGGTTGCCCAGTATCACTTCGGTCAAGCTGGCGTAGACAGCCTGCGTCCATACGTAGAAGGCGGTTTCGGTCACCAGAGCCGTACCAACGTTCAGGCTGACGGCCACAGCGGTCGCGACCAGACTACTTTCGCTACCGTTGGTACTGGCGTGAAGTACTACTTCACCAACAACCTGTACGCACGTGCCGGTGTTGAAGCTGACTACGGTCTGGACAACGGCAAGTGGGACTACTCCGCACTGGTCGGCCTGGGCGTAAACTTCGGCGGTAACGCTGGCGCAGTTGCTCCAGCTCCTACCCCAGCACCAGCTCCAGAGCCAACTCCAGAGCCAGAAGCTCCAGTTGCTCAGGTTGTTCGTGTTGAGCTGGACGTCAAGTTCGACTTCGACAAGTCGGTTGTTAAGCCTAACAGCTACGGCGACGTGAAAAACCTGGCCGACTTCATGGCTCAGTACCCAGCTACCAACGTAGAAGTTGCTGGTCACACTGACTCCGTAGGTCCAGACGCTTACAACCAGAAGCTGTCCCAGCGTCGTGCTGACGCTGTTAAGCAAGTCCTGGTTAAAGACGGCGTTGCTCCTAGCCGTATCACCGCAGTAGGTTACGGTGAGTCCCGCCCAGTTGCTGACAACGCAACTGAAGCTGGTCGTGCCATCAACCGTCGTGTAGAAGCGTCGGTAGAAGCTACAGCTCAGTAATTACTGAGTGGTAGAAAAAAGCCCGGCTCAGGCCGGGCTTTTTTTCGCCTGGAATTTGCGTCAGGCGCTGACGGCTTGTGCGAGGCAAGCGACTTGCCCAGGGGCTGCCACATGGCCAATCACCAGGATGGCCGGGCTCTTCAAGGCAAATGCCTGCGCATCTGCATACATCCGTGACAACTCGCTGCGGCATTCCCGTTGTTGTGGTAGTGATGCGTTTTCGATCATCGCCACCGGCATATCCGCTGCCATCCCGCCGTCCAGCAATTGCTGGCGAATCTCCTCAAGCTTTGCCACGCCCATGTACACCACCAAGGTCGTGCCACCCTCTGCCAGGGCTCGCCAATTCAAGCTGCTGTCGTCCTGGGTGTGTGCCGTCACCAGGGTCACGCCACGGCTCACCCCGCGCAGCGTCAGCGGAACCGCGCAATTTGTCGCGCCCGCCAGGCCCGCCGTGATCCCGTTGACCAACTCCACCTCGACGCCCCGTTCACGCAGCCACATGGCTTCCTCACCGCCACGCCCGAAAATGCACGGGTCGCCGCCCTTGAGCCGCACCACGCATTTGCCCTGGCGCGCATAGCGCAGCATCAGGCGATGGATAAAGTCCTGCGGTGTCGAGCGACAGCCACCGCGTTTACCCACGGTGATCACCCGTGCTTCAACGCAGTGTTCCAGTACCGCCGGGTTGACCAGGTCATCGATCAGCACCACATGCGCCTCACGCAGGGCGCGTACGGCCTTGAGGGTCAACAGTTCCGGGTCACCGGGACCCGCGCCCACCAACCAGACTTTTGCGCTCATGGATTTTTCCTCGTCCAGGGATGACGTCAGCGGTGAAAGAGTGAGTACAACAGCACTAGATTGATCAACATCGACAGCAGTCCCAGAGTGCGCCAGACCTTCAAGGGTTCACGCTCCAGCAAGGGCTTGGGGCGAATGCTCAGTTCCTGCCGGTCCGCCTGTTCCAGCACACGCAACCATTCTTCGGCGGTTTCGTAACGATGCGCAGGTTGAGCCGCCACTGCCCGGTCCAGGCTGAGGGGTAGCCAATCCGGCAGATCGGGGCGGTAGCGGCTGGCGCTGAAGGGCTGGTTGAACCGGGGCCGTTGGAAGGCTTCGATTTCACCGTAGGGGTAGTGCCCGGTCAGCAGGTAATACAGGCTGACACCGGCACTGTATAAATCCTGTTGGGCCGTAGGCCGGTCGCCATTGAACGCCTCGGGCGCGATAAAGCTTGGTGTGCCGGGCAATGCATGGACGCGGTCTTCCGACAGGCCCGGGCAGTACGCCAGGCCGAAATCCAACACACGCAGTTCGCCGTCATCCCCCAGTAGCAGGTTTTCCGGCTTGATATCGCGGTGCAGGATCTGCCGCCGGTGCAACATGCCCACTGCCCGCAGCAAGCGCTCGGCGATCGACTGCCATTGCGCCAGGGGCAATGGGCCGTGCTGCTGGAACAGTTCGGCCAGGGTCTGGCCGGGGTATTCCCGCATCACGTAGTACAGATGCTGGCGTCCGCTGGCGGCATGGACTTCAGGAAACGCCCGGCCGGCGACGCGTCGTAGAAACCATTCTTCCGCGAGCAAGGCCTGGCCGGCATCGCTGTCATCATCGCGGCTCAGCGGCAGGGTTTTCAGCAGCCAGGGTTGCTGCTGGGCATCCCGCACCCGGTACAGTAACGACTGTCGGCTTTGCGCCAATACGCCTTGCACCTGCCAGCCTTCAAAGTGTTGCCCGGCTTTCAACGGCGGTGGCAGCGGCCATTGCTGCAATTGCACCAGGGCGTCGCCGAGGGTCGCCGCGCCGAGGGTGTCGATACGCACGAGCAGGGCGCTGGCATTGTCCTGGCTACCCGCCAGGTGCGCGGCGTTCACCAGGGTGTTGACCGCCAGATCCAGGTCGGTTTGCTCGCGCAGAATCGAACGGATGCTGTGATCACCCAGGGTTGCCCACACGCCATCACTGAGCAGCAGGAAACATTCGCCTTCGCGCAACTGGCCGTCGAGAAAATCCACTACCAGGTGTTGATCCAGGCCGAGGGCACGCTTGAGCACATGCTCCATGCCCGGCTGCTCCCATACGTGATCCTCACTGAGGCGCTGCAATTCGCCATCCAGCCAGCGATACGCCCGGCAATCGCCGACATGCGCGAGGGTGAAGCGCTGGCCGCGAAACACCAGGGCGCTCAGGGTGGTCAGCAACGGCTGGCCACCGCCATTGGCCTGCAGCCAGCGATTCTGGGCCGACAGCAAGCGTTCCAGGGCCTGGGCCACGCTCCAGGTCTGCGGCGTGGCGTAGTAATCCATGGCCAGCGCCTGCAAGGTCGAGCGCGCGGCCAGGCCGCCGTCGGCGCACTGACTCACTCCATCGGCGATGGCGCACAAGTAGCCTTTGCTCGCCGCCAGTTCGGCCACGGGTGTCACCACCCGCAGTGCGTCCTGGTTTTGCGCCCGAGGGCCGATGGCACTGGCCTGAGCGATGCTCAGTTGCAGGCTCATCAGACCCGTGCAGCCGTCACGGCGGCCGAGCCCCAGGTGGTTCTCCAGCGACGTTTAACGCCATGCAGGCCGAACCAGGCCAATACACCCAGGCTCGCGAACAGCCACAGCGCCATCTGATAGCTGCCGGTGCTTTGCTTGATCGCGCCCATGCCAGCTGCCAGGGCGAAACCGCCAATGCCGCCGGCCATGCCGATCAGGCCGGTCATCACGCCGATCTCACGGCGGAAACGCTGCGGCACCAGTTGGAACACCGCACCGTTACCGGCGCCCAGGCCAAGCATGGTGCAGACGAACAGGGCCAGCGCCGCATAAGAGCTTGGCAGGTTGAAACCCACCGCCGCGATGCAGATTGCTGCCACGCTGTACATGCCCAGCAACGTACGAATCCCGCCGAAGCGGTCCGCCAGCGCACCGCCCAGTGGGCGCATCAGGCTGCCGCCGAACACGCAGGCGGCGGTGTAGTACCCAGCGGTCACCGGGCTCAGGCCGTACTGGTCGTTGAAGTAACCGGGCAGGGCGCTCGCCAGGCCGATAAAGCCGCCGAAGGTCACGCTGTAGAAAAACATGAACCACCAGCTGTCACGGTCGCCCAGGGCCTTTAAGTAGTCGGCCATGGATTTGGCTTTTGGCCGTTCAGGGGCATTGCGCGCCAGCCAGGCAAACACGATCAGCGTCAGCACCAGCGGAATCAGAGCGAAGCCGAACACGTTGCTCCAGCCAAACGCGGCCGCCAACACAGGCGCCAGCAACGCGGCGAACACCGTGCCTGAATTGCCCGCACCGGCGATGCCCATGGCCTTGCCCTGGTGTTCGGCCGGGTACCATTGGGAGGCCAGCGGCAACGCGACAGCAAAGGATGCACCGGCCATACCGAGGAACAGTCCCAGCAGCAGCGCTTGTTCGTAGCTATGGATGCCCAGTTTCCAGGCGCCGAACAGGGCACAGATCACAATCACCTGGCCGATCAGCCCGGCGGTCTTGGGCGACAGCTTGTCCGCCAGCATGCCCATCAGGAAGCGCAGCACCGCGCCCGCCAGGATCGGTGTCGCCACCACCAGGCCGCGTTGTTGGGTGGTCAGGTGCAGGTCGGCGGCAATCTGTACCGCCAGTGGGCCTAGCAGGTACCAGACCATGAAGCTCAGGTCGAAATACAGGAACGCGGCAAACAGGGTCGGGGTGTGCCCGGATTTCCAGAAGCTTGATTTCATCACGCACCTCAACGGTTGGGAGTCTTGTAAGAAGGCCAAAACGAAAAAACGCCGCCACCGGGTTCGCGAGGGCAAACCGGGTGTGCGACGTCTTTGTCGTGGAGGGGCAACCGCCGTTGGCTACCTGTACGGAATACTTAGCAAGAGCTGAGCCAAATCAGCCGAGCAGCTCGCTCATGGCGATAATCTGCTCCGCCACCTGGATCAGTTTCTGCTGGCGGCTCATGGCCTGGCGACGCATCAGGGTGTAGGCCTCTTCTTCGTTGCAGGCCTTCATTTTCATCAGCATGCCCTTGGCCAGCTCGATGCGCTTGCGCTCGGCCAATTGCTGGTCGCGCGCCTGGAGCTGGGCGCGCAAGGCCTGGTCGCTTTCGAAGCGCGCCATGGCCACATCGAGGATCGGCTGCAGGCGCTGGGCCTGGATGCCTTCGACGATGTAGGCGCTGACGCCGGACTTGATCGCCTGGCGCATTACGTTCGGGTCATGTTCGTCGGTAAACATCACGATGGGCCGGGGTTGGTCTCGGCTGACCAATACCACCTGCTCCATCACATCACGGCCCGGTGACTCGGTATCGATCAGGATCACGTCCGGGCGCACCGTTTCGACGCGTGCGGGCAGGTCGATGGTCAGGCCGGACTCATCGATGACATCAAAACCGGCCTCGATCAGCGCCGACCTGAGGCGGCCGACCTTGCGCGGGGTGTCATTGATCAACAGGATTCGCAGCATGGAGATTCTCCTGTCAGCGCCAGGCCTGGCGGTTGGAATCATTGGCCAGGGCATGCAGGCGGAAGCTGCGGGCGTATTCGGTTGGGTTGGAACCGTCCCAGATCTTGCCGTCGATCAGCTGGCTGCTGCGCATGTCCTGGGCCTTTACCGGGATCCCCAGCGCACCTGCCGCCTGACGATACAGCGCCAGTTGCTGCACCTGGCGGGCAACGCCGAGGTAGTCGGGGTCCTCGCGCAACAGGCCCCAACGCCGGAACTGGGTCATGAACCACATGCCATCGGAGAGGTAAGGCAGGTTCACCTCGCCACCGGCGAAAAAACGCAGGGCGTGGGGATCCTGCCACTGGTTGCCCAGGCCATCGTCATAGGCGCCCAGCAGGCGCGGTTCGATGCAGTCGAGCGGGGCGTCGAGGTACTCGCGACCACTGAGCAATTGCGCGGTGGAACGGCGGTTTTCGGTGCTTTCTTCGATAAACCGGCTGGCCTCCAGGATCGCCATCACCAGCACGCGCGCAGTATTGGGGTACTGGTCGACGAACGTCCGGGTGCATCCGAGGACCTTTTCCGGGTGATCCGGCCAGATCGCCTGGCTTGTCGCCAAGGTAAACCCCTGGTTTTGCTTGACTGCGCTGGCGCACCAGGGCTCGCCGACGCAAAACCCGTCAATGCGTCCGGCTTGCAGGTGCGCAACCATTTGCGGTGGCGGGACCACCACACTGTCCACATCCTGCAAGGGGTGAATACCTTGGCTCGCCAGCCAGTAATACAGCCACATGGCGTGAGTACCTGTGGGAAAGGTCTGCGCGAAGGTCAGTTTTGTTCGGCTTTGGTGCACGTGGCGGTCGAGCGCCTCAGGAGTGATCACCCCTTGTCGCTGCAAGCCGTGGGACAGGTTGATGCTCTGGCCGTTCTGGTTGAGCCCCATCAGCACGGCCATGTCGGTGGGCGCGACTCCGCCGATGCCCAGGTGCACGGCATAGATCAGCCCGTACAGGCTGTGGGCGGCGTCCAGTTCGCCGCTGACCAGTTTGTCGCGCAGGTTGGCCCAGGACGATTGGCGCTTGAGGTTCAGGGTCAGGCCGTAGGGTTGAGCGAAGCCCTGGGTGGCCGCTACGACCACCGAGGCGCAGTCGCTCAGGGCCATGAAACCCAGGTCAAGGCTGCTCTTTTCAGGGGCATCACTGCCGTTGACCCAGGCCCGCGGGTCGTTCATCGGGCTGTTGCCGACCGAATCGTTCATCAACACCTACCTTTTCTTTCAAAAAAAAGCGTCGTTCCCTCAGATGGCGGTGTAAGCCAATGCGGGTAACGACGCCTTTGTCCGTAGCGCGCTCCGCCGTTGGCGCGTGCTCTCATGCAGAGTTCGTAGCAAGGCACATGCCACGGGTGGTGAGGCCCGGCTGGCCGTCAGCTTTCCATCAAGATTGAAACCGGGCGGGCTTTCAGTATGGCCGCTCTCTTACTGCCAGACTGCCCAGGAACCCTCACGGTGCACGCCGAATCCCTTGTAACGATGCTCCGTCTCCGGTTTCACCGTTGGTTGTGGTTTGCCGGCCTGTGGTTGGGAAGTGCGCTGGCTTGGGCCGAGCTTCACCAGGTTCGGGATGAAAGCCTGTATACCGTGTTCACTGCGCTGTCGGAGCCGCTGGGGGTGCCCATCGTTGTCAGCCAGGCGGTGGCGCGCAAACGTCTGAGCACCGCACTGGATTTCGATGCGCCGCAACAGGCGTTGGAGGCGCTTGCGCAAGAGCAGGGGTTGATCTGGTACAGCGACGGGCAAGCGCTGCATATCTACGATGCTGACGAGGCAAAGAGCTCTGCGGTGACCTTGCGGCATATTACGGTCGACAAGTTGCGTGGCCTTATGCGCCGCTCGGGTATCGATGAGTCACGCCATCCCCTGCGTGAAAGTGGGGCACGCACATTTTATGTGTCCGGCCCACCTAACTACGTCGATCAGGTGATGCGCCTGGCCCAATTGATGGACCGGCAAAGAGCCGATTTGCGTGTGGGCGCGCAGGCCTTTGGTGTGGTTCAGGTGCTTAACACCGATGTGGCGGACCGTCAGTACGGCGCGCGCGACAACCCGGTTACCGTGCCGGGGATGGCGTCGATGATCGAGACCCTGCTGGCCAGCGAGCACAAGGGGTTGCTGTCCGACAAGAGCCTCGGTGTGATCGCCTACCCGGACAGCAACAGCCTGCTGATCAAGGGCAAGCCGGCCCAGGTGACCTTCATCCAGAAACTGGTGGCTGAACTCGACATACCCAAGCGATCGATCGAAGTGTCGTTATGGCTGGTGGATGTTGAGCGTGACGAGCTGGAAAAACTGGGCCTGGGCAGGGATGAAGACGCCCGGATGTCGACCACGCGAATCCTTGCGCCTCAGGATGACAACCGCGTGATGGCCAGGATCGGTGCATTGGAGCGTCGTCGACGGGCGAAGGTGGTGGCACTGCCCGTGATTCTCACTCAGGAGAACGTCCCGGCGGTGTTTCAGGATAGCCATACCTTTTATCTACCGCCCCCCGGAAACGACCGGACTGACTGGAAACCTGTGCGCTATGGCACTCAGGTCAGCGTATTGCCGCGTTTTTCAGAAGCTAACCAGATCGAAATGCGCCTTGAGATTGAGGAGGGGCGCCAGATGAGTGAGAAGGGGCGGCGTGAAAAAAATACCGCGGTGGGGCAGGTGGGGGTCAACAGTGTGGTGCGTGTGCCCCAGGGCAGGCGTCTGTGGCTGGGCGCGTTTCAACGAGAGGCAGAACGGCGGGCGACTACTCGCCCGGATCAAGTGCGTCTGTTTGTGATTCAGGCCAGGGCCGTGGGCAGTGAGACGCTGGGGCCGGGTGGGGGGGCAGGGCCACCGCCTTTGACGGCAGCGCAATACGAGCGTGTTCAACGTGCGTTTGTACGGCCTGAGCGCGATGTCTCACCGTGAACAAGGTGTTAGCCCGATGCATCTGGAAATTCTTCTTCAGGAACAACTGATCAGCCGCCGGCGCCTGGCAAAGTTTGCGCCCGGGAAGGTGTTGCCTTTGATGCCAGAGATAATCCATTGCGTGGAGGTTCGGGTTAACGGGCAATTACTGGCCTTGGGTGAGTTGGTGCAGTTGGAAGACCGGTTGGGGGTTGAGTTGCACGAGGTTTACCACGCCTGGCTACCTGAAGTTGATGGGTAGCGAAACGTCTTACAGCGTGGTTCCAAAAAAACGCGCGATGTCTGCGCTTTTTCCTAACGTGAGCCTTGAGGCAGGTTTTTATAGTCGTGGCAGGGGCACTTGAACCCGTAATGCAAATGAGGACTTCAATGTCAGTAGTCGGATGCCGAGGTAATCATGGCTGTCATGGATGATGGAGGGACGACGACTTCCCTGGTTTTTGCGCGTTGGACCCTGCACGACGATGGTCGCCTGACCGGTGAGGACGCAGATGTTCAGCTGCCGCCCAAGGAAGGGCTGGTGTTGCGGTTGTTGCTGATGTCCGGTGGCGTGTTGATGACCAAGGATCGCTTGCTGGAGCTGGCCTGGCCGCAGGGGGAAGTTGCCGAAGAGTCGCTGACACGCTGCATTTATTCACTGCGCAAGTACCTTGGCACCGACAAGGGGTTTATCAAGACGATTTACGGTCGGGGGTACCGTTTCATTTGCCCGGTGACGATCGAGGGCCCCTCGTCTGGCCGTATGGACCATGTGTGCTCGGCATGCGGCCATACCCGCAATGGAGTGGCAGGCCGTGGCTAGGTTCTGGAGCAAGGGCTTGGTGTTGGGTGTGATGATGACCGGCAATCAGGCGCTGGCCTATTGCTGGGAGGAGGCGGCCAGCCGCTACAACATCGAGCCCGAATTGCTGCAGGCGATCGCTGCGGTGGAGTCGGGCTTTCGTGCGCACGCGATAAACGATACGAACCGTAATGGCACTCGGGACATCGGCCTGATGCAGATCAACAGCAGCCATTTGCCGCGCCTGCTCGAGCGAGGTATTACCGAGGAGCGGTTGCTCAATGAGCCTTGCCTGTCGGTGGAGGTAGGGGCTTCGATTCTCGCCGAGTTCATCCAGCGCTTTGGCTACAACTGGACGGCGGTAGGCTCCTACAACGCAGGCCCGGGTTCCGGGCCCGCGCGTGAGGCGTTGCGCATGCAATATGCCCAGAAAATCTGGGCGTATTACGAGCAGTTGGTAGCGCACCGCTACTGACGATTGAGGTTCGCGCCTCGCGCGCAACCCGTGACCCCGGCTATAATCGCCGCCACCTTTCGCCGCCATCCGAGTCTAGCCCGCCCATGTATACCCTGGCCCGCCAGCTGTTGTTCAAACTCTCCCCGGAAACCTCCCACGATCTGTCCCTGGACCTGATCGGTGCCGGTGGCCGCCTGGGGCTCAATGGCCTGGTATGCAAGGCACCGGCAAAAATGCCGGTCTCGGTGATGGGGCTCGACTTCCCCAACCCGGTCGGCCTGGCGGCTGGCCTGGATAAGAACGGTGCGGCCATCGATGGTTTTGCACAGCTGGGTTTCGGTTTCGTTGAAATCGGCACCGTGACGCCACGCCCACAGCCGGGTAACCCCAAGCCACGTATCTTCCGCCTGCCGGAAGCCGAGGCGATCATCAATCGCATGGGTTTCAACAACCTGGGCGTTGATCACCTGCTGTCGCGGGTTCAGGCGGCGAAGTACAAGGGCATCCTGGGCATCAATATCGGCAAGAACTTCGATACGCCGGTCGAGCGTGCGGTGGATGATTACCTGATCTGCCTGGACAAGGTCTACGCCCACGCCAGCTATGTCACGGTCAACGTCAGCTCGCCCAATACCCCGGGCCTGCGCAGCCTGCAGTTCGGCGACTCCCTCAAGCAACTGCTCGAAGCCTTGCGCCAGCGCCAGGAAGACCTGGCCGTGCGTCATGGCAAGCGCGTGCCGCTGGCGATCAAGATCGCGCCGGACATGAGCGACGAAGAAACCGTGCTGGTGGCCCAGGCCCTGGTGGACTCGGGGATGGACGCAGTCATCGCGACCAACACCACCCTCAGCCGCGTAGGCGTCGAAGGCCTGGCCCATGGCGACGAAGCGGGCGGCCTGTCGGGGGCGCCGGTGCGTGACAAGAGCACCCATATCGTCAAGGTGCTGGCTGCGGAGCTGGCCGGGCGCTTGCCGATCATCGCCGTCGGCGGTATTACCGAAGGCAAGCATGCGGCCGAGAAGATTGCCGCGGGTGCAAGCCTGGTGCAGTTGTATTCCGGCTTCATCTACAAAGGCCCGGCGCTGATTCGCCAGTCGGTAGATGCCATCGCGGCATTGCCAAAAGCCTGAAAACCATCCATTAAAAAGGGCTCCTGAAAAGGAGCCCCCTGGGCCGAAGCCCGCCGCCCGGATGGGGCGTGCATGGTAAGTCGTTATAAATCCAGAGGTGGTGTCGGAATTAATTGCCCTTGATTAGCCGACGGCGTGAAGTTCGTTGAGTCTGTGGATTCCCGCAGTGCCAGTCATACCGTCCCAGTTGTCGCCGCGTCCTTCTCGCCAGCCGTTGATCCAGGCTTGGCGTACCGACGGTAGAGTAAATGGGCAAAGCTCACGGGATTTGCCATGAACGCCGTATTGATATCCGCGTAAAAATGCTCTTTCCAACGGATCACGCTTAAGTCTTCTCATAGGGTGTTTCCCTCACTTGTTGACTGTCTTGATATCCTTCGGCCTCGTCCGAGACCGGGCAGAGTTTTTCTGCCGTTGGTGGGCTCGCTGCCGGCGTGGCGAGCCGATGTGTCGGCGTCGTTACGGCGCCAACCTGTATTGAGTTCTAACCAATAGGTCACATGGATTCAATGATCGTTTTGTCATAAGCACGTAACGATAACGATGCTATAGCGATAAGCTGGGATGGTTTTTCGCCCCTTTTATTGGGCAAAGCCAGCTATGATGCACCCTGCATAGAGGATGGGTTTAATCCTTTGGTGAGAATGTCCGCCCGTTGCAGTCAGTTATTATTCGACGAAGGGTCGGAATATTTCTTTTTGTTACAGCCAATTGTTTCTCTGCCCCGTCATTACAGGCCCAAAGGCCCGGCAGCCGGGGTGGGACGGCACATTCGTGCCACGCGAGCACTCTTCAAGAAAAGTGCTTGATTGAAAACCGAACCGGCGATGCGTCGCCCGTTCATTTATTGCTGAAAAGCCTGGAATGCCCCATGTCGGACCGTTTTGAACTCTTCCTCACCTGCCCCAAGGGCCTCGAAGGCCTGCTGATCGAGGAAGCCGTCGGGCTTGGCCTTGAGGACGCCCGCGAGCACACCTCGGCCGTGCGCGGCATGGCCGACATGGAAACCGCCTACCGCCTGTGCCTCTGGTCGCGCCTGGCCAACCGCGTGCTGCTGGTGCTCAAGCGCTTCCCGATGAAGGACGCCGAAGACCTCTACCACGGCGTGCTGGACATTGAGTGGGCCGACCACATGGTGCCGGATGGCAGCCTGGCGGTTGAATTCAGCGGCCACGGTTCGGGCATCGACAACACCCACTTCGGCGCGCTGAAGGTCAAGGATGCGATTGTCGACAAGCTGCGCACCCCGACTGGCGAGCGCCCGTCCATCGACAAGATCAATCCGGACCTGCGCATCCATCTGCGCCTGGACCGTGGCGAAGCGATCCTGTCCCTCGACCTGTCCGGCCACAGCCTGCACCAGCGCGGTTATCGCTTGCAGCAGGGGGCGGCACCGTTGAAGGAAAACCTGGCGGCCGCGATCCTGATTCGTGCCGGCTGGCCGCGCATCGCCGCTGAAGGCGGCGCGCTGAGTGACCCGATGTGCGGCGTGGGCACCTTCCTGGTGGAAGGCGCCATGATCGCTGCCGACATGGCCCCCAACCTGAACCGCGAGCTGTGGGGTTTCACCACCTGGCTCGGTCATGTCCCGGCGCTGTGGAAGAAGCTGCACGCCGAAGCCGCTGAACGCGCCGCCATCGGCATGAACAAGCCGCCGCTGTGGATCCGTGGCTACGAAGCCGATCCGCGCTTGATCCAGCCTGCGCGCAATAACATCGAGCGGGCCGGCCTGAGCCACTGGATCAAGGTGTACCAGGGCGAAGTAGGCACCTTCGAACCGCGCCCGGACCAGAACCAGAAAGGCCTGGTCATCTGCAACCCGCCGTACGGCGAGCGCCTGGGTGACGAAGCCAGCCTGTTGTACCTCTACCAGAATCTCGGCGAGCGTCTGCGTCAGGCGTGCATGGGCTGGGAAGCCGCAGTGTTCACCGGCGCGCCGGACCTGGGCAAGCGCATGGGCATCCGTAGCCACAAGCAGTATTCGTTCTGGAACGGCGCGTTGCCGTGCAAGTTGCTGCTGATCAAGGTCAACCCGGACCAGTTCGTCACCGGCGAGCGTCGTACCCCGGAACAGCGCCAGGCCGAGCGTGAGCAAGCTACCTACGATCAGGCCCCGGCCGAGCCGCAAGAGCGCCAGTACAACAAGAACGGCAACCCGATCAAACCCGCTCCGGCCCCGGTGGTCGAGCAGGCGCGCCTGAGCGAAGGCGGGCAGATGTTTGCCAACCGCCTGCAAAAGAACCTCAAGCTGCTGGGCAAGTGGGCCAAACGCGAAGGCGTGGATTGCTACCGCGTGTACGATGCCGACATGCCGGAATACTCCATGGCCATCGACCTGTATCACGATTGGGTGCATGTACAGGAATACGCGGCGCCCAAGTCCATTGACCCGGAAAAAGCCTCCGCGCGTATGTTCGATGCGCTGGCGGCCATTCCCCAGGCGCTGAACATCGACAAGAGCCGCGTGGTGGTCAAGCGCCGTGAGCGTCAGAGCGGTACCAAGCAGTACGAGCGCCAGAGCGCCCAGGGCAAGTTCACCGAAGTCAGCGAAGGCGGCGTAAAGCTGCTGGTCAACCTCACCGACTACCTGGACACCGGCCTGTTCCTCGACCACCGCCCGATGCGCCTGCGCATCCAGAAAGAGGCAGCCGGCAAGCGTTTCCTCAATCTGTATTGCTACACCGCCACCGCCAGTGTGCATGCGGCCAAGGGCGGCGCGCGCAGCACCACCAGCGTCGACCTGTCCAAGACTTACCTGGACTGGGCACGCCGCAACTTGTCCCTCAACGGCTTCTCCGACAAGAACCGTCTGGAGCAGGGTGACGTGATGGCCTGGCTGGAGGCCAGCCGCGATGAGTTCGACCTGATCTTCATTGACCCGCCGACCTTCTCCAACTCCAAGCGCATGGAAGGTATCTTCGACGTGCAGCGCGACCACGTGCAGTTGCTCGACCTGGCCATGGCGCGCCTGGCGCCGGGCGGCGTGCTGTACTTCTCGAACAACTTCCGCAAGTTCGCACTGGAGGACAACCTGAGCGAACGCTACGCGGTCGAGGAAATCAGCGACAAGACCATCGACCCGGATTTCGCACGCAATGCGAAGATCCACCGGGCATGGAAAATCACCGCGCGCTGAACACGGCTGTCAATCAGGCCGCAAGCCTGGATTATTCCGGGTTTGCGGCTTTTTTACGCTGGTCAAATTCAAGGCCGGTGGCTATAACTTAAGGCCAAGCCAAAGTGACACCCCCCGCACGCTGGCGCTGTGAGTGTTGCCTATGCCGTTGCAAGCCGTACGCCCGAAAATCCTAGGCTTTATCAGTGAGCAGGCGTCGGCTTGGCTGGTGGCATTGGTGGTGTTGCTGGCAGGGTTTGCCTTGACGGCTGTTGTGGCCTGGGCGGCCGCCGACCTCTATCAGCAGCAGGTGCGCCAACGCTTTCAGTTGTTGGTCAACGAACGCTACACCCGCCTGCAGGAACGCTTCGACGACCAGGAACAACGCCTGAACAGCCTGCGGCGTTTCTTCGTCAACTCCGATGACGTGTCCCGCGAAGAGTTTGACGGTTTTGCCCAGCCCTTGTTGCTGCGCGCGCGCGCTTACTCCTGGGCGCCCCGGGTGTATCGCGAACAGCGCGGTCAGTTTGAGCAAGCCGTGTCCGCGCAGCGCGGCACACCTTTCGTGATCTGTGAGTTGAATTCCACGGGTGAGTTGGCCCCTGTGCCCGAGCGCGATGAATACGTACCGGTACTGTACAGCCAGACCCAAAGCCTGTTGGGCGCACCCCTCGGCTTTGACCTGCTGGCCCAGCCCCTGCGGCGTTCGGTGCTTGAGCGTGCGCAAAACACCGGCAAGCTGGCGGTGTCCCAGCCCATGCAACTGGTGGGTGTGGAACCGGACTATGCCACCGGGGTTTTATTGGTCGCGCCGGTCAGTCATTTGCCCACCTCCGACCAATCCCAGAATGAGCCCTACGGCTATGTCATGGCGGTGATCAGCATGCGCCAACTGGTGGCCGACGGTTTGCCCAAGCCGGACCGCGACAACCTGGTGATGCAGATCGTCGACACCTCCGACGTGCAAAAGCGCGTGCTTTTCGAGTCCGGCAATGCCGTGGCCAGCGGTGATCTGGTCGGGGCGCGCCGCCTCACACTGGGTGACCATGTGTATGCCCTCACACTGCGTCCGAGCCAGGTGTTCGACCAGGCCAACCACTCCTCGTTGAGCACGATCCTGACCATGGGCGGCCTGCTCAGCCTGTTGCTCAGCGCCTTGCTCTATGTGCTGGTCAGCCAACGCCAGCGCGCGCTGAAACTGGTGGAGCAGCGCACGGCGCAGTTGCGCCTGCGCGAGCAGGAATTACGCGGCGCCCACGGCCAATTGCGCAGTGTGCTGAATGCCGCGACGCAGGTCGCGATCATTGCCACCGACCTGCGCGGTGTCATCAATACCTTCAATGCCGGTGCCGAGCAGATGCTGGGGTTCAAGGCCGAGCAGGTGGTGGGCACGCACACCCTGGAAAGCCTGCACCTGGCGTCGGAACTGGAAGCGCGTTCCGCCAGCCTCAGTGTAGCCTTGGGCAAACGCATCCCGGCAAGCCAGGCGATGCTGGTGGAAAGCCCCGACAACCTGCACCAAGCCCGCGAGTGGACCCTGGTTCGTGAGGATCACAGCCAACTGACGGTAAACATGCTGGCCACCGTGTTGCTGGACGACCATGGTTTGTGGATCGGTCACCTGGCGATTTACCTGGACATTACCGAACAAAAGCGCGCCTACGAGGCATTGGCGGCCAGGGATCGGCTGCTCAAGAAACTCAGCGCCCATGTGCCCGGCGGCATCTTCCAGTTCACCCTGGAGCCTCAAGACAACTGGAAATTCATCTACGCCAGCGACGGCATGCGCGATATCTATGAAATCGAGCCCGGCGTGCTGCAGCAGGATGCGAAGAAGGTCTTCGAGCGCATCCACCCGCTGGATGCGGAGCGGGTACGCGCATCGATCCGCTTGTCGGCGTTGCAGTTGAGCCATTGGCGGGAGGAGTACCGGGTGCTCTTGCCGCAACGCGGACTGCGCTGGATTCGCGGCGAAGCGACGCCGGAAGAGTTACCCGGAGGAGGGACGCTGTGGCATGGCTACGTGTCGGATATTTCCGATCTGAAGCGGGTGGAGGAAGAGCTGCGTGCACTCTCCATCACCGACTCCCTGACCGGGATCCACAACCGCCGCTATTTCCAGGACCGCCTCAAGGCCGAGATGGTCAGGCTCAACCGCACCTCGGGGGCCTTGTCGGTGATCATGCTCGATATCGATCACTTCAAGCGCATCAACGACCAGCATGGGCATGCCGTCGGCGATGGGGTATTGCAGGAGTTGTGCAAACGCATCAGCCAGCGCCTGCGCCGCACCGATGTGTTCTGCCGCCTGGGTGGCGAGGAGTTCATGGTGCTGTGCCCGCACACCGATGGTGCTCAGGCCTACAGCCTGGCGATGGAATTGTGGGCGTCGTTGCGCAGCGTGCCGATGGAGCCGGTCGGTATTGTCACCGCGAGCTTCGGCGTGGCCAGTTGGCGGGTGGACGAAGGTATCGATGGGCTGCTGCTGCGCGCTGACTCGGCCGTGTACGTGGCCAAGCAGGCGGGCAGGGATCGGGTGGAAGCGCAGTCGGTTTGCTGACTGGCCCCGTCGTGGTGAGCGGGCTTCTGGGGTGAGCGGACAAGCCCGTTCACCCCAGTATGTTTCAGAGGGCCGGTGCTGCCGCAGCCACCTTCGGCTGGCGGTACAGGTCGAGCAACACCTGATCCAACACCGACGAAGCACCCCATGGCTTCGGGTCGTTGAGGATAGCCACCACGGCCCAGGTATTGCCGTTGTTGTCGCGGCTGAACCCGGCGATGGCGCGCACGGTGTTCAGGGTGCCGGTCTTGATGTGGGCTTCGCCGCGCATGGCGGTGGTCTTCAGGCGTTTGCGCATGGTGCCGTCGGTGCCGGCAATCGGCATCGAACTGATGTACTCGGCAGCGTAGGGGCTTTTCCACGCGGCTTGCAGCATGGCCGCCATCTCGCGGGCGCTGACCCGTTCGGCGCGGGACAGGCCTGAGCCGTTCTCCATCACCAGGTGCGGCGCGGTGATGCCTTTCTTCGCCAGCCACTGGCGCACCACGCGTTGCGCAGCCTTGGCATCGTCGCCATCGGCGTCGTTGCGGAACTGCGCGCCCAGGCTCAGGAACAACTGCTGGGCCATGGTGTTGTTACTGTATTTGTTGATGTCGCGGATAATTTCCGCCAGGTCCGGCGAAAAGGCCCGGGCCAATACCTTGGCATCCTTGGGCACCGGTGCCTGGATGTCACGGCCCTGGATGGTGCCGCCCAGTTCCTTCCAGATCGCCCGGACGGCGCCGGCGGTGTAGGTGGCGTGGTCCAGCAGCGACAGGTAGGTCTGCGAACTGCAGCCATCGGCCAATTGGCCGCTGACCGTTACCGTCACGTTGCCGTCGGCGGCGGTGACCGGGTTATAGCGTACGTCGCCGGTGCACTGCTTGGCGTTGGACACCTTGACCTGGTTGTCGATACGGATGCTGGCAATCGGCGGCTCGACCGATACCAGTACCCGGCCCGAATCATTGCGGGTCACGAAGCGCAGGGCCTTGAGGTTGACCAGCAGCGCGTCCGGCTTGACCAGGAAGGGCTTGTTCTCGTCGTTGCCGTCGTCGTTGAATTCCGGCAACAGCGGCTGGTTGAAGAAGCTGCGGTCCAGCACCAGGTCACCAGTGACTTGCTGCACGCCGTTGGCGCGCAGGTCGCGCATCAGCAGCCAGAGTTTTTCCATGTTCAGCTTGGGGTCGCCGCCACCCTTGAGGTACAGGTTGCCGTGCAACACGCCACCGCTGAGGGTGCCGTCGGTGTAGAACTCGGTTTTCCATTGGTGGTTGGGGCCGAGCATTTCCAGCGCCGCATAGGTGGTGACCAGCTTCATGGTCGAGGCCGGGTTCACTGAGACATCGGCGTTGAAAACGGTCGGTGTACCGGGGCCGTTCAGGGGAATCATCACCAGGGACAGCGCGGTGTTTTGCAGCTTGGCTTTGGCGAGTGCCTGCTGAACATTCGGTGGCAGGGTATTGTTGACGGGGGCTGCGGAGGTGGAAAAGGCCAGCGGAAGGAGAAGACCGGCGAGCAAGACGGAACGCAAAGATTTGATCATAAGAAGTAAAACCCTACTGCTGAGGAGGGTGAAAAAGGCGAGGGGTAAATAAGAAAAATCCCTCAATAGTCATGAAAGTGTCGGCATTATGCCCCAAGGTTGATCCACTTGTAGCTGAACGATAGCTGGTATTGCGCGTTTTTTTTAGCGCCATTGTGCCGCCTGTCCCAGAGAGTCGGGCAATCGCCGCCTTAAACTGCTAAAGTGCCGCCCGTTATTACTTATGAGGATTGTTCCAATGGCGACTAACCGTTCCCAGCGTCTGCGCAAAAAACTGTGCGTTGATGAATTTCAAGAGCTGGGTTTCGAACTGAACCTGGACTTCAAAGAAGGCCTGAGTGAAGAAGCTATCGACGCTTTCCTCGAAGCATTCATCAAAGAAGCCATGGAAGCCAATGGTCTGGGCTACGTCGGCGGCGATGACTACGGTCTGGTTTGCCTGCAGAAGCGTGGCTCGGTCTCCGAAGAGCAACGTGCTGCCGTTGAGGCCTGGCTGAAAACCCGTTCCGAGCTGACCAAGGCTGAAGTCAGCCCGCTGCTGGACGTGTGGTATCCGGAAAAGCCGATCAACGCGGCTAAGTGATACTGAAAAAACGGCGACCCCAGGGTCGCCGTTTTTTTATGCCTTGCGCCAATTCAGAATCAGCAGCGTCAACACCCCCGCCACAATCCCCCAGAACGCCGACCCGATGGAAAACAGCGTCAGGCCAGACGCCGTGACCATGAAGGTGATCAGCGCCGCTTCACGTTCCTTCGGCTGATTCATGGCGATGCTCAGGCCATTGATGATCGAGCCAAACAGCGCCAGCGCCGCGATCGACAGCACCAGTTCCTTGGGCAAGGCTGCGAACAGCGCCGCCAAGGTCGCGCCGAATACCCCGGCAATCCCGTAGAACACCCCGCACCACACGGCTGCGGTATAGCGCTTGTTGCGGTCTTCATGGGCATGGGGCCCGGTGCAGATCGCTGCGCTGATGGCGGCCAGGTTGATGCCGTGGGAGCCGAACGGCGACAACACCAGCGATGCCAGCCCGGTGGCGGTGATCAGCGGCGAGGCCGGCACGTTGTAGCCGTCGGCCCGCAGCACGGCGATGCCGGGCATGTTTTGCGAGGTCATCGCCACCACGAACAACGGGATGCCGATGCTGATGGTCGCCGCCAGCGAAAAGTGCGGCGTGGTCCATACCGGCGTCGCCACTTCCAGGTGGAAACCGCTGAAGTCCAGCAGCCCCATCAACCCCGACAGCGCGGTGCCGATCAGCAGCGCGGCCAGCACCGCATAACGCGGCGACAGGCGCTTGATCACCAGGTAGGTGAAGAACATTCCCAGCACCAGCCCGGTGCGATGCTGCGCGGCGACGAAGATCTCGCTGCCGATCTTGAACAGGATGCCCGCCAGCAGGGCCGCCGCCAATGACGCCGGGATACGCTTGACCAGTTTTTCAAAGCTGCCGGTCAAGCCGCAGATCGTCACCAGCACCGCGCAGGTGATGTACGCGCCGATGGCTTCGCCGTAGCTCACACCGCCCAGGCTGGTGATCAGCAGCGCGGCACCTGGCGTCGACCAGGCAATGGTGATGGGGGTGCGATAACGCAGGGACAGGCCGATGCTGCACACCGCCATGCCGATGGAGATCGCCCAGATCCATGAGGAAATCTGCGCCGTGGTCAAACCGGCGGCTTGCCCGGCCTGGAACATCAGGACCAGGGAGCTGGTGTAGCCGGTCATCATGGCGATGAAGCCGGCGACGACGGCCGAGGGTGAAGTGTCGGCCAGCGGGCGCAGAGGCGCTTGGGCGGCATCGGTCATGAACAGGTGTTCCTTTTACCAGGGAAGTTGCGGATTCAAGCCTAAACTCAAACGCAGCGACCCATTGCAATACAGCCGACGCCGCAAACAGCCGTACAGTGTGTTGGCGCATTCGGTTGTGTACAATGTGCCCTGTTTTTAGGTGATACTTGCCAGCGACACGCTGTTGCCGTATTACCGTTAATTCGCCGCCGTTCTCCAAACCCGAGTGCCCATGAACGAACAGTTGCAACCTCTCAAGAAACAACCGCGTGCCGGCAAGGCCGGTCGCAGCGGAACCCAGGACGATATCGTCTACGCGCATATCTTCGAGGCGATCCTCGAACAACGCCTGGCACCCGGTACCAAGTTGAGCGAAGAGGCACTGGGCGAAATCTTCGGCGTCAGCCGCACAATCATTCGCCGCGCGTTGTCGCGCCTGGCCCATGAAGGCGTGGTGCTGCTGCGGCCCAATCGCGGTGCGGTAGTGGCCAGCCCAAGCGTCGAGGAGGCACGCCAGGTGTTCCTCGCGCGGCGCCTGGTGGAGCGGGCGATCACTGAATTGGCGGTGCAACACGCGACAGCCGAGCAACTGGCCGAACTGCGCCAGATGGTCAATGACGAACGCGACAGCTTCTCCCGTGGCGATCGCGGTGCCGGTATCCGCCTCTCCGGCGAGTTCCACCTCAAGCTGGCCGAAGCGGCGAAGAACGCGCCGCTGATCAGCTTCCAGCGCAGCCTGGTGTCCCAGACTTCATTGATCATCGCCCAGTACGAAAGCGGCAACCGCTCGCACTGTTCCTACGATGAACACACCCAGCTGATCGACGCAATCGAGGCACGGGATGCGGCGTTGGCAGTGAACTTGATGATGCATCACATGGATCACATCGACAGCAAGCTCAACCTCGATGAAGAGAGCGCGTCGGATGATCTGCATGCGGTGTTTTCGCATTTGTTGCAGACCAAGAAACCGGGGCGTTCGTCCATAAAGTTGTAAATACGACCAACAATGTGGGAAGGGGCTTGCCCCCGATAGCGGTGCATCAGTCAATTAATCCAGAGACTGACACTCTGCTATCGGGGGCAAGCCCCCTCCCACATTTGTTTTGGGGTGTTTATGGGATTAGCGCTGGTGCACCAATTGCCCCGCCGCATAAGTCTGCAACACCGTCCGATCATCCCCTAGCGTCATCAATACAAACAACGTCTCGGCAATGTTCTTCGCCTGCTTCAGGCGATAGCTCAGCAGTGGCGTGGCGTTGTAGTCCAGCACCAGGAAGTCCGCATCGGTGCCCGGTTGCAGCGTGCCGATCTTGTCTTCCAGCCGCAGCGCCCGCGCACCGCCCAGGGTCGCCAGGTACAGCGACTTGAACGGGCTCAAGCGCGCGCCCTGCAACTGCATGACTTTGTAGGCTTCGTTCAGGGTTTGCAGCAGCGAGAAACTGGTGCCGCCCCCCACATCGGTGCCCAGGCCCACATTCAGCTTGTGCTTCTCGGCCATCGGCAGGTTGAACAAACCGCTGCCGAGGAAGAAGTTCGAGGTCGGGCAAAATGCGACCGCTGAACCGGCCTCTGCCAGACGCGCGCACTCGTCATCACACAGGTGCACGCCATGGGCAAACACCGAGCGCTCGCCCAGCAACTTGTAGTGGTCGTAGACATCCAGATAGCCACTGCGCTCCGGGAACAGCTCCTTCACCCACTCGACTTCCTGCTTGTTCTCGCTGATGTGGGTCTGCATGTACAGGTCCGGGTATTCCCCCAGCAGTTGTCCGGCCAGTGCCAGTTGCTCCGGCGTACTGGTCGGGGCAAAGCGTGGCGTCACCGCATAATGCAGGCGACCCTTGCCGTGCCAGCGCTCGATCAGCGCCTTGCTTTCCTGGTAGCCGGATTCGGCGGTGTCGGTCAGGTATTCCGGCGCGTTGCGGTCCATCATCACCTTGCCGGCGATCATGCGCAGGTCGAGTTTTTCTGCCGCTTCAAAGAATGCATTCACCGATTGCGGATGCACACTGCCGAACACCAGCGCGGTGGTGGTGCCGTTGCGCAGCAGTTCCTTGATGAAGATATCCGCGACTTCCTCGGCGTGAGCCTTATCGGCGAACTGGCTTTCGCACGGGAAGGTGTAGGTGTTGAGCCAGTCGAGCAACTGCTCGCCATAGGCGCCGACCATGCCGGTCTGCGGCAGGTGGATGTGGGTGTCGATCAGGCCCGGGATGATCAACGCGTTCTGGTAATGGGTGATGTCGATGTCGGCGGGCAAGGTCGGCAGTAAATCGCTGGCATGGCCGATGGCGCTGATTTGACCGTTTTCGATCACCAGCAGGCCGTCTTCGAAGTACGCGTAGGAGGCTTCGATGCCCACTTCAGCGGGGTCGGCGAGGCTGTGCAGCAGGGCGGCACGGTAGGCTTTGCGAGTCAAAGGCATGGTGATCTCATTTCAAATGGCTTGGCTGCGACGCGAGGCCGGCAGCAGTTTGGCAATGGGTTCGGCGCTGGCGGTGCGCTGGCCGAAATTGGCGTTATAGGTGGCGATGATTTCGCCGGCGATGGAGATGGCGATCTCCACCGGCAACTTGCCCTTCACCTCGGTGAGGCCCATGGGGCAGCGCATGCGTTGCAGTTGCGCGGCGTCGAAGCCGCGATCCCGCAGGCGATGTTCGAACTTGACGCGCTTGGTCTTCGAGCCGATCAGGCCGAAGTAGGCAAAGTCATTGCGCTTGAGCAGGGCGGCGGTGAGTTCCAGGTCCAGCGCGTGGTTGTGGGTCATGACGATGCAATAACTGCCCACCGGCAGATCGGCAATTTCGTCGACCGGCTCTTCGCTGACGATTTTACGCACGCCCTGGGGGATATGTGCCGGAAACTCCTGGTCACGGGAATCGATCCAGCGCACCCGACACGGCAGGCTGGCCAGCAACGGCACCAGCGCCCGGCCGACATGGCCGGCGCCAAACACCGCAATCTGCGCCTGCACCTGGCCCATGGGCTCGAACAGCAGTACGGTCACGCCACCGCAGCACTGGCCCAGGCTCGCGCCGAGGCTGAAGCGCTCCAGATGGGTGCTCTGCTGGCCGCGCACGAGCATGTCTCGGGCGATCTGCATCGCCTTGAATTCCAGGTGCCCGCCACCGATGGTGTCGAAAGTCTGGGCGGCGCTGATGACCATCTTCGAACCGGCATTGCGCGGCGTGGAGCCGAGCTCTTCGATGATGGTCACCAGCACGCAGGGTTCACCTTGGTTTTGCAGGTCGGCGAGGGCGCTGATCCAGTTGTTCATGGTCACCTCTTGTGGTGTCTGTCAGGCCGCTATCGGGGGCAAGCCCCCTCCCACATTTGAAGGTATTCACAGATCAAAGTGTGGGGGGGGGCTTGCCCCCGATGGCAGCGCCTCGGTCTAAAGCGAAGCCATCTCGGTATCCGCCTCAACCACCTTCGCCGCAGTCAACTGCCGCATCTGCTCACACCCCCACAACACTCGCTCTGGCGTGGCCGGTGCATCGACCCTGGGCTGATGGCGATAGTCACCCAGGCTCGCCACGGCATCCTTGATCGCACACCACGAAGCAATCCCGAGCATAAAGGGCGGTTCGCCCACGGCCTTGGAATGGAACACCGTGTCTTCGGGGTTCTTGCGGTTTTCCACCAGCTTCACCCGCAGGTCCAGCGGCATGTCGGCCACGGCCGGGATCTTGTAGCTGGCCGGGCCATTGGTCATCAGCTTGCCCTTGTCGTTCCACACCAGCTCTTCCATGGTCAGCCAGCCCATGCCCTGGATGAAGCCGCCTTCGACCTGGCCGATGTCGATGGCCGGGTTCAGCGAGGCGCCTACGTCATGGAGGATGTCGGTGCGCAGCATCTTGTATTCGCCGGTCAGGGTGTCGACGATCACTTCGCAGCACGCGGCGCCGAACGCGTAGTAGTAGAACGGCCGACCCCTTGACTGGCTGCGGTCGTAGAAGATTTTCGGGGTCTTGTAGAAGCCCGTGCTCGACAGCGACACCTGGGCGAAATACGCCTGCTGGATCAACGCCTCAAACGTCAGGATCTGCTCGCGCACGCGCACATGGCCGTTGTGGAACTCCACGTCCGCTTCGCTCACGTCGTACTTGCGTGCGGCGAATTCCACCAGGCGCTGCTTGATGGTTTCGGCGGCGTTCTGTGCGGCCTTGCCATTCAGGTCGGCACCACTGGAGGCGGCGGTCGGTGAGGTGTTGGGCACCTTGTCGGTGTTGGTGGCGGTGATCTGTACGCGGTCGACGTCCACCTGGAACACCTCGGCCACCACCTGCGCGACCTTGGTGTTCAAGCCCTGGCCCATTTCGGTGCCGCCGTGGTTCAGGTGGATGCTGCCGTCGGTGTAGATATGGATCAGCGCACCGGCCTGGTTGAGGAAACTCGCGGTAAACGAGATACCGAATTTCACCGGGGTCAGCGCCAGGCCTTTTTTCAGGATCGGGCTGTGGGCGTTGTACAGGCGAATCGCTTCGCGGCGCTCGGCGTATTGGCTGCTGGCTTCCAGTTCGGCGGTCATCTCGTCGAGCATGTTGTGCTCGACGGTCTGGTAGTAGTGGGTGACGTTGCGCTCGGTCTTGCCGTAGTAATTGGCTTTGCGCACCGCCAGCGGGTCCAGCGCCAGGTGGCGGGCGATGGCGTCCATCACTTCCTCGATGGCCACCATGCCTTGCGGGCCGCCGAAGCCGCGATACGCGGTGTTGGACGCGGTATTGGTCTTGCAGCGGTGCCCGTTGACGGTGGCGTCGCCCAGGTAATACGCGTTGTCGGCGTGGAACATGGCGCGGTCGACAATCGAGTTGGACAGGTCCGGCGAACAGCCGCAGTTGCCCGCCAGTTCCAGGTTGATCCCGTGCAGGCGACCGCTGTCGTCGAAGCCGACGTCGTATTCGATATAGAAGGGGTGGCGCTTGCCGGTCATCAGCATGTCTTCGACGCGCGGCAGGCGCATCTTGGTCGGCTGGCCGGTCAGGCGTGCGACCACCGCGCACAGGCACGCCGGGCTCGCCGCCTGGGTTTCCTTGCCGCCGAAACCACCGCCCATGCGGCGCATGTCCACCACGATCTTGTTCATCGACACGTCCAGCACTTCGGCCACCAGTTTCTGCACTTCGGTGGGGTTCTGCGTGGAGCAGTAGACGATCATGCCGCCGTCTTCGGTGGGCATCACCGAAGAGATCTGGGTTTCCAGGTAAAAGTGTTCCTGGCCGCCGATGTGCAGGGTGCCCTGGATGCGGTTTTTCGCAGTGGCCAGTGCGCCGGTCGAATCGCCGCGCTGGTGGGTGTGACTGTCGAGTACGAAATGTTTTTTACGCAACGCCTCGACCACATCCAGCACCGGTTCAAGGTCTTCGTACTCGATTACCGCCGCCATGGCGGCCTTGCGTGCGGTTTCCAGGTCACGGGCAGCAACGGCCAGCACCACTTGGCCGACGAACTGCACCGTATCAATCGCCAGCAAGGGGTCGCCGGGCATCAATGGGCCGATGTCTTTAAGGCCCGGCACGTCCTCATGGGTGATGACAATGTGCACGCCGTCAATGGCGTAGCAGGGCGACGTGTCAATGCTGATGATGCGGGCGTGGGCGCGGTCGGACATGCGCGCATACAGGTGCAACTGGTTGGGGAATTCCAGGCGGTCATCGATGTACTGCGCTTCGCCGGATACGTGCTTGGCGGCGCTGTCATGCTTGACGCTGCGGCCGACCCCGGAAGTAAGATCCTGGGCAAACAGTTCGGCGAGTTCGGCCTGGGTTTTAACGACGGCGTGATGGTTAGACATAAGCGGTCACCCGAGTCTCGATGTGCGGTGTTTGCAACTCGATGAAGTACTTGCGCAGCAGGTTCTGTGCGCTGAGCAGGCGGTATTCCTTGCTGGCGCGGAAGTCCGACAGCGGGGTGAAGTCCTGGGCCAGGGCGGCGCAGGCTTTCTCCACGGTGGCGCTGTTCCAGGTGGCGCCGACCAATACGGCCTCGCAGCTTTTGGCGCGCTTGGGCGTGGCGGCCATGCCGCCGAACGCCACGCGGGCCTCGCGGATCACGCCGTTGTCGAGCTTGAGGTTGAACGCGGCGCAGACGGCGGAAATATCGTCGTCCAGGCGCTTGGAGACCTTGTAGGCGCGGAACAGCGTGTGGCCCTTGGGAACGATGATCTTCTCGATGAACTCGCTGTCCTGGCGGGCAGTGACGCGGTAATCGATGAAGTAGTCTTCGAGTGCCAGGGTGCGGCGTGTGTCGCCCTTGCACAGCACAATCTGCGCGCCGAGGGCGATCAGCAGCGGCGGCGAATCACCGATCGGCGACGCATTGCCGATATTGCCGCCGAGGGTGCCCTGGTTGCGGATCTGCAGGGAGGCGAAGCGGTGCAGCAGGTCGCCGAAGTCCGGGTATTCGTGGTGCAGCGCGGTGTAGCAGTCGGAGAGGGCGGTGGCAGCGCCGATTTCCAGACGGTCGTCGAAGTCGTCGATGCGCTTCATTTCTTCAATGTTGCCGACGTAGATCATCACCGGCAAGGTGCGATGGAACTGGGTCACTTCCAGCGCCAGGTCGGTGCCACCGGCCAGCAGGCGGGCCTGCGGGTAGGCGTCGTAGAGGTCGGCCAGGTCGGCGACGGTGAGCGGCACCAGGCAGCGTTTGTCGCCACTGTTGAGTTCACCGGTCTGGGTCGGCGCAATGGCTTTGAGGCGGGCGATGGTCTGCGCCTCACGGCTGTCGAACTGATCCTGGGGCTTGTTGCAGCAGGCCTGTTCGGCTGCGGCGAGGATCGGGCGGTAGCCGGTGCAGCGGCACAGGTTGCCGGCCAGGGCTTCATGGGCTTTCTGGCTGTCGGGGGCATCACTGTTCTTTTGCAGGGCGAACAGCGACATCACGAAACCGGGGGTGCAAAAGCCGCATTGCGAACCGTGGCACTCGACCATCGCCTGTTGCACGCTGTGCAGTTGGCCCTGGTGCTTGAGGTCTTCGACGCTGATCAGTTGCTTGCCGTGCAGCGACGAGACAAAGGTCAGGCAGGAGTTGAGGCTGCGATAACGGATCCGCTCGGCGCCTTGATCGTCGGTGTGCAACTCGCCGACCACCACCGTGCACGCGCCGCAATCGCCGCTGGCGCAGCCTTCCTTGGTACCGGATTTGCCCAAATGCTCGCGTAAATAGTTGAGCACGGTCAGGTTGGGGTCCAGGGCGTGCTCGCTACGGAGTTCCTGGTTAAGTAAAAACTGGATCACGGAAGGCCTCGCAGACTCATTATTGTTGTTAACCGCTTTGCGCCGAATCTAGTCATCTCTGACTTTTCGGTCAACGATTTTCTGACCAGAAGGTCAAGAAATTGCGATCGCAACACTTTCAATTATGGTTCAGTCTTCTGGAACCGGCGTTTTTGGGGGCTTGTGGCTATTCATCGTTGCTTATTCCGTGCCAAATTCGCCACGGTGGGCGTAGCGCCATCAGCCAGCCAATGCGCTACACTGCCGCGCTTGTACCGATAGAAGATTTTGAAGGGAAAACATGACGTTCAAGGCGCCGGACAGTCTCGCCGAGCAAATTGCTCACCACCTCGCCGAACGCATCATTCGCGGCGATCTCAAGCCTGGGGAGCGGATCCAGGAACAGAAGGTCACGCTGGCGCTCAATGTCAGCCGTGGTTCCGTGCGCGAAGCCTTGCTGATCCTCGAACGCCGCCACCTGATCGCGATCCTGCCGCGCCGTGGCGCCCATGTCACCGAGTTGACGGCGCACAAGGTGCAGAGCCTGTGCACCTTGATGGGCGAGTTGTACATCCTGCTCGGCAACGCGGTCGCCCAGGGCTGGCAGGTGCAGGCCGACATGGCGCCGTTCCTGCAGATCCAGCAGCGCCTGGTGACCAGTTACGAGCGCGAGGACATCCGCGCTTTCGTTGAAGAAAGCTTCAACGTGATGCGCGCCGCGTACCCCTTCGCCAATAACCCGTACTTGCAGGAAACCGTCGAGAACCTGCAGCCGGCGATGAATCGCGCCTATTACCTGGCCCTGGATCAGCGCAAGGCCTCCATGAGCGAATACCTGGCGTTGTTCGAGCAACTGCTCGCCGCCGTACTCGCCCGTGACTTGCCGCAGATCCGCCAAGTGCTCTCGGCCTACGGCGAGCGCAGTTGCTCGCTGGTCATTGCTGCGTTGGCGGACGCCTAAACGTGCGGCTCAAGTGCATCAAACTGGCGGGGTTCAAATCCTTCGTCGACCCGACCACGGTGAACTTCCCCAGTAACATGGCGGCGGTGGTCGGGCCCAATGGTTGCGGCAAGTCGAACATTATCGACGCCGTCCGCTGGGTGATGGGTGAGAGCTCGGCCAAGAACCTGCGCGGCGAGTCGATGACCGACGTCATCTTCAACGGCTCCACCAGCCGCAAGCCGGTGAGCCAGGCCAGCATCGAACTGGTGTTCGACAACTCCGACGGCACTCTGATCGGCGAGTACGCAGCCTACGCGGAGATCTCCATTCGCCGCAAAGTGACCCGCGACAGCCAGAACAGCTACTTCCTCAACGGTACCAAGTGTCGCCGTCGCGACATCACCGATATTTTCCTCGGCACCGGCCTGGGCCCACGCAGCTACTCGATCATCGAGCAGGGCATGATCTCCAAGCTGATCGAAGCCAAGCCCGAAGACCTGCGTAACTTCATCGAAGAAGCGGCTGGCATCTCCAAGTACAAGGAGCGCCGCCGCGAGACCGAAAACCGTATCCGCCGCACCCACGAGAACCTCGCCCGCCTGACCGACCTGCGCGAAGAGCTGGAGCGCCAGTTGGAGCGCCTGCACCGCCAGGCCCAGGCCGCCGAGAAGTATCAGGAATACAAAGGCGAGGAGCGCCAGCTCAAGGCACAACTGTCGGCCCTGCGCTGGCAGGCGCTGAACGACCAGGTGGGCCAGCGCGAAGCGATCATCGGCACCCAGGAAATCAGCTTTGAAGCCCTGGTGGCCGAGCAGCGCAATGCCGACGCCAGTATCGAACGCCTGCGTGACGGTCACCATGACCTGTCCGAGCGCTTCAATCTGGTGCAGGGCCGCTTCTATTCGGTGGGTGGCGATATCGCCCGCGTCGAGCAGAGCATCCAGCACGGCCAGCAGCGCCTGCGCCAGTTGCAGGATGACCTCAAGGAAGCCGAGCGCGCGCGCCTGGAGACCGAATCCCACCTGGGCCACGACCGCACCTTGCTGCTGACCCTGGGCGAAGAGCTGGATATGCTCACCCCCGAGCAGGAAGTCACCAGCGCCGCCGCCGAAGAAGCCGCCGCCGCCCTGGAAGAAGCCGAAGCCACCATGCACGGCTGGCAGGAGCAGTGGGACACCTTCAACCTGAAGTCTGCCGAACCCCGGCGTCAGGCCGAAGTGCAGCAGTCACGCATCCAGCAACTGGAAACCAGCATGGAGCGCCTGGCCGAGCGCCAACGCCGCATGCAGGAAGAGCGCGCGTTGCTGTCCGCCGACCCGGAAGACGCGGCGATCATGGAGCTGAGCGAGCAACTGGCCGAAAGCGAAATGACGCTGGAAGAGCTGGAAGCCAGCGAAGAACAACAAGTGGAGCGCCTGGAGCAATTGCGTCAGCAGTTGCAACAGGCGACCCAGGCACAGCAACAGGCCCAGGGTGATTTGCAGCGGCTCAATGGCCGCTTGGCGTCGCTGGAAGCCTTGCAACAAGCTGCATTGGACCCGGGCACCGGCACCGCCGAGTGGCTGCGTGATCAACATCTGGCCGAACGCCCGCGCTTGGCCGAAGGTTTGAAGGTAGAAGCCGGTTGGGAGCTGGCGGTGGAAACCGTCCTGGGTGCCGACCTGCAAGCGGTGTTGGTGGATGACTTTGGCGGCTTCGACCTGGCCGGTTTTGCCCAGGGCGACCTGCGTTTGCTCAGCCCTGCCGCCGATGGCACGCGGGTGCCGGGCAGTTTGCTGGATAAAGTTGAAGCGGCGATTGATCTGTCGCCGTGGCTGGGCCAGGTCAAGCCGGTGGATTCCCTGGAGCAGGCCCTGGCCCAGCGCGGTCAGTTGGGCGCCGGCGAAAGCCTGATCAGCCGTGACGGCTATTGGGTCGGCCGCCACTTCCTGCGCGTGCGCCGCGCCAGTGAAGCGGAAAGCGGCGTGTTGGCCCGTGGTCAGGAAATCGTCAACCTGATCGCCGAGCGCGAAGAGCGCGAAGCCACCCTGGAAAGCCTGGAAACCGAACTGCAAACCCTGCGTGCCACCCAGCGCCAGCAGGAGACCGGCCGCGAGCACCTGCGCCGCCTGTTGCAGGACGAAGCGCGCCAGCAAGGCGAACTCAAGGCCCAGCTCTCCGCGAGCAAAGCCAAGGTCGAGCAACTGACTCTGCGCCGCACCCGTCTCGACGAAGAAGTCGCGGAAATGGGCGAGCAGCGCGCCCTGGAACACGAACAGATCGGCGAAGCGCGCCTGCAGTTGCAGGAAGCCCTCGACAGCATGGCCCTCGACACCGAGCAGCGCGAACTGTTGCTGGCCCAGCGCGACAGCCTGCGCGAACGCCTCGACCGTGTGCGCCAGGAGGCGCGCCAGCACAAGGACCACGCCCACCAGTTGGCCGTGCGCCTGGGGTCGCTCAAGGCCCAGCACGCGTCCACCGCCCAGGCCCTTGAGCGCCTGGAGATGCAGTCCGAACGCCTGACGGAAAAGCGCGAGCAACTGAGCCTCAACCTGGAGGAGGGCGAAGCGCCACTGGAAGAGCTGCGCCTGAAGCTCGAAGAGTTGCTCGACAAGCGCATGACCGTCGACGAAGAGCTCAAGACCGCGCAGATCGCCCTCGAAGACGCCGACCGCGAACTGCGCGACGCCGAAAAACGCCGGACCCAGGCCGAGCAGCAATCCCAATTGATCCGTGGCCAGCTCGAACAGCAGCGCATGGAGTGGCAAGCCCTGACCGTGCGCCGCAAGACCCTGCAAGACCAATTGCTGGAGGACGGCTACGACCTGCACGGCGTACTCAACACCCTGACCGCCCAGGCCAACGAGAAAGAAGCCGAAGAAGAACTGGAGCGCATTGCCGCACGTATCCAGCGCCTGGGCGCGATCAACCTGGCGGCCATCGACGAGTACCAGCAGCAATCCGAACGTAAACGTTATCTGGATGCCCAGGACGCCGATCTGGTGGAAGCCCTGGACACCCTGGAAAACGTGATTCGCAAGATCGACAAGGAAACCCGTAACCGTTTCAAGGATACCTTTGATCAGATTAATGGCGGTTTACAGGCGTTATTCCCAAAAGTTTTCGGCGGTGGCAGCGCTTACTTGGAACTGACGGGCGAAGATCTACTCGATACAGGGGTGACGATCATGGCGCGGCCTCCGGGCAAGAAGAACAGCACCATCCATTTGTTGTCCGGCGGCGAGAAAGCCTTGACCGCATTGGCCTTGGTATTTGCCATCTTCAAGTTGAACCCGGCGCCGTTCTGCATGCTCGACGAAGTTGACGCGCCGCTCGATGACGCTAACGTTGGACGCTACGCGCGGTTGGTGAAAGAGATGTCCCAGACCGTGCAGTTCATCTATATCACCCACAACAAGATCGCCATGGAAATGGCGGATCAGTTGATGGGGGTCACGATGCACGAACCGGGCTGTTCGCGTTTGGTGGCGGTGGATGTCGAAGAAGCGATGGCAATGGTGGAGTCTTGACCCATGCCGGCAAAGAATTTTTGTAGCGTGCGGTAAGAGACTTTACCGGCCTGGCGAAAGTGGCAAATGGACATATTTGTTCAAGGCATTTTGACAGACGGTGTAAAGTTATCTTTGGTCGTGCTAGTTTAATGTCAAATTTTCGTATGCGTGGGCAAAACGTCAGTCAGAACATAGAGTTGGCGCCACGTTTTAAAGCGGTTTGCACGTTGCTAAACCCCTTATTTTTCAGCATTTTTTATTAGAGGCACGGGATTACATGGAAATCGGTCTGCGCGAGTGGCTGATCGTCATCGGCATTATTGTCATTGCCGGTATTCTTTTTGATGGCTGGCGCCGGATGCGCGGTGGCAAGGGCAAGCTCAAATTCCGTCTGGACCGCAACCTGTCCAACTTGCCTGACGACGACGGCAGCGCCGAGCTGCTGGGGCCGCCACGTGTGCTGGACACCCATAAAGAACCGCAATTGGACGAGCACGACTTGCCGTCGATGAGCGCGCCGGTGCGTGAAGCCCGCGAGCCGTCGCCCAAGCGTGGCAAGCGCACCGCTCCGGTGGTCGCGGAACCGCGCCAGGCCGACCTGGACCTGGACGTCAATGACGGCCCGAGCTTCAGCAGCCGCGATGATGATTTCCCGGACGAGAACGCCGGCAAGAATGCGCCGCGCCAATCCGTGAACGACCAGCCGGCCGCCGAAGAAGTGCTGGTGATCAGCGTGATCTGCCGCGACGCTGCTGGCTTCAAAGGCCCGGCCCTGTTGCAGAACATCCTCGAAAGCGGCCTGCGGTTTGGCGAGATGGATATCTTCCACCGTCACGAAAGCATGGCCGGCAACGGCGAAGTGCTGTTCTCCATGGCCAATGCGGTCAAGCCGGGCACCTTCGACCTGGACGATATCGATCTGTTCAGCACCCCGGCCGTGAGCTTCTTCCTCGGCCTGCCAGGCCCGCGTCACCCGAAACAGGCATTCGACGTGATGGTGGCCGCGGCCCGCAAGCTGTCCCAGGAACTCAATGGCGAGCTCAAGGACGACCAGCGCAGCGTGCTGACCGCCCAGACCATCGAGCACTACCGTCAGCGCATCGTCGAGTTCGAGCGTCGCGCCCTGACACAGAAGCGCTGAGGTCCGATCTTAAGCGTTGCCTGTAGAATCCGTGCACTAACATATTGAGCAGCTTCGGCTGCTCTTTTGCTTTATGAGAGAACACCCATGACCGCCGCCCACACCCGCATCCTCGAACTGCGCGCTGAACTGGATCAGCACAACTACCGCTACCATGTCCTCGACGAGCCGAGCATTCCGGACGCCGAGTACGACCGCTTGTTCCACGAGCTCAAGGCCCTGGAGGCCGAGCATCCGGAACTGGTCACGCGGGATTCACCGACGCAGCGAGTCGGCAGTGCGGCGCTGTCGGCGTTCACCCAGGTCAAGCATGAGATCCCGATGCTCAGCCTGGGCAACGCGTTCGATGAAACCACCATGCTCGAGTTTGATCGCCGGGTCACCGAAGGCCTCGACCTGCCGGTGGGCGACCTGTTCGGCGGTGGCGCAGCGGTGGAATACAGCTGCGAACCGAAGCTGGACGGCCTGGCGGTCAGCCTGCTGTACCAGGATGGCGAGCTGGTTCGCGGCGCCACCCGGGGCGACGGCACCACCGGCGAGGACATCAGCGTCAACGTGCGCACCGTGCGCAATATCCCGCTGAAACTGCACGGCAGCGGCTGGCCGGCAACCCTGGAAGTGCGCGGCGAAGTGTTCATGTCCAAGGCCGGTTTCGAGCGACTCAACGCCGCGCAACTGGAAGTCGGCGGCAAGACCTTCGCCAACCCGCGCAACGCCGCCGCCGGCAGCCTGCGTCAGTTGGACTCGAAGATCACCGCCAGCCGCCCGCTGGAGTTCTGCTGCTACGGCGTGACCACCGACATCAGTGATACCCACATCGGCAACCTGCAACAGTTGAAGAAGTGGGGCATGCCCATCAGTCATGAGCTGAAGCTGGCCAAAGGCATTCAGGATTGCCTGGAGTACTACCGCGACATCGGTGAGCGGCGTAACAGCCTGCCCTATGAAATCGACGGCGTGGTGTTCAAGGTCAATAGCATCGCCTCCCAGCGTGAACTGGGCTTCCGCGCCCGCGAACCGCGCTGGGCCATCGCGCATAAATTCCCGGCCATGGAAGAGTTGACCGAACTGCTCGACGTGGAATTCCAGGTTGGCCGCACCGGCGCCGTGACGCCTGTGGCGCGCTTGAAGCCGGTCAAGGTTGCGGGCGTGACCGTGTCCAACGCCACCCTGCACAACATGGATGAAGTCGCGCGCCTGGGCCTGATGATCGGCGATACCGTGATCATTCGCCGCGCCGGGGATGTGATCCCGCAAGTGGTTTCGGTGGTCACCGAGCGTCGCCCGGAAAATGCCCGCGCCGTGCAGATTCCCGAAAGCTGCCCGGTGTGCGGCTCCCATGTGGAGCGCACGCAACTGGTCAAGCGCAGCAAGGGCAAGGAAACCGTCAGCGAAGGCGCGGTGTACCGCTGCGTCGGGCGCCTGGCCTGTGGCGCGCAGCTCAAGCAGGCGATCATTCATTTCGTCTCGCGCCGCGCCATGGACATCGATGGCCTGGGTGACAAGACCATCGAGCAACTGGTGGATGAAAAACTGATTGGCTCACCGGCCGACCTCTACAAGCTCAAGTACGAGCAGATCATCGACCTGGAAGGCTTTGCCGATATTTCCAGCAAGAAGCTGATCACTGCTATCGAAAACAGCAAGACCCCGACCCTGGCGCGGTTTATCTATGCCCTGGGCATTCCCGACGTGGGCGAGGAGACCGCCAAGGTGTTGGCGCGTTCGCTGGCATCCCTGGAGCGCGTACAGAAGGCCTTGCCGGCAGTGCTGACGTACCTGCCGGACGTGGGCCTGGAAGTGGCGCACGAGATCCACAGCTTCTTTGAAGACAGCCATAACCAGGACGTGATCGGTGCGCTGCTGTCGCCAGACGAATGCGGCCTGCAATTGCAGGACCAGGGCGACCTGAGTGCCGAATTCGCCGCCAGTACCACGCTGGGCGGCTTGCTCGACAAGTTGCATGTGCCAAGCGTCGGCCCCGGCGCCGCGCAGAAACTTGCGGACAAATTCGGCACCTTGGAAGGCGTGATCAAGGCCGACTGGCTGGATATGCGCCAGGCGCTGCCCGAAAAGCAGGCCAAGGCTGTGCGTGAGTTCTTCGATAACGCGGACAACGCCAACCATGCCCTGGCCATCGAGCAGCAGCTCAAGGACTTCGGCATGCACTGGCTGAGCGAGAAGAAGGTCGTCGAAGGCTTGCCCGAAGCGGGGCACACCTGGGTGCTCACCGGTTCCCTGGAGCTGATGAGCCGCGACGTGGCCAAGGAAAAACTCGAAAGCCTCGGCGCCAAGGTAGCGGGTTCCGTCTCGGCGAAAACCCACTGCGTGGTGGCGGGGCCGGGCGCCGGCTCCAAGCTGGCGAAGGCGAGCGAGTTGGGCCTGAAGGTACTGGATGAAGAAGCCTTCGTCACCTTCCTGGCCAAGCACAACATCACGGTCTGATCCGGGCTTTGTGGCGAGCGGGTTCGCTGTGGAGAGCGGGCTTGCTGTGGCGAGCGGGCTTGCCCCGCGTCGGGCTGCGCAGCAGCCCCCTCCCAACCATCACCAAAGTGGAACGATCCTGAACAGAAAGTGATCTAGTCTCAGTCACCCAGGGAGAGATCGCCATGTTCCGCTACTTCGAGCAACTCAGTTCTCGCATCGCTGCCCCCTTTGTAGCCGGCACATCTCGCGACAGCAAGGTGTGGCAGTGCCGCTGCGGCCAATCCCTGTTCTTTCGCAACAGCCAGTGCCTGGCCTGCCAGGCGCTGCTGGGCTACCAACCCCAGCAAGCCCGGCTGGACTCCCTGCAGCCCGGCCCGGTCGAAGGCACCTGGCTGCAGGACGGCAACCTTGACGCCGGCGCCTTCCGTCGCTGCGCCAACCTCGACACTCCGGCCGCCTGCAACTGGCTGATCCCGGCCCACAGCACCGCGCCGCTGTGCGTGGCCTGTAGCCTGAACCGCACCATTCCTGACCTGTCGATCCCGGAAAACCATGAACGCTGGCGAAAAGTCGAAACCGCCAAGCGCCGGTTGGTCGCGCAATTGATCAGCCTGGGGTTGCAAGTGGTGCCCAAAAGCGTCGACGAAGACACCGGCCTGGCCTTCGATTTTGTCGGTATCGACCTGGAAGGCAACGCGCCCATGACCGGCCACGCAAACGGCCTGATCACCCTCGACATCAAGGAGGCCGACGACGCCCACCGTGAAAAGGTCCGCGTCCAGATGCGCGAACCCTACCGCACGCTGCTCGGTCACTTTCGCCATGAGGTCGGCCATTACTACTGGGATCGCCTGATCGCCAATACCCACTGGCTAGAACCGTTTCGCAACCTGTTCGGCGACGAACGTGCCAGTTATGCCGAAGCCCTCGACCAGCACTACCAGCACGGCCCACGTGCCGACTGGCAGCAAACCTGCGTCAGCGCCTACGCCACCATGCACCCCTGGGAAGACTGGGCAGAAACCTGGGCGCACTACCTGCATATGATGGACGCCGTCGACACCGCCCTCGGCTTTGGCATGAGCGCCCGCGAGATGGACCTGGACTACCAGCCATTTCCCCTCAGCACGCTCTATGATCCCGAACACCCTGGCGGCGCGGCATTCCTGTCATTCGTCAACGCCTGGATCGAACTGGCCGGCATGCTCAACGAACTGTCGCGCAGCATGGGCCAGCCGGATTTCTACCCCTTCGTGCTGCCACCGGCGGTGATCGCCAAGCTGCATTTCATTCACCTGGTGATCCAGGAAGAGGGCGGCCGAGCGGATGAGGTGGTACTGGCACAATGATGAGCACTGTGGGAGGGGGCTTGCCCCCGATGGCGCTGGGTCAGTCACCTGTTTATTGGCTGATGTACCGTCATCGGGGGCAAGCCCCCTCCCACAGATGCTGTTGGCGGTGACAAGTACTTGAACCCCTTCATATTTTTAATCCGGCCCCAACGGTTGTAACTTCCGATGAGATCGGTACAATGGCCCCGCTTGCCGAGAGGCAGGCGTCGTTATGGTGACCCCATCGGTCCCCCCGCAACGATTACCCGTGAACCTGGTCAGAGCCGGAAGGCAGCAGCCACAGCGGGAACATTGTGTGCCGGGGTGTGGCTGGTGGGGTTGCCTCCATAACGCTCCTCCTTGCAGTACCTGTTCAAATTCAAATCAAAAATGCTTTCACGCCATCTGCCATCGGGCAGTCCATGGCGGCATACTCCAGTGCCTGGCATCCGGAGACAGCACACGTGGAAAAAGTCGACGACCTCACTCGCGAAAAACTGCGGGAATGGCAGATGCGCCGCCTGGAGATCAAGGACCGCATTCAATCCCACCCTGAGCAGACCCTGGAATTGTCGAGGGTGCTGGACCTCATGGACGACGAACATGCGGAAATTCTCAGCCAGGCGGAAATGATCCGCTCTGCGCAAGTGGCTGATGAGCCCGCGCAGCCACCGCTGGCGGGCGCTTGCACGCTGCAATTGAACGTGGCCGCGCAGAGTGCCGAAGACTTGCGTCGCTTGCTCGATATGGCTGTGTTCGAACTCCAGCAACAGATCAATGCGATGGCGGCTGCGGCTGACGCAGGCCCTCATTGCGGCGGGATGTCGGGCTCGCTGGGCGAGTATCGGTTTGAACTGGGCGGTCAGGGCAATGCCTGACTCCCTGGCGGCGAGGCACTATGCAACCTGAACACTTCGATTTATCCAGCCCGGTCTTCCTGCCTGTCACGGAGCAAACCTGCACGGCCCTGCTCGGCTCGGACGGCGCCCAGGCCCTGGTCGACCTGACGAATCCGGAGCTGGCCGCCGTACTGGTCATCCAGAACCTGGCCCAGGCCGCGGAAAAAGACCTGACCTGCGCAGGCGCCGAGCGCATCCTGACCAAGTTGCTCGACTGGTCGGTGGACACGCAGGCAGGGGGCGCCGCGACGCTGCTGTCCGAAGCCCAGCGACTGTTCGACCCGCGCAAGCTCTACTTCGGTTTCAACGCGCTGAAAAGTGTCAACCTGCGCCTGTTGTCGGCTGAAGAGGTCGCCGCGCGGGATTACCTGCTGCCTACGGGAAAATGGGATATCGGCTACAAGGTCCGCCACCTGCGCAGCAATGACCCCTTCAGCCAGCAGATGATCACACCCCGCCAGCGTGAGCGCTGGCTCAGCCCGGCCCAAGACAAACTGGTGCGTACCTTCCGCGCCAACCTCAACGAAGACCTGCACGTCCAAGGCTACGCCGGCATCGGCAAGAGCCACCTGCTCGGCGCCTTGATGGAGTGCCTGCGCCCCGCTCAGCCCCTGGTGCTGGCCCGGACGGGGGCAAAACTGGCGACCCTGCGTGAGCGCATGGGGCTGGGGAAGGACAGCAAGGCGGGTTCGACCTTCGCTGCGTTCGCCAAGGCGCTGCTGCAGGGGCCACGCCCTTCCGTGCAGGGCACGCCGGCCAGGTTGCCCGGCAAACATGAAGTGTCTGAGGCCCTGAATATCCACGGCTGGCGAGGGCACGAGGGCGTGGCGACGCTGGATATCTGTCTGAAGGTGCTCGAAAGCTATTGCCACTCCAGCCATCACAGCCTGTCGGCCAGGCACCTGCCGCATTTCAAGCACCCGTTGTCCAGCGTGGATACCCAGGCGTTGCTGGAGTATTCCAGCCGGTTGTGGACGTACCTGGAGGCCAACCCACAGTGGGCCGGCCAGACTGCTTTCGCGGCGCTATGGCTGATCAAGCGTGCGAGTCTCGAAGGCTGTGTGGTGCCGCCTCGCTATACCCATGTGTTGATCGATGAAAGCCAGGACATCCCGCCTTCGTTGCTGCAGATCATCGAGCGTGGCCGCCAAGTCTTGATCACCCTCGGCGATGAATACCAATTGGCCAGCGGTGTGATGGTGCGAAGAAAGCGCGAAGTCCGACACACCGACATCAATTATTCGGTGCGCTCGGGTCGCAACGTCGAGCGCCTGGTCAACCCGTTGATCAGTGTGCACTCACAAAAGTGCAAGACCCCCTTCGAAGGCGCACGGGACGCGGACGTCGGCATCGAATATTACCCCCAGGGCTTCGTACCGCCGGAAGGCTGCGTGGTGTTGACCGCCTCCCATTGGGACACCATGAAATGGGCCATCCAGTTGCAGCAGGCCAACTGCCCGTTCGGGTTCTTCGACACTGCGGCGCAGCAGGATCTGCAGCGTTTCATGATCAGCGTCATTGCCTTGTTCAAGCCGGAGTTCTACAGCAACGAGCACAACGACAACGGCCCTCACGCCTATTTCAGTGACATGCATGACTGGCAGCAGGTGCGCGACGCCAGCCAGTTCGACGAGGCGTTTCTGTGGGTCGAGAGCGAGCTGGAAAAAGGCTTCAATGTCGCCGACATCACGCGCTTGAACCGGCTGGGCGGCGTGCCCGGCAAACGTTGCCTGCTGATGCTGGCGGCAGAGGCGGGCGGCATGGAGTTTGACCGGGTGCTGCTGACGCCCGAGTTGCTGACCAACGTGAAGTTCAAGGACGCCTACGCGTTCGACCAACGGCTGTGCGAGGTGTATATCGCCATTTCCCGCGCGCGGATGCAGCTTTACCTGCCTTACGACGTGGTCGAGTGGATTGATTTCCACACGTATCAGAAAACCCGGGAGTTTCACGGTTACTGAGTGATTTAATTCGGCTGTTTCACAACTTTTGCAGGTCGCTCTGGACAACCCAAAACCACCTTGCTAGTTTCCGCCAGCTACTTGTTTCAGAGTGTGACAAGTACGTGAAGTTGATATTGAAGTGCCATCACTTCTTTAACTAACAAGGATGTCTGTGATGAAAAGCCTGCAAGGGTTGCCCCGTCTTATCAGTGCTTCGGTAGGCGCGCCCGGCAAAGCCCGCAACTTGCCCGCCGATGTGCAGTGCGTCCAGTACTTATTCAATCTGATCATTCCGAAAATGGGTTTCCCGCTGGCCGAAAACGGCAAGTGCGATGGCCAATTGGTGCAATGCATCAGCCAGTACCAATTCCGTCATCTCAAATATGCCCACCCTGATGGCGTGATCGACCCGACTGGTAAAACCTTCAACAGCCTGATCGAAGAAGCGGTGAAAGTGCCGGTGAAGGCGTTCCCGAGCATGCGTATCCCGAGCTTTCTGAATGTGTTCGGCAACAATCAGGGCGACGCAGTGCAGGCCACGGTCAATGTGTACCTGGACCGCATGCGCGCGATGATCGAGGCCGAGAAGCGCAACCGTCAATTGATGCTGCAGGCCACGTGCGACGGGGGCATGACCCTCAGCGAGACGGATTTCCAGAATGCCGCTACGCAGTTGGGTGGCGGTATTTCGGTGAACATCATCAAGGCCTTCGCCACGGTGGAATCCGGCGGCCGTTCGGGTTTCGGCCCGGCCAAGTTGCCGGTAATCGCGTTCGAAGGGCACCTGTTTCGCAAGTACACCAAGCACATCTACGACCAGGCGCATCCGCTGCTGTCCTACCCCTACAAGAAAAAAGCCGGGCCGCAGTGGCAGACCAATAACAAGGACCAGACCAAGGCCTGGGAAACCATGGCCACCGCGTTTGCGCTGGATCAGGAAGCCGCGTTGATGTCGGCGTCCTGGGGCATGTTTCAGATCATGGGCTTCAACTACGCGTCCTGCGGCTACAAGACGGTGTTTGAATTCTCTGCGGCATTAAAAGTGAATGCCGGTAACCAACTAAAGGCCTTCCTCGGTTTTTGCAGCAAGAGCCCGGCGTTGATGAAAGCCATGAAAGCCAAGGATTTTACCGGCATGGCGCGTAACTATAATGGCGAGGACTATGGCAACTATGACGTCCTTATGCAGAAAGCCTACGAGAAACTTGAAGGGAAAAAATAAGATGATCCGTTTTCTAGCGATGGGCGTGTTGTCGTTGTGCGCCGTAGCCCCTGCGTTTGCCGGTTCGCCCGCGTTGCATTCGGGCAAGTACGAAGGGCTGATGCTGGCGGTGACGCCTGAGCATCAGGTAGAAGGTTACTACTCGGAGGAGATGGGCGAAGGCGTGACCCGCAGTTGCGCGTTCTACCTGCAAGGCAAACCCGCGGCGTTGACCACCTGGGCCGACGCCACCTACCCCGGCAGCGTGGCACCCTCGTCCGATGGCGTGACCCTGACCGTGGCAGAAGGCCGCCAGCATCCGGGTTGCCTCAATGTGCTGATGCCGGAGATCGCCACCGGCCTGGACCTGAGCCAGACCGCCAACACGAAATGGATCGGCCTGGTGAAGGTGTCCGCCGACAAGGCTTACCTGCTGAAAAAACCAAGCGCCAAGGCCGCCAAGCGTCCGTACATCGTCAAGAATGACGTGGTCGGGGTGCTGGCCTTCAAGGATGGCTGGGCCCAGGTCGAGTTCATCAATGCCGATGACCGTTCGTTTACCGGGTGGATCAGCCAGGATCAGTACAGCCGCCTGGCGGCACCCAAAAGCTGATCAGCCGAAGGTTTCGCGCAACAACCCGGCAAACGCATCCCGTGCCAGGTGCCGTTGGGTGTCCTTGTGCCAGAACAGCAGGTTGTCCACCGCCTGCAGCTCCTCGAACCGGTACGACGCCAATTGGTTGGCCTGTTCATAGCGGGCCAGGATGCCCTCCGGCGCCAGTGCCACGCCAATTCCCGCACTGACACAACCGATGATCGTGCCCCAGCTGGCATAGCTGGCAATGGCCGGCTTGAACGCGTGGGGCTTGACCCAGTTCTCCAGCGCTGCACGATAAGGGCAGCCGGGCGGCCATACCAGCAGGGTGCGGCCGGCCAGGTCTTCGGCGCTGTGGATCGGTGCGCTGGAGGCGCTGGCGATCAGCACCAGGCGTTCACTGTAGACCACGCTGTGTTCGAGCTTTGCGCGTTTGTTGCCCGCGGCCACCAGCGCCACGTCCAGGCGGTGGTGTTGCAGGTCATCGAGCAGTTCGCCCCAGGCGCCGGTCACCAGCTCCAGGCTGACATCCGGGTAGCGCCGATGGTATTCGGCCAGCAACGGCGGCAGGCGTCCGCTGGCGCTGGACTCCACAGCACCGATACGCAGGGTGCCACGGGGGATGGCATTGGCATCGACGGCGCGTTTGGATTCGTCCACCAGGGCCAGGATCCGTTCGCAATATTCCAGGAAGATCTCACCGGCCGCACTGATCGCCAGCCCGCGTCCGGCACGGATAAACAGCGGTGTGCCCAACTCGCTTTCCAGCTGCTTGATGCGTGTGGTGATGTTGGATGGCACGCAATGCAATTGCACGGCGGCCTGGGCCACGCTGCCGGTTTGTGCCACGGCGCGCACCATTTTCAGTTGGGCCAGTTCCATTGCTCAGTTCCAGTGATTTCAGAAGTCAGAAACGGTTAATTGTCCTGCGCGTTGCTCGGGCGAAGACTGACGGCATTCCTTCCCCGTTTTCGGATACCGTCGATGAACACCCCGTCCCCCCTGAAGCTTACGCTAGTCATCGCCAGCGTCATCCTCTGTTGGGCCTATTCGCCGATTGGCGTGCACATGGGCCTGCACAGCTACAGCCCTGGCCAGCTTGCGCTATTGCGGTTTTTGATCGCCTCGCTGTTCATGGCCGGCGTGGCGCTGGTGCTCGGCATCGGTCGGCCACGCCTGCGGGATCTGCCGTGGCTGTTGGTGTTGAGTTTTTTCGGCGTGTTCCTGCACCACACCAGCCTCAATTATGGGCAGCAATTCGTGACGGCGGCGGCGTCCAGTGTGCTGGCACAATCGGCGCCGCTGTTCAGCGTGTTGATCGCGTTCTTCTGCTTGAAGGAGCGGGTCAGCCTCTGGCGCTGGAGCTGCGTGCTGCTGGGGTTGCTCGGCGTGCTGGTGGTTATCTGGGGCGATCACGGCGTGGGTGATATTGACCCGCGCGGCTTGCTGATTCTGCTGGCGGCAGTCTCATGGAGCCTGTACTTCGCCATCCAGAAACACTACGCCCATCGCTACAGCCCGCTGACGATGGCGTGCTACATGGTCTGGGCCGGCACCTTGATGCTCTGCGTGAACCTGCCGGGCCTGCCGGCTGCGGTGGTACAGGCGCCGTTGCCCGAGAACCTCGCGGTGCTGGTGCTCGGGGTTTTCCCCAGCGCCCTGGCGTACCTGGCCTGGGGCTATGTGTTGAAACATGTCGAGGTCAGCCGCGCCTCGGTAGCGATGTACCTGATCCCCCCGGTGGCGATGACGATGGCGGCCACGCTGCTCGGTGAGCACATCGCCCTGCAAGTGGTGCTGGGCGGCGTGATCGTGCTGGCCAGCGTGGCCGCCATCAGCCTGGAGGGGCGCTGGCGGTCAGTCGCTCAGGCAAAACGCGCGCAGCCGGTGGCCATCGAGGTCCTGGGCGACGAAGGTGTAGCCGAAATCCAGGGTGGTCGGTGACTGGATGATGGTTGCGCCGCGCTCTACCCATTGATCATGCAGCGCGTCCACCGCGGCCTGGTCAGCCAGGGACAGGCCCACTTCGCCGCCACCCCCGGTGAGCCGGGCCGCCGGTTCCACGGTATGACGCGACCACAGCCCCAGCTTTACGCCATTGTCGAGAATGAACAGCGCGAAGGTCGGGTTGAGTTCCACGGGCGGCTTGTCCAGCAGGCGGCTATAGAAGTTGGCGCTGGTGGCCGGGCTGTCGACGTACAGCAGGAAGTAATGGGCGAGGGTGTTCATGCAGGCTCCTTGGGAATGCGTGTTCGATTCGATGGAGCCAAGTCTATAAGGCGGCATTGTCAGTTTCTGTCAGGAGTCTCACCGGTGTAGAGCCGGATGATCTGCTCGATCTCGCCCGACTGCTGCATGCGCAGCAAGGTGCGCAGGATCAACTGCACCGGCACATTCGGGTCGTTGCGCACGATGCAGCCCAGGCGCTGCTCATCAATCACCGCAACCTTGTGCAGCCGCTTGCCGACCGGCATGCGTTGGTTGAACCGCTCGAGTATCCATTCGTTGCTCACCGCAAACTTGAAGCGCCCGGCCACCAGTTTGTGCAGCACCTGTTCTTCGCTGCGGGCGTCATCGCGGCTGAGCTGGCCGTTGGCGAACAGAGGGTCGAGGGACGCGTAGCGGTAGTTGAGCACAGTGCCGATGGCCTGCGGTGCGAGTGTGTCCAGCTGTATCGGCTTCGGGGGGATGTGGGTGCTCACCAACAGGTTGCGCTGCACCATCAGCGGCACGCTCCAGACGTAATCGCCGGACGCTTCGTCGACCCAGGCCTGGGTGACATAACAGCGTACATCGATATCGCCATGCTCCATGGCGCTTGAGATACGCGCCCGTGCCAACACATGGAATTCGGCCGGCCGTCCGACCTGGGTAGCCAGGCTCAACATCAGGTCATACAAAATGCCCTGGGTGGGCCGGCCGCTGTCCAGTTGCACCATGGGCATCGCCCAGCTGTCGGAAACCGAGAAACGCAACGGTGCGGGCGCTGCCAGGCAAGCCGTGGTGATCATCCATAAAGCGCCCAGGACTACGCGCATACACACTCCGGGTTCAGGCCTTTTTGGGGCCAGCCAGGCAAGCTTAGTCAGATTAGGCGAGCGTGCCGGATGCAATTTCCCCCTTGCTCCGCTAGCATTACCGGCTTCCGCTTCCCAGTTGCGACGGTTTTCGATGAGTTATCAGGTTCTTGCACGTAAATGGCGTCCGCGCTCGTTCCGCGAAATGGTCGGCCAGACCCATGTGCTCAAGGCTCTGATCAATGCCTTGGACAGCCAACGGCTGCACCACGCCTACCTGTTCACCGGTACCCGTGGGGTGGGCAAGACCACCATTGCGCGCATCATCGCCAAATGCCTGAACTGTGAAACCGGTATCACTTCGACGCCCTGCGGCACCTGCTCGGTGTGCAAGGAAATCGACGAAGGGCGTTTCGTCGACCTGATCGAGATCGACGCCGCGAGCCGCACCAAGGTCGAAGACACCCGCGAGTTGCTCGACAACGTGCAGTACGCGCCCAGCCGTGGCCGCTTCAAGGTCTACCTGATCGACGAAGTGCACATGCTGTCCAGCCATTCCTTCAACGCCCTGTTGAAAACCCTGGAAGAGCCGCCGCCCTACGTCAAATTCATCCTGGCCACCACCGATCCGCAGAAACTTCCTGCAACGATTCTGTCGCGGTGCCTGCAGTTCTCCCTGAAAAACATGACCCCCGAGCGGGTGGTCGAGCATTTGACCCATGTGCTGGGCGTCGAGAACGTACCGTTCGAAGACGACGCGCTGTGGTTGCTCGGTCGCGCCGCCGATGGTTCGATGCGCGATGCCATGAGCCTCACCGACCAGGCCATCGCCTTTGGTGAAGGCAAGGTCATGGCCGCCGACGTGCGCGCCATGCTCGGCACCCTCGATCACGGCCAGGTCTTCGACGTGCTGCACGCGCTGATCGAAGGCGACGCCAAGGCGCTGCTCGAAGCCGTGCGCCACCTGTCGGAGCAAGGCCCGGACTGGAACGGCGTGCTCTCGGAAATTCTCAATGTGCTGCACCGTGTCGCCATCGCCCAGGCGCTGCCTGAAGGCGTCGACAACGGCCATGGCGATCGCGACCGCGTGCTGGCCCTGGCCCAGGCGCTGCCGGCTGAAGATGTGCAGTTCTACTACCAGATGGGCCTCATCGGTCGCCGCGACTTGCCCCTGGCGCCCGACCCGCGCGGCGGCTTTGAAATGGTGTTGCTGCGAATGCTGGCGTTCCGGCCCGCTGATTCGGCAGACGCGCCGAGACAGCCGCTAAAGCCAGTGGGGATCAGCCAGGCCACAGTTGATTCCGCCAAACCAGTGGCTGGCGTGGCGCAGGTCGCACCAGTGGTTGCTGCACCTGCACCGGTGCCTGAACCTGTGGCAGCTGCGCCAGTGGTCGAGCCGGCACCCATTGTCGAGCCCGAGCCGGTCGTCGACCTGCCCTGGAATGATCCGGTCGAAGCAGACGCCGAGGCCGAGCAAGCGCCCGCCGTGGAGCCTGTGCTGGAAACCAGCGGCGAGCAGCCCGAACTGACACCGATGCCCACGCCGACTCCGGATAGCGTGGTGCCGGATGCCCCCGAATGGGTGTCTGCCCCCGTCCCCGAGCCGACCGTGGCCCAGGTGGAAGCCGCCACGCCGGGTATCGACCTCGACGACGAACCGCCGCTGGACGAAGACTACATCGAGCCGGACATGGATTCGGCCTACAGCTACCTGGACGACCTGGCCAGCGAGCACACCGCCGAACCGGCCCCCGAGCCCGAAGCGGAACCCGCTGCGGCCCCCGCCACCGGCCTGGCCCTGCAATGGCTGGAGCTGTTCCCGAAACTGCCGATCTCCGGCATGACCGGGAGCATCGCCGCCAACTGCACATTGATCTCCATCGAAGGCGACCACTGGCTGTTGCACCTGGACCCGGCCCACAGCGCCCTGTTCAACGCGACCCAGCAGCGCCGTCTCAACGATGCGCTGAACCAGTACCATGGGCGCACGCTGACCATCGCCATAGAGCTGATCAAGCCCGAGCAGGAAACCCCGGCCCAGGCCGCGACTCGTCGGCGCATCAACCGCCAGCGTGAGGCCGAGGATTCGATCCATGCCGATCCGCTCATCCAGCAAATGATGCAACAGTTCGGTGCGGTCATCCGTCACGATACTATTGAACCTGTCGAAGCCCCGGTGCCCCAAGCGTCATAAAACCGGGCTACTTATTGATCCACGTACTTTTGAGGTGATTCCCATGATGAAAGGTGGCATGGCCGGCCTGATGAAGCAGGCGCAGCAGATGCAGGAAAAAATGGCCAAGATGCAGGAAGAACTGGCCAACGCCGAAGTCACCGGTAAAGCCGGTGGCGATATGGTCAGCGTGGTGATGACTGGTCGTCACGACATCAAGCGCGTGAGCATCGACCCGAGCCTGCTCGAAGGCGTCAGCGATGATGACCGCGAAGTGCTGGAAGACTTGTTCGCCGCGGCCGTCAACGACGCTGTGCGCAAGATCGAAGCCAACAGCCAGGACAAAATGTCCGGCGTGACCGCGGGCATGCAACTGCCTCCGGGCATGAAGCTGCCGTTCTGATCGGCGTGCTTTAGCTAGACTCCAATGCCAGGCCTTGTGCCTGGCATTTTTGTTTGTGCCAATTGGATCGAACCCGGGCACGCCACGCATGGTCTGCACCCTATACCGATGGATTCGATAAAGGAGCCCCTTCATGCCTCAAGAACCGACCCTGAACCAGCGCATCGTCCTGGTCTCGCGCCCCCAGGGCGCACCCACCCCGGAAAATTTCCGCCTGGAACGGGTGAACCTGCCGGAGCTGGCAGACGGCCAGGTCCTGCTGAAAACCCTGTACCTGTCCCTCGACCCCTACATGCGCGGCCGCATGAGCGATGCACCGTCCTACGCGGCGCCGGTAGAAATCGACGAAGTGATGACCGGTGGCGCTGTCAGTCGTATCGAGCAGTCGCGTAATCCGAAATTCGAAGTGGGCGACCTGGTGGTGGGTGCTACCGGTTGGCAGAGTCACAGCATTTCCGATGGTCGCAACCTGATGCCGGTGCCCAAGGGCCTGGCCAGCCCGTCGATGGCACTGGGCGTGCTGGGTATGCCGGGCATGACGGCCTACATGGGCCTGATGGACATCGGTCAGCCCAAGGCCGGGGAAACCCTGGTGGTGGCGGCCGCGTCCGGCGCGGTGGGCTCGGTGGTCGGGCAGGTAGCCAAGCTCAAGGGCTTGCGTGTGGTCGGGATCGCGGGGGGCGCAGAAAAGTGCCGCTATGCAGTGGACGAGCTGGGCTTTGATGCCTGCGTCGATCACAAGAGCGCGACCTTTGCCGATGACCTGGCGCAGACGTGCTTCAAGGGCGTCGATATCTATTTTGAAAACGTCGGCGGCAAGGTGTTCGATGCGGTGGTGCCGTTGTTGAATCCGAAGGCTCGCATTCCGCTGTGCGGGCTGATCGCCGGCTACAACGCCCATGAAGCCCCCAGCGGGCCTGATCGTTTGCCGGCACTGCAACGTACCTTGTTGACCAAGCGTGTGCGTATCCAGGGCTTTATCGTGTTCGATGACTACGGTGACCGCCAGCCTGAATTCCTCAGCGCCATGGCGCCGTGGGTGCGCGACGGCAAGATCAAGTTCCGCGAGGATGTGGTCGACGGTCTGGAGCAGGCGCCCGAAGCCTTTATCGGTTTGCTGGAAGGGCGCAATTTCGGCAAGTTGGTGGTACGCGTCGCGCAGGATTGAGTATTTGACGCTAATCCGGGGCGCGGGTATAAACCGCGTCTCGTTGTTTTGTCGGACCCATGCCCATGAGCTTCAGCCCCCTGATTCGCCAACTGATCGACGCCCTGCGCACATTGCCGGGTGTCGGCCAGAAAACCGCCCAGCGTATGGCGCTGCAACTGCTGGAGCGTGATCGCAGCGGCGGCACCCGATTGGCCCAGGCCTTGAGCCAGGCCATGACCGGCGTGGGTCACTGTCGCCAGTGTCGCACCCTCACCGAAGAAGAACTCTGCCCGCAATGCGCCGACCCGCGTCGCGACGACACGCTGCTGTGCGTGGTGGAAGGGCCGATGGATGTATACGCGGTGGAGCAGACCGGCTATCGCGGGCGCTACTTCGTGCTCAAGGGCCACCTGTCGCCCCTGGACGGCCTTGGCCCGGAAGCCATCGGCATTCCGCAACTGGTGGCGCGCATCGAAGAGCAGGGCACCTTTACCGAAGTGATCCTGGCCACCAACCCGACGGTGGAAGGCGAGGCAACCGCGCATTACATTGCCCAACTGCTCACCAACAAAGGTCTGATCACCTCGCGCATTGCCCATGGCGTGCCGCTGGGTGGCGAGTTGGAATTGGTCGATGGCGGCACGCTGGCGCATTCATTCGCCGGCCGCAAACCTATCGCGCTCTGACTCCATGGCTTGATAACCAAGCAAGCGCTTGGTAATTTCGCTGCACCTCACCGTGGAGCTTGCCGATGTCTGCCTATCAGGACTACTTCGACCCCAGCCACCAATTGGTCCGCGACAGCGTGCGTCGCTTTGTCGAGCGCGAGATGCTGCCGGGTATCGAGCAATGGGAGGAGGCCGAAAGCTTTCCCCGGGAGTTGTACCTCAAGGCCGGAGCGGCGGGCATCCTCGGTATCGGTTATCCCGAAGCTTTCGGCGGCAGCCACGAAGGTGATCTGTTTGCCAAGGTCGCGGCCAGCGAGGAACTGATGCGCTGTGGTTCCGGTGGCGTGGTGGCAGGCTTGGGGTCGCTCGATATCGGTTTGCCGCCGGTGGTCAAATGGGCCAGGCCCGAGGTCCGCGAACGGGTGGTGCCCCAGGTGCTGGCCGGCGAAAAGATCATCGCCCTGGCAGTCACCGAACCGGGTGGCGGTTCTGATGTGGCCAGCCTGCAAACCCGGGCCATTCGTGACGGCGACCATTACCGCGTCAGCGGCAGCAAGACTTTCATTACCAGCGGCATCCGCGCCGATTTCTACACCGTCGCCGTCCGCACTGGCGGGCCGGGCTTTGCCGGGATCAGCCTGCTGCTGATCGAAAAAGACACTCCCGGTTTTACCGTCGGCCAGCCCCTGAAGAAAATGGGCTGGTGGGCGTCGGACACGGCTGAATTGTTCTTCGACGATTGTCGGGTGCCCGTAGGCAACCTGATCGGCGCCGAAAACATGGGCTTTGCCTGCATCATGGGCAACTTCCAGAGCGAGCGCCTGGCCCTGGCGCTCATGGCCAACATGACCGCGCAACTGGCCCTGGAGGAAAGCCTCAAATGGGCCGCCGAGCGCGAAGCCTTCGGCAAACCCATCGGCAAATTCCAGGTGATCAAGCATCGCCTGGCGGAAATGGCCACCGCCGTGGAGGTCTCTCGGGAGTTCACTTATCGGCAGGCAGCAAAGATGGCCGCCGGTATCAGCGTGATCAAGGAGATATCCATGGCCAAGAACCTTGCCACCGACACCGCCGACCGCGTCACCTACGACGCGGTGCAGATCCTCGGGGGCCAGGGTTATATGCGTGGCAGCCTGGTGGAGCGGTTGTATCGCGACAACCGTATCCTCTCCATCGGTGGCGGCACCCGTGAGGTAATGAATGAAATCATCAGCAAGCAGATGGGCTTCTGATCTTTAGTGCCTTTCAGTGCCTCATCGGGGGCAAGCCCCCTCCCACACTTGACCGGTTCACAGATCAAAATGTGGGAGGGGGCTTGCCCCCGATGGCGTCAGCCCAGGCAAGCGTTATTGTTCAGTCAGCGCAAACTGCGTCAGGCAGAATGTCGCAATCCCCATGTCCTCCAAACGTTGCGACCCCCCCAGCTCCGGCAAATCAATGATCGCCGCGGCCTCGAAGATCTTCGCGCCCATGCGGCGTACCAGGTTCGCCGCCGCGATCAGGGTGCCGCCGGTGGCGATCAGGTCATCGAACATCAACACCGAGTCGCCTTCGCACAGGCTGTCGGCGTGCACTTCGAGGAAGGCCTCGCCGTACTCGGTCTGGTAACCCTCGGCCAGCACGTCAGCGGGCAGCTTGCCCTGCTTGCGGAACAGGATCAGCGGCTTGTTCAGTTGGTAGGCGATGATCGAACCGATCAGGAAACCCCGCGCATCCATGGCGCCGATATGGGTGAAATCGGTCTCGACGTAGCGGTGGGCAAAGGTGTCGGCCACCAGGCGCAGGGCTCGGGGCGATTGGAACAGCGGCGTGATGTCACGAAAGATCACCCCGGGCTTGGGGAAGTCGATGACGGGACGGATCAGGGATTTGATGTCGAACGAATCGAAGGTCATCGTCGAAGAGTCCTGGGGCTGGAAACGGACTCGAAGTATACCTGCGGCCTCGCCGGTTGGCGCGGCCGCAAGTGTCTGCGTCAACCGTCTAACGAACCACCGGCCAGCGCGCACAACTGGATAGGGTCGAGGATATGCACTTCCTTGCCTTCGGCGGCGATCAGCTCGTTCTGCTGGAAACGGGTAAATACGCGGGACACGGTTTCCACCGCCAGGCCCAGGTAGTTGCCGATTTCGTTGCGCGACATGCTCAGGCGGAACTGGTTGGCCGAGAAACCCCGGGCACGGAACCGCGCCGACAGGTTGACCAGGAAGGTCGCGATGCGCTCGTCGGCGGTTTTCTTCGACAACAGCAGCATCATTTGCTGGTCGTCACGAATCTCGCGGCTCATTACGCGCATCAACTGGCGGCGCAGTTGCGGCAATTGCAGGGCCAGCTCGTCAAGGCGCTCGAAGGGGATTTCGCACACCGAGGTTGTCTCCAGCGCCTGGGCCGACACCGGGTGGATCTCGGTGTCCATGCCCGACAAGCCCACCAGTTCGCTGGGCAGGTGGAAACCGGTGAGCTGTTCTTCGCCGCTGTCGCTCAGGCTGAATGTCTTCAACGCACCCGAGCGTACTGCATAAACGGAATCGAACTTATCGCCCTGGCGAAACAGGAACTCGCCTTTTTTCAGCGGGCGACCACGTTTAACGATCTCGTCCAGCGCATCCATGTCTTCCAGATTCAACGAAAGTGGCAAGCAGAGGGGGGCCAGGCTGCAATCCTTGCAATGAGCCTGGCTGTGAGCGCGCAGTTTAACTGGCTCGGACATTTCTTAAATCCTTGTGGGAAAACACACATAAGACGTAAGGGTAACGCACTGTGGGCTGGTGAGGCCAGCGTGTACAAAAAACCAGCAACGGTATAAAGAATTTTGTGTCGCCGCCGATACAAAGTCACGAATCCTTGAGCTTGGAGGCTCGATATCATGATTTCCATCGGTGCAACGAACGCTGCACGCACTCAGGTGCAGTCCTTTGCGGAGCCGAAAGACTTGGTGGCAGAGGCCAGGCTCACCAAGGCTGCCAAAGCGCTCAAGGACGCTACTGAGGCGCCGCTGCGGGAAAAAAAGGACGAGGAGGGGGTGAAGGTGACCTTTTCCGGAGCTGCCTTGAAAGCCCTGACGGAGGCCAAGAAACCCAGCAACGACATCGAAGACAGCGGTCTGCCGGATAACGTCCAGCAGGTTCTCAAGATGATTCGCAAGCTCAAGGAGCAGATCGCCGAGAAGCAGGCCGAACTGCAAGCCGTGATGGCGGACAAGAGCCTCAGCCCCGACGAGGCACGGATCAAGGTCAGCAATCTGCAAGGGGCGCTTGCCCAGTTGCAAGCGAGCCTGATGACTGCACAAACCTCCCTGGCCAAGGCCATGAAAGGCCTCAGCGGGGAAGACGCGTTGAAGGCCGGCTCCCTCGCTATGGCGTAGGGTGTTTCAGATCACCCGCGAAAACCGCTGCCTGTTCTGGTGCTCCAGGTAGGCATCGAACACCATGCACACCGAACGCACCAGCAGGCGCCCGGCTGGCAAAACGCGAATGCCTTGGGCGTCGAGTTCGATCAGGCCATCCTCGGCCATCGCCGTCAGTTGCGGCCAGATGTCGTCGAAATACCCGCGAAAGTCCATGTTGAAGGCCTGCTCGATCGTCTCGAATGCCAGGCTGAAATTGCAGATCAACTGCTGAATCACCTCCCGCCGCAAGCGATCGTCCGTGGTACAGACCAGGCCGCGACTGGTGGCCAGTTGCGCGCCGGCCAGGGTGTTCTGGTAGGCGTTGAGGTCACTGCTGTTCTGGCAGTACAGGTCGCCGATCTGGCTGATCGCTGACACCCCGAGCCCGATCAAGTCGCAATGACCGTGGGTGGTATAGCCCTGGAAATTGCGCTGCAGGGTGCCTTCTTCCTGGGCGATGGCCAACTCGTCGTCGGGCAGGGCGAAGTGGTCCATGCCGATGTAACGGTAGCCGGCCTGGGTCAGTTGCTCGATGGTGGTTTGCAGCATCAGCAGCTTTGACGCCGGGGACGGCAGTTCATCGGTGTTGATGCGCCGCTGGGGCATGAAACGTTCGGGCAGGTGAGCGTAGTTGAACACCGACAAGCGGTCGGGTTGCAGCCTGATCACCTCCTCCACGGTGCGCGCAAAATTGATCGGCGTTTGCTTGGGCAGGCCGTAGATCAGGTCGACATTGATCGAGCGAAATTGCAGGGTGCGTGCGGCATCGATCACCGCGCGGGTTTCTTCCAGGCTTTGCAGGCGGTTGACTGCCCGTTGTACCTCGGGGTCGAGGTCTTGCAGGCCGATACTCACACGGTTGAAACCCAGTTCGCGCAGCAGGCCCATGGTGGCCCAATCCGCTTCGCGTGGGTCGATCTCGATGCCGTAGTCGCCCGAATCGTCATCCAGCAAATTGAAGTGCTGGCGCAGGCAGCTCATCACCTGGCGCAATTCGTCGTGGCTGAGAAAGGTCGGGGTGCCGCCGCCGAAGTGCAGCTGTTCCACCGGCTGTCTGGGGTCGAGGTGGCACGCCACCAGCTGGATTTCCTGCTCCAGGCGTTGCAGGTAGGCCTGGGCGCGGCCACGGTCCTTGGTGATGACCTTGTTGCAGGCGCAGTAGTAGCAGATGTTCGCGCAGAACGGCACATGCACATACAACGACAGCGGCCGCACCGCCTTGCGGCTGTCGCGCAGGGCGTGGAGCAGGTCGAAGGTGCCGACCTGGCTGTCGAATTGTACGGCGGTAGGGTAGGACGTGTAGCGCGGTCCCGCCAGGTCGTAGCGGTGAATCAGATCGGTATCCCAACGAATGGCGTCGAGCATGCGGGCGTTCCCCCGGATAGGCTAGTGGGCCGAGTCTAGGGGCGTGGCGGGGATGGCATCTTGATTTGCATCAACGGGGAGCGGCGCTATGCCACATGGCGATTTAGTGGCCCATCAACCAGTGCTGGTGCGGGCCGGGCAACGTCCAGATACCGAAGAGTATGACCAGCACGCCACCGGTCATACGCACGCTGCGTTTGCGCAATAATGCAGTGACCCGTTCTGCGGCCAGGCCGGTAGCCAACAGCACCGGCCAGGTCCCCAGCCCGAACGCCAGCATCAGCAACCCGCTGTCCAGCGCATTGCCCTGGCTCGCCGCCCATAGCAGCGTGCTGTAGACCAATCCGCACGGCAACCATCCCCACAACGCGCCCAGCAGCAATGCACGCGGTACGTTGGACACGGGCAGCAAACGGTTGGCGACCGGCTGTATATAGCGCCATAGGCCGCGTCCGAGGCTTTCGATACGGGTGAGACCGCTCCACCAGCCCGCCAGGTACAGGCCCATGCTGATCAACAGCAGGCCGGCGAGCACGCGCATGAACATCGCCGCGGGGCTGTTCGCCACCGCCCAGCCGGCGAGGCCGATCAACACGCCGGCCGCGGCATAGCTGAGGATGCGTCCCAGGTTGTAGGCCAGCAGCAGTTGAAACCGGCGACCGCGTTGCTCCTTGGGGATCGCCAGGGTCAGCGCGCCCATCAACCCGCCGCACATGCCCAGGCAATGGCCTCCACCGAGCAGGCCGAGGATCAGTGCAGAGACCAGCAGCGGCGCCAGCTCAAGCATGAGGCGGGTCTTTTGGTGGTTGTTCGGAGTGGTTGGCCTCTTCGACGCCGGCCAGGTGGTTCGGGTCCTGGTCGTCGAACAGCACGCTATGGGCCGGGCCGTCGAGGTCGTCGTACTGGCCGCTGTCCACCGCCCAGAAGAAGATGTAGATGGCCACGCCCACTAACAGCAGCGCCGCCGGGATCATTACGTATAAAGCTGGCATCTGCACTCCATGCCCACGCGGCTCACACTGGCAGCGGGCGGGTTACTGAGGGGGCTCGGGCGGCCGGCGCGCTCGGCAGGCGAGTCAGGCGCAGGGCATTGAGCACCACGGTCAACGAACTGAGGGACATGCCGATCGCCGCCCAGATGGGAGTGATCCAGCCCAGGGCGGCAAACGGCAGCATAAGGCCATTGTACAACCCGGCCCACAGCAGGTTTTCAATGATTACCCGGCGAGTGCGCCGCGCCAGAGTAAAGGCTTGCACCAGGGCGTCCAAGCGGTTTGACAGCAACACCGCATCGGCGCTGGTCTTGGCCAGGTCGGTGGCCGTGCCCATCGCCACGCTGATGTCCGCGGCGGCGAGTACCGGCACATCGTTGACACCGTCGCCAAGCATCAGCACTTTGCGGCCTTGCTTGTGCAGTTGCTGAAGGACCTGCAGTTTGTCATCCGGACGCAGGCCGCCGTGGGCCTCGTCGATACCCAGCTCGGCGGCGACGCTGGCGACCATCGGCGAACTGTCCCCGGACAGCAATAGCGTGCGCCAACCCCGCGCCTTGCACGCGGCCAGCAATGCAGGCGCATCACTGCGCAGGCGGTCGTCGAGCACGAACCAGGCCAGGGCGCCGTCGCGGTCGCCGAGTAATAGCCATTGGCCGCAAACCTCCGGCGCTGCCGGGATCGGGCAACCACTGAGTTCGCAGACAAAGCCCGGCTGGCCAATGCGCAATACGCGCTCGCCGACGCGACCTTCAAGGCCCAGTCCTGGCGAACTGACGACCTCATCGGCGGCCACTGGCGCACGCCCAAAGGCGCGGGCAATCGGGTGTTCGGAGCGGTTTTCCAGGGCGGCGGCGAGGCTCAGGCACAGGTCGGTACTCAAGGTGCCCAGCGGGCGTATGGCTCTCAACGCCAGGCGCCCTTCGGTGAGGGTGCCGGTCTTGTCGAAGATCACCGTGTCGATCTGGTTGAGCCCTTCCAGCACATGGCCGCGCGTCAACAGCAGCCCGAGTTTGTGCAAGGTGCCGGTGGCGGCGGTGAGGGCGGTAGGTGTCGCAAGGGACAACGCGCAGGGGCAGGTCGCCACCAGCATCGCCAGCACAATCCAGAACGCCCGCGACGCATCCAGCTCCCACCACAGCAAGCCGATCAGCGCGGCGGCGATCAGCGAGCACAACAGGAACCACTGTGCGGCGCGGTCGGCGATCTGCGCCAGGCGTGGTTTATCGGCCTGGGCGCGCTCCAGCAGGCGCACGATGGCGGACAGGCGCGTGTCATGGCCCAAGGCACGCACTTCGACGGTCAATGCCCCCTCGACATTCAGCGTGCCTGCCGTGACCGCATCGCCGCTTTGGCGCGGTTGCGGCAGGTACTCACCGGTGAGCAGGGATTCATCGATGCTCGATTGCCCGTCGAGGATCACGCCATCCGCCGGCAGCACGGCGCCGGGGTGCACCAGCACGCAGTCGCCCAGGGTCAGTTCGGGGAGCAGGATGCGCTCGCTCTGGCCGTCGGCCTTGAGTCGCAGGCACGAGGCTGGCAGCAGGTTCACCAGTTGCGCCGTCGCGGCGGCCGTGCGCTCCCTGGCGCGGCGCTCCAGGTAACGGCCGGCCAGCAGGAACAACGCAAACATGCCCACCGCATCGAAGTACAACTCGCCCACGCCGGTGATTGCCGTCCAGATGCCCGCCAGGTAAGCCCCGCCGATGGCCAGGGACACCGAGACATCCATGGTCAGGTGGCGCGTGCGCAAGTCGCGCAAGGCGCCCTTGAAAAACGGTGCGCAGCTGTAGAACACGATGGGTGTTGTAAGAAACATCGCCACCCAGCGCAGGATCACGTGCAGCTCCGGGCTCAGGTCGATATTGAATTCCGGCCAGGTAGCCATGGTTGCCATCATTGCCTGGAACCACAGCAAGCCGGCCACGCCCAATTGGCGCAGGGCCAGGCGATTTTCGCCGGCCAGCTGCTCGGCAGCGCGATCGGCCTGATAGGGGTGAGCGGCGTAGCCGATATGGCGCAGTTCACTGAGCAGTTGGCTCAATGGCAGTTGCCCATCAACCCAACGAACGTTCAGGCGGTGGTTGGACAGGTTCAACCGCGCCTCGGCCACGGCGGGCAAGCTGCGCAGGTGTTTCTCGATCAGCCAGCCGCAGGCGGCGCAGCTGATGCCCTCCATCAGCAGGGTGGTTTCGGCCAGCTCGCCCTCGTGGCGCACGAAGGGTCTCTGCACGTCGGCGCGGTCATACAGTGCCAACTCGTCGACCAGTTGCACCGGCAGCATCTCAGGGTTGGCCGAGGCTTCGCTGCGGTGCTGGTAATAACTTTCCAGGCCACCGGCCACGATGGCTTCGGCCACGGCCTGGCAGCCGGGGCAGCAGAGTTCGCGGCGCTCACCGAGGATGACCGTGGTGAAACGGCTACCGGAGGGGACGGGGAGGGCGCAGTGGTAGCAGGGGGTGGTCATGGCTTGGGAATCTATGGTGGCTGGTAGGGCCTCATCGGGGGCAAGCCCCCTCCCACATTTGACTGATTTCACCAATAGATATGTGTAAACCCAATCCAGTGTGGGAGGGGGCTTGCCCCCGATGCGCGAAGCGCAGGCTTTTTACTTTTTCAGGTCTTCGGCACCCTGCAACGGTTCATCACCCAGCAGCAAGTCCTTGTCGTGGCTGACTTGTTCTTCCTCGAACATGCGCCAGGTCCGGTCGCCTTCCACGCCGAGCAACTCGACGAACCGCCGGCCTTCGACCTTGTCGGTGACCTGGCCGATGTAGCGGCCGGGCTCGCTGTCGCTGCGGGCCAGGTTGATCTTGCGGTCTTTCTCCGGCTGGGTCGGGGAAATCAGGTTCAATTCCAGGGTTTTCGGGTTGCTGTCGCCGGTGAGGTTGACCTCGACTTCACCGGTCAGCTCATCCAGGTGCACCTTGGCGCGCAGTTGCAAGGTCTGGGCCAGCAGCTCACGGTCCAGGGAGCGGTTGATGCCTTTGCCGGCCTCGTAGTAGTTGTCGTTGACCAGGTTGTCCGGGTTGTTCACCGCGATGGTCACCATGGACAGGGTCAAGGTCACCGAACAGGCCAGGATGCCGATGATGATCCACGGCCAGAGGTGCTTGTACCAAGGGCTTGCGGCGGTTGCTACGGACATTGTTCGGTTCCCTGTTAGCGGACTTGAGGGCCGATGAATCGGCTCCTGGCTTCAATATGGACGCTGGCGTCATCGGCATCGGTGAGGATGAATTTCACCTCGTTGGTGCTCGACGGCAATTGTTCCGGCGCACTCGACAGCTCCACCGGCATGCTGACGATATCGCCGGCCGCCACCTTGATCTCCCGGCGGCCTTGCAGCTTGAGGTCGGGCAGGCCGGCGGCATCGAGCACGTAGGTGTGGTCGCGTTGGTCCTTGTTCATGATCTTCAGGCTGTAGACGTTTTCGATGCGGCCTTCGGCGTTCTCGCGGTACAGCACGCGGTCCTTGCTCACGTCGAAACCCACCAGCGAGCGCATGAAGAACGCCGCCACCAGCAGGCTGATCATCGCCAGCAACACCAGGGCGTAGCCGATCAGGCGCGGGCGCAGCTTGTGGGTTTTCTGCCCGGACAGGTTGTGCTCGGTGGTGTAGCTGATCAGGCCGCGCGGGTACTCCATCTTGTCCATGATGTTGTCGCAGGCATCGATACAGGCGGCGCAGCCGATGCACTCGATCTGCAGGCCGTCGCGGATGTCGATACCGGTGGGGCACACCTGCACGCACATCGTGCAATCGATGCAATCGCCCAGGCCCTGGGCCTTGTAGTCGGTGCCTTTTTTACGCGGGCCACGCAGTTCGCCGCGGCGTGGGTCGTAGGAAACGATCAGGGTGTCCTTGTCGAACATCACGCTCTGGAAGCGCGCGTACGGGCACATGTAGATGCACACCTGTTCGCGCAGCCAGCCGGCGTTGCCGTAGGTGGCAAGGGTGAAGAAACCCACCCAGAAATACGACCAGCCATCGGCCTGGCCGGTGAAAAAGTCGAACACCAGTTCGCGGATCGGCGAGAAGTAGCCGACAAAGGTCATGCCGGTGACAAAGCCGATCAACAGCCACAGGGTGTGCTTGCTGAATTTGCGCAGGAATTTGTTGGCGCCCATCGGTGCCTTGTCGAGCTTGATGCGCTGGTTGCGGTCGCCTTCGGTGACCTTCTCACACCACATGAAGATCCACGTCCACACGCTCTGCGGACAGGTGTAGCCGCACCACACGCGACCGGCGTACACCGTGATGAAGAACAGGCCAAACGCGGCAACGATGAGAATGCCCGAGAGCAGGATGAAGTCCTGGGGCCAGAAAGTTGCCCCGAAAATGAAGAACTTGCGCTCGGGCAGGTTCCACCACACGGCCTGGTGGCCACCCCAGTTCAGCCACACCGTGCCGAAGTACAGCAGGAACAGACCGGCCCCGCCGAGCATGCGCAAGTTGCGGAACAGGCCGGTGAAGGCGCGCGTGTAGATTTTCTCTCGCGAGGCGTAGAGGTCGACGGTTTTGGCAGGCGGGGTAACGTCATGTACCGGTATCTGGTTACTCATCATTGCATCCCACGGCGGTGGAGATTTGCCTTGGCCAGTACGTGCCAGCCGGGGTCAAATTAGGGGTGTTGCAGTGGTGTAATGATACGCCCCCGGTGGTGCTGAAAGGGGGCGACCTAAGTGATCTGGATCAATTGATCTGGCAAGTATGGCCGGTTTTGGCTGGCCCGGTTCTCTGAAACACTGCGGATCCAATGTGGGAGGGGGCTTGCCCCCGATAGCGGTGGATCAGCGACAGATGCACTGACTGACACACTGCAATCGGGGGCAAGCCCCCTCCCACATTGGTATTGCAGCGGCTTTTATTGCTCTTCAGCCTTCTTATCCCCATGGGACAAGCTGTACACATACGCCGCCAGCAAGTGCACCTTGTCATTGCCTTGCAGCTGTTCCTGCGCCGGCATCTGGCCCTGGCGGCCCCAACGGATGGTCTGTTGCAGTTGGGCGAAGCTCGAGCCGTAGATGAAGGCGCCCGGGTGGGTCAGGTCGGGCGCGCCCATGGCAGGAGTGCCTTTACCGGCCGGGCCGTGGCAGGCCACGCAGTTGGCGGCGAAGAGTTTCTCGCCGTTGGCCACATCGGCTTTCACGCCTTCGGGCAGTTTGCGCCCGTCGAGGTTGGTGAGCACGAACGCAGCCACATCGCTGACGCCTTGCTCCTTGAGGATATCCAACCAGGCCGGCATCACCGCATGACGGCCCTTCATGATGGTTTCCTTGATGGTGGCAGGCTCGCCGCCCCAGCGCCAGTCGGCATCGGTCAGGTTGGGGAAGCCATAGGCGCCCTTGGCATCGGAACCGTGGCACACCGAGCAGTTGGAGGCGAACAGGCGACCCCCCATCTTCAACGCTTGCGGGTCCTTGGCCACTTCTTCAATCGGCATCGACGCGAATTTGGCGAAGATCGGCCCGAACTTGGCGTCCGACCTGGCCATTTCCTTTTCCCATTCGTGCACGCCGGTCCAGCCGGTCTGGCCATTGGCGAAGGGGGTTTGCTTGTCGGTGTCGAGGTAGTTGTAGCCCGGCAGCAGGCCCTTCCAGTTGCCCAGGCCGGGGTACAGCGCCAGGTAGCCGAGGGCGAAGACGATGGTGCCGACGAACAGCATGAACCACCACTTGGGCAGCGGGTTGTCGTATTCCTCGATGCCGTCGAACGAATGGCCGACGGTCTCGTCGGTTTGCTCGGCGCGCTGGCCCTTGCGGGTCGACAGCAGCAGCCAGGTCAGGGCGAAGATGGTACCCAGACTGAGGACTGTGACGTACAGACTCCAGAACGTAGTCATTCTTTGTTACTCCTAGAAGCTTGCTCGACGTGCTTGATGGCTTCGGGATCATCCGCAAAGGGCAGCAAGGTCGCGTCTTCAAACTCCGACTTGCGCTTGGGGCTGAACACCCACAACGCCAGGCCGATAAAGGCCACCATCACCACAACGGTGCCCAGGCCACGAATCATCCCGATATCCATAGATCACCGTTTGCTTTTGATGATGGTGCCCAGGCCCTGCAGGTAGGCCACCAGTGCGTCCATTTCGGTCTTGCCCTTCACGGCGGCCGCTGCACCGGCGATGTCTTCGTCGGTGTAGGGCACGCCCAGGGTGCGCAAGACCTCCATCTTCTTCGCGGTGTCCTTGCCGTCGAGCTTGTTTTCCACGAGGAACGGGTACGCCGGCATTTTCGACTCAGGCACCACATTGCGCGGGTTGTACAGGTGCGCACGCTGCCAGTCATCGGAGTAACGCCCGCCGACACGGGCCAGGTCCGGGCCGGTACGCTTGGAACCCCACAGGAACGGGTGGTCCCACACGCTTTCACCGGCGACCGAGTAGTGGCCGTAGCGTTCGGTTTCGGCACGGAACGGGCGGATCATCTGCGAGTGGCAGCCGACACAGCCGTTGGCGATGTAGACGTCGCGGCCTTCCAGTTCAAGGGCGGTGCGCGGCTTCATGCCTTCCACCGGCTTGTTGGTCACGTCCTGGAAAAACAGCGGAACGATCTGGGTCAGGCCGCCGATACTCACGGCGATGACCATGAAGAAGGCCAGCAGGCCGATATTCTTCTCGACTACTTCATGCTTCATCAGTGAGCTCCCACAACGGCGATCTTGGCGGCGGCTTCGGCTTCTGCCGGGTCGGCGGCACGCACGGTGCGCCAGACGTTGTAGGCCATCAGGAACATGCCGGAGGCAAAGAATGCACCGCCCAGGGCGCGCACGATGTAACCCGGATGGCTGGCTTGCAGCGCTTCGACGAAGGAGTAGGTGAGGGTGCCGTCATCGTTGATGGCTCGCCACATCAGGCCCTGAGTGATGCCGTTGACCCACATCGAGGCGATGTAGAGCACGGTGCCGATGGTGGCCAGCCAGAAGTGCGCGTTGATCAGGCCAACGCTGTGCATCTGCGGACGGCCGAACAGTTTGGGGATCATGTGGTACAGCGCGCCGATGGAGATCATCGCCACCCAACCGAGGGCGCCGGCGTGTACGTGGCCGATGGTCCAGTCGGTGTAGTGGGACAGCGAGTTGACGGTCTTGATCGCCATCATCGGCCCTTCGAAGGTCGACATGCCGTAGAACGCCAGCGACACCACCAGGAAGCGCAGGATCGGATCGGTGCGCAATTTATGCCAGGCGCCGGACAGGGTCATCATGCCGTTGATCATGCCGCCCCAGCTCGGGGCCAGCAGGATGATCGACATCGCCATGCCCAGGGACTGTGCCCAGTCCGGCAACGCGGTGTAGTGCAAGTGGTGCGGGCCGGCCCAGATGTACAGGGTGATCAGCGCCCAGAAATGCACGATGGACAGGCGGTACGAGTAAATGGGACGTTCGGCCTGTTTCGGCACGAAATAGTACATCATCCCCAGGAAACCCGTGGTGAGGAAGAAACCCACGGCGTTGTGGCCGTACCACCACTGGATCATCGCGTCCGTGGCCCCGGCGTAGGCCGAGTAGGACTTGAACAGGCTCACCGGCAACGAGGCGTGGTTGACGATGTGCAGCATCGCCGTCACCAGGATGAACGCGCCGTAGAACCAGTTGCCCACGTAGATGTGCTTGGTCTTGCGCTTGACGATGGTGCCGAAGAACACCACGGCGTAGGTCACCCACACGATGGCGAGCAAAATGGCGATGGGCCATTCCAGCTCGGCGTATTCCTTGGTGGTGGTGTAGCCCAGTGGCAGGGTGACGATGGCGCCAACGATGACTGCTTGCCAACCCCAGAAGGTGAAGGCCGCAAGGCTGTCGGAGATCAGTCGCGTCTGGCAGGTTCGCTGCACGACATAGTAGGAGGTGGCAAACAATGCACATCCGCCGAAGGCGAAGATCACCAGGTTGGTGTGCAGCGGGCGCAGGCGGCCAAAGGTCGTCCATGGCAAACCGAAATTCAATTCCGGCCAGACCAGTTGCGAGGCGATGAACACCCCGAGCCCCATGCCAAGGATCCCCCAGACCACCGTCATGATGGCGAACTGGCGGACTACCTTATAGTTATAAGCAGTCGGACTGATTGCTGTGCTCATTCTAAGGTTCCACGGTTTAGGTTTTTTTATAGGTAAAATCGGCCGCAAGTATGTAGAAAGCGAGGGGTCATTGCAACGCAATGACTGACCTGTATCAATGCGTTCCACGCCAGATTCTGCGCCCTTTCCATGTTTGGTGTAAGGACAAAATCGGAAATCGAAAGCTGATCGAGTGGACAGGAAAATTCGAGGGTCGCAACGAATGTCGTTGCGTACGCCAGGATCGGTCCGCTGTGGGAACAAGCGTAGACCCGAAAGTGAGGAGGGGAAAGTTGTGCTTTGGAGGGGTGTGACACTTGGTCGCGTACAGCGCCAGGGTTGCCGCCCCAAAATGGGGCGGCGATCAGAGGTTATTGCGCCTGGCTTTCTGGCGTTGCGCCATCAGCGTTGTGGGACAGGCTGTAAACGTAGGCGGCCAGCAGATGCACCTTGTCATTGCCTTGCAGCACTTCCTGCGCCGGCATCTGGCCCTGGCGGCCGTGGCGGATGGTCTGCTGCAACTGCGCGAGGCTGGTGCCGTAGATGTAGCCGGCCGGTTTGGTCAGGTCGGGTGCGCCCATGGCTTCCATGCCGTGGCCTTCCGGCCCGTGGCAGGCGACACAGGTGGTGTTGAAGGCTGCCTGGCCGGCAGCCACATCGGCGCTGCTGTCGGCGGGCAGGGGCAACTTGGCCAGGTCGTGGCGAACAAAGGCCGCAACGTTTTTTACACCCTCATCGCCGAGCATGTCACCCCAGGCCGGCATCGCCGCGTGGCGACCGTTGAGGATGGTGGTCTTGATCGCCTCGGCCGAACCGCCCCAGCGCCAGATGTTGTCCGCCAGGTTCGGGAAGCCAAACGCGCCCTTGGCGTCCGAGCCGTGGCACACCGCGCAGTTGGAGGCGAACAGGCGACCGCCCATTTTCAGCGCTTGCGGGTCTTTGGCCACTTCTTCCACGGGCATGGCCGAGAATTTGGCGAAGATCGGCCCGAACTTGGCGTCGGCCTTGGCCATTTCCTTGTCCCATTCCTTGGCCTGGGTCCAGCCGTCTTCATAGCCCGGCAACACGCCTTTCCAGTTGCCCAGGCCCGGGTAGAGGATCAGGTAGCCGACCGCGAACACCAGGGTGCCGGCGAACAGCATGAACCACCACTGGGGCAGCGGGTTGTCGTATTCCTCGATACCGTCGAAGGCGTGGCCCATGGTCTGGTCGACGCTGCCCTTGGTCTCGCCCTTGCGGGTGCCGACCAGCAGCCAGGTCAAGCCGATCAGGCTGCCGAGGGTCAGTACGCAGATCCATGTACTCCAGAATAGGGTCATGGCCGGGTGCTCCTTATTGCAGGCTCTTCTTGAGCGTCGGATGGAGAGGGTTCATCGGCGAAGGGCAGCAGGCGCGCCTGCTCGAATTCCGCATTGCGCCGGTTGTTGAACACCCACAGCGACAGGCCGATAAAGGCGATGGCAACCACCAGCGTGCCGAGGCCGCGGATGGTGCCTGCATCGAATTCAAATCCCATGGCTCACCTCTTGCTCTTGATGGCGGTGCCGAGCACTTGCAGGTACGAGACCAGCGCGTCCATCTCGGTCTTGCCCTTGAGGCTGGCCACGGCGCCACTGATGTCGTCGTCGGTGTACGGCACGCCGAGGGTGCGCATCACTTTCAACTTGGTCTCGGTGTGGCTGCTGTCGACGGCGGCGGTGACCAGCCATGGATAGGCAGGCATTTTCGACTCGGGCACCACGTTGCGCGGGTTATACAGGTGCGCGCGGTGCCAGTCGTCCGAGTAGCGTGCGCCGACGCGCGCCAGGTCCGGACCGGTGCGCTTGGAGCCCCACAGGAACGGGTGGTCCCACACACTTTCACCGGCGACCGAGTAATGGCCGTAGCGTTCGGTTTCGGCACGGAAGGGGCGGATCATCTGCGAGTGGCACTGTACGCAGCCTTCGCGGATGTAGATGTCGCGGCCTTCCAGTTGCAGCGCGGTGTAGGGTTTCATGCCCTCCACCGGCTTGTTGGTCACGTCCTGGAAGAACAGCGGGACGATCTGGGTCAGGCCACCGATGCTCACGGCAAGCACCATGAGCAGCATCAGCAGGCCGACGTTCTTTTCAATCGTTTCGTGTTTCATCACAGACTCCTCAGGCCAACTGCGCAGTGGTGGCGGCTTCGACAGGCTGCGCCGAACGCACGGTGCGCCAGGTGTTGTAAGCCATCAGGAACATGCCGCTGAGGAAGATCGCACCGCCCACCAGCCGCACGATGAAGCCAGGGTGGCTGGCCACCAGGGTTTCGACGAAGGAGTAGGTCAAGGTGCCGTCTTCGTTGACCGCCCGCCACATCAAGCCCTGGGCGATACCATTGACCCACATCGAGGCGATGTAGAGCACGGTGCCGATGGTGGCCAGCCAGAAGTGCGCGTTGATCAGGCCGAGGCTGTACATCTGCTCGCGGCCGAAGACTTTCGGGATCATGTGGTACAACGCGCCGATGGAGATCATCGCCACCCAACCGAGGGCGCCGGCGTGTACGTGGCCGATGGTCCAGTCGGTGTAGTGGGAGAGGGCGTTGACGGTCTTGATTGCCATCATCGGGCCTTCGAACGTCGACATGCCGTAGAACGCCAGGGACACCACGAGGAAGCGCAGGATCGGGTCGCTGCGCAACTTATGCCAGGCGCCCGACAGGGTCATCATGCCGTTGATCATGCCGCCCCAGCTCGGTGCCAGCAGCACCAGGGACATCACCATGCCCAGGGACTGTGCCCAGTCCGGCAGCGCGGTGTAGTGCAAGTGGTGCGGGCCGGCCCAGATGTACAGGGTGATCAGCGCCCAGAAGTGCACGATGGACAAGCGATAGGAATACACCGGACGCTCGGCCTGCTTGGGCACGAAGTAATACATCATGCCGAGGAAACCGGCAGTGAGGAAAAAGCCTACCGCGTTATGCCCATACCACCACTGCACCATGGCATCCGTCGCACCGCCATAGAGGGAGTAGGACTTGGTCAGGCTGACCGGGATTTCCAGGTTGTTGACGATATGCAGGATGGCCACGGTGATGATGAACGCACCGAAGAACCAGTTGCCGACGTAGATGTGCTTGGTGTTGCGCTTGGCCACGGTGCCAAAGAACACGATGGCATAGGCCACCCAGACAATGGTGATCAGGATGTCGATCGGCCATTCCAGCTCGGCGTATTCCTTGGAGCTGGTGTAGCCCAGCGGCAGGGAGATCGCTGCCAGCAGGATGACCAACTGCCAGCCCCAGAAGCAGAACGCGGCGATTTTCGGCGCGAACAGCTGCGTCTGGCAGGTACGCTGCACCGAGTAGAAGGAGCTGGCGAACAACGCGCAGCCACCGAAGGCGAAGATCACCGCGTTGGTGTGCAGCGGGCGCAGGCGGCCGAAGCTGGTCCAGGGCAAGTCGAAGTTGAGTGCAGGCCACACCAATTGGGCCGCGAGAAAAACCCCGAGCCCCATGCCGACGATGCCCCACACCACCGTCATAATGGCGAATTGGCGGACCACCTTGTAGTTATAGGCGGTACTTAAAGTAGTGTTCATGGTTCCCCATCCACGGTTCAACCCAAGCAGATGCGGCACTTGGGCTGGAGTTATAGGCAGACTAAAAAGCGAGGCAAGCATGGGCAAAGAGCACAAGGCCAGTATTGACGGGGATCAATGGGCGCAGTGTGTGCGGGAACATGGGTGGTTGTGGGATGTCGCGGCGGGGGCGGCTGAGGCTGCACCCGTGACGCTGATTCTGGCCCACGGCGCCGGTGCACCGATGGACTCATCCTTTATGAACGATATGGCTGCACGCCTTGCCGGGCATGGCGTCAACGTGTTGCGCTTCGAGTTTCCCTACATGGCCCAGCGCCGGGTTGACGGCGGTAAACGCCCGCCCAACCCGGCCCCGAAGCTACTCGAATGCTGGCGTGAGGTGTATGCCGAGGTGCGACGTCATGTCGCTGGGAAACTGGCCATTGGCGGCAAGTCCATGGGCGGGCGCATGGCCAGTTTGCTGGCTGATGAATTGGGTGCCAATGGGCTGGTGTGCCTGGGCTATCCGTTCTATGCGGTGGGCAAGCCGGAAAAGCCACGGGTCGAACATCTGGTCGGGCTGAAGACGCCAACCTTGATTGTGCAGGGCGAGCGCGATGCACTGGGCAATCGGGCGGCGGTGGAAGGGTATGAGCTGTCGCCGAGCATCCAGGTGATGTGGCTGGTGGCGGGGGATCATGACTTGAAGCCGTTGAAGGCGTCGGGATTCAGTCATGAGCAGCATCTGGAAGCCGCGGCAGTGGGGGTGGCTGGGTTTTTGGCTGGCCTATAGGGCCTCATCGGGGCGGTGCGACGCTTCGACAAGCCCCTCCCACACTTGACCGTGTTCTCACATTCCAAATTGTGAACACAGTCAAAGGTGGAGGGGGCTTGCCCCCGATAGCGACCTACCGGTTGAACCGCTCCACCAGCGAGTACTGAGTATTGGCGGTATGCGTCAGCTCTTCACTCAACTGCGCCGAGTTCAGCGCCTGCTCCGAGGTCTGGTCCGCCAACAGCGCAATGGTGCTGATGTTGCGGCTGATCTCTTCGGCCACCGAGCTTTGCTCTTCGGTGGCAGCCGCGATCTGGGTAGTCATATCGGTGATATGCGCCACCGCTTCACTGATGCCCACCAACGCCTGGTCCGCTTCCATCACCCGCGCTACACCTTCTTCGGCCTGGCGATGCCCGGCGTCCATGGTTTGCACGGCGGCAGCGGCGGTCTGCTGCAGCTTGGCGATCAATGCATGGATCTGCCCGGTTGACTCGGCGGTACGCTGGGCCAGTTGGCGGACTTCATCAGCCACCACCGCAAAACCACGGCCCATCTCCCCGGCACGCGCCGCTTCGATGGCGGCGTTGAGCGCCAGCAGGTTGGTCTGGTCGGCAATGCCCTTGATCACGTCGACCACACCGCCGATTTCATCGCTGTCCTTGGCCAACTGGGTCACAGTCACACCGGTCTCACCCACAGCCACGGACAGACGCTGGATCGCCTCGCGGGTTTCCCCGGCGATATCGCGGCCGCGACCGGTCAGGCGGTTGGCCTCTTGGGTCGCATCGGCCGTGCGCTGCACATGGCTGGCGACTTCCTGGGTAGTCGCCGCCATCTGGTTGACCGCCGTGGCCACCTGCTCGGTCTCGACGCGCTGGCGTTCCAGGCCGCTGGAGCTGTTGTGAGCCAGGGTGTTGGACTGCGCGGCCTGATCGTTGAGGTGCTCGGCAGTGTCCTGCAGGCGGGTGAGGCAGGTCTTGAGACGCGCCTCCTGGCTCAGGATCGACATTTCCAGGCGCGCCTGGGCGCCACGGCTGTCGGTGTACATCTGCGCGATCAGCGGGTCGGAGGTAGTCTGCTCGGCCAGGCGCAGCAAACGCTTGAGGCCGCGCTGTTGCCAGCTCAGGCCGAGCAGGCCCAGCGGCACCGACAGCCCCGCCGCCAGGGCAAAGCCCCAGTGGGAGTTGAGCGAAGCGCCAATCATGAAACTCAACTGACTCACCAGGATAAACGGCAGCCAGTCCTGCAACACCGGCAACCACTTGTCCCGCTGAGGGATCGCCGACTTGCCCTGGTTGATGCGTTGGTAGAGCGCTTCGGCCCGGCGGATCTGCTGGGCGGTGGGCTTGATGCGCACCGATTCGTAGCCGACCACCTGGTTGCCTTCGAAAACCGGCGTCACATAGGCGTTAACCCAGTAGTGGTCACCGGTCTTGCAGCGATTCTTGACAATGCCCATCCATGGCAAGCCTTGTTTGAGCGTTGACCACATGTGCGCGAACACCGCCGCCGGAACGTCCGGGTGACGCACCAGATTGTGCGGGGCACGCACCAGTTCGTCGCGAGAGAACCCACTGATTTCGACGAAGGCGTCGTTGCAGTAGGTGATCACGCCTTTGGCATCTGTGGTGGAGATCAACCGTTGCTGAGCGGGGAAGGTACGTTCGCGCTGGGTAACGGGTTGGTTATTACGCATGATTGTTCAATCCGCAAGGCTTTCAGGGGGTATCGGCAAGAACGGCGGTTTATTTAACTTATTTTTGCAACAATCGACGGGATGCACGTTCCCCTGCAGGAGATCAACCGGCCAGCATCGGGTAGGTAAACAACCCGAAGTGAAGCAGATTCAAGCCAAAGTGCGTGGCCACCGCTGCGCCCAGGCCGCCAAACCGATAGGCCAGGCCGTAACCCACCCCGGCGATGCTCGCCAGCAATACCCAATGCCAGCCTGCGCCGATGTGCACCAGGCCGAACAGCAGCGAGGCCAGAAGCAGCGCCAGGTTCTCGCCGTAAGGGAGGTGTTTGAAACGTCGGCTCAAACCGCCCTGTACGTAACCCCGGAACAGGGCTTCTTCCACCAGCGTCACCAGCAGCAGGTTATTAAGTACCCAGAGCCAGGCCTGTTCCGGCCATTTCGGTGCCCAACTGATCACGCCCAGCAACGCCGCTCCACCGAGGGCGGCGATGGCGGTGAGGGTCAACGCCAGGGCGGCCACGCAGATCGACAAACGCAACGAACGCCGCGCCACAATCCACGGGCAGGCCAGCAACAGCCAGAAGCCGATCAGCGGTTTGTCCTGGTTCAGGTACATCGAGAAGGGTACTGCATCTTCGGTGAAGCGTTGCGGGGCAATGCCACGCCCGTTATAGAAGCCGGGCAACCAGTGCATCGCCAGGCTCAGGGCCAGTACGATAAACAACCCGTGGCCCAGGTAGCGTGCCCACGGCGTGCGTTGCTGGCGTACGGCGTAGCCGGCAATCAGCAGCAGGGCGACGGACACGCCCGCCAGCGCGCCCAATTGCCCGTAGATCAAGGCCAGTAGATAGCCAATGGAAAGAAGCGCCAGGTACAGCCAGGGCAATGCGATCATGGGAAATCCTTGGGAAAAACTGGGCGGCATTATAGCGATCTGTCCTACGGGCCCCACATGAAACTCCTCCATTCAGAGTGATTGCAAAACCTATCACCGGCTGGTTATAGTCCGAGCCTCTTCATCCCTTCACACAAGATCAGCCCATGCCTGCTTCCCAGCGCACAGCGGTAGTCGATTCAGCGGTCAACGCTGCGGTCGTGCCGTGCGGGGACAAGCAGCCTGCGCAGATCAGTCACTACCCTCCACCTGTCAGCAGCACGTCGGTGTACGCAGTCGTATCACCGCCGGGTGTTGGTATTGCGGGCTGATCAGCTGATCCCTGTTCCCGTCTGCCCGCCTGAAAAAAACCTAATGCATTTCAGCGTCTGCTGAATCGGCTTTTTTTGCCTGATGACAGGTGGTAACCATGTCTGTTTTTTCGAAACAATCCGTGGCCGCGGCGGCCTCGACGAGCCTGTTTGTCCTGCTGTGGAGCAGTGGGGCGATCTTCTCCAAATGGGGCCTGGCCCACGCGTCACCCTTTGCGTTTCTGCTGATCCGTTTTGCCATTGCCCTCGGGGGCCTGGTGGTGCTGATACCGATCCTCAAGTTGAAACTGCCGCGCCCCGGCAAGCCACTGTTATACGCAGCGGCGACGGGGTTGGTGTTGTTGGGTGCCTACCAGATTTTCTATCTGTTGGCCCTGGACCTCAATGTCACCCCCGGCGTGATGGCAACCATCATGGGCGTACAGCCGATCCTCACCGTGGTGCTGATGGAGCGCCAGCGTTCTTTCAGCCGTGTGCTCGGCCTGGGCCTCGGGTTGGCGGGGCTGATCATGGTGGTGTATCAAGGCATCGGCCTCTCTGGCATGTCCCTGGCGGGCATGCTGTTCGGGTTGCTGGCCCTGGCCAGCATGACCTTTGGCTCGATCATGCAGAAACGCATCACCGACGAGCCCTTGGGCACGCTGCCGGTACAGTACCTGGCGGGGTTGCTGCTGTGTTCGGTGTTTGTGCCGTTCCAGCCGTTCCATTTTGAACACAGCAGCAGCTTTTACCTGCCGGTGCTATGGATGGGCTTGGTGGTGTCGTTGCTGGCCACGCTGTTGCTGTACCGCCTGATCGCCCGGGGCAACCTGGTGAATGTCACCAGTCTGTTCTATCTGGTGCCAGCGGTGACGGCGGTGATGGACTACCTGATCTTTGGCAATAGGCTTGGGATGTTGAGCCTGTTGGGGATGGGGTTGATCGTCATCGGTTTGGTGTTTGTCTTCCGTAAGCGTTGACACTGTACTGTAGGAGCCCGGCAAGCCGGGCTCCTACAATTTTCGCGGCCGCAACACCAACCACAACGCCCCCGCAATCAACACCCCGCCATACAGATGCGCCATGGACAATGGTTCATCCAGCAACAACGCGCCCCACAACACCCCAAACGGCGGAATCATGAAGGTAACGGTCATCGACTTAACCGGCCCGATGGAGGTCAGCAACCGGAAGTAAAGAATGTAGGCAAACGCCGTACACACCAGCCCCAACCCCAGCAACGATCCCCACACCTGCCATCCACCCCAACTCGCCGGCGGTTGGCTGATGGCGCTGTAGGCAAAGAACGGCAACAGGAACAACGTCGCGCCGAGCATGCTGCCCAGGGCCGACAGGCGGCTGTCCAAGCCACCGCGCTGATCCAGCCAGCGCCTTGCCAGGAACCCGGCAAAGCCATAACAGGTGGTCGCCAGCAAACAGGCCAGCGCGCCCATCAATAATTCCAGGTCAAACGCCACCGGCCCGGCGCGGGTCAGCACTCCCACGCCAAACAGGCCCAGGCACACCCCGGCGACTTTTGACGGGGTCAGGCGTTCGCTGAAGAACAACCCGCCAATCAGCACACCCATCAACGGCGTGGTGGCGTTGAAGATCGCCGAGTAACCCGCCGGAAGCACCTGGGCGGCGACTGAATACATGGTCGCGGGAATGCCGGAGTTGATCACACCGAGCAGCAATACAGTCTTGAACTTACCCTGGAAATCCCAGCTCACCCGCATCATCGCCAAAATCACCAGCAACCCGGCGGCGGCGATCGACACGCGGAAAAACGCCGTCGGCAGCGTGCCGATCTCCGGCGCGATAATGCGCATGAACAGGAAGCTCGCGCCCCAGATGGCGGCGAGCCCCAGCAGGTACAAGGTGTCGACAGGTCTCACGGAACACTCCTACCTCAATAAGGCCGCGAGTGTTGCATGACATGTCTAATGATTACAGGACAAACCGCGTCACCAGCCCATTCAGGTCCACCGCCAGGCGTGACAGTTCCTGGCTGGCGGCCGAGGTCTGGGTGGCCCCGGCGGCGGTCTGGGTGGACAGGTCGCGGATGTTCACCAGGCTGCGGTCCACGTCACGTGCCACCAGCGCCTGCTGCTCGGCGGCGCTGGCGATCACCAGGTTGCGCTGGCTGATCTGCGAGATGGCCGCGGTGATTTTCTCCAGGGCGCTACCGGCGCTGTTGGCCCGTTGCAGCGTCTGGCCGGCGTGCTCGGCGCTGCTGTTCAGCGCTTCGACCGTATCCTGGGTGCCGCGCTGGATGCCGGTGATCATCTGCTCGATTTCTTCGGTGGAGTCCTGGGTGCGTTGCGCCAGGGAGCGCACTTCATCGGCTACCACTGCAAAACCACGCCCGGCCTCGCCTGCGCGGGCTGCTTCGATGGCGGCGTTGAGCGCCAGCAGGTTGGTTTGCCCGGCGATGCCGCGGATCACTTCCAGCACCTTGCTGATGTCCTGGGCTTGCACGGCCAGGCCTTCGGCCTTGTTCGAGGCGCCGAGCACCTCGTCGACCAGGTTCTGGATCGAGCTGATGGTTTCGCTGATCTGGTAGTGGCCGTGCTTGCTGTCCTCGTCGGAGGCCTGGGACGCCTCGGCGCTGGACACCGCATTGCCTGCCACTTCGTCCACGGCCGCGCTCATTTCGGTGACGGCGGTGGCCGCCTGTTCGATCTCATCGTTCTGCGCCTGCAGGCCACGGGTGCTTTGTTCCATCACCGAGCTCATCTCCTCGGCGGCGGAGGCCAGCTGTTGCGCCGATTCGCTGATGCCCCGGATGGTGCCTCGCAATTGCGCCTGCATGGTCGCCAGGGCGTTGAGCAATTGGGCCGGTTCGTCCTTGCCGCTGACGGCGATGGGCTGGCTCAGGTCGCCGTCGGCAATGGTGCGGGCCACGCTCAGCGCCTGGCCGAGCGGGGCGGTGATGCTGCGGGTCAGCAGCCAGGCGAGCAACAAGGTGGCGATCAAGGCGAATACGATGATCAGGCCGACGATCCACTGTGCACTGGAATAGGTCTGCGCGGCGGAATCCACGGCGGTTTCCACGCCGTTCTGGTTGAAGACGATCAGGTCCTCCAGGCTCTTGCTGAGGATCACGCCCTGGGGAGCGAGGCGGGTGTTGAGCAGGTCAATGGCGTCTTGCTGCTGATCCTTGTCCACCAGGGTGACGATCTGTTCGACGAGGGCCAGGTAAGCGTTCACGTTACCTTCGAGCTGTTTGAGCATCTGGCGTTCTTCGTCGCTGCTGAGCAGGCTTTTGTGATGCTCGAGCAGGGTTTGCAGTTCGCTGCGCTGGCGGGTGATCAGGGCTTTGCTGTTGTCACGGATCCGCGATTCGTCGGTGGTCGCCAGACGCAAGGCTTCCAGGCGGATGCTGGCGACAAAGGCTGCGCTGTCGTGGATGTTCTCGATGCTCGGCATCCACGATTGCTCGATGACCAGCGCGCTTTGGCGCAGCTTGGCCATCTGGCCCAGGCCGAACATGCCCACAATCACCAGCAAGCTGGCCAAAACCCCAAAACTCAGACTGGCACGCAGACCGATCCTCATGTTCCTCAATGACATCTCTATGCTCCTTGGGCGATTAGAACCTGTTCCCGGATCGGTCTTCGGACCTTGTTAGGGTGGGAGAGGGCGCGCTATATATCAAAGTGCCATCAAGGTGGTAATCAGGGTTTCCCTTAGTTGGATCCAACGGTGTATTTGGAGCAGAGCTCCGAGGGAAGTACGCGGGATTCCGGCGCTAAGCGGCAAGGCCGCGTCGTTGTGGGCGTATGGGGAAAACAATGTGCGACTTTTCAGTGTGTTTATTGACCAATTGGTCGAATTAAATAAATTGAAAATAAATGTACAAAATGAACGGAGTTGTACAAGGCTGCACAAAAAATGACTCTTCTCCTGTGTTCGTACACTGGCTAAGCTCAGGGCTTCCCGATGCACGCTCGAGGTTTCCCGCATGTCGCAATCCGCCCTCGCCATTGCCCAGATGATCCTCGATGGCTTCGACGATTACCGCGAACACTTCCGCCAGATCACCGACGGCGCCCGCGAGCGTTTCGAAAAGGCCCAGTGGCAGCAGGGCCAGGCGGCGTCGGCGGCGCGCATCAACCTCTATGAGGAAAAGGTCTCCGAGGTGACCCAGCGGTTGCGTGAGCACTTCAATGACGCCGCGCTGCTCGACATCGATGTGTGGCCCGTGGTCAAAAGTGCCTACATCGGCCTGATCGACCTGCGCTTCGACGATGAACTCTCCGAGACCTGGTACAACTCGATCTTCTGCGGCCTGTTCAGCCACGACCTGATCAGCGACGGCTGCATGTTCATCCACACCACCCGGCCCAGCCTGCGCCGGGCACGGGCCGCGCAGACGCGCACCTACACGCCCGCCGGGCAAATCCCGCAAATGCTCGCGCAGATCTTTGCCGACTACCGCTTCAGCGAACCCTACGCCGACCTCGCAGCCGACCTTCATCGCCTCGAGACCCAGCTGCGGGAAAACCTGCCGGACTGGGTGTGCAAGGACCCGGACCTCAAGGTCGAGCTGTTTTCCTCGGTGCTCTACCGTAATAAAGGCGCCTACCTCGTCGGGCGCATCTACACCCGCGACGAACAATGGCCGCTGGTGATCCCGCTGCTGCACCGTGAAGGGCAGGGCATCCAGATCGATGCGCTGATCACCGATGAAGCCGATGTGTCGATCATCTTCTCGTTCACCCGCTCCTACTTCATGGTCGATGTACCGGTGCCGGCGGAATTCATCGGCTTTCTCAAGCGCATCCTGCCGGGCAAGCACATCGCCGAGTTGTACACCTCCATCGGCTTCTACAAGCACGGCAAGTCGGAGTTCTACCGCGCCCTGATCAACCACCTGGCGACCACCGACGATCAGTTCATCATGGCCCCCGGCGTGCGCGGCATGGTCATGAGCGTGTTCACCCTGCCGGGCTTCAACACCGTGTTCAAGATCATCAAGGACCGTTTTTCACCGTCGAAAAACGTCAACCGCGCCACGGTGATCGAGAAGTACCGCCTGGTAAAAAGCGTCGATCGGGTCGGACGCATGGCTGACACCCAGGAGTTCGCCGATTTCCGTTTTCCCCTGAGCAAATTCGAACCCGAATGCCTCGTCGAATTGCTGGAAGTCGCCGCTGGCACCGTCGAAGTCGAAGGCGACACGGTGCTGATCCGTCACTGCTGGACCGAACGGCGCATGACCCCGCTCAACCTCTACCTCGACAACGCCAACCCCGCCCAGGTGCGCGAAGCTTTGGAAGACTACGGCCTGGCGATCAAACAGCTGGCGGCCGCCAATATCTTCCCTGGCGATATGCTGCTGAAGAACTTCGGCGTTACCCGCCACGGTCGCGTGGTGTTCTACGACTACGACGAAATCTGTTTTCTCACCGAAGCCAACTTCCGTCACATCCCCGCACCGCGCACCCCGGAAGATGAGATGGCCTCAGAACCCTGGTACTCCATCGGCCCGCTGGATGTGTTCCCCGAGGAGTTCCCGCCGTTCCTGTTTGCGGATGCTGGTCAGCGCAAGTTGTTCGATGAGCTGCACGGGGAGCTGTACAACGCGGATTACTGGAAGGGACTGCAGGAGGCGATTCGGGCCGGGAAGGTGATCGATGTCTTTCCGTATCGGCGCAAGGAGCGCGATCAACTGTAGCAGCGACTGAGTTGGGCGGCGGAACAGCTGGAATCAATTGACATGGAAACGCCCGTATTGGGTCATACCGATACGGGCTGGGTAAGCACACGATTTGTTGAGTGGGCGCCGATCAGCGAGGCGTTCCGATCATTGCCAGGCTGTTTTCTTCGGGTTGGTATCCCAGTCTCAGCGCCGTAAGGTTGATTGTCGGCTGCCATGTGGCTTGGCTGTTTGAAGTGGACGCTGGTTTTTCTGTATAGGCTGGGGGCGGCTTCGTGGCTTCGTAATAGGTTGGCGGCTCGGTAGCCTCGGCATAGCTGGGCGGATTGAAGGGGGGGTTATGGGCACTCTTGAAGTTTATGGACATAGAACCTCCTGGTTTCAAAATGCAGTGTTCTGGGTTGCAGGAGCATTAAGCCCCCAGTCGATCTCAACCGGTATGCTCCAGCGTTGCGTCATAGCGGTCGTTGACTGAGGAGCGCACCGGTGATGGCGCTCCTCTCGGCGCATCAGCTGTTTCCTTTACGGTTTTCCTTGCGAACATCCTCCAGCCAGGGTTGGTTTAGGCCCATCGCAGTCAGTTCATCCGTAACGTTGGACGCTCGGCTCTTGTCGGTAGGGTTGGTGCCATGGGTTTGCACGTCGCGAGCTTGTTTGTATAGGGATACCATTTCTTTATTAAGCTCGTTATCGGTTTTCTTGACTTCACGGGTGTTATTGAGCTTTGTGATCGGGTTTCTGGTTTTTGGCGGATTAGAAAGTTGATCGATCCGTTTTTGAGTCAGATTGATAGCAGGTTGAAAACTTGACACAGGTAGCGCGGGTGTCGGGAACGTGACGGGAAGGTTTTCCAACTTGTCTTTATTTTTTTTGAGCGTTTCGAGTTCCTTTTGCTTGGTCGGGCTCAGCTTTGAATGGGGTTGTTGGTCCAGTAGTGGCGCGGATGATTGGCTCCCGGACGGTCTAAGCCACGAGCCTTGGGATGGAGTGCTTTCAGGCGCGATAGACTGATATTTGTCGGCATAACTGTGGTTACTGCCGCTGCTGTACGTGTGGTTGTTGGAGTTGATGGGCATATATACCTCGTGCGATGAGCGTGGAAGGAATTTGTCGCTTCTAGTAGCTCGAGTGGATCCAGGACCGTTGCGTCACAGGCCGCTCATGAACCCCATTCCTCGTACTGCCTGACTGGTCGTGTGAAAGCTCGAGATTCGATTTGCCGTCAAATTAGTGGGCGGTGTCGAGTAGGTCCGGGAGGATGCATTGTGCGATGGCTTCTCGGTGTACGCGGGCGGGAACTCATAGGGGGGGGGTGGTTCCGACGCTGCCGAGCGCGGTTGGGCTTCCATGGATTGATCGTAGCTGGGTAGATGAGATTGGCTGTTTGTCGATTCGATAGGCATAAAAGCTCCCGTTTCATAAGCGATGCAGTGACCTGCCAGAGATTTCTGGCGGGTTGATTTGATCCTGCGTACTTCACTTAAACCATCGGATTTTTACTGTGAAAGGGTCGGATGAGCGACTTGCTCGTGTATGAAATATGTTCATTTGGAGGCGCTACGCGGCCAGTCACTGACTGAGCGTCTCCAGAAATGCCGAAATCTGCGACAATCGCCCCTCGTTTTTCCGTCCGTAGCTATGCAGGCGTGCCCTGCCTCACTCAGAAGACCTTTGCCGCCCTGATGACCGACCAAGCGCCCACCATCGACCAACTGCTCAAAACCCTTGATCACGCCATGCTCGCCGACCGCCACCGTTTGCGTCGGCAGTTGCTTGAGTTGCGCAAAAAGCCCGACGAGGACAAGTTGGTGCAGTGGGTCGCGCGCATGCAGGCGTCCTGCGCACAGGTCACGGCGCGGCGCGCCAGCCTGCCGGTGATTCGTTATGACGACAGCCTGCCGATTGCGGCCAAGCGCGATGAAATCAAAGAAGCGCTGAACAAGCACCAGGTGCTGATCATTGCCGGCGAAACCGGCTCGGGCAAGACCACCCAGTTGCCGAAGATCTGCCTGGAAATCGGTCGCGGCCAGTTCGGTCTCATTGGTCATACCCAGCCCCGCCGGATCGCCGCACGCAGCGTGGCCAGCCGGGTCGCCGAAGAGTTGGCCACGCCATTGGGCGCGCTGGTCGGCTATCAGGTGCGCTTTGAAGACCAGAGCGATTCCAACACCCTGATCAAGCTGATGACCGACGGCATCCTGCTGGCAGAAACCCAGAACGACCGCTACCTGGAACGCTACGACACCATCATCGTCGACGAAGCCCACGAACGCAGCCTGAACATCGACTTCCTGCTGGGCTACCTGAAAACCCTGTTGCCACGTCGCCCGGACCTGAAAGTCATCATCACCTCGGCGACCATCGACCTGGAGCGTTTCTCCAAGCATTTCGACGATGCGCCGATTGTCGAGGTGTCGGGCCGCACCTTCCCGGTGGACACCTGGTATCGCCCACTGACCCTGGAGCAGGACGAGGAGGGCAACCGCGTCGAGGACGACCTCACCGTCGACCAGGCGATCCTCGCCACCCTGGATGAAATAGCCGCCTATGAGCGCAGCGAGCGGCGCAGCCCGGGCGATGTGCTGGTGTTCCTGCCGGGCGAGCGCGAGATTCGTGACGCTGCCGACATGCTGCGCAAGGCCCAGCTCAAGCACACCGAGATCCTGCCGTTGTACGCGCGCCTGTCGCCAGCCGAGCAGCAGCGCATCTTCCAGTCCCATCCGGGCCGACGTGTGGTGTTGGCAACCAACGTCGCGGAAACCTCGCTGACTGTGCCGGGCATTCGTTATGTGATCGACAGCGGCACCGCGCGCATCAGCCGCTACAGCTACCGCGCCAAGGTGCAGCGCCTGCCGATCGAGGCGATTTCCCAGGCCAGCGCCAACCAGCGTAAAGGCCGTTGCGGCCGGGTCGAGCCGGGCATCTGCATTCGTTTGTACAGCGAAGAAGATTTTATCGGCCGCCCGGAATTTACCGACCCGGAAATTCTGCGCACCAACCTCGCCGCCGTGATCCTGCAGATGCTGCATTTGCGTCTCGGCGAAATCACCGACTTCCCGTTTATCGAACCGCCGGATGGCAAGGCGATCAGCGACGGTTTCAACCTGCTGCAAGAGCTGTCGGCGGTCGACCGCAACAGTCAGCTCACCCCGCTGGGCCGCCAGTTGGCGCGCCTGCCGGTGGACCCGCGCATGGGCCGCATGTTGCTGGAGGCCGCCAAGCTTGGCAGCTTGCAGGAAGTGCTGATCGTCGCCAGCGCCATGTCGATCCAGGACCCGCGTGAGCGCCCGCCGGAGCGTCAGCAGGCCGCCGACCAGGCCCACGCACAGTGGAAGGACCCGGATTCGGACTTCGCCGGCCTGGTCAATTTGTGGCGCGGTTTTGAAGAGCAGTGCCAGGAGCTCACTGCCAGCCCGCTGCGTAACTGGTGCCGCAAGAACTTCCTCAATTACCTGCGCCTGCGCGAGTGGCGTGATTCCCATCGCCAGTTGAGCCTGATCTGCCGCGACATGCAGTTGAGCGTCAATAAAGAGCCGGCGGATTTCCCGAAACTGCACAAGGCGGTGCTGTCCGGTTTGCTCAGCCAGATCGGCCAGAAAACCGAGGACGGCGATTACCTGGGCGCGCGTCAGCGGCGTTTCTGGATTCACCCCTCGTCGGGCATCGGCAAGAAGCGCCCGCAATGGCTGATGACCGCCGAACTGGTGGAAACCACCAAGCTGTATGCGCGCATGGTCGCCAAGATTGACGCCGACTGGATCGAACCGCTGGCCGGGCACCTGATCAAGAAAAACCACTTCGAGCCGCACTGGGAGAAAAAACGCGGCCAGGTCGTGGCCTTCGAGCAGATCACCCTGTTCGGGCTGATTGTGGTCGGGCGCCGTCCGGTGCATTACGGGCCGGTCGACCCGGTGGTGTCTCGCGAACTGTTTATCCGTGAAGGCCTGGTGCGTGGCGAGATCCAGTCGCGGGCCAAGTGCCTGGCGGCCAACCAGCAATTGCTGGAGCAGCTCGACGAGCTGGAGGCCAAGGCGCGCCGGCGCGACATTCTGGCCGACGAGGAAACGCTGTTCGCCTTCTACGATGCGCGCCTGCCGGCAGAGATCCACCAGACCGCGACCTTCGACAGTTGGTACAAGGTCAACAGCCAGAAAGACCCGCAACTGCTGATCATGCGCGAAGAAGACGTACTGGCCCGCGAGGCCAGCGAAGTCACCGCTGCGCATTACCCGGACACCCTGCATTTGGGTGACCTGGAACTGGCCTTGAGTTACCACTTCGAACCCAACCACCCGCGTGACGGTGTGACCTTGCGCGTGCCGGCGCCGCTGTTGCCCGCCTTGCCGGCGGAGCGCCTGGAGTGGTTGGTGCCGGGGGTGATCGAGGCCAAGTGCATCGCCCTGGTGCGCAACTTGCCCAAGGCGCTGCGCAAGAACTTCGTGCCGGTGCCGGACTTCGTCAAGGCGGCCCTGCAACGCATCGAATTCGGCCAGGGCTCGTTGCCCCAGGCCCTTGGCCGCGAATTGTTGCGCATGACCGGGGTGCGGGTCAGCGATGAAGCCTGGGCCGAAGCCGCGCAGCAGGTGGAAAGCCACCTGAAGATGAACCTGGAAGTGGTCGACGGCCAGGGCAAGTTCCTCGGTGAAGGCCGGGATCTCGCCGAACTGACGGCGCGCTTTGCCGAGGCCAGCCAGGCCGCGCTGGCCGTACCGCAAACTGCAAAAAGCCAGCAGCCGGTGGAGGCCAAGGTGTTCGCGGCGGTAGCCGAGAAGACGCAACAGAAGATCGCCGGGTTGTCGATGACGGTGTATCCGGCGCTGGTGGAGGAAAACGGCACGGTCAAGGAAGGGCGTTTCTCCACGGCGGTCGAGGCTGAGTTCCAGCATCGCCGTGCCTTGCAACGCCTGCTGATGCAACAACTGGCGGAACCGGCGAAATTCCTGCGCGGCAAACTGCCGGGCCTGACCGAACTGGGCCTGATGTACCGCGAATTGGGCCGGATCGATGCGCTGGTGGAAGACATCCTGCTGGCCAGCCTCGACACCTGCGTGCTCGAAGGCGAAGCCAGCCTGCCGCGGGATGGCGCAGGTTTGGCGGCCCTGGCCGAGCGCAAGCGCGGCAGTTGGACCGAACACGCCGAGCGCCTGGCGCGCCTGACCCTGGAGGTGCTGAAACTCTGGCATGGCCTGCAAAAACGCTTCAAAGGCAAGATCGACCTGGCCCAGGCCGTGGCCTTGAACGACATCAAGCAGCAACTGAGCCACCTGGTGTACCCCGGTTTTGTACGGGAAACCCCGGCGCAGTGGTTCAAGGAATTGCCGCGTTACCTCAAGGCCATCGAGTTGCGCCTGGAGAAATTGCCGAGCCAGGTGCAGAAGGATCGGGTGTGGAGCGGCGAGCTGGGCGGCCTGTGGACGCAGTACGAAAACCGCCTGAAAAAACATGCCCAGGAAGGCAAGCGCGATCCCCAACTGGAGCTGTATCGCTGGTGGCTGGAGGAATACCGGGTGTCGTTGTTTGCCCAGCAACTAGGTACCAAAGTGCCGATTTCCGACAAGCGCCTGAGCAAGCAGTGGAGCCTGGTAGAAGCCTGATATTTGCACGGTTTCCAGGGCAATACAGGTCCAGTGTGGGAGGGGGCTTGCCCCCGATTGCGGTCTGTCATTAAAGGATGTGTTGACTGGCCCACCGCTATCGGGGCAAGCCCCCTCCCACAGATAGCGCCAAATTCCGAGGGTTGTGGCAAACTTCGCGGTTATAAATGCCGGGATCGTCGCGAAAGGCTGCGGCGCGATGGAATAAAGCGATGCCAGTTTGGTGTCCGCGGAGCGGAATCGGACTACTTACAGTTTGGTACGACGGTACCAATATCTTCTGCCTGACAGATTTAGAGGAACGACCGTGCATAACGTCGTCATCAGCGGCACTGGCCTGTATACCCCGGCCAACAGCATCTCCAACGAAGAGCTGGTGCAGTCTTTCAATGCTTACGTGCAACAGTTCAACAGCGACAACGCCGCCGCCATCGAGCGCGGTGACGTGCAGCCGCTGACCGAATCCAGCGCCGCGTTCATCGAAAAGGCCTCCGGCATCAAGAGCCGCTTCGTGATGGACAAGGACGGCATTCTCGATCCGCAGCGCATGGCCCCGCGCCTGCCCGAGCGCAGCAACGACGAATGGTCGGTGCTCTGCCAGATGGCCGTCGGCGCCGCTGAACAAGCTCTACAGCGCGCGGGCAAAACCGCTGCCGACATCGACGGCGTGATCGTCGCCTGTTCCAACCTGCAGCGTGCCTACCCGGCCATCGCCATCGAAGTCCAGGAAGCCTTGGGCATCGAAGGGTTTGGTTTTGACATGAACGTGGCCTGTTCCTCGGCCACCTTCGGCATCCAGAACGCCGCCAACAGCATCCAGCTGGGCCAGGCGCGGGCGATCCTGATGGTCAACCCGGAGGTCTGCACCGGCCACCTGAACTTCCGCGACCGCGACAGCCACTTCATCTTTGGCGATGCGGCCACCGCCGTGGTCCTGGAGCGCGCCGACCTGGCAACCTCCGAACACCAGTTCGACGTGGTGAGCACCAAGCTGCTGACCAAGTTCTCCAATAACATCCGCAACAACTTCGGCTTCCTCAACCGCACCGCGGAAGAGGGCATCGGCGCGCCGGACAAACTGTTCGTACAGGAAGGCCGCAAGGTGTTCCGCGACGTATGTCCGATGGTCGCCGAGCTGATCGGCGTGCACCTGGAAGAGAACCAGTTGAACGTGACCGACGTGAAGCGCTTCTGGTTGCACCAGGCCAACCTGAGCATGAACCACCTGATCGTCAAGAAACTGCTGGGCCGCGAAGCCACGGTGGAAGAAGCGCCGGTGATCCTCGATACCTACGCCAATACCAGTTCGGCGGGTTCGGTGATTGCGTTCCACAAGAATCAGGATGACCTGCCCAAGGGCTCCGTGGCGGTGCTCAGCTCGTTTGGCGCGGGCTATTCGATCGGCAGCGTGATCCTGCGCAAACGCTAAGACAGTCGAGGTCTTGAATGGCAGCAGCGGACGACGCGCACCTGCTTGAACGCCTGCTCAAGGGTGAGCAGCGGGCCTACAAGGAATTGGTCACCACCTACCAGAGCGCCATGCGGGCGGTGGCCTATGCCATCGTCGGCCAGCGTCACGCCGACGAAGTCGTGCAGGACGCCTGGCTGTCAGTGGTGCGCAACCTGGCCAGGTTCGAAGGCCGTTCCAGCCTCAAGACCTGGCTGCTGACCATTACCGCCAACGCTGCCAAGGGGCGCTACAAGCAGAACCGTCGCGAAGTGTTGCTCGACGATCTGCCTTCGCCCCATGGCACTATCGGTGACGATCGCTTCACCCCCGACGATGGTCACTGGGCCGTCGCCCCGTATGCCTGGCACCAGGACACCCCGGAAGCCTTGCTCACCGAGGATGAATTGCGCAAATGCCTGGAGCATACGATCCTGAGCCTGTCGGAGTTGCAGAGCAGTGTGCTGGTACTGCGTGAGCGCCAGGGCCTGGAGTTGGAAGAGATCTGTAATCTTCTGACGTTGTCGCTCTCCAATGTCCGTGTGCTGTTGCATCGGGCACGGCTTAAAGTCTTCGCCACGGTGGAGCATTTTGAGGAAACGGGCGAATGTTGACCTGTAAAGAACAAGTGGCACGTTCCAGTGACTATCTCGATGGGCAGTTGACCTTTCGCGAACGTCTGCTGGTGCGTCATCACTTGATGTTCTGCCCGAACTGCCGCCGGTTTATCCGCCAGATGCGCCTGATGCAGGCGACGCTGAGGATAATGCCGGACGAACCGGTAGACGGTGTGGAGGCCTTGGCGCAGCGTCTGGCTGACGAGCGGCTCAAGGATCATAAAGGCGGGGAATAAACAGGCTCGCGTGGGTGGAGCGAACGGATGATGGGGACCGATCCACCTACGCAAGACTGGTACAGCCACCTCGGGCCGTCCTGGCCCAAGGCTTTCAACACTTACTGTTAGAACTTGGCTTCTGCATCCAGCTGCAGGGTGTTGGTGTTGGCATCACGCTGGGTGCGGCTGGCGTAGTCGGCCTTGGTCAGGAAGTACGTGGCACCGAGGGCGAAGTTCTTGTCGATGTCGTAGCTGACCTTCATCTTGTGACCGCGCGAACCGGTGGTGCCGTTGGCGAAGTCCGAGTCGGTGAAGGCACCCACCACGGCATTACGCTGAATGTCGCGGTAGTTGTAGTCCAGGTTGAAGCCGAACACTTTCGACTTGGCGCCGATCAGCCAGGCGGTGTCCTGGTCGGTCACGGCGTCGTTGTTTTTCACGTACTGGCCGTAGAACGCCAGCGGTACAGCCAGGCCGCCAATGTCGGCTTGGGCAAAGCCTTCATACAGGCGGAACTGGTTGTCGGCCGAGTTACCGTTGACCGCCAGTGCGCAAGGCGTGGTGGTGGTTGTGCAACGGCTGTCCTTGTCATTCTGGTAGGCGTAGACGCTGCCGCCCAGGGTCATTTTCAGGTTGTCGGTGACCGAGAAGCGTGTGCCCAATTGGCCAGAGGTCAGGCGCAGGTCGTGACGGAACTGCACGCCGTCGCCGTCGACGTTGTCCTTTAGGTTGTAGTTGCCGAGGCTGCCGAACAGTTCGGCGCTGCTGCCCAGTGGGTATTTGTAGGTCAGGGCCAGGCCTTCAGGGTTGATGTCGCTATCCCAGATGACGTCGCCCATGTTCACCCACGGTTGCAGCATCTTGCCGCCGATCACGTGCAGGTTCTTGATCTGGTCCGGGTGGTAGTCGATGTAGCCAAGGTCCAGCCAGATCGACTTCTTGTCGAAGTAGTTGTCCTGGTCCTGGTTGGTCGAGCGCGCATCGTCGCTGCTGCCGGTGGCAATACGGATACCGGTGTCGACCTGCGAGTTGATCTCGGTGTAGGCGCCCAGGCGGGCACGGATGCGCTGACGGTCCTTGTCACGGCCGCCGTTGTTGGATTCGCCCTGGATTTTCACGGTTTCCTGACGGAAACGTACGTCACCCTTGAACTGAGTCTTGGCGGCCCAGGCCAGCTTCTGGTCAAAGCTGCTCAGCTCATTGGTTTTCTTCGCGGTGGCCGCGATCTGTTCGTTGGTCTCTTGTTGAGCTTGCCGTGCGATCTGCTGTTCTTTCTGGTCTTTGGCCAATTCGCTTTGCAGTTCGGTGTACTGCGCTGCGGTGATCTGGCCGTTGGCCTTGAGCATGTCGAGCAATTTAGCGTCGACTGCAGCGCTGGCCGGAACGCTCAGGGCCAGTAACAGGCCGCCGCACAGGACCGCCGCAGTTTTAGTGGAAGCAAGACGCATATCAATCTCCGAAAGTGAGGAGGGATGGCAAACCATCCAGGACACAACCGACCGATGACGGACGGAAAATAGCCGCCGGGTAGAACCAGGCGCTCTAAAAACAGGCGTCAGTATCGCGACCGTTTATGACGGCGCAGTGGCGAAGTGATGTCATCTAGATGACAAATTATTTATGTTCGGAACTATTGGTTTAGAGCCTTGTCGTGCGAATCGGGGATGTGCCAGGGCTGGCAATCGGCGATACTCGCCAGGCTTTCACGCCCCGAACCAGTGAGGATGCCGATGCCGCTGCAACGCCTGGACAGCCTGTCCGAAATTGCCCCGCAAGCCTGGGATGCGCTGGTGCCGCAGGGGCAGCCGTTCGTGCGGCATGCGTTCCTGAGTGCCTTGGAAGACAGCGCCAGCCTGGGCCCGCAATCGGGCTGGCAGCCGGAGCATTTGCTGCACTGGGAGGGTGAGAGGCTGGTGGCGGCGTTGCCCAGCTATCGCAAATGGCATTCCTATGGCGAGTACGTGTTCGATCACGGCTGGGCTGATGCCTGCGAGCGCGCCGGTATCGACTATTATCCCAAGTTGCTCACGGCGGTGCCCTTCAGCCCGGTCAGCGGTCCGCGCTTATTGGCCGCGAGTGCCGATGACGGTTTTGAGCTGCTCAAGAGCCTGCCGGGTTACCTCGAGATCGAGGGGCTTTCCAGCGCCCATATCAACTTCACCGATGACCTGGCCGATGCTGCACTGGCCCGGCAAGCGGGCTGGTTGCAACGCCTGGGCTGTCAGTATCACTGGCAGAACCGGGGCTACCGCGACTTCCAGGACTTCCTCGACGCCTTGAGCTCGCGCAAGCGCAAACAGATGCGCAAGGAGCGCGAGCAAGTGGCGGGGCAGGGGATCGATTTCGAGTGGCTGCAAGGCCATGAACTGAGCGAGGCGCAGTGGGATTTTGTCTACGCCTGCTACGCCAACACCTATGCCGTGCGCCGCCAATCTCCCTACCTGACCCGCGCTTTCTTCAGCCTGCTGGCCGAGCGCATGCCCGAAGCGATCCGCGTGGTACTGGCCAAGCAAGGCTCGCGCCCGGTAGCCATGGCCTTCAGCCTGCTCGGCGGCGACAGTTTCTACGGCCGCTACTGGGGTTGCCTGGCAGAGTTTGATCGCCTGCACTTCGAAACCTGCTTCTACCAAGGCATGGACTACGCCATCGCCCACGGCCTGCAACGCTTCGATGCGGGGGCGCAGGGCGAGCACAAGTTGATTCGTGGGTTCGAGCCGGTGATCACGCGGTCGTGGCACTACCTGCGTCATCCGGGACTGAAGAATGCCGTGGAGGATTTTCTCGAGCGTGAACGGGTGGGGATCGTGGCGTATGCACAGGAGGCAAGAGCAGCCCTGCCTTATCGGCAGGGCTGAACCCGTTTGCCTCAGCCCGGCGCCTCCTTGCCCAGCCATCGATAAGTGAACCCACCGATCACCGCACCCAGGATCGGCGCGAGCCAGAACATCCACAATTGCTGGATCGCCCACCCGCCGACGATCAGTGCCGGGCCGGTACTGCGGGCCGGGTTGACCGAGGTATTGGTCACGGGAATGGAGATCAAGTGGATCAGGGTCAGGGCCAGGCCGATGGCGCAGGGTGCCACGCCCTTGGGGACGCGGCGGTCGGTGGCGCCCAGAATGATCACCACAAACATGGCCGTCATCACCAGCTCACACACAAACCCCGCCGCCAGTGAATACCCGCCTGGCGAATGTTCGCCATAGCCGTTGGACGCCAGGCCCGATGCCAGTTCGAACCCCGGCTTGCCGCTGGCAATGAAGTACAGCAACGCAGCGGCGACCGTGCCACCGACCACCTGCGCGACGATGTACGCCGGTAACTCCCTGGCCGGAAACCTTCCGCCCACTACCAGCCCCACCGATACTGCCGGGTTGAGGTGACAACCGCTGATATGCCCGATGGCCACCGCCATGGTCAGCACCGTGAGCCCGAAGGCCAGGGACACGCCCAACAACCCGATCCCGACTGCGGGAAACGCCGCGGCCAGCACCGCACTCCCGCACCCGCCCAACACCAGCCAAAACGTACCCAACCCCTCTGTGACTGAACGCTTGAACAAAGACATGCAACCCGTCCTTGATAGATCGCTCTACCCAATCAGTAAATCAGTGATGCTCCCTGCAGATTTACTTCAGCGCCCGTCTGGGCACTGCACTGAGTACAGCACGGCTATGGCACAAATCCAGGGCTCTAATGTGGGAGGGGGCAAGCCCCCTCCCACAGGTTGGATCGGAAAGGGGTTGTAAGGGTCAGTCGATGCCGACGAAGCCGCCGGTCTGGTGCTGCCACAACCGTGCATACAACCCACCATGGGCCAGCAGTTCGGCATGGCTGCCGCTTTCGGCAATCTGGCCTTTCTCCAGCACCACCAGGCGGTCCATCCGCGCAATGGTCGACAAGCGGTGGGCAATCGCGATCACGGTCTTGCCCTGCATCAGGGTTTCCAGGCTTTCCTGGATCGCGGCTTCCACTTCCGAGTCCAGCGCTGAGGTGGCTTCGTCCATGATCAGGATCGGTGCGTCCTTGAGCAGTACGCGGGCGATGGCGATACGTTGACGCTGCCCGCCGGAGAGTTTCACGCCGCGCTCACCGACATGCGCATCCAGCCCGGTGCGGCCTTCGGAGTCCGACAGCAATGGGATGAACTCATCCGCGCGCGCCTTGTGCACGGCGGCCCAGAGTTCTTCGTCGGTGGCATCGGGCTTGCCGTACAGCAGGTTGTCGCGGATCGAGCGGTGCAGCAGCGACGTGTCCTGGGTGATCATGCCGATCTGTTCGCGCAAGCTTTCCTGCGCGACGTCGGCGATGTTCTGGCTGTCGATCAGGATACGCCCGCCTTGCAGGTCGTACAGGCGCAGCAGCAGGTTGACCAGGGTCGACTTGCCCGCACCGGACGGGCCGATCAGGCCGATCTTTTCACCGGCCTTGATCTCAAGGTCGAGGCCGCCAATGATCCCGCTCTTCTTGCCATAGTGGAAATCCACCTGCTCGAAACGCACTTCGCCATGGGGCACGCTCAGGCGCGGGGCATTGTCGCGGTCGATCACCGCCAGCGGCTGGGCGATGGTCTTCAGGCCATCCTGCACCTGGCCGATGTTTTCGAAAATGCCGTTGACCACCCACATGATCCAGCCGGACATGTTGACGATTCGGATCACCAGGCCGGTGGCCAGGGCGATCGCGCCAACCGAAATCAGCGACTGCGTCCACAGCCACAGCGCCAGGCCAGTGGTGGTCACGATCAGCAGGCCGTTCATGGTGGTGATCACGATGTCCATGCTGGTGACCACGCGGCTGGCCAGCTGGGTTTTTTCGGTCTGCTCGATGATCGCTTCCTTGGCATACTCCTGCTCATAGCGGGTATGGGCGAACAGCTTCAAGGTGGTAATGTTGGTGTAGCCATCGACGATGCGGCCCATCAATTTGGAGCGCGCCTCGGAGGAAATCACCGAGCGCTCCTTCACCCTTGGCACAAAGTAGCGCAGCGCCAGGCTGTAGCAGAGGATCCAGGTCACCAGCGGGATCATCAGGCGCCAGTCGGCCTCGGCAAACAGCACCAGGGAGCTGATGGCGTAGATCGCCACGTGCCAGATCGCATCCACCGCCGCCACGGCGGAGTCGCGCAGGGAGTTGCCGGTTTGCATGATGCGCTGGGCAATACGCCCGGCGAAGTCGTTCTGGAAGAAATTCAGGCTCTGCTTGAGCACGTAGCTGTGGTTCTGCCAGCGGATCAGGCTGGTCATGCCGGGGCTGATGGTCTGGTGCACCAGCAGGTCATGCAGGGCGCCGAAGATCGGGCGCAGCAACAGGGCGACCACGGCCATCCAGATCAGCTCGGTGCTGTGCACCTGAAAGAAGTCGGCGGGCGGCGTGCCCTGGGCGAGGTCGATGATGCGGCTCAGGTAGCTGAACAGCGCCACTTCGATCAGCGCGCCGATCAGGCCCACCACCAGCAAGGCGGCGAAATGCGGCCACACCTGTCGCAGGTAGTAGAGGTAGAAGGGCAGGACTTTATCAGGCGGGGCGGCGCTGGGGGCGTCGCGGAAGATGTCGATCAGTTGTTCAAAGCGACGATAGAGCATTAGGTATGACGCCCGCCGTGCGGGCTCTCCTTTCAAATGCGCACGCAGCCTTGTGGGCTGCGCGCGGAACTGCCTGCCAGGCTCAGTCGAGGCGCTTGGCCGACTTGATCACGACAGGATCGATTGGCACGTTCTGCATGCCTTGCTTAGTGGTGGTCTGGGAGTTGACGATGATGTCGACCACGTCCATGCCCTTGACCACTTTGGCGAACACGGCGTAACCGGCATCGCGGCCTGGGTCGAGGAACGCATTGTCGGCGACGTTGATGAAGAATTGGCTGGTGGCCGAATTCGGGTCATTGGTGCGCGCCATCGACAAGGTGCCACGTACGTTATGCAGGCCGTTGCTGGCTTCGTTCTTGATTGGCGCGTCGGTCGGCTTCTGCGCCATCTGCGCGGTGAACCCGCCGCCCTGGACCATGAAACCCGGGATCACACGGTGGAAAATCGTGTTGGTGTAGAAGCCCTTGTCGACATAGGCCAGGAAGTTCTTGGTGCTGATTGGCGCCTTGACCGGGTCCAGTTCGATCTCGATATCGCCGTTGGTGGTGGTGATCAATACGTGGGGCGCCTTGGCGGGCTCGGCGGCCATCAGGTTGGCGGCGAACAGAACAGAACCGGCAAAGAAGGCGATTTTTTTCAGCATGGGTCAGTGATCCTGGGTAGTGGTTTCGACTGTCTTTAGAAATTCGAGCAAGGTTGCGTTAAAGACTTCGGGTTGATCCAAGGGCGTGGCATGGCGGGAATCTTCTATCACCACCAGTCGCGCATCGGGCAGCAGTTTTACATAGTTTTGTTTCTGCGCCACAGGGGTGTAGTCGTGGTCGGCGCTGATGACCAGCGTAGGACAGGTAATGCGCGAAAGATGTTCCTGCACCCCCCATCCCACAATCGCATCGAAGCTGGCGAGATAAGCACGTTTGTCGTTCTTTGCCCAGCGTTCGGCCATTTTGCGGCGCAGGTCGGCCTGGTGCGGTTTTGGGAAGAGCCGTTCGCCCAACGCCTTGCCGATTGTGGAGAGGCTCAGCAAGCGTGCCAGGCTCCAGCGCTTGGCCCACTGCCAGTAATCATCGGCACTGCGCACCTTGACCTCGGGGGCGCTGTTGACGATGCAGAGGCTCTTGACCCGCGCCGGTTCGTCCACGGCCAGTTGGAAAGCGATCATGCCACCCATGGACAAGCCCACCACGTGGGCCGGTGGCAGGTCCAGGTGTTCGAACAAGGCGATCAGGTCGTAGGTGAAACCCGGGATGCTGTAGCGTTCGCGCGGTTTGTCCGAGCGGCCGTGGCCGCGCACGTCCACCACGATCAGGCGGTAATGCCGGGCCAGCACTGGAATCTGCAGTTCCCAGTCCTGGCTGCTGGAGCCCAGGCCGTGGATCAGCACCAGCGGCGTGCCGTGGCCATATTCCTCGTAGTGCAGGCTGCATCCTTCATGGTCGAACCAGGCCATGGGCGAACTCCGTTTCAGGCTTGCCGGGGGGCGGCGAAGGGCGCGTCCAGCGGTGCAGTGTCAAAGGTGCGCAGCAGTTCCACGAGGATCTGCGTGGCAGGCCCCAGGGGTTTGTCCTTGTTTGAATACAGGTAGAACGTGGGGTGGCGGCTACCGCCCTGTTCCAGCGGCAGTTGCTTGAGAACGCCTTCGGCGAGTTCGCGCTCGATCATGTGCCGGGGCAACCAGGCGAAGCCCAGGCCGCTGCCGACAAAGGCGGCGGCGGTGGCCAGGCTGCCGACGGTCCAGCGCTGTTCGGCGCCGAGCCAACCCACATCGCGCGGTTGCTGGCGGCCGGAGTCGCGGATCACCACCTGCATCTGGCTTTCCAGGTCCTGGAAGCTCAGTTCGCGGTTCATGCGGTGCAGCGTGTGCTCGGGATGGGCCACTGCGACAAACTCCACGTCGCTCATTTCCGTGCCCAGGTAGCCGGGGATACTGAACCCGCAGATCGCCAGGTCGGCGACGCCTTCCATCAGCAACTCTTCAACGCCAGACAACACCTCTTCCCGCAGGCGCACGCGGCAGCCACGGCTCTGGGGCATGAAGGCGGAAAGAGCGCGCACCAGGCGCGCATTCGGATAGGCCGCGTCCACCACCAGGCGCACTTCGGCTTCCCAGCCCTGCTCCATATGGTGGGCAAGGTCCTCCAACTGGCTGGCGTTTTTCACCAGTTGCCGGGAGCGGCGCAACAGCACTTCACCAGCGTCGGTGAGTACCGCCTTGCGCCCGTCAATGCGCAACAGCGGTACGCCAAGCTGGTCCTGCATGCGGGCCACGGTGTAGCTCACCGAGGACTGCGAGCGGTGCAGCGCTTCGGCCGCCTGGGCGAAGCCGCCATGGTCGACCACGGCTTGCAGCGTGCGCCATTGATCGAGGGTAACGCGGGGCGCTTTCAAGATGGGCTCCTCTTGTCCTAAGCTGGCTGTCCTTATTGGAGACTGCCGAATGAGAAAATTCTGTTGTGTGTTGCTGGCGCTGCTGCCGATGAGTGCGTTTGCCTACCCCATCGACGTGACCAAGAAGATCGACGGCGTGAGCATCGATTACACCGCCTCTGACGTGGACGGCGACATCAGTTCGATCCAACTCAATAACTACGGCACCCACGATGCCGTGTGCTCGGTAACCTTCACCAACGGCCCGGAATCGCCGCGTCGCCGCACGGTCACGGTGCCGGCGGGCAAGAGCACCAACACCACGGTCAAGTTCAACCGCGCCATTATCAAGATGCGTATCGCCCTGGCCTGCACGCCGAAATAAGCCGAGGGCGGAGCATGCTCCGCCTTTGAACAAATTTATAGATGGGTTATAGCAGTTTTTTGCGCTTTTTAATCGAATTGGCTCTGTTTAATCTTCACTCCATCGACTTACAGCAATCACAGATGGAGCCTACAACGCCATGTCCAACGTTCTGATCATCGAAAGCAGCGCTCGCCAGCAGGATTCGATTTCCCGCCAACTGACCCAGCAATTCATCAGCCAATGGCAGGCCGCTCACCCGACAGATCAGATCACCGTCCGTGACGTGGCGCTCAACCCGGTTCCACACCTGGATGCCAACCTGCTCGGCGGCTGGATGAAGCCGGCCGATCAGCGCAACGCCGACGAACAGGCGTCCCTGGATCGTTCCAACGCATTGACCGACGAATTGCTCGCCGCCGACGTCCTGGTGATGGCTGCGCCGATGTACAACTTCGCGATCCCCAGCACCCTCAAAGCCTGGCTGGACCACGTGTTGCGTGCGGGTGTGACCTTCAAGTACACCGCCACCGGCCCTCAGGGTCTGCTGACTGGCAAGCGCGCCATCGTGCTCACCGCTCGCGGCGGCATCCACACCGGCGCCAGCTCCGATCACCAGGAACCGTACCTGCGTCAGGTCATGGCCTTCATCGGGATTCATGACGTCACCTTCATTCATGCCGAAGGGGTGAACCTGAGCGGTGACTTCCAGGAAAAGGGCATCAACCACGCCAAGGCGCTGCTGGCCCAGGTGGCTTGATCCTTTAATCGTCACATAATCGCGCAGTGTTTATATCGCTCCACGCCAACCCTTCAAGTACGCGTAACGAACCTCCCTTTGCACTTTTGCTCCTGAGTGCTACCGCCCGACTGACGCTTTAGCGAGGTCGGGTTTTTTTTGCCCCGAGTTTCTTCAACCGTCGAAAACCGTTAATGTCCCGCCCATTCGAAACGAGGCGCGCATGGGCTACTTACTGGTTGTTACCCTGATTCAGGCATTTTCCTTCAGCTTGATCGGCGAATACCTCGCCGGTCACGTCGACAGCTACTTCGCCGTGCTGGTGCGTGTGCTGCTGGCCGGGCTGGTGTTCATCCCGCTGACCCGCTGGCGCTCGGTGGAACCGGCCTTCATGCGCGGCATGCTGGTGATCGGCGCGCTGCAGTTCGGCGTGACCTATGTGTGCCTGTACTTGAGCTTTCGTGTGCTCACCGTGCCGGAAGTGCTGCTGTTCACCATTCTCACGCCGTTGCACGTGACCCTCATCGAGGATGCCCTCAACCGTCGCTTCAACCCTTGGGCGCTGGTCGCCGCACTGGTGGCGGTAGCGGGCGCAGCGGTGATTCGCTTCGACCAGATCACCCCGCATTTCCTTGGCGGTTTCCTGCTGCTGCAATTGGCCAACTTCACCTACGCCGCCGGCCAGGTGATGTACAAGCACCTGGTGGCGCGCTACCCCAGTGACCTGCCGCACTACCGGCGCTTTGGTTACTTCTATGTGGGCGCGTTGTTGGTGGTGTTGCCGGCATTCCTGCTGTTCGGCAAGGCTGACTTCCTGCCGGAGGCGCCGCTGCAATGGGGCGTGCTGGTGTTCCTTGGCCTGGTCAGTACGGCGCTGGGCATGTACTGGTGGAACAAGGGTGCCTGCCTGGTGCAGGGCGGTACGCTGGCGGTGATGAATAACCTGCATGTGCCGGTGGGGTTGCTGCTGAATTTGCTGATCTGGAACCAGCATGAGCCGCTGGGGCGGTTGGCGTTGGGTGGGGTGGTGATTCTGGGGGCGGTGTGGATCAGTCGGTTGGGCGCGAAGGCGCCCAACCGCTCCCTGGTTTAGCCAGCGCGACTTTCAGGGGCCGGCAAATGACTGGCCCCCAACACCGCCGGCAACACCCCGGCGCGCAAGTCATTTCCACTCGGCTGCTGATACAGACTCAAGCCAAATTCCGGCAACACCGCCAGCAGATAATCAAAGATATCCCCCTGGATCCGCTCGTAATCGGCCCATGCCGTGGTGCGGGTGAAGCAGTAGATCTCCAGCGGCACGCCCTGGGCGGTGGTCTGCATCTGGCGCACCATGCAGGTCATGTTCGGCTGGATGTCCGGATGGCTTTTCAGGTAGGCCAGGGCATAGGCGCGGAAGGTGCCGAGGTTGGTCATGCGGCGGCGGTTGGCCGACAGTTGCGCGCTGTGGCCCTGGGCTTCGTTCCAGGCCTTGAGTTCGGCCTGTTTTCGCCCGATGTAGTCGGTGAGCAGGTGCACCTGGGTCATGCGCAGTTCTTCGTCGTCGCGCAGGAAGCGCACGCCGCTGGCGTCGATGAACAGGCTGCGCTTGATGCGGCGCCCGCCGGAGGCCTGCATGCCGCGCCAGTTCTTGAACGACTCGGACATCAGGCGCCAGGTGGGGATGGAGACGATGGTCTTGTCGAAGTTCTGCACCTTGACCGTGTGCAACGTGATGTCCACCACATCACCATCAGCGCCGACCTGGGGCATTTCGATCCAGTCGCCGACCCGCAGCATGTCGTTGCTGGTCAACTGCACGCTGGCGACGAACGACAGCAACGTGTCCTTGTACACCAACAGGATCACCGCCGACATCGCACCCAGCCCCGACAGCAGCAACAGCGGCGAGCGGTCGATCAGGGTGGCGACGATGATGATCGCGCCAAACACGAACAGCACCATCTTCGCCAACTGCACATAGCCCTTGATCGAGCGGGTGCGCGCGTGTTCGGTGCGGGCGTAGATGTCCAGCAGGGCGTTGAGCAGGGCGCTGATGGCCAGCACCAGGAACAGGATGGTCAGCGCCAGGGCCACGTTGCCGATGAACAGGATGGCGGTCTTGCTCAGGTCCGGCACCAGGTACAGGCCGAACTGGATCACCAGTGACGGCGTCATCTGCGCCAGGCGATGGAAGACCTTGTTGTGCCGCAGGTCGTTGAGCCAGTGCAGGGACGGTTGCCGGCCAAGCAGTTTGACGGCGTGGAGGATGAGGTAGCGCGCCACTCGTCCGAGCACCAGGGCCACCACCAGCAACACCAGCAAGCCGAGGCTGGCGTGCAGCAGCGGGTGTTCATCGAGGGCGCCCCAGAGGTCCTGGGCGTTGAGCCAGAGCTGTTTGATATCCATGGGTGAAACCGATTCTTCTGTGGGACAAGACGGGGCGATTAGAGCATTTAAGTGCAACAAAGTTGACGCCATGGACAAATGTCCTGACAAAAAAGCGGCCGATTCACACCGTTCACGTAAAGAAACTCGGTTTGGGCGCCCGAAACCGGTAACCTATGCAGCTGATTTTTTGTATTTCTTCGAGGTAGCACCCGTGTTTTCCCAATTCGCCCTGCACGAACGCCTGCTCAAAGCCGTGGCCGAGCTTAAATTTGTCGAGCCTACGCCTGTGCAGGCAGCGGCCATCCCGCTCGCGCTCGAAGGGCGTGACCTGCGGGTGACAGCTCAAACCGGGAGTGGCAAGACCGCCGCTTTTGTCCTGCCTGTGCTGAACCGCCTGATCGGTCCGGCCAAAGTGCGCGTCAGCATCAAGACCCTGATCCTGCTGCCGACCCGCGAGCTGGCCCAGCAGACCTTGAAGGAAGTCGAGCGCTTCTCCCAGTTCACCTTCATCAAGTCCGGCATCATCACCGGCGGTGAAGACTTCAAGGTCCAGGCCGCCATGCTGCGCAAGGTGCCGGACATCCTGATCGGCACCCCGGGGCGCATGATCGAGCAGCTCAACGCCGGCAACCTCGACCTCAAGGAAGTCGAAGTGCTGGTGCTGGACGAAGCCGACCGCATGCTCGACATGGGCTTTGCCGACGATGTACAGCGCCTGGTGGGCGAGTGCGTCAACCGCCAGCAGACCATGCTGTTCTCCGCCACCACCGGCGGTTCCACCCTGCGCGAGATGGTCGCCAAGGTGCTGAACAATCCTGAGCACCTGCAGGTCAACAACGTCAGCGACCTGAACGCGACCACGCGCCAGCAGATCGTCACCGCCGATCACAACGTGCATAAAGAGCAGATCCTCAATTGGCTGCTGGCCAACGAGACCTATCAGAAAGCCATTGTGTTCACCAACACCCGCGCCGCCGCCGACCGCATCTACGGCCGCCTGGTGGCCCAGGAATACAAGGCGTTCGTGCTGCACGGCGAGAAAGACCAGAAGGACCGCAAGCTGGCCATCGACCGCCTCAAGGCCGGCGGCGTGAAGATCCTGGTGGCCACCGACGTTGCCGCACGCGGCCTGGACGTGGACGGCCTGGACCTGGTGATCAACTTCGACATGCCCCGCAGCGGCGACGAATACGTGCACCGTATCGGCCGTACCGGGCGTGCCGGCAACGATGGCCTGGCCATCTCGCTGATCTGCCATGGCGACTGGAACCTGATGTCGAGCATCGAGCGCTACCTCAAGCAGTCGTTCGAGCGCCGTACCATCAAGGAGGTCAAAGGCACCTACACCGGGCCGAAGAAGGTCAAGGCCTCGGGCAAGGCCGTTGGCGTGAAGAAGAAAAAGACCGACGCCAAGGGCGATAAGAAGAAAACCGGCGCCAAGTCGCCCACCAAGCGCAAGATCGCCAACCGGCCGAAGACCGACAACCTGTCGCTCGTCAGCAAGGACGGCATGGCACCGCTCAAGCGCCGCAAGCCGCAAGCCCCGGCTGCCGAATAAGGCGCGGGTGATGTGAAAAAACCGGACGATTGTCCGGTTTTTTTATGCCCTCAGTCTTTGGCTTTGGCGGCGGCTTCCTTGAGTTCCTTGAGCCGGGCGTCGATCAACTGGCATTTGTCGGGGAACTCCGCGCTTTGCGTATCCAGGTCCATCTTCTGCAGTTCGTCGTTGATCTCCTTGGCCTTGGTCGGATTCTGTTCGGTCAGTCTGGTCACTTCCTGAGCCAATTGCTCGCGCTTGCTCGTGGCTTCGTCGGGCGTACAGGCCCAGGCGGGCAGGGCGCTAAACAGCGCGGCCGCGACGGCCAGGTTCATCAGGGTTTTCATGGGCACACCTCCTTGGCGGATATGAGCTGTTGAGGCCGCGAACGTCTGGAAAGTTCAGAGAAATAACGTCCGTCTATTCGGCTGAACGGTGACCGACAGGGCGTGTCACACCTCTAGACAGGCTATTTTCCACCCGCCTGCAGGAGGAATCAGGATGACGACTTACAACTGGGATCTGATCGAACGTCTGCTGCATGAAGTGCAGAACGGCGAGGGCAGCTTCGCCCCACGCAAATACGCCGAGCAGGAAGCGGCCGAGAAGGCCACGGCGGGCGAGTCCACCGGTAACCTGGACGCGCTCAAGAAGACCGCGGCAGATTATGAAGCGCTGTTGTTCAAGCGCGGCTTCATCGAGTCGCGCCCTGAAGAGGAGGGCGGCAATGGTGAGAATTTCATCCTGACTCCGCTCGGCGCGCAGCTGTTGGCGCTGATCGACAGTTCGATCCCGGGCAATGATCACCCGCGCCAGGTGCTGGACGAACAGGCGGATGCACTGGACCCAACGACCTTTGCCGAAGTGGCCTCCAAGGCGCAGATCGCCTGACCCCCTACGCTCCGGCACCGAGTACGGTGCCGGGCGAAACTGTCAGATCGGTAATCTGCCGCTAAGCTGGCTGACAGCCAGCCCTGCCTAATCTGCTGCCATTCAACCCATGGAATTGAATCGGCATGCACTCCACCACTACCCGACGAACCTTCGTCAAAGGCCTGGCCGCCGGCGGCTTGCTCAGCGGGCTAGGGCTCTGGCGCAGCCCGGTCTGGGCGCTCACCAGTCCCGGCCAGCCCACCGTGCTGGCGGGTACCGAATTCGCTTTGTTCATCGACCAGATGCCAGTCAACCTCACCGGTCGCAACCGTACCGCGCTGACCATCAACGGCAGCCTGCCTGGCCCCTTGCTGCGCTGGCGCGAAGGCGACACGGTCACCGTGCGCGTGAAGAACCGCCTGGCCGAGCCGACGTCGATCCACTGGCACGGCATTCTCCTGCCGTCGTCCATGGACGGTGTGCCGGGCTTGAGCTTCAAGGGCATCGAGCCGGGTGGGGTGTTTGTCTACCAGTTCACGCTCAAGCAGCACGGCACCTACTGGTACCACAGCCACTCGGGGTTTCAGGAGCAGCAGGGTGTGTATGGCCCGTTGGTGATCGATCCCAGGGAGCCCGAGCCCTTCACTTACCAACGTGACTACGTGGTGATGCTGTCGGACTGGACCGATGAAGACCCGGTTGCGCTGATGAAAACCCTCAAGAAACAGTCCGACTACTACAACCTGCACAAACCCACCGTGAGCGATTTCGTGCGGGATGTGGGCAAGCAGGGCTGGTCGGCCACCGCCGCCGATCGCCTGATGTGGGCGCAGATGAAGATGAACCCCACCGACCTCGCCGACGTCAGCGGTGAGACCTACACCTACCTGCTCAATGGCCAGCCACCGGAACGCAATTGGACTGGCCTGTTCCGGGCGGGCGAGACCCTGCGCCTGCGCTTCATCAACGGCTCGGCGATGAGCTATTTCGATGTGCGCATCCCGGGGCTGAAAATGACGGTGATCGCCGCCGATGGCCAGCCGGTGCAGCCAGTGAGTGTCGATGAGTTCCGCATTGCCGTGGCGGAGACCTTTGATGTGCTGGTCGAACCTACCGCGGCCGCCTACACCCTGTTTGCGCAGTCGATGGACCGCAGTGGTTACGCCCGCGGCACGCTGGCCTTTCAAGCGGGAGCAATCGCGTCGGTGCCGGCGCTGGACCCGCGCCCCTGGATCACCATGGACGACATGGGCATGAGCGGCATGGACCACGGCGCCATGGCGGATATGCCGGACATGGCGGGCATGGATCACAGCGCCATGTCGATGCAGGCCCATCCGGCCAGCGAGCAAGGCAACCCGCTGGTGGACATGCAGGCCATGAACCCGGTGCCCAAGCTCGACGACCCCGGCATCGGCCTGCGCAACAACGGCCGGCGTGTCCTGACTTACGCCGACTTGCGCAGCACCTTTGAAGACCCTGACGGCCGCGACCCCAGCCGCACCCTTGAGCTGCACCTCACCGGGCACATGGAGAAGTTCGCCTGGTCGTTCAATGGCGTGAAGTTTTCCGATGCCGAACCCTTGCAGCTCACGTATGGCGAGCGGGTCCGGCTGGTGCTGGTCAACGACACCATGATGAGCCATCCCATTCATCTGCATGGCTTGTGGAGTGATCTGGAGGATGAAAACGGCCAGTTCCAGGTGCGCAAGCACACCATCGACATGCCGCCGGGCTCGCGGCGCAGCTACCGCGTAACCGCTGATGCGCTGGGGCGTTGGGCCTATCACTGCCACCTGCTGTACCACATGGAAATGGGCATGTTCCGAGAGGTGCGCGTGCATGAATAAGGACGCAAGCATGAGCCATCGTGTTTTATTCGCCGTTATCGGGCTGGCGTTCGCTCCGTTGGTGCAGGCCGACGAGTTCCAGGGCATGAGCCCGGCGACACCGGCGCTCACCGAGAGCCGCACCCCGATCCCGGCGCTGACCGATGCTGATCGCGCGGCGGTGTACAACGCCCCCGGCGGGCACAGGGTTCATGACAGTGGCGTCAATTCGCTGCTGCTGATCAACCAGTTGGAATGGCAGGGCGGTGACGGTGCAGGCGCGCTGAACTGGGATATCAAAGGCTGGGTTGGCGGCGATATCGACCGTCTGTGGCTGCGCAGTGAAGGCGAGCGCAGTGCCGGCCGCACTGAAAGTGCCGAGGTCCAGGCCCTGTGGGGGCACGCCATCAGCCCGTGGTGGGACCTGGTCGGCGGCGTGCGCCATGACTTCAAACCGGGCGACGGCCAGACCTGGGCGGCGTTCGGCGCCCAGGGCATGGCGCTGTACAACTTCGAAGCCGAAGGCACGTTGTTTGTCGGTGAGGCGGGTCGTACCGCTGCTCGCCTGGAAAGCGACTACGACATCCTGCTGACCAACCGGCTGATCCTGCAGCCCACCGCTGAACTCAACTTCTATGGACGCAACGACCCGCCGCGCGGCGTCGGTTCGGGCCTGTCGGACAGTGAGCTGGGTTTGAGGTTGCGTTACGAAGTACGCCGTGAGTTCGCGCCCTACGTGGGCGTCAGCTGGAACCGCAGCTACGGCCAGACCGCGCAATACGCACGGGATGAAGGCGAAGACATCAGCCAATGGCGCTGGGTGGTCGGTGTGCGTCTGTGGTTCTGACGGTTTTACCCATCCTATAACTCACTCGCCGCCATGAGCGGCCTGGAGCCTTGCATGTCATTGTTGAAAACTACTGTGCTGTGCGCCGGACTGATCACCAGCCTAGCGGTATCAGCTCATCCAAAGCTGCTGTCGTCCACACCATCGGATGGGGCCAAGGGGGCGCCCCCCGCCGTGATTGAACTGCGTTTCTCGGAAAACCTGCTGACGCAGTTTTCTGGCGCCAAACTGACCATGACCGATATGCCCGGCATGTCTCACTCGCCGATGCCGGTGAAAGCCAGCGTCGCCGCCAGTACCGATCCCAAGGTGATGCTGATCAAGCCGGCGTCCGCGCTGACGGCGGGTACTTATCGGGTGGATTGGCGCGCGGTGTCGTCCGATACGCATCCGATCCTGGGGAATGTGATGTTCAGCGTCCAGCCATGAGTGAGGCGGTCTCGATATTCCTGCGTTTTGCGCTTTATCTGGATTTGATGCTGGTGTTCGGCCTGGGGTTGTTTGGCCTCTATGGCGACCGCCGCCTATTGAATCTGCAGCCGCTGTTGCGGCTGGCGGCGTGCCTGGGCGTACTGCTGTCGGTGGCGTCGCTGCTGGTCATGACCCAGGCCATGAGCGGCGCTGAAGATTGGCAAACGCTGTGGCCGCACCTGCAGATGATGCTCTGGCAGACCGAGCTGGGCTGGACCTGGAGCTTGCGAATGGTGGCGCTGGTGCTGGTTGCGCTCAATACCCGACTGGCGCCGCTGTTCGGCGCGATTGCGCTGGTGACGCTGGCGTGGGCTGGACACGGCGTGATGCATGAGGGTACGCAGGGGTTGTGGCACGTCCTCAGCGACAGTGCGCACCTGCTGGCGGCGGCGGGTTGGGTCGGCGCGCTGGCTGCATTCGGGTTGGCGCTGAGGAGTACCTCGTTACCGGCGCTCCACAGGCTGGCCCACGCGCTGGCGGCGTTCGAGCGGATGGGCATGCTGTTGGTAGCGGTGCTGATCGGCACGGGCGTGGCGAATTATCTGTTTGTGGTCGGGCCGAACCTCGATGGCATCACCGGGGGCACCTACGCGCTCCTGTTGTGCGTCAAGTTGGGCGTGTTCGGTGTGATGCTGGGGCTGGCGGCGCTCAATCGCTCGCAATTCACGCCGTTGCTGCAACGCGCCCTGGCGGCGGGCGACACTACCGTGGCAGTCAAAGCACTGCGTCGCAGCATTGCGCTGGAGTCTGCCGCAGTGGTGTTGATCCTGGCGCTGGTGGCCTGGCTGGGGACGTTGGTGCCCGGTTAGGACTGCGCGCTCTTCAAGCATTTAAGTGCCTGAAAATCACTGCGGACCTTGTCGATTTTCTGCGTGAGTTTCTGCCGTTGTTGCAGCGTACTTTCGGCCATCACATCGACAATCAGGCTGCGCGCCGCCGCTTCCGTCCGGGCATAGGCCGCTCTGTACTCCGGGGTCCACAGGCTTTCGCGGTCAACCAGCAACTGCTGGATCTTCTGCGGGAAATCGGCACTGCGGCGTTGTTGCACGGCGTCGATAAATTGCGCCTGCCAGCGGGCGCGATTGCCGATCCATTCCCGGTTCTGCTCGCCCAGGGCGATGGACCACGCGGTTACGCGGTTCTGCTGGCTGGCGCTGAGCGGGCCGATCCAGGCGTCCAGGCGTTTATTCATGCGTTCGGCGCGCTCCTTGATCTGCTGTGCCAGGGGCGGCTTGAGGTATTCGTCCTGGCGTTTGCGCAGGTCCTTGGCCAGCGCGTCGTTCATGTCCTTGACCTGCTGATCATCCAGGCCCTGTAGCAGTTGGATGGCGGAGGGGGTGATCTCGTGGGCGATTTCGTTGATGGCCTGCTTGGCCTCGACGGTACGGGCCTGCAAGGCAGCGTCGGTGACCTGATTGTCATCGGCCATCCGCTGCAGGCGGTCCAGCCAATCCAGGTAACCCGGCAATTGCGTGGTGCAGTGCCAGGCCAGGTGCTGCTTGAGGGTGTCGTTGAACCAGCTCTTCTGCCCGGCGTTCATGTCCAGGTAGTCGTTGAGGGTCCAGGGGATGATCACGTCCAGGTTGCGGTAGGCCAGGCCCACGCGATTGCAGCCGGCGAGCACCAGGCTCAGGCTCAGTAATAGCACCAGTAGTTTGAGCCGACGCAGCATGGGCGGGTCCTTCGCAGAGTGGGTTATCACATGTGAACCCGCGGCGGTTGCAACAGTTCAGCCCATCAATAAAACGACCGCGCAGCCTTCAGCGTCAACAGGCCATCGCATTGCGAATTGTGTCCGGAGTAGGCCGAGCAATCCCCGCCGCTGAGGCTGGAGTCGCTGTAGATCAGGTTCAAGTCAACGCCCATCCACTCCCGGGAGAATTGCACCGACCAGTCGCTGAAGCTGCGAATGGAGCCGCCGTCCACCGAAACCGGAGTGCCCAACTGATGGGTGGTGTATTTCATACTGACGCCGATGCCAAACGGCTGCGTGCCACCGAGGTCGGCGAACAGGGTGCTGTCCCGGCGGTCCGGGTCGTTGCTGAAGGACGCCCCGAAGCGGTTGCCCAACAGGTTCAGGCCGCCGTAGAACTCCTGGCTGTCGAGGGGGCTGAGCTTGGGGTAGCTGTAGTGGATCAGGCCCACTTCGTAACCCAGGGTCTGGTCGAAGGGGTGTTTGAAACCCATGTAGGAATCGATTTCGAGGTTGCTGGACGAAGACAAGCCCATGTTGGGTGAAAACTGACCGAAGTACAGGCCACTGTCGTGGCTCAGGTCCAGCCCGCCATGGAACGAGTCGCTGCCGGGGGAGGTGGGCTTGACCAGGCCCTGGGCCATGCTTCGGCTGGGTGTGGTGCCCAATTTCAGGTCGAAATCGCCCAATTCACGCTGGAAGACCTGCGCTTCGGCGAGGGGGCTGGCAACCAGGGCAAAGACCAGGAAGATGCAGGATTTGAACATGCTTCACTCCATGAAAAGCGAGGAGCAGTGACGGATGAAATCGGGCAGATGCCCGTGCTAGACGTGTGCAAGCATACCGGCGAATGGCAGGCGGTGAGGCCCGTTCGTCGATTAGAGGTATAGCGGGGGGGACTTGAGGCTCTAGTCCTAGCGCCTTGAAAGTCAAGACGCTTAGGGACCAGGGGGATTGCGCGGTATTACTTTTTACCCAGGCTGATCTGCTTGGACGGGCCGAAAGTCTGGCCGCTTACGCCCTTGGCAATTTGCTGGATTTCGCCGCCGGACTTGAGGAACGCCGCAATCTGGCTGTTGATCGACTCGCTGGTTTCAACGGCGGGAGCTGGCTTTGCTTTGCTGTTGGATGCTTTTACGCGCATGGCGGCCACTAACCTGTAGAAAATTAACTTGGCCAGGCATCGTACAGGAATGACTTGACAATTGCTTGGTAAATATCCTCCTGGAATAAGTGTCGGGTGTGGAAATAGCCAAAGTTCATCTTTGAAATAAGCCTCTAACTTACTGTTTTAACTCGAAACCACGGGGATGGAGGGCGTTCGGCAGCGCTGGAAAATTCAGTCCAGTAATCGGACGAGCGGGGCTATGCCATTGGAAGGCCACGCCAGCCCGCGATTTTTCAGGCGCCCGCGCGTGGCGAGCGCAACTCGGGTAGAATGCCGCCGACGTAATGAGGGGTTTGGACATGGCTTTAGTCGGGCGCTACAACAGCTTGCAAGTGGTTAAACATACTAACTTCGGTTTGTACCTGGACGGTGCGCAAGATGGCGAAATCCTCTTGCCCAATCGGTATATCCCCAAAGATATTCCCAGTGAAGATGAAGACTGGCTCAACGTTTTCATTTATATGGACAGCGATGACAAACTTATCGCCACGACTGAAAAACCCAAAGTTCAAGTCGGTGAATTCGCCAGTTTGAAAGTGGTGGAAGTCAACAGTATTGGCGTGTTCCTCGACTGGGGGTTGCCCAAGGATCTACTGCTGCCGTATTCGGAAGAAAAGCGCCAGTTGACGGCCGGTGAATACTGCGTGGTGCATGTCTATCTCGATAAGCACACCAAGCGCATCACCGCCACTGCACGCCTGGATCGCTACCTGGACAAGACACCGGCCAACTACCAGGTGGGCCAGGAAGTCGATCTGCTGGTGGCCGAAGCCACGGACATGGGTTTCAAGGCGATCATCAACAACAAGCATTGGGGCCTGATCCACAAGAACGAAGTGTTCAAGTTCCTGCGCCCGGGCAAGGAAGAAAAAGGCTTTATCAAAGAGATCCGTGCCGACGGTAACATCAGCCTGAGCCTGCAACCGGTTGGCCAGGAAGCGGCCTCCAGCCTGAACTCGAAGATCCTCGCCAAGTTGCGTGAAAACAACGGCACGTTGCCGGTCAGCGACAAGAGCGACCCGGCGGTGATCAGCAACTTGTTCGGCGTGAGCAAGGGCAACTTCAAGAAGGCCATCGGTGCGCTGTATAAGCAGGGCCAGATTGTGATTCATGCCGATCGCATTGAACTAAGCTGAGTGCGTTCTGCTCTTCTGTAGGCGCCCATTGGCGTCTACAGAGGCCGCCTCAATGAATAAGAAAACGCTGTTCGCCTACCTCGGCACGTTGCTCGCCTTCCTGATACTGGACGGCCTCTGGCTCGGCGTCATCATGGGCCCCACCTATAAGTCCCTGTTGGGTCCACTGATGCTGGATCAACCTCGGCTGTTGCCCGCAACGCTGTTCTATCTCCTTTATGTGCTCGGTTGCGTCGTGTTCGTGGTCTTGCCCAGCGCAAGCTGGCAACGCGCCGCCCGCCTGGGCGCCTTGCTCGGCCTGGTCGCCTACGGCACCTATGACCTGAGCAACTGGGCCACGCTGCAAGGTTGGTCCGCTCGATTGGCGATCATGGACATGGCCTGGGGGACGTTCCTGACCGCCGCATGCTGTACGGTGGGCTACCTGTGTGCACAACGAGTGCAACGCTGATTGTGTACAGGATATCTGTGCACCGTTGCTGAGCGTGGCGCCGCCCTATAGCCCGTTATCAGTCCCTTTGGAGCGCCGTGCCAAAGGGATTGCGTTCAATTGGCACGCATTCTGCTGACTATCTCGTATACAAACCATGCCGCCTCCCGTATGCACCCCGTGACGGAAGCGCAGGCCGGTATTTCGAGGAGCCCAGCGATGACCGAACAATTGCCCAAAGGCTACAGCCCACGCCTGTACAACCAGGACTTGGGCCCGCTGCCGCAAAAGTGGAACTGGTACAACATCTTCGCCTTCTGGATGAGCGACGTGCACAGCGTCGGCGGCTACGTGTTCGCCGCCAGCTTGTTCGCCCTGGGGCTGGCCAGTTGGCAGGTGTTGATCGCCTTGCTCGTGGGGATCTGCATTGTGCAGTTGATCGCCAACCTGGTGGCCAAGCCAAGCCAAGCCAGCAGGCTGCGGTGCCTTATCCGGTGATCTGCCGGCTGGCGTTTGGTGTGTTTGGCGCGAATATTCCGGCGGTGATTCGCGGCCTGATCGCCGTGGCCTGGTACGGGATTCAGACGTACCTGGCGTCGAGTGCCTTGATCATCGTGGTGCTGCGCTTCTTCCCACAGATGGCGGTGTATGCAGAGCCGCATTTTGCAGGCCTGTCCTACCTTGGCTGGTTTGGTTTCCTCAGCCTGTGGGTGTTGCAAGCAGCGGTGTTCTGGGCGGGCATGGAGTCGATCCGCCGTTTCATCGATTGGGCCGGGCCGGTAGTGTACGCGGTGATGTTTGCCCTGGCCGGCTGGATCGTGTGGAAGGCCGGTTGGTCGAACATCAGTTTTACCCTGGCGGAAAAATCCCTGTCGGGCTGGCAGGCGTTTGGCCAGATCGTTGTGGCGACGGCGCTGGTGGTGTCGTACTTCTCCGGGCCAACATTGAACTTCGGTGACTTCAGCCGTTACTGCCGCAGCATGCAGGACGTACGACGCGGCAACTTCTGGGGGCTGCCGGTGAATTTCCTGGCGTTTTCCCTGGTGACCGTGGTGATTGTCTCGGGCACCTTGCCGGTATTTGGTGAAATGCTGCATGACCCGATCGCCACCGTGTCGCGCATCGACAACAGCATGGCTGTATTGCTCGGGGCCTTTGCCTTCGTCACCGCGACCATCGGCATCAATATCGTCGCCAACTTCGTGTCCCCGGCGTTTGACTTCGCCAACGTCGCACCGAGCAAGATCAGCTGGCGCGCCGGCGGGATGATCGCTGCCGTGGCGTCGATCTTCATCACCCCGTGGAACCTGTTCAATAACCCGCTGATGATCCACTACACCCTGGACATCCTCGCGGCGTTTATCGGGCCGCTGTTCGGGATCCTGCTGGTGGATTTCTATTTGATCAAACAACAGCAGATCGACGTGGATGCACTGTTCGATGACAGCCCCAGCGGGCGCTACTACTTCGACGGTGGCGTGAACTGGACGGCGATCAAGGCATTGGTGCCCGCGACGCTGGTGGGCGTCGCGATCACCTTCACCCCGGCCTTGCAGGGCATGGCCAACTTTGCCTGGTTTACCGGGTGCTTCCTGGGTGGGCTGTTTTTCCTGGTACTGGCGCGACGTGAACAGGTGCGTGTGCCTGCGCCGCTGGTTGTCGGCTGATCAACACCGAGCCCGCCACCAACAAGCCTGCCCCGGCGACCACCAGCGCCGGTTGCAGGCCACCGCTCAGGTGGCTGCTGACCGATGCCAGCAACGGCCCGCTCAATTGGCCGATGGCAAAGCCGGCGGTCAACAGCCCGGTGCTGCGCTGGTAGCCATGGGGCGCGACGTCCCGCAGCCGGGCCATCACCAACTGCATGCAGGCCAGGAACGGCCCGCCACACAGCAAGACCCCCAGTGCCAGGCCCCAGCCATTGCCCAGCAAGCAGGCAAACACCCCGGCCGCTTGCAGCCATAGCGTGGTCATCAGCCAGCGGCGCGTGGTGTTCGGGTCCTTGCGGCGCAGGGTCGCCACCACCACACCGATCGCGGCGGCCAGGCCGAAGCACGGCCAGAACAGGTCGGCCTGCCAGGCCCCCTTGAACTGCGCGTTGGCCATCTGCGACAGGAACGTCGCCGGGATGATGTAGCCCAGGCCGAACAGTACGTAGATCCAGCACAAATGCGCGATGCTGCCATTAGTGCCCGCGTCGGAGTGGCCGCTAAGGGGGGCGGCGGCAGACGGCTTGGGCAGGAAAGGCAGAATCGCCAGCAACATCACCAGCGCCACTGCGCCATACACCAGCCACAACGTTGCGGAGCTTTGCCCCAGCAGATTGGAGCCCAGCGCCAGCAAGCCCGTCAGCAAAATCCCCAGTCCCGGACCGGCAAACACCAAGGCACCCAGGCGCGGACGTCCGGCGGCAATCGCCAGCGGCTGGCTCAGGCTGGTGATCATCACCAATGCCCAGGCACTGGCGACGCCGGTGCCAAAGCGCAGCAACAGGTGTGGCCAAAAGCCATGAGCCCAGTACGACGCCAGGGTCAGCAGCACGCACAGCCATAACCCGCCATACAACCGGCCACGGACGTGGTGATGGCTGCGCGCGAAGATCGAATCCACCGCGCCGACGAAGTAGCCCAGGTAATTGGCGGCGGCGATCAGGCCCGCACCGGTCAAGTCGATCTGCCCCTCGCTGAGCAGGTGCGGCATTTGCGGGGTGAGGGCGAAGCGGCCAATCCCCATCGCCATCATCAAGGCGACAAAGCTGGCAGTTAAGCGAATCAAGGGAGACATGGTCAGATTTCCTGCGGCTAAGCGAATACCTTCAGGCTAAGGTGGATTGACTTTCTGTAAAATTGAATAATAGTGAGCAACTTGTTCAGTTTTGGAGAAACTCATGGAGTTCAGTCAATTGCGCATTTTCCAGGCCGTGGCGGAAGAGGGCTCCATTACCCGTGCGGCTGACCGCTTGCACCGGGTGCCGTCGAACCTGTCGACGCGCCTCAAGCAAATGGAGGAGCAGCTCGGTGTAGAGCTGTTCGTGCGTGAACGCCAGCGCTTGCAGCTTTCTCCTGCGGGCAAGGTGCTGCTGGACTACAGCACTCGTCTACTGGCCCTGCATGATGAAGCCCATGGCGCCGTGCAAGGTGGGCAACCGGCTGGCGATTTCGTATTGGGCAGCATGTACAGCACGGCCGCGGTGCATTTGCCGAAGCTGTTGGCGGGCTATCACAAGGCTTATCCGATGGTGAACCTTCAGGTGCAATCGGCGCCCAGCGGGGAGTTGCTCGAAGGGTTGATCACCGGTCGCCTGGATGCGGCCTTTGTGGACGGCCCCATCACCATCGCCTCTCTGGACGGCATCGCCCTGTGCGAAGAACGTCTGGTGCTGATTTGCGAAGCCGATCATCCCCCCGTGCGTGGGCCTCAGGATGTAGCGGGGCGCTCGGTGTTCACCTTCCGTCGCAGTTGCGCCTACCGCACCCGCCTGGAGACCTGGTTCTCCCATGAGCGCGTGGCCATGGGCCGGGCGATTGAGATCGAGTCCTACCAAGGCATGCTCGCCTGCGTGATCGCCGGGTCGGGCGTGGCGCTAATGTCCGAATCGATGCTCGACAGCCTGCCTGGCAAGGACAGCGTGTCCGTTCATCCGCTGACAGGGCCTTTTGCCACTGCGACCACCTGGCTGATGTGGCGAAAGGGTATGCTCGGCGCTAACCTCAACGCATGGATCGACCTGCAGCAAGCCGGCAACGCTGCGGTTGTGCAAGACACCCGCGCCATCGCTTGAGCGATCCGTCAGGATTTTGATGAATTCAGTAATAGTTCGTTGTGTTTTCGTTCAAGCAATACGTAGGACTTAGGGCTACTATCACTGTAGGAAAGGGCGACAGAACTTGCGCCTACCCGCATTACCCTCAAAGGGGGCAACCATGAAAGAGAAAATTCAAAACTGGCTCCATGACCTGGGTGTTGCACTGGGCTTGATCGAGCCTCCGCTGCAGCCGGTGCCGATTCGCACAGATGACGAGCAGCGTCGTCCACGTCGGCGATAAAACGCGACCTGTAAATCGCCTCAGAATCCATGTGGGAGCGAGCAAGCCCGCTCCCACAGTCGTTTTGCACCAGGCCAAAGAAATGTGCGACAGCTAACGTCGCCCCGTTTTAGGGTGAGCATCCGCCTCTCTTCAAGCGTTTTGACTAATGGTCAGAATCGGACTACCTGTCAGTCGGAATCAGCTGGCTTATCTAATTCTAGAAATACCCATAGCTTGAAACTCAAGCGCCTATTCATAGCGCCCCAACGTTTTATTGAGTGCCTCTTTTCGAGGTGTCAGTCAGAGTTGTTGGAGACAAAGCTATGTTGCTCTCTTCGGTTCCTCCGGTCGCCGCGTCACTCATCACCACAACCGACTGTGTTTTACAGGCTGCGCCTGTGTCGAAAGGCTGGAGGGCCGACGCGCCCAGAAACGTCGTGTTTCTTTCGCCGGCATTGACCAGGCAGGCGCTGCTGATACAGATCGCGCTCCTGCGTCCAATAACCATCATTGTTGGAGACCAACCCATCGATGCAGATGTCCTGGAGCAATGGCGTACCTCCCACCCCTTTGGAAACCTCTGTTTGATCCGCAGGGGCACGAGTTTGGACAAGATACGACTGGACCTGTGTGAATCCCACGCCATTCAAGTACTCAACACCCCAGGGGTGAATGCGCCGCATGTGGCCGCCTATATCCTGCGTTGGTTGAGACTGGCGGATGGTTCCATCCCCCGTGACGTGCGTGTACTGGGATACGGCAATGTGGGGAAAGAACTGGTCAACCTGTTGCTTGATCGAGATCCCAATGTTCGGATCAGAGTGCTGGTCCGGCCAGGTCGAGCGTCGGATACTCTCGGCAATCCCGCCTCCGACAGTCGAGTGTCATTTGTCGTGGACTGGTTCGAGGCCTTGGAGGGCGCCGCCGCTGTCGCAGTATGCGTATCCCTCAATGACGAGTCCGTTCATCGCCTCGATCGGGCCCTCATTCAGTGCCTGCACCGCCAAGCCCGCCTGATCTGTGTCGCCAAGCCGGACGTCTTCAGCGACGGTGCGTTGTACGCCCTGGCCGAGGCTGAACATATCCAGCTGGTATTGGACTATGGGCCTGCGACACTGGATGAGTTCCGACAACGCACACAGAGGCTCGGCTGTGAGGTCTCCACTTGGTACCGGCCTGCGACGCTCACTACCCAGGCGTCAACCACCGAGGCCTGCCACCGCGACCTTGACTATGCCGTTTCAATACAGCTGAGTTTGATGGCCTTGCGCGGTCTGGTGAGGCGTAAACTTGCACAGTCATTGACGCTCCCTTCTCTGCCCGCAGCGGCCAGTGCGCCGCGTGTTTCAATCATCGGCAGAGGCATTAATGGCCTGTTCCAGGCCGTGATGCTCCGGTTGGCGAATTATCAGGTCACGGTGTATGGGGGAGATCAGAAGAGCGATGGTGTCAGTTATGCCGATCCGTACTTGGCCGTTGAGTGCAATCGTGCAGGTATCGAGCTGTTTGACAAGTTTCTGGCTGACAACCCAACGCTGGCGAAATTCGCGCAGGCTCGGGATGTTGAGGTTTCGAGCTACGGCCTGGAACTTATCCATCTGAAGAAGGAGATCAAAGCGCTTTTGGGAAGCTCCGGGGTTCGGTTTCCATCACAGCCTTTAAGTCCGGTCCAGATCGCCGCGCAGAGCAGGGAGCACTTCATCGTTATAGCCTGTGAGGAGGAAGGCGTGTCGATAGTTTACTGTTGCGCCCACCACCACATCGCAGCCGGAGGAACCTACGCCGCCGGCACAACGCAAGGACTGTTATGGGCCTCCCTGGTCCAGGAGATCATCCAGGCAAACCAGAACCTGGCGGTTGAATGAAAAAAACGGGCGCGACATCCGACGTCGCGCCCGCTGAAGAAACCCCTCTAAACCCCGCTGTCTCTCAAACCGCGCTGGCCGCCACGCCCTCTGGCCGACGCGACAACACACTCACCACCACAAAGCTCACCAGCCCCACCGCCAGGCTGTAATAGATCGGCGTGTTCGCATCCAGCCCATCCTTGATCATGAATACCAGCGCGGTCACAAAGCCCAGCGTCATGGAAGTAATTGCCCCGGAGGTGGTGGCGCGCTTCCAGAAGATCGCGCCGATCAGCGGGATCAACATGCCGCCCACCAGCAGGTTATAGGCCAGGGTCAGGGCGCTGATCACATCGCTGACTACCAGTGCGATGCCCAGCACGGCAACACCTGTCAGCATCGTGAACAGGCGGTTGACGGCCAGGCTCGACTGTTTGCCGCCACGCAGGCGCGGCAGCAGGTCTTCGGTCAGTACGGTGGAGGCAGCGAGCAGGCCGGCGCTGGCGGTGGACATCATCGCCGCCAGTGCCGCGGCAATCACCAGGCCACGGATGCCATCTGGCAGCGAGGCTTTCACGATAGCGGCAAACGCATTGTTGACGTTGTCCAGGTCCGGGATCAGCACGTGCGCGGCCATACCGATCAGCGCACAGGCCAGGCCGTAGAGGATGCAGTAGAAACCGGCGAAGGTGCCGGCGTACTGGGCGACCTTTTCATCACGGGCGGTGAACACCCGCTGCCAGATGTCCTGGCCGATCAGGATGCCGAAGAAGTAGATCATGAAGTAGGTGATGATCGTGTCCCAGCCGATGGCGGTGAAGCTGAAGCTCGACGCCGGCAGCTTCGCGACCAACTCATCCCAGCCGCCGACGCGGTACAGGCAGATCGGCAGCAGGATAAACATCAGGCCGACGGTCTTGATCACGAACTGCACGATGTCGGTCAGGGTCAGCGACCACATGCCGCCGATGGTCGAGTACACCACCACCACGCCACCGCCGAGCAGCACCGAGATCCAGAACGGCAAGCCGAACAACACCTGCAACACAGTGCCGATGGCCAGGATCGACGTCACGCCGATCATCAGTGCATAAGCCAGCATAATCACAGCGCTGGCCTGGCGGGCCATGGGGTTGTAGCGTTTTTCCAGGACCTGGGTCACGGTGAAGATCTTCAGCTTCAACAGCGGCTTGGCCAGGAACAGGTTCAGCGCAATGATGCCCATGCCCAGCGCGGCACACAGCCAGAAGCCGGAAATGCCATGCACATAACCCAGGCGCACGGTGCCGACGGTGGACGCACCGCCCAATACCGTGGCGGCCATGGTGCCCATGTACAGCGACGGGCCCAGGTTGCGCCCGGCCACCAGGTAGTCTTCGTGGGTCTTGGCGCGGCGCATGCCGTAGTAGCCGAGCACGAGCATGCCGGCGGCGTAGATGAGTACGACGAATAAATCCAAAGCCATGACGGCGGTTCTCCGATTATCTTTTTTATGGGCGATCAGGCGGCGGGTTGCAGCGCCGGTTTAACGCGCGCATCCGTGCGCTTGCTGCGAGGGTCGGCGGGCCCGTAGACGGCCGCCGGTTCCGGGAACACACGAAGCAAGGTCAGGTACACCACCGAGGCCAGTCCCAGCGTCACCGGCAGGCTGATATCGATGCCGTCGGCCAGGTTGCCCAGCGGCCCGACAAACTGCCCCGGCAGATTGACGAAGCACAGACCCACCAGCGCACTCGGAATCCACGCCCCCAGCCCGCGCCAGTTCCAGCCATGGCTGAACCAGTAGCGACCGCCGGTTTCTCCACGGGTGAACACCTGCAAGTCATCCGGGCAGTAAAAGCCGCGACGCACGATCAGGCCGATGATCATCATCACCATCCACGGCGTGGTGCAGGTAATGATCAGCACGGCGAAGGTCGACACGCTCTGCACCAGGTTGGCGGCGAAACGTCCGATAAAGATGAAGGCAATCGACATCACCCCAATCAGCAAGGTGGCCTTGACCCGTGACAGCAGGCGCGGGAACACACTGGACATGTCCAACCCGGTGCCATACAGCGAGGTGGTGCCGGTGGACATGCCGCCGATCACCGCAATCAGGCACACCGGCAGGAAGAACCAGGTCGGTGCCACTGCAAGCAAACCGCCGACGTAGTTATTCGCCGCGATGTAGTCCGGTGCCTTGATCGCCACGATGGTCGCGGTGGCCAGGCCGAACAGGAACGGGATCAACGTCGCGATTTGTGCCAGGACCACCGCCAGCATGATGTGCATTTTCGGCGTTTCACGCGGGATGTAGCGCGACCAGTCGCCGAGGAACGCGCCGAAGGAAATCGGGTTGCTCATGGCGACCAGCGCGGCGCCGATGAAGGCGGCCCAGAAGCCGGTCTGCCCCAGCGCGACGGAGCCTGCGAAGTGGCTGTCGAAAGCCGGCGCGAAGGCGAAGATACCCAGCAGGAACAACAGGCTCGCCGCCCACACCGCAATGCGGTTGACCCACAGCATGAAGCGAAAGCCGTAGATGCACACCGTCAGCACCAGAATGGCGAACACCCCGTAGGCCAGCCCCAGGGTCAGGTCGGTTTCCGGTAGGCCGATCAGACGTTTCGCACCGCCCACCAGCGCATCACCCGAACTCCACACCGACAGTGAGAAGAAGGCAATCGCCGTCAGCAGCGACAGAAACGAGCCGACGATCCGCCCGTGCACACCAAAATGCGCACCGGAAGACACGGCGTTGTTGGTGCCATTGATCGGCCCGAACAGGCCCATGGGCGCCAGGATCAGCGCACCCACCAGCACGCCCAGCACAATCGCCCAGACGCCGGCCTGGAATGACAGGCCAAACAGCACGGGAAAGGAGCCCAGCACGGCGGTGGCAAAGGTATTGGCACCGCCGAAGATCAGTCGGAACAGATCCTTGGGGCCGGCGGTACGTTCGTGGTCCGGGATCTGCTCGACCCCGTTGGTTTCTATTTTTCGAATACTTTTATCGTTGTTTTTATTATTCATGATCAGCTCCGATCACATTGGCTAAGGGGGCGGCAGCCCTTCCGGCATAGCGGACAAATGTTCGTGACAGGCCAGCCACAGGCCTTGTTTTTGTTGTGCGCCAGATCCTTGCCGTGTGAAGACAATGGTCTCGCGTTCCTGGCTTTTGAATTGCTCCCCGTTCATGCGCAGCTCGGTGGCCACGTCATGGATAAATATCGCCACGTCGCCCTGCAGGCTGACCACGGCGTTGCTCGAGGTGCACGACAGCACTTCGAACCCCTCGTCCCGACGCCAGCTGTCCCACAACGCCTGGTAGGCATCGCGGCTGAGCAGCGGCTGGGGGAGGGTGTAGAACACAAAGCTGGCATCGGCCGTGAACGCGCCGAAGTAGGCGGCGCGATCATTGCGGGCGAAGGCCGCCACCAGCTCGGCGGCGGCTTGCAGCACCTCGTGCGTGCTCATCAGCGGTGCGCCACGCCCGGCAATACGCAGAGCATTTCGTACAGCAGGTTGGCACCCAGCAACGAGGTGTTGCCGGTGGTGTCGTAGGGCGGCGAAACTTCTACCAGATCACAACCAATCAGGTCGAGACCTTGGCAGCCACGGATGATCTCGATGGCCTGGATGGTGGTCAGCCCGCCGATTTCCGGGGTGCCGGTGCCCGGAGCCCAGGCCGGGTCGATGCCGTCGATGTCGAAGCTCAGGTACACCGGGCCGCCGCCGACCTTTTCACGCACTTCGGCCATCAGCGGTGCGAGGGAGTGGTGCCAGCATTCTTCGGCCTGGACCACGCGGAAACCCTGTTTGCGGCTCCAGTTGAAGTCTTCGGCGGTGTAGCCCTGGGCGCGCAGGCCGATCTGCACCACACGGTCGCAGTCCAGCAAGCCTTCTTCCACGGCGCGGCGGAAGGTGGTGCCGTGGGCGATTTTCTCGCCGAACATATGGTCGTTCACATCGGCGTGGGCATCGATATGCACCAGCCCGACCTTGCCGTGTTTCTTGTGGATCGCCCGCAGGATCGGCAGGGTGATGGTGTGGTCGCCACCCAGGGTCATCGGGATCACGTCGTGTTCGAGGATCTCGTCGTAGGCTTCTTCGATGATGCGCACGGCGTCGAGCAGGTTGAAGGTGTTGATCGCCACGTCGCCGATGTCCGCCACCGACAGCGAGTCGAACGGTGCGGCGCCGGTGGCCATGTTGTACGGGCGGATCATCACCGATTCGGCACGGATTTCACGCGGCCCGAAGCGGGTGCCGGCGCGCAGCGAGGTGCCGATGTCCAGGGGCACGCCGATGAAGGCAGCGTCCAGGCCCTTGGCGGTTTGCAGGTGGGGAAGTCGCATCATGGTGGCGATGCCGGCAAAGCGCGGCATTTCGTTGCCGCCCAGTGGTTGGTGGAAAATCTTGTCCACGGGAGTGCCTCATCGTTGTTTTGTTTATTAGGGGTCGATTCTGCGAAATACAGGGAAACGAAAGAATCGGCAGGGGCAAATACTTAGTTCAGATTTTTCTAAACTAATGCCTGGGGTAAACTGCGTTTCAATGTGGGAGGGGGCAAGCCCCCTCCCACAGGATTTTGTGTGCCTCTGGAGCCGCCCATGGCCAACGCCTTGCCCGACCTGAAACTCCTGCGCATCTTCGTCAGCGTCGTGCGTCACCAGGGGTTCGCCAATGCCCAGCACGAACTCAACCTGTCCACCTCGGCCATCAGCACCTACATGAGCCAGCTGGAATCGGCATTGGGCCTGGTGCTGTGCCATCGCGGCCGCGGCGGGTTCAGCCTCACCAGCAAGGGCGAGCTGTTCCATCAGGAAACCCTGCGCCTGCTCGGTGAGCTGGAAGGCTTCGAGCAATATGCTGCCGCGTTGAAGGGCGAGTTGCGCGGCACCCTCAAGCTCGGCGTGCTCGATTCCACCGTCAGCGACAAGGCGCTGCCGTTCGCCGAGGTGATAGGCGCCTACAGCCTGGAGCACCCGGCGGTGCATTTGCACTTATCGGTGATGAGCCCCTACGAGCTGCAACTGGGCGTGCAGGACAACCGCCTGGACCTGGCCATCGGTGCCTTCTCCAACCGCATGAGCGGGCTGATCTACATGCCGCTGTACCGCGAACAGCACTGGCTGTATTGCAGCACCCGGCATCCTTTATTCAATGAACGACGTATCCCGGAACAAGTGATTACCCAGCAACGCATGGTCGGACGCGGCTACTGGAGCCAGGCCGAACTGGCGCGCCATGGCTTCAAGCACAGCGCGGCGACAGTGGAAAGTATGGAGGCGCAACTGATCCTGGTGTTGTCCGGTGCCTATATCGGGTACTTGCCCGAACACTATGCCCAGGCCTGGGCCGACAAGGGTGATTTACGTGTGTTGCTGCCGGCGACCTTCGGCTACCAGGCGCCGTTTTCGATGATCATGCGCCGTGGTCGCAGCCGTGAACCGCTGATCCAGACCTTTCGCGACCTCCTCAAAGCCCAGCTCAACCAGGCCTGAAAATCATGTCCAGATCCCAATGCTCCCGTTGTCTCAGGCCTGCCACCCACTGCCTGTGCCCGTTGATCCCCAGCCTGGAAAGCCGCACCCGCGTGTTGCTGTTGCAGCACCCGAGTGAGGTCAACCACGCGCTGAATACCGCAAGGCTGGCCGCGCTGGGCTTGAACAATGCGCAATTGGTGGTGGGGGAGGTGTTCGACGATCTGGCGACATTGTTGAACCCACCCGGTTATCAGGCGCGGCTGTTGTTTCCGTCGGACGATGCGCAACCCTTGCAACGCTATGCGCCGGACGAACAGCCGATGTTGCTGGTGGTTCCCGACGGCACCTGGCGCAAGGCGCGCAAATTGCTGTACCTCAACCCTTTGCTGGCGGCGTTGCCGCGAGTGACCTTGATGGGCGATGCCGTATCACGCTATCGATTGCGCAAGGCGCCCGGGCCCGGTGCATTGTCCACCGTCGAAGCGATTGCGCAGGCCCTGCAAGTATTGGAAGCCCCCGCCTCCTTCGAGCTATTGCTGCGCCCGTTCGACGCACTGATCGAGCGGCAGATTGCAGCGATGGGCGCAGCGGTCTTCGAGAAGAACCATGGCTGAATCAACGCGCTACATAGCTACCGGAGCCGTCGACAAGTAGTGGATAGGCTGATCATTTCAAGGAGTGTGAAATGATTGAGCCGTTAGCGACACAACAGCAGGAAGACCCGTTGGCCACGTTCATGACGCAGCAGCGAGCGAGGCTGCCCCTGGTCTCAGGCGACGAGTGGGCGACCCTGCAAACCGTGGACGCCTTGCAGGAGAAATTCGCCGCGTTCATGGCCGGGCTGGATGACGATGGCCAGCAAGAATATGTACGCCTGCAACGGGCCTTGATCGAGGCCCAGGCGCAGGTCGAACGAAACATTCGTCAATTCGTCACAAACTTTGAACACCAGAGTCTGGAGCGTTTGCGAACGGGCCTCAAAGACCTCACCGGCCATGTCGTTGATCCCAAGGCCCAGCACATCACCACCACCTATTCCTACGACCGCTTCAATGAGCCCAAGGTCGTCCGGCTTTCGCTGTGGGACGCCGCCTGCATGAACTATGACGGCCTGACGGGTTGGGATTACCCCGGCCATGACGGCGTGGCAACGTCCAGCGGGCTCAGTATCGACCTCAGCCCCGAGAGTTTCATCGCATTGGTGCGCGAACTCAATCTCGGTGGCCAACTCAGAACCCTGCTCGACGACAGCCTGGACAAGGCCAAGCCGTTGGGCCAGGCGATTGTGAGCCTGGGGCGGCTGGAGTTTGAGTTCGCCCTGATTGAAGCCCTGAGAGACTCGAACACCACCCGAATCGACCGGGAAAAATACCGGCATATCAAACAAGCACTGGATCAGGACGAGGAGTGGGGGCGCTGCGAGGAAATGCAGCTGTTCATCCCCGATGGCAAGGACAACATCGGTTGGGTGCCTCAATTCATCGGTAACACCGGGCAAATACTCAGCAGGCCGCCGGGGGACAGCCTGAACATCCCCCACCTGGTGTTTTCCGTTAACGGTTGCAAAGGCGCCTTCAGTTACTTTCCCCGTCGGCCGGGCGGGGGCGATCTGCGCCATTTCGACAACCACCGGGAAGCCTGCCAGGAGTTTTATGTGGCCTTCAGTGCTTTCTACCGGCAGGGCAGGGTGGCGTGGTTGTACGGGGTCATGTCACAGCCCGACAGCGAGCGCTTGACCAGACTCAGACGAGGCGCCACGCGCGAAACCGGACTCAGTCCTTTTGCCGAGGCATTACAGGATTTGTTTCTTAAGGTGTTCGAGTCTCGTCTGGAGGACCGGACCGGCTATACCCGCAAGGTCGTGACCAAAGCACCGCCGGTCAGTTTGGGTGATCTCCATCTGGCGCGCATTGGCGCCAACCTGAAGGGCCTGGCCAACGAAAAACCGGGATTTCTGACGACCCTTGCCGGTATCGCTCGCACCGTTATCAGTGAGGTGCTGGAGCTATTGCTGATGCCGGTACCCGGGCCGCTCAAGGGTTTGGCGCGTGTGCGGGCAGTCGCGTTGTTCGCGGCGCTCGGTGAGGGGGTGCTCAACGGTATTTCCAGCGTGCTCGAGGGGCATGCTGGCGAACTGGTCCTGGCTTTTTCCGACTTGGCCGACCTGTTGATCAGCGGGCGGCTGCATAGCCGCCTGGCGTTCAGTGTAAGGCGGCGCCATCAAGCCTTGTATCAACGCCTCTCGCAAATACCCGCCGCCAGCATCAAGGACAGTACGGGGCTGAGTAGCCCCCAGTTGCTTGAGCGCATGCTGCTGCCCTCCCAGGCGCCTGCGCATGAGCTGCAGGCCGTGCTGGAAACCAGCGGCACATCACGAGAGCAACTGGAGCGTGTCTGGGCAGGCGAGCGCCCATCAGCCTCTCTGGTGGAAGCGGCGCATCGGTTCAACGCCGATCGGATGATTGACTGGGTGGCCGGCTTGGTCGATTCCAACCGGCCAGTGCCCATGGGGGCGTTCGAAGTCCTGGGCCCTTTGCTGACCCAGCTGCCGGCGTGGCCGCTGGATACAGCGTTGAGAATCGTGAATGCGCAAGGCCAGGAGTTGCGACGCTACAGCAGGGATACGGCCCGGCCCACGACGGTCGTGATCACGGTCACCGCCCTGGAGAACCACCGGTTTGGCTATTCGACACCGCAGCGCATCACCGCGCACCTGTCCCACGCGGTGGTACAGCTTTTACCGTCAAGTTTTTCCGCCGGCGAACAGGCCGTTCGTCGGCAACTGGCAGCCCAGGCCCAGGCGTCGCGGTTCGATCTGTTCGAAGCCCTGACCCGGTTTGCCGATATCCATCGTTCGGCCGCTACACGCGCGTCGGTGTCCGTGCGCAAGTGGTTGCCCGACAGCGTTGGGCATGACTACCCGGTGCCCGAGGTGATCGAGGTGCTGCGCGCTTTGCATCCCGACGTCAGCTTGCCGAGATTGCTGGAGGTGCTGGATCAGCATCCGCTGTCGCCCGATCAGCAAGCCCGTCTGCTTGAGGTCCGACAACAACCCGAGGGACTGTACGATGGGCTCAAGGCCGCCGCGCAGATGGCGCGCGCCGAGGCACTCATTGACCGGATCTACCACCGCCGCCGGTTTGACCCGCAAACTCAGGCGTGGGTCCAGGCGTTCGCCCGCAGTGCCTTGGGCACTCTTGGCAAACGCCTGATTGTCGGCCCTCCAACCTATGTGCCCCTGGACCGTGACAGATATGCCGTGTTGGTCCTCGACCATGGCGAGGGAGAATTTTCGCCCTACGATCCGTGTAGACAGAGTGCCGGTGTGCAGCAGGGCGGCGCGGATGCGTTTTTCCGGGTAATGCTGAGCCAACTCTCCGATCATGATCGTGCCAGGTTCGGCGCCGATATGCCGGCAGCCATCACCGGGTTTCGTCATCAAGTGGCCCAGGCCATGCTGCGCAATCGTGCACCGCAAGGCACGTTTTACCCGGTGCTGCGCGAGATCACACAGTACGCGAGCGACGTCGACGCCACGCGTATGGCCTCCGAGCCTGATGCGATGGGTTTGTACCGTTTGGCGTCGGACCGCTATTTGTTCATCGACAGTCAATATTTCAAAGTGACCCAAGCGGATCAGACCCAACCCTGGCGTATCCGCCATCCTGCCCTGGACGACGCGTATGCGCCGGTATTGAGCCATAACGGCGCGGGCGCCTGGCGCCATGAATGGGAGAACCCGCTGACCTGGGACGGGCAACAACCTTTTTACCGCCTGGGGCCCAGGTTTCGCGCATTGGCCCCGGATGCCATCGACAAGGTTCAGCAGATCAGCGGCGTGACCCCGGACATACTGCGCAAGGTGCATGTGCGCAGCGAACCGCCGCCGGTGCTGCTGGTGGAGGCATTCGAGCGCTTGAATATCTTTGAACGGGTCAAGGACGGGCTGGAACAAGGTGCGGAGTTTATCGTCCAGGTGCTTGACGAAATAACCCCTGACGCGGCTGATGCGCTGGTCGGTCGGGCGGGTGTTGCGCGTGAAGATCAGGTCACGACCCTGGAGAGCAAGGTGCACATGGACAAACTGCAGATGCATGCGCAGTTTTTCGATGTGCTGCGCCGCAAGAACCAGCGGTCCGATGACCCTTCGGTACAGGTGATAGTGCGTCAGTTCCCTGGATTGACCGTGGGGATTGCGCAGGACTGGGTGCAACATGCTTCTGCGTCTGAGTTGGAGCGCCTCCGGGAGGGGCGCGTACCGCACACCTTGGCGCAAGAGGCGCGGTGGTGGTCCCGTTGGTTGCGGGTCTGTGGCGCCCTGGAAGGCGTGCACCTGTCGCCGTTGGCGAATGACGACAGTTCTCGGTTGATCCTCCATGAGCTGGCTGGTCTGAAGGGGTGGCCAGCATCGCTGCGGGTTGAACTCTGGGACGCCCGCCGCGTGATCGACAGCGTCGGTCCCGATGATGCTGACCTTCGGCGGGTCTTGAAACCGAGCGTCGGGCAGTACCTGGCCTACGTCCAACGGGCGGATGGCAGCTTGCAGGCAATGGGCGCGCGCGCGCCCTTCCTGGAGGCCTTGCTCAACGCACTGCCTCTGGCCGAGCGGCAGGCGTTGGGCTACACCCACCCCGGCGCGCTGGAGGAGTTGCGCGCAGAGATGGGCGCCCGCCTGGGGCAGGATTGGTCGGGAATCCAAGCGACACTCAACATGCGGCCAATGCCATCGAGGCTCGCGCCACCCCGCCTGATCAATGGTCGCAAAGGCTATCCACTCAGTGGTGGAACCGAATTCGGGCCGACAGAGCGTGAACAGATCTCACGTATGCGTGAGTTGTACCCTTCTAAAACGGACGCCGAGGTGTGGGCGATGCTAGCGGAGGCGGGTGACACGGTCGCTATGCGTGAAGAGATGATCACCAAGCAAGTCAAAGAGCGAGATCAGCTGTACAGGGATTTGCAAGCGTGGCGGGATCAGGCGTCGACAGCCCAGCCGGACAGCGCATCGGCCCGATCACGGGCGTTGGCGGTTGAGCGAATTCAGCGTTGCTGGGCCAAGGAAGCTGTCACGCCGGGAGTGGCCGAGAAGCTCAACCTGGACGATCTGGATTTGGCAAGCTTGCCGACCCTGCGCGCGCACTTTGGTCATGTGACTATGCTGAGTGTGAGAAACAACCGATTGACGGAGTTGCCGGAGCGCTTTCTTTTCAACTTTCCGGCGCTGCGTGTTCTTTATCTCAATGGTAACCAACTCACGCATCTTCCCAATCTGGACCTCCACGCACGCCTGGCAGTGCTCAATCTGTCGAACAACCACCTGCGGTTCAACTATGTGGACGAGGAACGACTGGCTGAGCTGACGGAACTCAGAAGCCTTGATTTGTCGGGAAACCCACTTGGGCAAGGACGACGCTTGAACGTGTATAGGTTGACGAACCTGCGGGAGCTGAACCTGCGCAATTGCGCGTTGAACCAATTGCCGCGCGGTGCCGTGAGTCTCTCCACGTTGGGCAGCTTTGACCTGCGTGACAATCAAATACAGGACCTGGCCGAGACGGACCTGTTCATTTATCCCGAAGTCCATCAGGGAATGAACTTGAGAGGTAATCCGCTTTCCGCCGAGGCGCGACAGTTGTTACGCCGAGTGGGCGAGCGTCGGGGACCTCCCGGTGTTAATTTCGGACTATGGGAGCCGACGGTTCCTTTTGATCGGCGTCCCGACCGCTGGTTGGCGCTGCTCCCTCCTGGAGAAGTACAAGCGCGCCAACTCGATTGGGCGTACTTGCAAAACCAGCCAATGGCGGATTATTTCTTTGAGTTGCTGGCAAGCATTGCCGAATACCCGCAGTTCATTGACCCTCACCACCGTGTGATGAGGGAGATCATTTCTCACCGAGTCTGGGGGGTGATTGACGATGCGATGTCCCATGAGGGCATGGAGCGAATTGCTTACTTACCGTGTTATCGCACCCTTCGCGGAGGGATTGATGGTTGCCTGTTGTGCTTGCATCAACTTGAGTTGCAAATAGCTCCCTTACGGATACTCGATGCCGGCGTCCAAACGGCCGGGCCAAATCTGTTGCATTACTACCGTGCACTGCGTCGCCTTGAATACATAGATCAGTATCTTTCTAGGCACTTTGAGCCCCAGGGCATGGCATTCGCTTGCACGCGGGTCCTGAGTTATCGCATCGCCCTGGCATCGAGCCTGAATTTGCCGCAAGTACTCCCCCAGCGTTTTGAGGCGGCTGTGCCGGATGCCCGTTCAGTCAATACCGTGCGCACGGCGGTACTGAATAATGAGACGGGAACGAACTGGCCTGAGTTGTTACAGAAAGAGCCTTTCTGGGTGCATTTTATTCAACATAAATATGCCGCAGATCTCGAATTCAAGCTCCGCCGTTTCCAGAAACTATTGGAGGTTGCTGATCAACAACTGGCGAGCGGCTTGATCAGTGAAGGGCAGTACGTGAATCGTCTCAATGGCGTGCGGGACGCGAGGGCATCAGCCGAAAACAAGCGGATTCGGGACTTTACCCACCAGGAATGGACAGCGTTCGTGATCGGATGATTCTTCATGCTTATACCCTAACGCAATAAGCACCGCACTTTGCGTGATATGGCCCGCCAGGCTTTCCCGGTATGATGTGCGCCCCGCAGTCTGGATTGCGAATACGCCATGACCTTGCAGTACCCTACAATCGCCGATTGCGTCGGCAACACGCCCCTGGTCCGCTTGCAACGCATGGCGGGTGAAACCAGCAATACCCTGCTGCTCAAGCTCGAAGGGAACAACCCGGCCGGTTCCGTGAAGGACCGGCCGGCGCTGTCGATGATCACCCGCGCCGAGTTGCGCGGGCAGATCAAGCCTGGCGACACCCTGATCGAAGCGACGTCGGGTAACACCGGGATTGCCCTGGCCATGGCCGCTGCGATCAAGGGCTACAAGATGATCCTGATCATGCCCGACAACGGCAGTGCCGAGCGCAAGGCGGCGATGACTGCCTATGGCGCGCAGTTGGTGCTGGTCACCCAGGAAGAAGGCATGGAGGGCGCGCGCGACCTCGCCGAGCGCATGGCCGCCGAAGGCCGTGGCCTGGTGCTTGACCAGTTCGCCAATGGCGACAACCCCGAGGCGCACTACACCAGCACCGGCCCGGAAATCTGGCGCCAGACCCAGGGCACCATCACCCATTTCGTCAGCTCCATGGGCACCACCGGCACCATCATGGGCAACTCGCGCTACCTCAAGGAGCAGAACCCGGCGATCCAGATCGTTGGCCTGCAACCGATGGAAGGCGCGGCCATCCCGGGTATCCGCCGCTGGCCCGAAGAGTATCTGCCGAAGATCTACAACGCCACGCGCGTGGACCGCATCATCGACATGGCCCAGCGCGAGGCCGAAGACACCACCCGCCGCCTGGCCCGTGAAGAAGGCATCTTCTGCGGCGTATCCTCCGGCGGCGCCGTGGCCGGTATGTTGCGCCTGTCCAAGGAGGTGGAAAACGCGGTGATCGTCGCGATCATCTGTGACCGAGGCGACCGCTACCTGTCGACCGGCATCTTCGACGAACCCAACTGATGGCCAGGCACGAGAGAGGCCTGCGCTTCCAACCGACGGGCGGCAGCCGGGCCCCGCAGATTCCGGTGGGCAAGAAACAACGCCTGACCATCGAGCGCCTGGCCAATGACGGCCGTGGCATCGTGTTCTTCGAAGGGCGCACCTGGTTTGTGAACGGCGCGCTGGCCGGCGAAGAAGTCGAAGCGCGGGTGCTGGGTGCCCACGGCAAAATCGTCGAGGCGCGCACCGAGCGCGTCTTCAAGGCCAGCGAGCTGCGCCGCCCGGCGCCGTGCGCGCATGTTGGCCGTTGCGGCGGTTGCAGCGTGCAGCATTTGCCCCATGCCGAACAGCTTGCCCTGAAACAGCGCATGCTCGCCGAGCAACTGTCCCGCGTGGCGGGCGTGGAACCGCAAGAGTGGGCCGCACCGTTGAGCGGGCCGGAATTCGGCTACCGTCGCCGCGCCCGCGTGGCCGTGCGTTGGGATGCCAAGGCGAAACACCTGGACGTCGGTTTTCGCGCCGTGGCCAGCCAGGACATCGTCGCCATCGATGACTGCCCGGTGCTGGTACAGGCCTTGCAACCGATCATGCAGCGCCTGCCGAACATGCTGCGCCGCCTGAGCAAACCGCAGGCCCTGGGGCATGTGGAATTGTTCAGCGGTACGTCCATTGCGGTGTTGCTGCGGCATATGGCGCCGCTGTCCGAAGCGGACCTGCAGGTATTGAACGAATTCTGCGCTTTCCATGAGGCGCAGTTGTGGCTGCAGGGCGAGGGCCAGCCGGCGCCGGTTGACACCGATGCTGTGTTGGGCTTTCCACTGGAACAGTGGAATCTGGAACTGGCTTACCGGCCAGGCGACTTTGTGCAGGTCAACGCCGGCGTCAATGCCGCGATGGTTGCCCAGGCCCTGGAATGGCTGGCGCCACAACCCGACGAACGGGTGTTGGACCTGTTTTGTGGCCTGGGCAATTTTGCCTTGCCACTGGCGCGCCAGGTACGCGAAGTGGTGGCGGTGGAAGGTGTGCAGACCATGGTGGACCGGGCGGCCGTGAATGCCGTCAGCAACGATTTGCACAATGCGCAGTTTTTTCAAGCCGATTTGTCCCAGCCTTTGATTGACGCAGAATGGGCCAAACAGGGCTTTTCTGCGGTACTCTTGGACCCACCCCGTGACGGTGCCCTGGAGGTTGTGCGCAAGCTTGCGACCTTGGGCGCCAAGCGTCTGGTGTATGTGTCCTGCAACCCGGCCACGCTGGCGCGGGACACGGTTGAGTTGGTCAGGCAAGGCTACCGGCTAAAACGTGCCGGGATCCTCGACATGTTTCCGCAAACCGCGCATGTCGAGGCCATGGCGTTATTTGAAGCGGGCTAGGATGCCTGTTTAATCCGACTGGCCTGCGTTCTCCAGGGCCTTTGATCTGCCAGGGAGTCCGCAGTAAACGTCGGCGATGATTTTGGCGCATCGAAGGTGCGTCGTAGGGAAGGTAAGCAAGATGGTACAGGTGAGAGCACACCAGCCGATCAACACCGACGGCAGTATCAATCTCGAGGCATGGCTGGACCATGCCATCAGTGTCGATCCGGCACTGGACCGTGAAGCCTTGAAAGCAGCCTGCGAGTTCGCTCGTGAGTCTGAGCAGCAAGACAATGCGGCCAAGAACCTATGGGCCGAAGGCACTTCCAGCTTTCGCACCGGGTTGGAAATCGCTGAGATCCTCGCCGATCTCAAGCTGGACCAGGATTCGTTGATCGCCGCCGTGCTCTATCGCGGCGTGCGTGAAGGGCATATCCCGTTGCCCACCGTCAGCCAGCGTTTCGGCACCGTGGTGGCCAAGCTGATCGACGGCGTGCTGCGCATGGCGGCGATCAGTGCCAGCCTGAGCCCGCGCCAGTCCATGGTGCTGGGCACCCAGGGCCAGGTCGAGAACCTGCGCAAGATGCTGGTGGCGATGGTCGATGACGTGCGCGTCGCCCTGATCAAGCTGGCCGAGCGTACCTGCGCGATCCGTGCGGTGAAGACCGCCGACGACGAAAAACGCAACCGTGTTGCCCGCGAAGTCTTCGACATCTATGCGCCGTTGGCGCATCGCCTGGGCATCGGCCATATCAAGTGGGAGCTGGAGGACTTGTCCTTCCGCTACCTCGAACCCGATCAATACAAACAGATTGCCACGTTGCTGCATGAGCGGCGGCTGGACCGTGAGCGCTTCATTACCGATGTGATGAACCAGCTGCGCTCCGAGTTGCAGGCCACTGGCGTCGAAGCCGACATCAGCGGCCGCGCCAAACACATCTATTCCATCTGGCGCAAAATGCAGCGCAAGGGCCTGGCCTTCAGCCAGATCTACGACGTGCGTGCGGTGCGCGTGCTGGTGCCGGAAATGCGCGACTGCTATACCGCGCTGGGGATCGTCCACACCCTGTGGCGGCACATTCCCAAGGAGTTCGACGACTACATCGCCAACCCCAAGGAAAACGGCTATCGCTCGTTGCACACGGCGGTGATCGGCCCCGAGGGCAAGGTGCTGGAAGTGCAGATCCGCACCCACGCCATGCACGAAGAGGCGGAACTTGGGGTATGCGCGCACTGGCGCTACAAGGGCACCGACGTCAAGGCCGGGTCCAACCAGTACGAAGAGAAAATCTCCTGGCTGCGCCAGGTGTTGGAATGGCACGAAGAACTCGGCGACATCGGCGGCCTGGCCGAACAGCTGCGCGTGGATATCGAGCCGGACCGGGTCTACATCTTCACCCCCGACGGCCACGCCATCGACCTGCCCAAGGGTGCCACGCCGCTGGACTTCGCCTACCGCGTGCACACCGAGATCGGCCACAACTGCCGGGGCGCCAAGATCAACGGGCGCATTGTGCCGCTCAACTACAGCCTGCAGACCGGTGAACAGGTCGAGATCATCACCAGCAAGCACGGTACGCCGAGCCGCGACTGGCTGAACCCGAACCTGGGCTACATCACCACGTCGCGGGCGCGGGCGAAGATCGTCCACTGGTTCAAACTGCAGGCGCGCGACCAGAACGTCGCTGCCGGTAAAACCTTGCTCGAGCGCGAACTGGCACGCCTGGGCCTGCCCCAGGTGGACTTCGACAAGCTGGCCGAAAAGGCCAACATGAAGATCGCCGAAGACATGTTCGCCGCCCTCGGTGCCGGCGATCTGCGCCTGGCCCAACTGGTCAACCTGGCCCAGCAACTGGTCGAGCCGGAACGCGGCAGCGAACAGCTGGAACTGATCCCGCGCAAGGCCACCGGCTACAAGCCCGGCAAGCGTGGCGATATCCAGATCCAGGGCGTGGGCAACCTGATGACTCAAATCGCCGGCTGCTGCCAGCCGCTGCCGGGGGATGCCATCGTCGGCTATATCACCCAGGGCCGCGGTGTAAGCATTCACCGCCAGGATTGCGCCTCGGTGCTGCAACTGGGCGGGCGTGAGCCGGAGCGGATCATCCAGGTCAGCTGGGGGCCGGTGCCGGTGCTCACTTACCCGGTGGACATCGTCATCCGTGCCTACGACCGTTCCGGGTTGCTGCGTGACGTGTCGCAGGTGTTGCTCAATGAGCGGATCAACGTACTGGCGGTCAACACCCGCTCGAACAAAGAGGACAACACCGCGCTGATGTCCCTGACCATCGAGATTCCGGGACTGGACGCACTGGGACGGTTGCTGGGGAGGATTTCCCAGTTGCCGAATATCATCGAGACGCGGCGTAACCGTACCCCATGATGTATACGCTCGAAGACCTGCTGCACCTGATGAATCGCCTGCGGGACCCGCAGTACGGGTGCCCGTGGGACATCAGGCAAACCTACGCCACCATCGTCCCGCACACGTTGGAGGAGGCCTACGAAGTCGCCGACGCCATCGAGCGCGGCGACTTCGATCATCTGCAAGGTGAGTTGGGCGACCTGTTGTTCCAGGTGGTGTACTACAGCCAGTTGGCGCGGGAAGAAGGGCGCTTCGAATTTGCCGGGGTGATCGACAGCATCACGCGCAAGCTGATCCGTCGCCATCCCCATGTGTTCCCCACCGGCGACCTGTATGCGCCGCTGGATATCCCGCAGTTGAGCGAAGAACAGGTCAAGGAACGCTGGGAGCAGATCAAGGCCGAGGAGCGCGCGCAGAAGTCCGACGCGCCGGAGCAGCTTTCCCTGCTGGACGATGTACCCACCGCGTTGCCGTCCCTTTCCCGTGCCGCCAAATTGCAGAAGCGCGCCAGCCAGGTCGGGTTCGACTGGCCCTGCGCCTTGCCGGTGGTGGATAACGTGCGCGAAGAGCTGGATGAAGTGCTCGAAGCCATGGCCGATAACGACCCGGCGGCGATTGCCGATGAGGTCGGCGACCTGCTGTTTGCGGCGGTCAACCTGGCCCGTCACCTCAAGGTCGACCCGGAAACCGCGCTACGGGGCGCCAATGCCAAGTTCGAACGACGCTTCCGATTTATCGAACAGGCATTGCGCGATACCCGCCGTCCCATAGAAGATTGCACCCTCGAAGAGTTGGACGCCCTGTGGGGCGAAGCCAAACGTCAGGAAAAGAATGTGTCCAGCTGCGGTTGAGCAGTTGCCTAAGTGAGTAAGCACCATGAGCCTTTCCCTTCGCGACCAGTTGCTCAAAGCAGGTCTGGTCAATCAAAAGCAGGCCAAGCAGGTCGGCAAAGAGAAACAGAAACAGCAGCGCCTGGTCCATAAAGGCCAGATCGAGGCCGACGACACCCAGGCCCGTCTGGCGGCCGAGGCGCACGCCGAGAAGGTCAAGCGCGACCAGGAACTGAACCGCCAGCAGCAGGAAAAAGCCGAGGCCAAGGCCCGCACGGCCCAGGTCAAGCAACTGATCGAGACCTCGCGCCTGCCCAAGCTGACCACCGAGGACTACTACAACTTCGTGGACGACAAGAAGGTCAAGCGCCTGTCGGTCAACACGCTGATGCGCAACAAGCTGAGCAACGGCTCCCTGGCGATCGTGCACCACGGTGGCGGTTATGAGGTGATCCCGCGTGAAGCGGCGCTGAAGATCCAGGAGCGCGCACCGGAGCGTATCGTGCAGCTCAATATCCTTACCGAAAGCCAGGTGCCGGATGAAGATGATCCCTACGCCGCTTACCAGATCCCGGATGATCTGATGTGGTAAGTCTGTAAGCCTTGAGCGGGCTTGCCTGTGGTGAGCGGGCTTGCCCCGCGTTGGGCCGCGAAGCGGCCCCAAAACACAAACCCCGCTCAAAAGGCGGGGTTTGTGCTTTCAACGCCGCGTGTTACCAGTCCACGGCATAACTCACGCTGAAGGTCCGACCTTCGGCATTCGGGTACGGTGCTCGCGCGTTGGCCTGGGCAAACATGTTCTGGTAATTGCGGTTGCTGAGGTTGTAGATCGCCCCCTCCAGGCGACCCACAGGCAAGCGTACCGAACCCAGCAGGTCGACCAGGGTGTAGCCCTGGATATCGCGGCCATTGTTATCCTTGAACGCGGCGTCATAGTCGGCCAGGCGCATGGCTTGCAGGCGCAGGCTGTAGTCGTCGTGGTCATAGCCGACAAAGGCGGTGGTCTTGGCGGGGGAGATGCGCGTGGCCGGCAAGTCGATCCATTTGCCGTTTTGGCGGGTCTCGCCTTTGGCATACGCGTAAGTACCGCCGACCGACCACTGGTCAGTGACGTTGTACGTCAGGCTGGTTTCAATGCCGCGCACGCGTTCTTTCTGGTTGACCAGGCGCAGCACGCGATCATTGGCGTCATAGAACTGGGTGACATCCGAAGTGTTTTCATACGCCGTGACGTTGGCCAGCCATTTGTCCCAGTTGCCACGCCAGCCCAGCTCATAGCTGTCGACCTTGAGGGCTTGGGCATTGAGCTTCTGAATGTCGTACTGGCTGTTGACGTCCCGCAGGAAACGTTGGATGTCCGGCAGGGAAAAGCCCTGGCTGTAGTTGACGAATACATCCTGGTTTTCGCTCAGGTGATACACCGCCCCGAGGTTATAGAGGGTGTCGTCATATTTGAGGGTGCCACCCGGCAGGGTAGCGCGGTTACCGGTCTGAACGATTTCGCCATAGGCAATGCTGTCGTCGATCCGGCTCTCGATCCACTCGCGGCGCACACCGCCACGCAAGGTCCAGTCGTCGATGTCGTAGGACAGTTGGCCAAAAATCGCCTTGGTAGTAGTGGTGATGTCCGGCCCCATCTCGAACGTGGTGCCGGTCTTGGTGTAGGTCAGGCCATTGACTCGGTACTGGTCGCCGCGCTGGCGTGAGGTTTCGTGATCATAGTCAGCGCCCCACACCAGATTGCCGGTCGCCGGGCCGATATCCGGCATTTGCGTGTCGATGGCTGCGCGCACGCCATAGACGTCCTGCACGCTGTTGTTGTCGGAAACCCCTGCGCGGCCGCGGGACAGGTCGGGGAAAAACAGCGCGTCGGCCCGGCGCCAGTAGCTTTCGACCTGCAAGCCCTGTCCGAAGAACGCTTTGTCGGAGTAATTGAGGTTGACCGCCTGGTTGTGTGTGAACGGTTGATCGTCCAGGTCCAGGCCTTTGACCGCAACGGCGGTGTTGGTGATGCGTGGGTTCTTGGTGTAACGGGTGTCCTGTTCGTCTTTGTAATCTTGCAGGGACAGGCTGATCTTCTTGTCGTCATCTAGCGTGTAGCCGAAGCGACCTTGCAGGTCGTAGGTCTGGGTATCCATGTTGCTGCCCTGGGACGTGTCCTGGGGAATGCGCTTGCCGTTGCCGTCGAACTGGTCGTTGCGCTGCACGCCGTTCGCCGATACGTACCAGTCCACCGGGCCCTTGCGCCCAGTAGCGCTTTGGAACGCCTCGTAGGCAAAGCCCTTGTGACTGAAGTTATTGCCGCTGGTCATGCCGATCTTGCTGCTAAAGGCGAGGTCTTCACCTTGGTTACGCTTGGTGATGATATTGATGATGCCGCCTGAGGCGCCCGCGCCATAAACGCTGCTCGCTCCGGAAATCACTTCGATGCGCTCGATGCTTTCCGGCGCAACGCTGTTGAGCTGGCGGAAGTTGTCGCGTGTTGCGTTCTGGGACACGCCGTCGATCAGGATCAGCGTATTGCGTCCGCGCAGGGTCTGGCCGAAGTTGCTCATGCCACCGCTGGAAGGGGCAATGCCTGGCACCAATTGCCCGAGAATATCCGCAACCCGGCGCCCCGCGGCTGTTTGCTGGCGGATCTGGGTTTCGTCGATGACCTGTACGGAGCCTGGAATCGCGGCAATGCTGGTTTCACTGCGCGTGGCCGAGACGACGGTGGCCTGCAATTGCAGGTTGGTGGGCTCGGCCTCGGACTGATCGGCCCAGGCCGGTGCGCTTATCGATCCCATCAGTGGCAGCAGCGCTGCCCATTGCGACTTTCTCATGATCTTGCCTTTCAATTATTAGACGTATTGACAGAAAAAACAGGCATAGCGGGTGTTCGGGTGAACGAGCGGATGATGCGGATACCCAGGGCGGCCAAGGCGTACGTGAGTGCAACCAGCCAGAAGCTGTGTGCCAGGCCTACCATCCCCATGCCGATACCACCCAGCAAGGCACCGCCTAGCGCTCCCGCCTTGGCGGCGCTGTTGCCGATGCCCAGGGCAAACCCCTGTTGGGCGGGCGCAACGGTATTGGCGATCAACGTATAGGCGACCGGCAGCAAGGCGCCTTGCCACATGCCCCACAACAGCCGGCTGGCGATGAAGCCCAGCCATTCGCTGGCCAGCGCCGTGCACGCCAGGGTCAAGGCGCAGGCCCAGGTGACCCATTCGATGATGCGCAGCGTGTGTGCGGGTGGGTGTCGGTCAAACAGGCGACCCCAGAGCGGTGCGGACAGGGCCAGGGTCAGTGCGCTGGCGGCATAGCTGGCACCGATCAACCAGCCTGGCGCATGCAGGACGTCCGCGACGTATAGGGCGTAAAACGGCTGAGGCATCATTTTGGCAGCCTGGATCAGTACGATGATCCCCAACATTGCGCCGAGCCAGCCTTTGGGCAGGGCGGTGGGCGTGGTGGCATGAGTCTTTCGCAGGCGCTGGGTGTCGCTGGGCAAGAACAGGCTGACCAGCGCGCATACCAGGCAGACGGCGGTAGCGCTGTAGCACAGCAGGGCGAATCCGGAGATATCCATCAGCCAGCCACCCAACACCGGACCGGCCAGCGAACCCACGGCGGTGGCGGATTGCAGGCGGGCCATTATGTGTCCGCGCCCACTGTCGCCGCAGCACGCCAGCGCATAGGCTTGGGCGGCCGCGATAAAACCCGCCAGTGCACCTTGTGCCACGCGGATCGCGACCAGCAGCCAGGGATCGAAGGTCAGGGCGGCCAGCGCCTGACAGGCCGCCAGCGCCAGCAGCGCCCGAATGATCATCGGCTTGTGCCCGGTTCGGTCGCCCAGACGACCCCACAGGGGCGTCAGGATCATTGCTGCCATCATCGGTCCGGCGTATACCAGCGACGACAGCAGGCCGGTGTAATGGGCACCGGCATCGCCAAGCAGCCTCTGGATCTGCAAAGGCCAGAAGGGGCCGCTCATCTCCATGGCACCCATCGACACCAGCTGGATGACCACCAACAACCGCAGTGCAGTGCTGTTAGCCGGCATGTGCGGCGCCGCTCAGCGGGTTCGGCAGGCGCCCGACGATATCGGCGTGACTGTCCAGCAGCCGCATCCGCATGAACGACTTGGCTGGCCACGGCTGCTCCAGCAGCGCTGCACGTTCGGTTTCCCAGCGTTGGGGAGCGACTTCGTTGCGCATGCGATCAAAGCACTGGCTGACTTGGGCCGCCAGTTCGTTCCACAGTTGTGCCTGGGGAATATCGAAGTAGCGGGCACTGAGCAGCACCAGCTCGCCCAGGTGGCACATGAATACCGTGTGCAGCAGCTTGTCACGGACAAAACCGGCATCGTCGTAAAGGGTCATCCCAGGGTCATGCAGTTCGATGTCCAGGCCGTGGGCATGCAAGGTCTGGCGGTCGATGCGAATATCGCCAAAATCACGCAACAGCAGGCGGCTCAACTGCCCGTCTGCGGCCATGACCATGAAGGCGTTCTGCTGATGGGCCTCGAACGCCACACCGTAGCGCAGGTACATCCCCAGCAGGGCCGGCACAGTGATCGCTGCATAGTCTCGAAAGAACGCGAGCATGGCCGGTGCATTGTCCTGGCCTTTGCTCAAACGTACCCACTGTCTCAGCAAGGGCTGCCCGTGTTGGTCGATGGCAAACAGGCTACCTACCGGAACAGCCATTTCACCCGGTTGTAGCAGGCTCTGGGGGTTGTCGCGGTAGAGCACGGCCAGGTGGCGGGCGTGTTCGTCATTCACCGGTTGGGGGTTGAAATGCACGCCGATCCGCTCGGGAACGATGTTCAGGATGTTCTGGATCGCGGGTTCGCGCGCGAGGATCGTTTGCAGCAAGTGACTGATCCGCGGCCCCATGCGCGCCGAGCGTGGCGATACCGTGCGCTGTACGCTGGTCAGGCGCAGTGAGACCGGGAGCTTGACCATGGGCGCGCCGCCCTGGCCATCAGGCAATACGGTCCGGAAGGACATGGTGGGGTGGGCGGTAAACGCGACGATGTCGGTCAGCACCAGCAGTCGGTCGCCGATTTCGTTGGCGAACAACCGGGGCAGTTCCTGTTGGGCTTGCCAAGGGTGCGCAGGCAGCGGCAAATACTCGCTGGCTTCCAGGCCCTGGGCCGTCAGCGCTGCGGTCAATTGCTGCGCAGCACGTGGAAAGTGGGCTTGCCACCATTGCCAGTAATCAGCGGTATCGGCCAGCGTTTCCACGTGGGCGTACTGGTGGTGCAGCGCGCACAGCAACACCGGGAAGCGCGCTTCGAACTCCGGTGAGAAGTCGATGACCTGGTGGGTGTCCAAACCCAGTTTGGTTTTGTAGTTGGGGTGCCAGGGGTGGCCCAGCGTGCCCCACTGCTCAAGCACGGAAGTCGGGTTGGTAACGCTTGGCTCATCCTTGAGATGACTCAGCAGGTTGTCCTGATGGGACGGGCCCATCGAGGCGTGCAGCCTCAGGCTCCATTGCTCGTGGAAGGCCAGGCAGAGCGTATCGTTGACAAAACTGTCGTCGATCTCGCTGTTCAGGCGGCTCAAGACCTGCGGGGCGGCAGGTGTTTCGAGGGTGTCGTTGAGCAGCGTCAGCAATTGCGATGGGAATTGGATCTTCCGTGCGGCCTGTCCAGTTTGCACAAGCGTCACCGCGCCACGCAGGTCCCAGCTGGCCATGCGCCCGGCACGCAGGTGGTCGAAACGCAGGCAGGCGTGATCGGACAGCGGCAGGTGGTGGCGGCCTTGCTCGTCCTGGGTGAGTGTATCGGGGGCCAGCAGGCCTTCACGGAACAGGGCCTGGATCAGGCGTTGAAAGCTGCGTTCGGCGGCGGGTGCGAGGGTGTCGATCAGGGCGTCGAGGGTGACGTTGTGAGTCTGGAATTGGGGCGTAACCAGTGCTTCACCCCAGCGTTTGAGCAATTGTTGGTCCGGCGTATTGCTGCATCCGTTCGTCATGATGAATTCCGTTTTCATGGGCGTGCTGAAAGGTGGTGGATATTATCGAGAATCATTTCCAATTGTCTATTTGCTGATACAATTTTACTGAATCGTTTATGCCCGCCGTGCAGTTTGCCAAAACGAAAAACCCCGCTCGATGGCGGGGTCGTCGGGGGTAGGCCCTACAGCTGCGTGGGGCTGGGGCCTACGAGATTTCAGGTGTTCAGGAGCTTTGTGTCTGGCGTCTCATCTCAAGGGCTTCGAGCTCGTTTTTATAATTATGAGCGTCGCTCTCGTTGTGAAACATGCCGACCAACAGGTCTTGCTGGTGTACATCCCAGATGTGAATCCCATGGCCCAGTGCTTCGTGGGACATATGTTCGTCGTCGCGTTCAGTTACTTTTACAGTCATCTGCTTGCTCCAATCTCTGGTGGATCTGCGGCAAGTCGTCGCAGGCCTTTGTTATATGTTTTGTTAGCTTGCTAAGTAAACCGACTTTTCGCGCAACAAATCATCGCAGCAAACGCAACAGTGCTGCAGGCCGCGTAAACAGCGACATTGCGTCGCAGGGTGCTGAGTTTTATGACGAAAGTTTCATGTTCAAGTCAGGCATTGAACCCTTTGTTGGCCCGGCTATCGCCATCGGGGGCAAGCCCCCTCCCACATTTTGATCGGTGAACACAACCAAGTGTGGGAGGGGGCTTGCCCCCGATAGCGGTAGAGGTTTGAACACCAAATCCATAGGCGAAAAAAAGCCCCGCATTCGCGAGGCTCCTTGTTCCAGCTACCGATCAGCTACCTTTGACAGCCTTGCCGTCAACAGTGCCGTCCTGCAGCATGATGTTGTATTCCTTGCCATCGGTTTCTACCTGGCGCAGGGCAACCAGAATACCGCCCTGATCCTTGGCGAACCACATCTGGGTGATGCGCTTGCTTTGCGTCGGGTCACGCACGCGCTCGACCTTGATGGCGTCGATGGAGCCGACCTTGGTCTGGACTTTTTCCGGGCCGATCACGCGGAAGTCGTAGGTGTCGACGTCGGTGCCTTCGACCACGTTGTAGCTCATGCTTTTCTTGCCGGCGGCCACATCGCGTTGCAAGGCCAACTGGTAGGTCGACTTGTCGAGCATGCCGCTTTGCAGGGGCACGTTGACCGGGTCTTTGTTTTCAAAGCCGGTGACTTTCTTGGCGGTCTGGTCGAAGTCCAGATTGATTTTCTTCGCCTTGCCCAGGCCGCCGCGTTCGAAGGTGTAGCTCTTCGGTTGCAGGGTGTCCTTGTCAAACAGGATCACGCTGGTTTCGGTGAGGCTGGCGATCATCATGGAAGCCTTGAAATTCAAGGTCCAGGAGCCGTCGCCGTTCTTGGCCAGGCTGCGTTCGGCCGAACCACTCATGGGCAACTGTTTCCAGTCGGCGGTGTAGCTGACGGAGAAGGGGTGAAGGTCTGCTGCTTGCACGGCTGGCAAGGCGAACAGCGCAAAAGCGAAGAGCAAGGCGCGACGCATAAAATCTCCTAGGTTCGAATCAAGTGGCCGCTGGCCGCGAGTAACTGACCGTCCAATAATGCACCCTGGTCACCAAGAATCAACCGCCCCTCGGCAAACCAGCGAACGGCCAGCGGGTAAATCCTGTGTTCCTGGGCGTGAACCCGTTGCGCAAGCGTCTGCGCCGAGTCGTCAGACTCTACCGGAACCACTGCCTGTACGACCAGAGGCCCGCCATCGAGTTCCTCGGTGACAAAGTGCACGCTGCAGCCATGCTCGCTGTCGCCGGCCTCGAGCGCACGCTGGTGCGTGTGCATGCCTTTGTACTTGGGCAGCAGGGAAGGGTGGATATTCAACAGGCGCCCGGCGTAATGCCGCACGAAGTCAGCGCTGAGGATGCGCATGAAGCCGGCGAGTACTACGAGCTTGGGGTTGAAGGCGTCGATCAGTTCGATCAAGGCGCGGTCGAAGGCCTCGCGACCGTCGAACGCCTTGTGATCCAGCGAGCGGGTGTCGATACCCGCGTCCCTGGCGCGTTGCAGGCCGTAGGCGTCGCTGCGGTTGGAGATCACCGCAGCAATGCGCACCGGGTTGTCGCCGGTGCGCGTGCTGTCGATCAGGGCCTGCAAGTTACTGCCGGTGCCGGAGAGCAGCACCACGACATCACAGGTCTGAGACATTAATGAGCCTTGAGGTTCTTCAGCTCAACCTGAGCCGCGCCTTCGGCAGCGGTGGCGATCTGGCCGATGACCCAAGGCTGTTCGCCGGCTTCGCGCAGTACGTTCAGCGCGGTTTCAACGTGCTCCTGAGCCACGCAGATGACCATGCCGACGCCGCAGTTCAGCACGCGGTGCATCTCGGTTTCGTCGACGTTGCCTTTCTCTTGCAGCCAGTCGAATACTGCCGGACGCTGCCAGCTGGCCACGTCAACGATGGCCTGGGCGCCTTTTGGCAGCACGCGCGGGATGTTGTCCAGCAGGCCCCCGCCGGTGATGTGGGCCATGGCCTTGACGGCGCCGGTGTCCTTGATCAGCTTGAGCAACGGCTTGACGTAGATGCGGGTCGGGGCCATCAGCAGGTCCGTCAGCGGCTTGCCGTCGAGCTGGGTGTTCTCGATCTCGGCGCCGGACACTTCGATGATCTTGCGGATCAGCGAGTAACCGTTGGAGTGCGGGCCGGAGGATGGCAGGGCGAGCAGGGCGTCGCCGGCCGCAACCTTGGAGCCGTCGATGATCTCGGCTTTTTCCACGACGCCGACGCAGAAGCCGGCCAGGTCGTAGTCTTCACCTTCGTACATGCCTGGCATTTCAGCGGTTTCGCCGCCGACCAGGGAGCAACCCGACAGTTCGCAGCCGGCGCCGATGCCGGTGACCACTTGGGCCGCGGTGTCCACGTTCAGCTTGCCGGTGGCGTAGTAGTCGAGGAAGAACAACGGCTCGGCGCCGCACACTACCAGGTCATTGACGCACATGGCGACCAGGTCGATGCCGATGGTGTCGTGCTTGTTCAGGTTCAGCGCCAGGCGCAGCTTGGTGCCCACGCCGTCGGTGCCGGACACCAGTACAGGCTGCTTGTAGCCGGCCGGGATCTCGCAGAGGGCGCCAAAACCGCCCAGGCCGCCCATGACTTCAGGGCGCGCAGTGCGCTTGGCGACGCTCTTGATGCGTTCGACCAATGCTTCACCGGCGTCGATGTCTACACCGGCGTCCTTGTAGCTCAGGGAGGGTTGCTTGCTCATGATCCAGGCCTTTAGGGGGGATTTCTGGGTAACGACCGAGCGAGCGGGGGCTTTTATAAAGGCCACGCCGTTGACGGTCTGCGAAGGCGCGCGATTTTATCAGGCTTGAGGGGCAGCGGCCATCCTCGGGCCGACGGGCAGGGGCATATGGCGTTAAAAAAATGCTAATCGGGTCTGCTTTGGTGCGTATTAAGGTATAGCCTTTACTGCGCTAGCGTTGTGACAGTACGAAAACTTACCAAGACCCTGTGAATGTTTTATCGGTCGCCGTGGTCACAGCCTTGGCAAACCGAGTTCACGCGGTCTGTTCCAGCCGCTAAATTTGTCGTTCGGGAATCTTCCATGCGTCTGTGTAAATTCTTCTTTGTAGGCTGCTTGTCGTTGGTCAGCCTGGCGAGTCATGCCGAAACCCTCAACGGCCTTTATCAAGTACTCGAACCCGTCAGCAGTCAGTCGCCGCAGGAGCGTGACCAGGCGACCCAGCGCGCCGTGCAGACCCTGGTGATCCGCCTGACCGGCGACGCCAAGGTCGCCGAGGGCCCGGGTCTGGCGGCCGTTCGCAAGGATCCGCAACAAATCATCAGCCAGTACGGCTACGACGCCGGCCCGCCGGAAAGCCTGCAAGTGGATTTCGACCCGGTGAGCACCGATCGCGTGCTGCGTGAAGCGGGTCTGTCGATCTGGGGCAGCAATCGGCCGTCGATCCTTGGCTGGTGGCTGAACGACTCCACCGAAGGCAGCAGCCTGGTGGGTGATGGCCAGACCGTCGCCCAGGCGCTGCGCCGTGCCGCGCAACACCGTGGTTTGCCGCTGCGCCTGCCGCTGGGCGACCTGGATGAGCAGGTGGTCGCCACCGCACCGAACCTGGAAAGTGCTGACGCCACACCGTTGCGCGCCGCTTCCGAACGTTACGGCGCCGACGCTTTGCTGGCCGTGCATGCGCGTCAGGAGGGCAACCAATGGCAAGCCAAATGGCGCCTGTGGCTGGGCGACAAGAGCGAGCAGGGCACCGCGCAAGGGGCCGACACCGGCGCTGTAGCCGACGCGGTGATGCTGGCGATCAGCCAAAAGCTCGCGCCACGCTTTGCGGTCAAACCCGGCGTGAGCACCGAACAATTGCTGGAAGTGCAGGGCATGACCCTGGAGCGTTATGCCGCGCTGGGTCACCTGCTGGAGCCTTTCGGTGGTCAGCCGCAGTTAGTGGATGGCAATCGCATCGTGTACCGCGTCAATGGCAGTGCCGATCAGTTGCGTACCCAGTTGAGCCTGGCCAAGTTGCAGGAGATTCCTGCGGGTGAAGCACCGGTCCCGCAACCGGCGGCGGAGGGTGCGCAGCCGGCTGCTGCACCAGAACCTCAGGCGCAACTGCGTTTTCGCTGGTAGCAGTTTTCTTCTTTATATAGATGGAGTGGTTTATGGCGGATACGCGTCGTTGGGTGTGGCTTGGCGGGTTTGTCCTGCTGTGCGTTTTTGTGTTCCTGCTGCATTCGATCCTGACACCATTCCTGGTCGCGTTGCTGCTGGCTTACCTGTTCGATCCGGTGGTGGATCGCCTGGAAAAAGCCGGGTTATCGCGGACCTGGGGCGTGGTGGCGGTGTTCGCCCTGTTTACCTTGATCATCACGGCGTTGGTGCTGGTGCTGGTGCCGATGCTGGCCAAGCAGTTGTTCCGCTTGTATGAGCTGGCGCCGCAGATGCTCGATTGGCTGCAGCACACGGCGATGCCGTGGGCCCAGGCCAAGTTGGGGCTGGCGGATGGTTTCTGGAAGTTCGACAAGGTCAAGGCGGCCATCAGCGAACATATGGGCCAGACCACTGATATTGTCGGGGTCATCCTCAGCCAGGCGACGGCGTCCAGCCTGGCGTTGATCGGCTGGCTGACCAACCTGGTGCTGATCCCGGTGGTGGCGTTCTACCTGCTGCGCGACTGGGACATCATGATGGCCAAGATCCGCAGCCTGCTGCCGCGCAACCGTGAGGAGCGCATTGTTTCGCTGGCTGAGGAATGCCATGAGGTGCTCGGCGCCTTCGTGCGCGGGCAGTTGCTGGTGATGCTCGCCCTGGGGATCATCTACGCGGCCGGCTTGATGGCTATCGGCCTGGAGCTGGGTCTGTTGATCGGCCTGATCGCCGGCCTGGCCGCGATCGTGCCTTATATGGGGTTTGTGATTGGGATCGGCGCGGCGCTGGTCGCGGGCTTGTTCCAGTTTGGCGGGGACTTGTACCCGATGCTGGGGATCGTGGCCGTATTCATGGTCGGCCAGGCGTTGGAAGGCATGGTGCTCACGCCGTTGTTGGTCGGGGATCGGATTGGTCTGCATCCGGTGGCGGTGATCTTTGCGATCCTGGCGGGTGGTGAGCTGTTTGGCTTCACGGGCATCCTGCTGGCGTTGCCGGTGGCGGCGGTGATCATGGTGCTGGTGCGCCATGTGCACGATCTGTACAAGGATTCGGATGCTTATACGGGGGTTGAAGATCCCGACCTGTAACTCTATCTTCACAAACCCGGCCAAGGCCGGGTTTGTCTTTTCTGGGGGCGGTCCGTCAAACAATCTGCATAAATCCAACGAGTTAACGCAAACCTTTGATTTTGCTTGGGGTCTGTTGCATTGTGCGCCCGGCGTCACGGGTATAAACTTTGCAAACTTTACACAGAGGCCACTAACGGTTCGTTCGGAGCCGTTCAGTCAGCATGAAACCGATTCAGCTGCCCTTGGGTGTGCGTCTGCGTGACGACGCCACCTTCATCAACTACTACCCAGGCGCCAATGCCGCTGCACTCGGCTATGTCGAGCGGCTCTGCGAAGCCGACGCCGGGTGGACTGAAAGCCTGATCTATCTGTGGGGCAAGCACGGCGTAGGGCGTACCCACCTGTTGCAGGCTGCGTGCCTGCGGTTCGAGCAGATGGGCGAACCGGCGGTGTACCTGCCGCTGGCCGAGTTGATGGATCGCGGTATCGGCATCTTCGATCACCTTGAGCAATACGAACTGGTGTGTCTGGATGACTTGCAGGCGATCGCCGGCAAGGCGGATTGGGAAGAAGCGCTGTTTCACCTGTTCAATCGCTTGCGTGACAGCGGTCGGCGCCTGCTGATTGCCGCGTCGACTTCGCCACGCGAGTTGCCGATCAAGCTGGCCGACCTCAAGTCGCGCATGACCCTGGCGCTGATCTTCCAGATGCGCCCGCTGTCCGACGAAGACAAATTGCGTGCCCTGCAACTGCGGGCCTCCCGTCGCGGCCTGCACCTCACCGACGAAGTCGGGCACTTTATCCTTACTCGAGGCACCCGCAGCATGAGTGCGCTGTTCGATTTGCTCGAGCAGCTCGATCAGGCGTCCTTGCAGGCTCAAAGAAAATTGACGATCCCTTTTCTCAAGGAAACGTTGGGCTGGTAACTCATTGAATTTACGCGGTTCGCCATTTTACGGGCGCCAGAAAACCTGCGTTTCTGCCGGCTGGGCTTCGCATTCGAACCGATAAATGGAATTACGGCTTAGATGTCATAGTCCAATCGCGAAGTCACATAGAGCACGATTGAATTTGCAAATCGATGTGATAGAAGGCATAGTCTCGACTTCTTTACATATCAGCCACGGTCGTGCCCATGCTAAATCGCTTCGCACCCCTCGTGCCCCTCGCACTCGTTACCCTGTTGTTTGGTTGCGCCTCCCACCCTCAGCAGGTGGTCGATCAGCAGAAACCACAGGTTCAAAATCAGGCAAAATTCGTTGCTGCACAATCTGCCTCTGTTTATGAGGAAGAAGTCGCAACGGAAAAGGAACTGGCCGATTTCGCCGGCAACAAGCCTTATCAGCTTCCAGTCCTGGCCGACAGCATTCTCGAACGCGGCATGTCCCTGATCGGTACCCGTTACCGTTTCGGTGGTACCTCTGAAGCCGGTTTCGACTGCAGTGGTTTCATCGGCTATCTGTTTCGTGAAGAGGCCGGCATGAATCTGCCGCGCTCCACCCGCGAAATGATCAACGTGAATGCACCGTTGGTCGCACGCAACAACCTCAAGCCTGGCGATCTGCTTTTCTTCAGTACGGCAGGCCGTGGTCGTGTGAGCCACGCCGGTATCTACCTGGGCGATAACCAGTTTATCCACTCCAGCAGCCGTCGCAGTGGCGGTGTCCGGGTCGATAACCTGGGTGACAGCTACTGGAGCAAAACCTTCATCGAAGCCAAGCGCGCACTCGCCATGGCCCCGACGACGGTTACCGCTAGCAAGTAAACTTAAAGTGATACTTGAAGTTTGACGTGTAAGCGCTAGAATCCCTGGACATTGTTGTAATCCGTTCGCGCGAGCTTTGCTTGCGCGTTCTGGTTTTCAGCGTTCGGCAGCGAAAGCCGCATCCAGACCAGGATTGTTCTGCACATGTCGACCTCGGCCCGCCTGATTCTCATTGTTTGCGCCGCGCTCCTCAGCGCCTGCGCAAGCCGCACACCGCCGCCCGCTCCTGTAGCGGTGAAGCCCAAGCCGGTGTTCAACTATTCCACCCAGAATTTCTCGCCCGCAGCCGAAGACGTACTCTTCCGCGCGCTGGGCCTGGTCGGCACGCCTTACCGTTGGGGCGGCAACACGCCGGACTCCGGGTTTGATTGCAGCGGCCTGATCGGGTTTGTCTTCCGCGATGCCGCCGGGATTTCCCTGCCGCGTACCACCCGCGAGCTGATCGTAATGCGCGCGCAGGACGTCAGCGAGCAGAACCTGCAGACCGGTGACCTGCTGTTCTTCGCCACCGGTGGCGGTTCCCAGGTCAGCCACGCCGGGATCTACGTGGGTGAAGGGCGCTTTGTGCATGCGCCACAAACCGGCGGTACGGTGAAGCTGGACACATTGTCCAAAGCCTATTGGCAGAATGCCTATTTGAGCGCCAAGCGCGTGTTGCCGGGCAACCTGGCACGCAATCCTTAGCGCCAGACTCGAATCGAAATGTGGGAGGGGGCTTGCCCCCGATAGCGGTGTGTCAGCTAAAGATAACTGGGCTGATCCACCGCCATCGGGGCAGGCCCCCTCCCACAGTTGTTTTGTGTCGACTTCAAGTTGCTTTAATTGACGCTCCACCCCCAACCTACTACCCTTCGCCGCTTGTTCCAGGTGCTCTGTGACCCACGGGTCGACAGAGTGAAACAGGGAAGCCGGTGAGTGAGCGCACTTCTACACAGTGCCGCCGCGATTCCGGCGCTGCCCCCGCAACGGTAAATGAGTCAAGACGCTGCCTTTTGCCACTGTATCGCCTGCGATATGGGAAGGCGCAGCGTTGGCCTGCCTTCAGCCAGCACGCCACTCATGAGCCCGGAGACCGGCCTGCAACATCCAACAGCATCACGGTGGGCGATGCTTGGCTGTCTGCTTTTCTTTTTTCCTGCCCGCCGTTTTTGTCCAGCCCCAACGGAGAGCTGCCATGACCGATTCCCCCGACCGCGACGAACGCCACCTGGCGCGCATGCTGCGCAAAAAAGCCGTGATCGACGAGCGCATCGCCAACTCCCCCAACGAATGCGGTCTGCTGCTGGTGCTGACCGGTAACGGCAAAGGTAAAAGCAGCTCCGCGTTCGGCATGTTGGCCCGTGCCATGGGCCACGGCATGCAGTGCGGCGTGGTGCAGTTCATCAAGGGGCGCAACAGCACTGGAGAAGAATTGTTCTTCCGTCGCTTCCCCGAGCAAGTGCGCTTCCATGTAATGGGCGAAGGCTTCACCTGGGAAACCCAGGACCGCCAGCGCGACATCGCCGCCGCCGAGGCCGCCTGGGCGGTCTCCCGCGAATTGCTGCAAGACCCCTCCATCGGCCTGGTGGTGCTGGACGAGCTGAACATCGCGCTCAAGCACGGCTACCTCGACCTGGACCAGGTCCTCAGCGACCTGCAAGCCCGTCCACCGATGCAACACGTGGTGGTCACCGGCCGCGGCGCCAAGCCCGAGTTGATCGAAATGGGCGACACCGTCACCGAAATGGGCATGCTCAAGCACGCGTTCCAGGCCGGTATCAAGGCACAGAAGGGCGTCGAACTTTGAATCAGCCCCGTCATTGCCCTGCCGTTTTGATCGCCGCTCCGGCGTCCGGCCAGGGCAAAACCACCGTCACCGCCGCGCTCGCCCGTTTGCACCGCAACCTGGGGCGCAAGGTGCGCGTGTTCAAATGCGGCCCGGACTTTCTCGACCCGATGATCCACGAACGCGCCAGCGGTGCGCCGGTGTATCAGTTGGATATGTGGATGGTGGGCGAGCAGGAAAGTCGTCGTTTGCTGTGGGAAGCGGCGGGGGAGGCAGACCTGATCCTGATCGAAGGCGTGATGGGCCTGTTCGACGGCACACCCTCCAGCGCCGACCTGGCGCGACACTTCGGCGTGCCGGTGCTGGGGGTGATCGACGGCACGGCCATGGCGCAGACCTTCGGCGCGTTGGCATTGGGCCTGGCGCGCTATCAGCCGGATCTGCCATTCGCCGGTGTATTGGCCAACCGTGTCGGCACCCTGCGTCATGCGCAACTGCTCGAAGGCAGCCTCACCGAGGGCCTGCGCTGGTATGGCGCATTGTCACGCGAGACCGGTATCGAACTGCCCAGTCGCCACCTCGGCCTGGTGCAAGCGAGCGAACTGAATGACCTCGATGTACGCCTGGACGCCGCCGCCCAAGCGTTGGGCAGCAGTTGCGAAGTCGCTTTGCCGCCGCCGGTGACGTTCGCTGCACCCCAAGTGATCGAGGCTGAGCCGTTGCTCAAGGGCGTGCGCATTGCCGTGGCCCGCGATGAGGCCTTCGCCTTTACCTACGGCGCGAGTCTCGACCTGCTGCGCGCAATGGGCGCTGAGCTGACGTTTTTCTCGCCGATTCACGATAGCCAATTGCCTGATGCCGACAGCCTCTACCTGCCCGGCGGTTACCCGGAATTGCACCACCAGGCGCTGTCGGAAAACATCCCGATGCTCGACGCCATTCGCGCTCACCACGCGGCCGGCAAACCCTTGCTTGCCGAATGCGGCGGCATGCTCTACCTGCTGGACTCGCTGACCGATGTCGACGGCATCCGCGCTGAACTGCTCGGCCTGTTGCAGGGCGACGCGGTGATGCAAAAGAAACTGGCGGCCCTGGCCCTGCAAAGCGTCGAATTGCCGGAAGGCACGCTGCGTGGCCATACCTATCACCACTCCCTGACCACCACTGAATGGCAACCGATTGCCCGTGGCCTGAGCCCCAATGGCGGGCGCGGTGCCGAGGCGGTGTATCGGCAGGGGCGGATGACGGCGTCCTACGTACACTTCTATTTCCCATCCAATCCCCAGGCGGTGGCCGCATTGTTCGCGCCCGATCCAGCACTATGAGCGACAACGCTTTTCCCCAGGCCGACCGCGACGCCGTCTACCGCGCCATCGCCGAACGCCGCGACATGCGCCACTTCAGCGGCGGCACTGTCGCCCCCCAGCTGCTCCACCGCTTGCTCCAGGCCGCACACCAGGCGCCCAGCGTCGGCCTGATGCAGCCCTGGCGCTTTATTCGCATCAGCGATCGCCAGTTGCGTGGGCAGATTCAACAGGTGGTGGAAGAAGAACGCGTACGCACCGCCGAAGCCCTGGGCGAGCGTTCCGATGAGTTCATGAAGCTCAAGGTCGAAGGCATTCAAGACTGTGCCGAAGTGCTGGTAGCGGCGTTGATGGATGATCGCGAGCGGCACATCTTCGGGCGTCGCACCCTGCCGGAAATGGACATGGCGTCGTTGTCCTGTGCTATCCAGAATTTGTGGCTGGCGGCGCGGGTCGAAGGCCTGGGCATGGGCTGGGTCTCGTTGTTCGAACCCCAGGCGCTGGCCGATCTGCTGGGTTTGCCGCCTGGTGCGAAACCCCTGGCCGTGTTGTGCCTGGGGCCGGTGGCCGAGTTCTACCCGGCACCGATGTTGCAGCTCGAAGGCTGGACCGAGCCTCGACCGTTGAGTGACATGTTGTATGAAAATGCGTGGGGAGTGAGTCAATGAGTGTGGCCTTGCTGTGTGTCGCTGCAGTCGCGCTGGATGCGCTGCTGGGCGAACCCAGGCGCTGGCATCCGCTGGTGGCGTTCGGCAATTTTGCCGGGCGCATCGAGCAACGTTTCAATACCGGTGGCCGTGGCTGGCGCAGCCATGGCGTGACCGCGTGGTTTATCGCCGTGGTGCCGCTGACGCTGCTGGCCACGGCCTTGTCGTGGGCGCCTTACATAGGCTGGGTACTGGAGATCCTGGCGTTGTACTGCGCCCTTGGCATGCGCAGCCTTGGCGAGCATGTGATCCCGGTGGCCCAGGCCCTGCGCAGTGATGACTTGGAGGCGGCGCGCAAACGCGTGAGCTACCTGGTCAGCCGCCAGACCAGCGAGCTGGACCGCACCGAAGTCGCCCGTGCCGCCACCGAATCGGTGCTGGAGAACGGCAGCGATGCGGTGTTCGCTGCGATTTTCTGGTTTGTGGTGGCCGGTGTGCCGGGCGTGGTGCTTTACCGCCTGAGCAACACCCTCGATGCCATGTGGGGTTATCGCAACGAGCGTTTTGAGCGCTTCGGTTGGGCAGCAGCAAAAATCGACGATGTGCTGAACTACATTCCCGCGCGCCTGGTGGCGTTGACCTACGCGTTGCTGGGCAAGACCCGGCTGGCGCTCAAATGCTGGCGCACCCAGGGCCCGACCTGGGACAGCCCCAACGCCGGCCCGGTCATGGCCGCTGGTGCGGGCGCCCTGGGCGTGGAGCTGGGCGGTGCCGCGATCTATCACGGCGAAGTGCACCATCGTCCACAACTGGGCGAAGGCCCGGCGGCGGATGCCGATTCCATCGATCGGGGCTGGCAACTGGTGCAGCGCGGCGTATGGTTGTGGCTGCTGATCCTGTGCGTGGGGGCGCAATTCTATGCTTGAGCATGGTGGCCGGCTGCGCAAGGCAGCGATTCAGTACGGGATAGCCGAAGCCGACTGGCTCGACCTGTCCAGCGGGCTCGCGCCCTGGCCCTGGCCGATCCCCGAAATTCCCCTGCGTGCCTGGGCGCGCCTGCCGGAAACCGACGACGGCCTGGAGCAGGCCGCCAGCGAATACTACGGCGCTGCGCATCTATTGCCGGTACCGGGTTCCCAGGCGGCGATCCAGTTGTTGCCGCGCCTGCGTCGCGCCGGCAAGGTCGGCGTGTTGTCGCCGTGCTATGCCGAACACGCCGAAGCGTGGCGCCGCGCCGGTTACGTGGTGCGCGAAGTGCAGGAACAGGAAGTTGACTTCTTTCTTGATGGCCTCGACGTGCTGGTGGTGGTCAACCCCAATAACCCCACCGGCCTGAGCCTGAGCCCGCAACGCCTGCTGGATTGGCACTCGCGGCTGGCCCAGCGCGGCGGCTGGCTGGTGGTGGATGAGGCCTTCATGGACGTCACCCCGCAAGTGAGCCTGGCCGGCCAGGCGCATCAGGTCGGTTTGATCGTGCTGCGTTCGTTCGGCAAGTTCTTCGGCCTGGCCGGCGTGCGACTGGGCTTTGTGTTGGCCGAGCGCAAGTTGCTCAAGTTGCTCGCCGAGCAGGTCGGCCCCTGGGCGGTCAGCGGGCCGACGCGGGTGCTGGGCGAGGTGTGCCTGCGCGACACCGCCGGGCATGTGCGGCAACGCACGCGTTGCATCGAGGCGGGCCAGCGCTTGTTCGCGTTGCTGGAGCGCCACGGCTTTCCACCCCAGGGCGGCTGTGCCTTGTTCCAATGGCTGATCACGCCCCATGCCGAGCGTGTGCACGAATTCATGGCCCAGCGCGGCATTCTGCTGCGCCTGTTCGTCCACGACAGCAGCCTGCGTTTCGGCCTGCCCGACACTGAGGCCGACTGGCAGCGCCTCGACGACGCCCTGGCCGCCTATAAGGACGCAACATGAGTACGCTGATGGTGCAGGGCACCACCTCCGATGCCGGCAAAAGTACGTTAGTGACCGCGTTGTGCCGCTGGCTGGTGCGCCAGGGTGTGGCCGTGGCGCCGTTCAAGCCGCAGAACATGGCGCTCAACAGCGCCGTGACCGCCGAAGGTGGTGAAATCGGCCGCGCCCAGGCGGTGCAGGCCCAGGCCGCCAACCTGGCGCCTCATACCGACATGAACCCGGTGCTGCTCAAACCCAACAGCGACACCGGCTCCCAAGTGATCATCCACGGCCGTGCCGTGACCACCATGAACGCCGTGGCCTATCACGACTACAAAGCCATTGCGATGCAGGCGGTGCTGGCCTCCCACGCCCGGTTGAGCCAGGCCTATCCCGTGGTCATGGTGGAAGGCGCTGGCTCCCCGGCGGAAATCAACCTGCGCGCCAACGACATCGCCAACATGGGCTTCGCCGAGGCGGTGGATTGCCCGGTGTTGCTGATTGCCGATATCAATCGCGGCGGGGTATTCGCCCACCTGGTCGGCACCCTGGAGCTGCTGTCACCCACGGAACAGGCGCGGGTCAAAGGCTTCATCATCAACCGTTTTCGCGGTGACATCGCGCTGTTGCAACCCGGCCTGGACTGGCTGGAAACACGCACCGGCAAACCGGTGGTGGGCGTTCTGCCTTACGTGATGGACCTGCACCTGGAAGCCGAGGACGGCATCGACCAACGCCAGATCGACAAGGCGGCCCAGGTGCTCAAGGTGGTGGTCCCGGTGTTGCCGCGCATCAGCAACCATACGGATTTCGACCCGCTGCGCCTGCACCCCCAGGTGGATTTGCAATTCATCGGGCCAGGCCAGCCGATCCCGGCCGCCGACCTGATCATCCTGCCCGGCTCGAAAAGTGTGCGCAGCGACCTGGCCTATCTGCGTGCCAACGGTTGGGACGCCGCCGTGGCGCGTCACTTGCGTTATGGCGGCAAGGTGCTCGGCATTTGCGGCGGCTTGCAGATGCTCGGCGAGCAAGTGCACGACCCGTTGGGCCTGGAAGGGCCTGCCGGTTCCAGCGATGGCCTGGGGCTGCTGGCGTTCAGTACCACGCTGGAAGAAGAGAAGCAGTTGCGCAACGTGCGTGGGCGTTTGTTGTTGGAGAATGCCGAGGTCAGCGGTTATGAGATCCATGCGGGCGTGACCTGCGGTGATGCTTTGTCGAATGCCGCCGTGCTGCTGGAGGATGGCCGCAGCGATGGCGCACAAAGTGCCGATGGGCAGATCCTTGGCACCTACTTGCATGGCTTGTTCGAAAGCCCGGCCGCGTGCAGCGCCTTGTTGCGCTGGGCCGGTTTGCAGGACGTGCAGGAAGTGGATTACCACGCCCTGCGCGAGCGCGATATCGAGCGCCTGGCAGACTTGGTAGAGAACCACCTGGATACCGATTTGTTGCGCAGTTTGTGTGGAGTCACCCCATGCTCCAGCTGATCCTCGGTGGTGCCCGGTCCGGCAAAAGCCGCCTCGCCGAAAAGCTTGCCAGCGACAGTGGCTTGCCCGTCACGTACATCGCCACCAGCCAACCGCTGGATGGCGAGATGAGCGCGCGTGTCGCGCTGCATCGCCAGCGTCGCCCCGACCATTGGGGGCTGATCGAAGAACCCGTTGAACTGGCGCGGGTACTGCGTGACAACGCGGCAACCGAGCGCTGCCTGCTGGTGGATTGCCTGACCCTGTGGCTCACCAATCTGCTGATGCTTGAGGATTCGCATCGTCTGGCCGCCGAGCGCGATCAACTGCTGGAAACCCTGGTCGCGCTGCCGGGTGAAATCATTTTTGTCAGCAACGAGACCGGTCTGGGTGTCGTGCCGCTGGGCGAATTGACTCGCCGCTATGTGGATGAAGCCGGTTGGCTGCATCAAGCCTTGGCCGAGCGATGTCAGCGTGTTGTCCTGACCGTCGCCGGCCTGCCCCTGACTTTGAAAGGTACTGCGTTATGACTGACACCTGGTGGCTCAACCCGTGTAAGGCGATTGACACTCAAGCCTACGAACACGCCCTGGCACGCCAACAGCAACTGACCAAACCGGCCGGCTCCCTCGGCCAGTTGGAAGCGCTGGCGGTGCAATTGGCCGGCTTGCAGGGCCAGGTCAAACCGTCAGTGGACGCGCTGTGGATCGCCATCTTCGCCGGTGACCATGGCGTGGTCGCGGAAGGTGTGTCGGCGTTTCCCCAGGAGGTCACCGGGCAGATGCTGCACAACTTCGTCAGCGGTGGTGCGGCTATCAGCGTCTTGGCGCGGCAGCTGGAAGCACAGTTGGAGGTGGTCGACCTGGGCACGGTGACCCCGTCCCTGGACCTGCCCGGTGTGCGTCACCTGAACATCGGCGCGGGCACCGCCAATTTTGTCAACGGCCCGGCCATGACCGAGGCCCAGGGGCAACGTGCCCTGCAAGCCGGTCGCGACAGTGCGCGGCGTGCGTTGGCTAGCGGTGCACAGCTGTTTATCGGCGGCGAGATGGGTATCGGCAACACCACCGCCGCCAGTGCCCTGGCGTGTGCCTTGCTCGACTGCCGTGTCAGTGACCTGACGGGGCCGGGCACCGGCTTGAATGCCCAGGGCGTGAGCCACAAGGTGGCCGTGATCGAGCGCGCACTGGCGGTGCATGCCGCCCAACGCGGCGATGTCTTGCAGACCCTGTTCAATCTCGGCGGCTTCGAGATCGCCGCGCTGGTCGGTGCATACCTGGCGTGTGCCCAGGAAGGCATCGTGGTGTTGGTGGATGGGTTCATCTGCACCGTCGCGGCACTGGTCGCCACGCGCCTGAACCCGGCATGCCGCGAGTGGCTGGTGTTCGGCCATCGCGGCGCCGAGCCTGGCCATCGTCATGTGCTGCAACACCTCGACGCGCAGCCGTTGCTGGAACTGGGCCTGCGCCTGGGCGAAGGCAGTGGTGCGGCGCTGGCAGTGCCGTTGTTGCGCCTTGCCTGTGCATTGCACGGGCAGATGGCGACCTTCGCCGAAGCCGCCGTGGCGGACCGCCCGGCATGATCTTGCACCTCGACCTGCTGCGCCACGGCGAAACCGAGCTGGGTGGCGGCCTGCGCGGCAGCCTGGACGATGCACTCACCGCCAATGGCTGGGTGCAGATGCGCGAGGCCGTGGTGGCGCGGGGGCCGTGGGACCGCCTGATCAGTTCGCCGTTGCAACGCTGTGCGCGATTTGCCGAAGAATTGGGCGCCCGGCTCAAGCTGCCGGTGACGCTGGAGAAGGACCTGCAAGAGCTGCACTTCGGTGCGTGGGAAGGGCAGAGTGCGGCGACCTTGATGGAGACCGACGCCGGAGGGCTGGGGCTGTTCTGGGCCGACCCTTATAGCTTTACACCGCCGGACGGGGAGCCGGTCAGCGCCTTTTCCGAACGGGTTCTGGGTGCTGTCTCACGTTTGCATCAGGCATATGCCGGTGAACGGGTGTTGTTGATCAGTCACGGCGGTGTGATGCGCCTGTTACTGGCGCAGGCGCGTGGCTTGCCCCGGGAGCAGTTGTTGAACGTCGAGGTCTGTCATGGTGGGCTGTTCAGCCTGCAGGTTGCGGCTGACGGAACTCTGAAGGAAGGGGAGTAGACGTGCTGCCATTCTGGATCGCCCTGCAATTTCTCAGCAGCCTGCCGATTCGCCTGCCGGGCATGCCACAGCCTCAGGAACTGGGGCGTTCGCTGCTGTTTTATCCGGTGGTAGGCCTGTTGTTCGGCGTGCTGTTGTGGGCGCTGAACAGCGTATTGATGGGCGCGCCATTGCTGCTGCATGCCGCACTGTTACTGACTGCCTGGGTATTGCTCAGTGGCGGCTTGCACCTGGATGGCCTGGCGGACAGCGCCGATGCCTGGCTGGGCGGCTTCGGTGACCGCGAGCGCACGCTCACGATCATGAAGGACCCGCGCAGCGGGCCGATTGCCGTGGTGACGCTGGGGTTGGTGCTGTTGCTCAAGTTCACTGCGCTGGTAGCTTTGATCGAGCAACACAATGGCGTCGCGCTGATCCTGGCGCCGCTGATCGGCCGCGCCTCGATGCTGGCGCTGTTTCTCACCACGCGCTATGTGCGTGCAGGGGGACTGGGCCAGGCACTGTCGGATCATTTACCGAGGATTGTCGGTCAACAGGTACTGATCCTCAGTGGTCTTGCCTGCATCCTGATTGGCGGCTTCAGCGGCGGGGTTGCGGTATTGCTCGCGGCGGTCTGCTTTCTGGGGCTGCGCCAACTTATGGTCAATCGGCTGGGTGGCACCACGGGCGATACCGCAGGCGCCTTGCTGGAGCTGCTGGAAGTCGCGGTTCTGGTCGGCCTGGCGCTGTAACACTTTCTTGCATTTCCTTAATCGCGGGTATATACACGTTCCATGCTTGCCTCCCAATGTTTATGTACCAACCTGCGACGTGCCGCCCGTGGCGTCAGCAGGCATTACGACGGCGCTCTCGACGGCTTCGGGATCAACGTCGCCCAGTATTCTTTGCTGTGCAACCTGCAACGACTCGACCAGCCGAGCATTTCCAGCCTGGCGGAAGCCATGGGCCTGGATCGCAGCACCTTGGGCCGCAACCTGCGGGTGCTGGAAGGCGAGGGCCTGGTGCAACTGGTGGAAGGCGACGACCTGCGCAATCGCCTGGTGATGTTGACCCGGGAGGGTGAGGCGCGACTCGCCGCCGCATTACCCGCCTGGGAGGCGGCGCAGCAGAAATTGATCGATCAACTCGGCGCGGAAAAACGCGAAACCTTGTTGGCCTTGCTGGACGAACTCGCCTGAAAGGGAGTTTGTTCGAATACAAGCGGGTATATACCCGCGAGCGGAGAATAAGAAATGACCTCGATGTGGCGCACCAGTGGCTGGATTCTTGTGGGGAGTGCGCTGATCCTGGCGTTGTCGTTGGGCGTGCGCCACGGTTTCGGCCTGTTCCTGGCGCCGATGAGCAGCGAGTTTGGCTGGGGCCGCGAGACCTTCGCCTTCGCCATCGCCCTGCAGAACCTGATCTGGGGTCTGGCGCAGCCGTTCACCGGCGCCCTGGCCGACCGTTTTGGTGCCACCAAAGCGGTATTTGTCGGCGGTGTTCTGTACGCCGTTGGCCTGGTGTTGATGGGCATGTCCGATTCGGCGTGGTCATTGTCCCTCAGTGCGGGCTTGTTGATTGGTATCGGCCTGTCCGGCACCTCGTTCTCAGTGATTCTGGGTGTGGTCGGTCGCGCGGTGGCGCCGGAAAAACGCAGCATGGCGATGGGGATCGCCAGTGCTGCCGGTTCGTTCGGCCAGTTTGCGATGGTACCGGGCACGCTGGGTTTGATCAGTTGGCTGGGCTGGTCGGCGGCATTGCTCGCACTGGGCTTGATGGTGGCGCTGATCCTGCCGCTGGTCGCCATGCTCAAGGACCGGCCGCTACCGGCGCTGGCCGGCCAGCAGACCCTGCGTGAAGCCTTGAAGGAAGCCTGTTCCCATTCCGGCTTCTGGCTGCTGGCGTTCGGCTTTTTTGTCTGCGGTTTTCAAGTAGTGTTTATCGGCGTGCACCTGCCGGCTTACCTTGTAGACCAGCACTTGCCGGCCACGGTTGGCACCACGGTGCTGGCCCTGATTGGCCTGTTCAATATCTTCGGGACCTACACCGCCGGCTGGCTCGGCGGGCGCATGTCCAAACCGCGCTTGCTGACGGGCTTGTACCTGCTGCGTGCGGTGGTGATCGTGCTGTTTCTGTGGGCGCCGGTCACCGAGATCACGGCCTACCTGTTTGGCATGGCGATGGGCTTCCTGTGGCTATCCACGGTACCGTTGACCAACGGCACCGTGGCGACGCTGTTTGGTGTGCGAAACCTTTCCATGCTGGGTGGGATCGTATTCCTGTTCCACCAGTTGGGTTCGTTCCTGGGTGGCTGGTTGGGCGGGGTGGTCTATGATCGAACCGGCAACTACGATTTGATCTGGCAGGTGGCGATTCTGTTGAGCCTGCTCGCCGCCGCCCTGAACTGGCCGGTGCGTGAGCGGCCGGTGGCGCGCTTGCAGGCGCAGATGGAGGCGGCATGAGTGTAGCGTTACGCGGTCTGATCCTCGTCGCGGGGCTGCTCCTGGTGCTGCTGGCCTGGTGGGGCTGGCAGCATGGCGGGCTGGCGTTGATGCAACTGGGTATGGCGATCTGTTAAGTTCGTGGTCTGAATACTTTTAAGGACACACGACATGCAGATGCGTTGGCTCGCTGTACCCGTCCTGATGGCCATTGGCAGTGTCGCCCTGGCCGCCAGTTGCCCGCCGCTGCTGGAGGGCCAGTTGCCCAAGCTGCGCGCCAAGGAATCCATCGACCTGTGCCAGCGTTTTGCCGGCAAGCCGCTGGTTATCGTCAACACTGCCAGCTTCTGCGGGTTCGCCCCGCAGTTCAAAGGCCTTGAGGCGTTGTACCAACGCTACAAGGGCCAAGGGCTGGAAGTGATCGGCGTGCCGTCCGATGACTTCAAGCAGGAAGCCAAGACTGGCGAAGAGACTGCCAAGGTCTGCTACGTGAATTACGGCGTGACCTTCACCATGACCGAGCCACAGAAGGTCAAGGGACCGGATGCGGTGCATCTATTCAAGGTGTTGGCGCAGCAGACCGACGCGCCGCCGAAGTGGAATTTCTACAAGTACGTGGTGGATCGGCAGGGCAAGGTGATTGCCAACTTTTCCAGCCTCACCAAGCCGGATAGTCCGGACATGATCAAGGCAGTGGAGGAGGCGATAGCGTCCAAGCCTTGATCGTCAGCCATTAAAAAGCCCCGCTTCCTTTGCAGGAGAGCGGGGCTTTTATACACCCGTCTGGATCAGAAGGTGTAGGTCATGCCCAGGCCGAAACCGTTGGCGCTGTTTTCATACTTGGCGCGGTAGCTGGCGGTTGAAGGAGCGGCAGCGGTCTGGTTGACCTTGACGTCCTCTTCCTTCAGGTACGAGTAAGCCAGGTCGATCGTCATGTTATCCATGACTTTGTAACCAAGGCCCACACTGAAGATCGTGCGGTCGCCTGTAGGAATCCGCGGAGAACGATTGGTGTTGTTGGTGGGTGACTGGTCGAAGGTCAAACCGGTGCGCAACACCACTTGGTTGGTCAACTGGTAAGAAGTACCCACTGCGTAGGCCCAGGTATCGTGCCAGTTCTGTTCTTCGGTGATCGCGCTGAGTTGGCTCGGTGCCAATAAACCACCTGCCCCCGTTACACCTTTGTTGTTGACGGTGATCTCTTTCAGGCGACTCCAGCGCGTCCAGGTAGCACCGCCATACAGTTTCCAGGCGTCAGTCAGGTCTTGTGTAACCGACAGGTCGTAGGACTCTGGAGTATCGATTTTCAGCGACGCGTCATAACGGTTGTTACGCAGGAACGGTTGAGTGGCGGCGGGACCACTCACGGTGGTGTGGCCGTCCAGCTTGTACTTGACCTTGGAGTGGTAGGTCAGGCCAACACGTGTGGTATCAGTCGCTTGGACCAATACACCGACATTGAAGCCCAGTGCCGTATCATCGCCCTTGATTTTGACGTTGGTATCGCTGACGGCAGGGTTAAGGGTCTTGTCCGATTCCAGCACACCGGAGATCCGGTTGATGGTCGGGCCAAAGCCGACCGATACGCGGTCGTTGAATGCATAGCTGACAGTTGGCTGGAAGGTGATGACCTTCACTTCGCTCTTGCTGCCGAAACCACGGCCCTGAAAGCCGCTTTCGTAGTCAGTCACCAGGCCGAACGGTGCGTATACACCGAAGCCAACGGCCCACTGATCATTGAGTTTGTTGGTATAGAAACCAAATGGCACTGCGGTGAACGGAACCATGTCACCTTTGTTGGAGCCGCGAGAATTACCACCTGTGTTGCTGATATCGGTCGACGCATCAATGGCAGCAACACCGCCCGTGATTTGCTGGCCATTCAAGCGGGACATACCGGCAGGGTTACCGTAAACCGTGCTTGCATCATCGGCAGAAGAAGAGCGACCTGCGAAACCCGTACCCATCCCGCTGACGCTCTGTTCGTTCAGTGCGAAACCGCTTGCGAACAGGTGGGAGGATGCCATGGCAACGGCGAGGCTAAGTGTGGTCTTGAGCATTACTTTTTTCATTATTAGAACTCCGTGGTGATCACCGCTGCGGAAAGTAACAATAAATTTAACATCGCGCTATAGGCTGTAATGCAGGAGATAGAGCGGTTTTGTAGGACAATCCGACCAAAATTCCGGTTTTTTGGCGAATCTTGCAAATTGCCCGGTCAGCAAACCACCTGATTCATGGGTGAAACACAGGTTTGCCAGGCTTGAGTGAAATCGCGCAGCCTTCCTTGTGGATGAAAAATTTCTTTCCAGATACGTGCCATGGCCAGCACATCACCGGGCGGGGGCAGTGCAGGGGTGTGTTGTTCCACCAAAAGCCAGGCGATGGCCGTGGCATAACGCAGGTTGACCGTCAGCTCAAGTTGCGGTGCGCTGAGGAACGCGTGCTGGCTGGCGAGGCCGCGTACCAGGCTGGCGCGCTCGGGGTCCAGCGCCAGGTAGTCGTCCCACAACGCGCGGTGGCGCGGTTCGGTGATGCTGTACAGGCCGTGTCCACGCCGGTCGTGCAAGGCGGAACCGAGTTCCGACTGGCTGGCGGCAATGCCCAGCAGCAGTGACTCGGCCGTCGGGTTATGTCGGCCAAGGTACATCAACGTCGGCCTGATCACATAACGACACAATTCGCTGGCAGCGATACCCATACAAGCCTCAATCCGTGAAAGTGGTCGACGAGGCCTGAGAAGGTGGGGGCTTGGCAGCAGTGGATCGGATCTCAGGCTCGCCGGAAGCGGATCATGCCGCTTGAGTTGAAGTGTAGTGTCATATTTGCGATGTAAAGGACTGTTTTTAAAACATCTTCTTCATTTAGTTATAACGTTTATATCTATTTGAACTTAGTGCAAGAGCTCGGTGGGCAAATTCCGGGCAATAAAAAACCCTGCTTTTTAAACAGGGTTTTTGTGTTTCAGCGACTCGGGTCGATCAGGCAGTCAGTGCCTGACGGGTACGCTCGATCACGGCCTGCAGCGGTTCTGCGCTGGAGTATTGATCGGGGTACAGGCGTTCGCTGTGACGAGCGATGCCGTGTTCGTTGACCAGGGTGAAGCTGAAGCAGCCTTTGCGAGCGGCCATGATCAGGCAGTTCATTGGAGCAAAAGCGTTGGTGAGGGTGCGAATGGCATCCTGAGTGTGGATTTGAGCGTTCATAATTATTGGTGTTCCTACAAATGACACAGATAAGAACCGTGCCGTATTAAAACGTTCCAGTGACGTTGATCACCATTGATCGAACGAAGAACCCGACTGGAACAAAGCAGCCAGTTTGAAGCGCTATTAAGTTAGGCGCGCTTGGGCTGGCAGGTAGGTACTTAGGAGGGCAGGCGACACAACAGGGGCAAAGGTTCTGGGCCCAGGGTGAAGATCCTGATCAATTTGCAGGTTGGTTCGGTCAGAGTATGGAAACTTCGCGGCACCCTTTGCTTGTTCAAAGGCAGTGTCGTCGCAAGTGATACCTGGAAACCATCGAGGTGGTCGATCCCGTGTTGTACAAGGGAGTTGTTCGACCAGAATTGACTTTCAGCTTGGTACTAACGCCGCGGATAGTAACGGATTGAAACGGGTAAGGGAAGTGTGTTAGCCAAAAAACTTCAATCAGCCGCCCAGCAGGCCCCGATAAACCAGTACCGTGGCTGCCGCTGCCAGCGAGCAACCCAGCCCGTAAGCGGCAAGGGTCAAGCGCAGGGATTGGCCGGTCTCGACCACTTTCATCACGTCACCCATATCGTTGATCCGGCCTTCGCCGAGCTCAATGCACAAGCTCACGGCCGTGAACGCCGCCGACAGCAGAATGGCGATGGCGAACAGTGCCCCGTCCGGAGAGGGCAGCGCCGCATTGATTCCCAAGGAAATGGCACAGATGGCCAGGAGCAGCACCGCGAACAACAGAATTCCCTTCATCGACCCCTCCACCGTTGCGCTGTAGGTCGGGGAGTGTGGCGAGCCCGGCAAGATTTGAAAAGTCCCTGGTTGGCCTTGGCGGTAACATCTTTGCAGCAAGTTGCTTCAAAAAACGCCGGTGATATAACCGTCGGATGGGTAGTTGTGCACATTAGTTGCGGGGTGTGTAACCACGCTGTCAACTGCTCTGAGGGGCTGCCATTTGCCTGCAATGGAAATTTAAGTCAATGAAAAATCTGGCTTTTTTTTATTGGTGAAAAAATCGTCAGTTTGACTGCGGCCCCCATTCCATGGGGCTTTGCGCGAGTTAAAGGGGGGTTGTCCACTGAGTTATCCACAGCTTCTGTGGATTGTCCCAAGCGCTTGCTCTAGAACGGGCGTGCAGAGTTTTTTCAGCTTTACCTGTACGAAAAAAAGAGTAGAGTGGCGCGCCTTCCGATCTGTCCCACAGTGCTTTATGAAGTTTCGCTCAGTATCACCTTCTGTTACCGATACCCCTCAAACTGTTACCGCCCCCAAGCGCTTCTCCTTGAAAGTTGCCTTGTGGCTGCTCGACAGTCCGCGCCTGGGTCATAACACCAACGTCAAACACTTCGCCGGGCGCTTGCTCAAGCAGCCCGCCCGTGAAGGCGTGGTCGCTGCCCAAAGTCGCCTGGGCCAACTGATGTGCCGTGAATGTGGGAATGCCCGCGACCGCCGCATCGGCCACGACCTGTTGCGCCTGGCGGCCCGTGCCGGCGACCGTCGCGCCCAGCGTGAACTGGGCCAGGTCGAAGACTGAGCTGTCCTCAGGCCCTGGGCTCCGCTAACCTTGCTTTTTTTCGGTGATGGCAGACATGTCTATGTTTTTTGACTGGACCAGTATCGCCCTGGGCCTCGCCGGCGCTGCCGTGCCTTTATTGGCGGTGTGCTGGCAGCTTCAGCGGCGACTGACCGCACGCATGACCGGCTGGGAACTGCTCGAAGAGCGCCTGGCCACCGCACAACTGGCCCAGGAGGGCCTCGCCGCGCAGTTGGATGCCAGCCGCGACGAGATCAGCGATCTGAGCCAGGCCAACGCCGCCAAGCAGGCCGACCTGGCTGCCTTACGCCGCGAAGTCGAGCTGCTGCAGATCGACCGTGACAATGCCCGCGACGCCGCCCACGCCTGGAACCTCGACCGCAGCGCCAAGGAGACTGAGCTGCGCCGCCTCGACGCTCTTTCAGCTGCCTTGCGCGCCGAACTGCGCGAACAACAGGACAGCCATCAACAACGCCTAACCGACCTGCAAGGCTCGCGGGATGAGCTGCGCGCGCAGTTCGCCGAGCTGGCCGGCAAGATCTTCGATGAGCGCGAACAGCGCTTTGCCGAAACCAGCCAGGAGCGCCTGGGCCAATTGCTCGACCCGCTGAAGGAGCGCATTCAGTCTTTCGAAAAGCGCGTGGAAGAAAGCTATCAGAACGAGGCGCGCGAGCGTTTTTCCCTGGCTAAAGAGCTGGAGCGCCTACAGCAACTGAACCTGCGTCTGTCGGATGAAGCCACCAACCTGACTCGTGCGTTGAAGGGCCAGAAAACCCAAGGCAACTGGGGGGAGCTGATCCTCGAACGGGTATTGGAGCACGCGGGCCTGGAAAAAGGCCGTGAGTACCAGACCCAGGTCAGCCTCAAGGGCCCGGATGGCGAGCGCTTCCAGCCGGACGTGCTGATCATGTTGCCTGGTGACAAGCAGGTGGTGGTGGATTCCAAGGTCAGCCTCACCGCGTATCAACAATACGTGGCGGCGGATGATGAGGTCATCGGCCAGGCGGCCCTGAAACAGCACGTACTGTCGCTGCGTAATCACGTCAAGGGGCTGGCGAGCAAGGATTACAAGCGCCTGGAGGGCCTGCACAGCCTGGATTTCGTGTTGCTGTTCGTACCTATTGAAGCAGCGTTTTCCGCTGCGTTGCAGGCCGAGCCGAACCTGTTCCAGGAAGCCTTCGACCGCCATATCGTGATCGTCAGCCCGACCACGTTGCTGGCCACCCTGCGCGTGATCGACAGCCTGTGGAAGCAGGAACGCCAGAGCCAGAATGCCCGGGAGATCGCCGAGCGCGCCGGTTGGCTGTACGACAAGTTCGTGTTGTTTATCCAGGACCTGGATGAAGTGGGTAACCGTTTGCAGCAGTTGGATAAGGCTTACAGCGCAGCACGTAACAAGCTGACAGATGGGCGCGGAAATCTGGTCAGCCGGACTGAGCAATTGAGGTTGCTCGGTGCGCGGGCCAGCAAGAGTCTTCCTGCTGATTTGCTGGAACGGGCGATGACCGACTCAGATGGCGTGGCCCATCTGCCCGAGTAACGGTAGGCGTCGGCCTGCCGTCTCCTACAAAGGCAGATGTCGACTCAACAATGCCCGCAACGCTGCCGGTTTCACCGGCTTGGCCAGGTAATCCAACCCCGCCGCATGCACCTCGGCCACCATCTCCGGGCGGCCGTCGGCGCTGATCACCACGCCGGGAATCGGCTCCGCCAATTGCGCGCGCAGCCAACCCATCAGTTCAGTCCCGGTTTCGCCATGGTCCAGATGGTAGTCCACCAGCGCCAGTTGCGGACGCACGCCATCGGCCAGCAATGCCGCGCATTGCGCCTGGTCGGTGGCGGTCCAGACTTCGCAGCCCCAGCGCGTCAGCAGGCTGCGCATGCCGATCAGGATGCTTTCTTCGTTATCCACGCACAGCACCTGCGCACCGCTCAGCGGCAGGCCGGTTTCCTGCGGCGTCCTGACCTGCGGGCTCGTCTGGTTGCGGGCCAGCGGTACGCGCACGCTGAATACGCTGCCCTTGCCGGGCCATGAACGCACACTCAGGCGGTGACCCAGCACGCGGCACAGGCCGTCGGCGATCGCCAGGCCCAACCCCAGGCCTTTCTCGGCGCGGGTCTGGTGGCTGTCCAGGCGCTTGAATTCCTCGAAGATCACCTTTTGTTTATCCGGTGGGATTCCCGGGCCACGGTCCCACACTTCCAGGCACAGCGCGTCTTTACGTCGGCGTACGCCGAGTAGCACCGGGCCGTCGGCATAACGGAATGCGTTGGTAAGAAAGTTCTGCAGAATCCGGCGGAGCAACTTGATGTCGCTGTCCACGCGCAAACGACTGCCGCGCAGGCGGAAGCGCAGACCTTGCTCCTGGGCCAGCGCCTTGAACTCGGCGCCCAAGGTGTCGAACAGTTCGTTAAGCACAAAAGGCTGGCGCTGCGGATTGATCTTGCCGTTTTCCAGGCGCGAAATATCCAGCAGGTCGCTGATCAGGTCTTCGGCGGAACGCAGTGAGCTGTCCAGATGCTGCACCAATTGCCGGGCTTCGCTGGAGAGGCCGTCCTGCTGGTGGGAGAGGGCGGCGGAGAACAGGCGTGCGGCATTCAGGGGTTGCATCAGGTCATGGCTGACCGCCGCCAGGAAACGCGTCTTCGACTGGCTGGCGGACTCGGCCACGCCCTTGGCGTCGGTGAGCGCCACGTTCAACTGCGACAGTTCGTGGGTGCGCTCGGTGACCCGTTGTTCCAGGCCTTCGTTGGCCTCTGTAAGGGCTTGCTCGGCTTCACGGAACGCAGTGATGTCGGTGAAACTCATCACGAAGCCACCGCCGGGCATCGGGTTGCCGATCAGTTCGATCACGCGACCATTGGGAAACAAGCGTTCAGACGTGTGCGCACGGCCCTGGCGCATCCAGTGCAGGCGGCGCGCCACATGCACTTCGGCCTCACCTGGCCCGCACAAGCCACGTTCGGCGTTGTAGCGGATGATGTCGGCAATCGGCCGGCCGACGCTGATCAGTCCGTCCGGGTAGTTGAACAGCTCCAGATAACGCCGGTTCCAGGCCACCAACTTGAGGGACTGGTCGACCACGCTGATACCCTGGGTGATGTTCTCGATAGCGCCTTGCAGCAAGGCGCGGTTGAACTGCAGCACTTCCGAGGCTTCGTCGGCGATGCGTACCACGTCCTCCAGTTGCATTTCCCGCCCTTCAATGGCGGCTTTCACCACGGCACGGGTCGAGGAGGCACCGAGTACACCGGCCAGCAACCGCTCTGTGTGGGCGATCCAGTCGTTGTCGGCATTCTGGTTGGGGTTGAAGCCTTTGCCCTGACGATAGGCGAAGCGGATAAAACTCTGCTGGGCGCGTTCTTCACCCACAAAGCGCGCGGCCAGGCTGAGCAAATCACTGATCTGCACCGACAGCATCGAGCGGGCGCTGGCGCGTTGGCTGATTTCCTGGCCAATAAAACGCCCGGCTTGCCAGTGTTCGGAAACCCGCGTGCGCGACAGCATCGACACCCACACGAACAGCGTGAAGTTGCCCGCCAGCGAGAACACGGTGCCCAGGGTCAACGACGTCACGGACAGACCCAGTGGGTGGGAATGCATCCACGTCAGTCCTGGGAAAAGGCTGAGGGACCAGCCCAGGCTTTTCGCCGTTACCGGTAGGACCAGGGTGTAGAACCATAGGAAAGTGCCCGCTGCCAGCCCGGCAAACACACCGCGTCGGTTGGCCTGTTTCCAATACAGCGCACCGAGCATCGCCGGTGCCAGTTGAGTCACGGCGGCAAAGGCGATCTGGCCGATGGTCGCCAGGCTCGCGGTGGATCCCAGCAGGCGGTAGCTGACGTAGGCCAGCAACAGGATGATGACGATGCTGACTCGGCGTACCGACAGCATCCAGTGGCGGAACACTTCGAACGGGCGCTCGGCACTGGAGCGGCGCAGCAGCCACGGCAGTAGCATGTCGTTGGAGACCATGGTCGACAGGGCGATGCTCGCCACAATCACCATGCCGGTGGCCGCCGAGGCGCCGCCGATAAAGGCCAGCACCGCCAGCGCCGGGTGGGCTTCGGCCATGGGCAGGCTGATCACGTAGGAGTCCGGCAGCACCGAGCCCGGCAGCATCATCTTGCCGCCCAGGGCGATCGGTACTACAAACAGAGCGGCCAGGATCAGGTAGGCGGGGAACACCCATTTGGCCAGACGCAGGTCCTGAGGGTCGATATTTTCCACCACCGTGACATGAAACTGCCGCGGCAGGCAGATGATCGCCATCATCGCCACGCCGGTCTGCACCACCATCGACGGCCAGTTGACGGTCTCTTTCCAGTATTCCTCCAGCCTTGGCGCCAACATGGCCTGGCTGAACAGGTCGCCGAAACCGTCGTACAGGCCGTAGGTCACAAACGCGCCGACCGCCAGAAAGGCGAACAGCTTGACCAGGGATTCAAACGCGATCGCCAGCACCATGCCCCGGTGGTGCTCCGTCGCGTCGAGGTTGCGCGTACCAAACACGATGGTGAACAGCGCCAGCACCAGCGACACAATCAACGCGGTGTCCTGGGCGCGGGTGCCGGTGGTGTCCGCGCCCGCGCCGATCAACAGGTTCACGCCCAGCACGATGCCTTTGAGTTGCAGGGCGATGTAAGGCAATACGCCGACCAGGCAGATGAGTGCGACCACCACCGCCAGCGATTGGGATTTGCCGTAGCGCGCGGCAATAAAGTCGGCAATGGAGGTGATGTTTTCCTGCTTGCTGATCAGAATCATCTTCTGCAGCACCCAGGGTGCCAGCACCAGCAGCAGCACCGGCCCCAGGTAAATCGGTAAAAACGCCCACAGCTGTTCGGCGGCCTGGCCTACGGCGCCAAAGAAGGTCCAACTGGTGCAATAAACTGCCAGCGACAGGCTGTACACCCAGGCACGCATGCGCGGCGGCAGTGGCGCACGGCGACGGTCACCGTAGAAGGCGATGGCAAACATAATGGCCATATAGGCCAGGGCAACGGCGGCGATCAGCCCGCTGGACAGCGTCATGGTAACTCCGAGCATAGGAACGCCCGGGCATTCCAGGCCCGGTTGGACAGTCTCGCATGATGCCTGGGGTTAGTCAGTGTCGACCAAGGTCGTGTGGGATCGAATGTCGCAGGTCATTCAGCGCGGTGGCAGGGTTTTCTGGCGCAGGATGTAGATTGTCACCAGCACGGCGCTGGTCAGCATGAAGCCGCGCGCCCACGGTAGGGGCACTAAATAGCAGGACACGCCGATGCTCAGCCACATCAAGCCGATGGCGTAGACCTTGCCCTTGAGCGGGATGCCGTTGCCGTCCAGGTAATCACGGATCCACGGGCCAAGGCGCGGGTGTTGCACCAGCCAGTGGTAGAAACGCGGAGAGCTTCGGGCGAAGCAGGCGGCGGCGAGCAGCAGGAAGGGCGTGGTCGGCAATACCGGTAGGAAAATGCCGATGACCCCCAGCGCTACGCTCAGCCAACCAATGGCCAGCAACAGGTAGCGCAGGAGCAGCGGACGGTTGCCCATGGGTGTCACGGGCAAACGACTCAGTGGTGACGTGGCTTGAGGATCGCCGGTTTTTCGTCAGGGGCGTTGCACAGCAGGTACAGCGCGGTGAGGGCTTCCGGGATCTGCACGATCATGTCGTCCATCAGGTTGGCGTCGGCGGCGATGTCGGAGAACTCCGGCTGGTCGTCGAACAGACCCGAACCGACCATGATCGGCAGCAGCATTTCGCTGACTTCTTCCTCGGCGGTTTCAAACCAGGCGGCTTCGCGCAGGAACACGCCTTCCATGAAGCCGATGCACCAGCCGCGCAGGTCGGAGTCATCCGGCTCTTCGCCCAGGTCCAGTTCGCACGGCAGCTCGAACTCTTCGTCCGAGGCCAGCTGGCGACCGATGTGGGCCTTGAGGGCCAGCAGGGTGGCTTCGATTTCTTCGCGTTGGGCGGCGTCGGTGTAGTGCGGCTCTTCGGCGAACAGCGCGTCGATCCATTCACGGTCAGGCACGACCTCGGAGCAGATCGACAAGGCGGTCAGGTAGCCGTGGGCGGCCACGTAGTCCAGCGCCTCGTCATGCAGCTCATCGGCGTCGAGGAAGGCTTGCAGGCGGGTTAGTTGCTCAGCGAAGGACATTGAAGAGTTACCTTGGGAATAAACGATGCTGAATTCTAGGCTTTCTTGAGCGCCCAGGCCAGCCGCACGGCATTTTAGATCGTGGCGGCTATTCGTCAGTGATGCCCTTTGCCGCAGATCGCTCGGGTATACTGCCGCGTTTTGTGATGCCCTTGCAGGCCAAGCGCCAGCCCGCGAAAACTTCGCTTACGGATTATTTCCCGTGAACGCGTGTTTTTTCGGCCAGCCTGTACAGAGGGATTTCGGCACCATTTTGGAGTTTTACATGCTCGAGCAGGCTCAACGCGTCCTCAAGGACATCTTCGGCTACGACAGTTTTCGTGGCCGCCAGGGTGCGATCATTGAGCGCGTGGCCAGTGGCGGTGACGCACTGGTCCTGATGCCTACCGGTGGCGGCAAGTCTTTGTGCTTCCAGGTGCCGGCGCTGTTGCGCAATGGCTTGGCGGTGGTGGTATCGCCTTTGATTGCATTGATGGACGACCAGGTGGCAACCCTGGAAGAGCTGGGTGTCGCCGCCGCATCGTTGAATTCCACCCTCAGTGCCGAACAGCAGCGTGACCTGGCCGTTCGCATCAAGCGCGGTGAAGTGAAGATGCTCTATCTGGCGCCCGAGCGTCTGGTGCAGCCGCGCATGCTGGCGTTTTTGCAGAGCCTGGAAATCGCCCTGTTCGCCATCGATGAAGCCCACTGCGTATCGCAATGGGGTCATGACTTCCGCCGCGAGTATTTGCAGCTCGGCCAATTAGCGGAGCTGTTTCCCGATGTGCCGCGCATTGCGCTGACCGCGACCGCCGACAAGCGCACCCGGGAAGAAATCGTCGAGCGCCTGCATCTGCAGAACGCCGAACGCTTCCTCTCAAGCTTCGACCGACCGAATATTTTCTATCGCATCGTGCCCAAGGAGCAGCCGCGCAAGCAGTTGCTGGCGTTCCTCTCCGAGCGGCGCAGCGATGCGGGCATCGTCTATTGCCTGTCGCGCAAGAAGGTCGATGAAGTGGCTGCGTTTCTCTGCGAGCAGGGCTACCCGGCGCTGCCGTACCACGCCGGCCTGCCCAACGAAACGCGTTCGGCGCACCAGAAGCGCTTCCTCAACGAGGAAGGCCTGATCATGGTGGCTACCATCGCGTTCGGCATGGGCATCGACAAATCCAACGTGCGCTTCGTGGCGCACATGGATTTGCCCAAATCCCTCGAGGCGTACTACCAGGAAACCGGGCGTGCCGGCCGTGACGGTTTGCCGGCGGATGCGTGGATGGTCTACGGCCTGCAAGACGTGGTGATGCTCAAGCAGATGTTGCAGAACTCCGAAGGCGACGAGCGACACAAGCGCCTGGAGCAGCACAAGCTCGACGCGATGCTCTCGCTGTGTGAGGAAACCCGCTGCCGGCGCCAGACCCTGCTGGCATATTTCGATGAAGACATGCCTGAACCCTGCGGCCACTGCGATAACTGCGTTGATGGCGTGCAGACCTGGGATGCCACCGAGCCGGCACGCCAGGGTTTGTCCGCTATCTACCGCACTGGTCAGCGTTATGGTGTGGGCCATCTGGTGGATGTACTGCTGGGCAAGGACAACGAGAAGGTCCGCAGCTTCGGCCACGAAAAACTCTCGGTCTACGGTGTCGGCAAGGCCCGCGCCGAAGGCGAATGGCGTTCTCTGTTCCGGCAGATGGTCGCGCGTGGATTGGTAGACATCGACATCGAAGGATTCGGCGGCCTGCGTCTGAATGACAGTTGCCGGCCCTTGCTGAAAGGCGAGGTCAGCCTGGAGTTACGCCGCGACCTCAAGCCGCAGACCACCGCAAGGACCAGCACCAGTCAGGCCAGCCAACTGGTGCGTGGCGAGGAACGGGAGCAGTGGGAAGCCTTGCGCACCCTTCGGCGCAAACTGGCACAGGAACACAGCGTGCCGCCGTACGTCATTTTCCCCGACTCGACGCTGTTGGAAATGTTGCGCGAACAGCCCACCACCATGGCCGAGATGGCGCGCGTCAGCGGCGTGGGGGCGCGAAAGCTGGAGCGTTACGGCCAGGCGTTCCTCGAAGTGCTCGGCGGCCATGCCGAAGCGCCGAAGGAGGTCGCCGATATCCGCCACGAACTGATCAGCCTGGCACGCGCCGGCATGACCCCGATCCAGATCGCCGGTCAGTTGCAATGTTCGGAAAAAAACGTCTACACCTTGCTTGCCGAATCCATCGGCAAGCAGCAGTTGTCGTTGGAGCAGGCCCTTGATTTGCCAGAGGATCTGCTCGGTGAGATCCAGGATGCGTTCCTCGACGGCGAGGGCGAATTACCACCTGTTGCGGAGATTGCGCCGCTGTTTACCGGGCGTGTTCCAGAGGGGGTTTTGTACTGCGTGCGCGCGGCTTTGCAGTCTGAGTTCGAAATTTAGTGTGGCAATTACGACAATGTAACGAATCAGTACATAGCAACTCTTGCCTATGGGCAAAGCTCATGCTTAGCTGACTAATAATTAGCCACACTTTATTTTCAGTCTAAACAATGAGTTTTTTATGTCTTTAACCGATCAACATCGTTTTGGCATGCAGCTGGCGCAAATGTCCCGTGGGTGGCGCGCCGAGCTGGACCGCCGTCTGGCGGGGCTTGGTTTATCCCAGGCGCGCTGGCTGGTTCTGCTGCACTTGGCTCGTTTTGAAGAAGCACCCACCCAGCGTGAGCTGGCGCAAAGCGTCGGCGTCGAAGGGCCTACACTGGCTCGCCTGCTGGACAGCCTTGAAGGCCAAGGCCTGGTGCAACGCCAGGCGGTGGTGGAAGACCGTCGTGCGAAGCGCATCGTGCTGTGTGATACCGCACGCCCCCTGATCGAACAAATCGAAACCATTGCCACCGCCCTGCGCCACGAGCTGTTTGTGGGGGTGGACGAAGCCGACCTGAGCGTGTGCATGCGCGTGCATGGGCACATCCTGGCGAATCTGGAAAAGTCCTGAAGAAACCACCGGTCGGGCTTGCTGTGGCCAGCGGTGCTGTGGTGGTGAGCAGATTTGTTGTGGTGAGCGGGCTTGTCCCGCGTTGGGCTGCGAAGCAGCCCCCCTAAAGTCACCGCGTTTTTTCAGCTAGAAATCAGTCGTCTGTTTTTGGGGCCGCTTCGCAGCCCAACGCGGGACAAGCCCGCTCGCCACAATAGCGCCGCTCTCCACACGGGTTCTGTGCAAGACGCTAAAACGTCTGCCCCAGGTTCAGATACACCGCCTTCTGGTTGTCATCGTTGAACCCATAGCTGAAATTCAGCGGCCCCAACGGCGTATCGAACCCCAGGAAAATACTCGCCGCGTTGATATAGCCGCTGTCGAATTCGTTGTCGTTGTTCCACGCCCGGCCGCGTTCAAGTGAAGCGCCCAGGTACAACGGGAAATCCAGTGGCAGGTACGAACGGGGCGTAAGCCTGCGGTAGTACACCGCCCGCATCAGGCTGATGTTCTGCCCCGAGATCGCATCCTGGCGAAAGCCCGATAGCTGTCGCGCCCCGCCCAGCAGGAAGCTGGAAATCACCACATCCGAATCATCCAGGGTGCGCCCGTAGCGTCCACCCAGCACCAGGGTGTCCGGACCGTGGCTCATGGCTTTGTCGAGCTTGAACTCCCACTGGCGGTAGCGCTGGTCCGAGCCCAGGCCGGGTTCGAACTCGCGGTAGGCCAGGCCGATGTCTTCGCCGGTGTGGGGGAAGTACACGTTGTCCAGGGAATCGAAGGAGTACTTCAGTTCATAGAAGCCTTCGCTGAAACTCACACCGGGCAAATCCCGGTCGCCGATGCGCACATCCGCCTTGCCCCAGGCTTCGCCGACGCCGAAGCGGATCTCGCCGCTGTTGCCGATCTGGCGGCCGACGTTCAAGCCAAAACCGTAGCGTTCCAAGCGGTATTCGGAGATGGGGTCGTTGTCCAGGATCAGCTCGACGTTCTGCGCCTGGGCCCTGATGTACGGTGCGACAAAGTAGCGCGAGCCGGTGTCCATCGGCTGGTAGAACTCGCTGTACAGCTCCTGGCGGTCCCCGATCTGCACCCGCGTGAGCCATTCCGCACCGAGCCGGTTGATGCCATTCATGCGGTAGCTGGCGCCGAGGTTGAAGGCGCTGTCGCCGCGCATGTCATCCGACAGGTTCAGGCCCAGGCGCAGGTAGTCGGTGCCGCTGCGCTTGCCCCGCGCGCTGATCACCAGCGTGTTGTCCTGGCCCTTCTTGACCACGCGGTATTGCACTTGCTCGAAATAATCCAGGCCGTACAGGGTGCCCATGTCCGTTTGCAGGCGTCCCAGGTTGAGCGGCTCGCCCAGGGGTTGGCGAATGTAGTAGCGGATCACGTCGTCGCTGACTTTCGAATCGTTCTCCACGCTGATCGCGGTGATCACCGGGGTGCGTTCGCCCGGCGTGCGCGCGGCCACCAATTGCGGGTCGACCGGCTCGGCGGGGCGCAGGTGGGCCAGGCGCATGTCAAGGGCACGGGTGGCGCGGTAGCCGGCGTCGATCATGTCCTTGGCGCGGCCGAAGGCGGTCACGCCATAGGCGGCGAGAGGCGGCTGGATCAGCACGTCCTTGGGGTGCAGGTCCTTGAGTTGTTCCTCGGAATTGCGCCGAGTCATCAAGGTGATGGACTGGTTGAGCACGTCCACCACCGTGGCCAGTTGCTTGCGTGAACGCAGCGGGGTGCCGATGTCCACGACTATGGCGATGTCTACGCCCATCTCTCGCGCCACATCCAGCGGGATATTGTCGGTCATGCCGCCATCCACCAGTAGCCGACCGTCCAGTTCCACCGGTGCGAACACCGCCGGGATCGACATGCTGGCGCGGATCACCTGGGGCAGGTGGCCCTTGCGGAACACCACCTTCTCGCCGGTGGTGATGTCGGTCGCCACCGCCCGGAAGGGGATGGGCAACTTGTCGAAGTTACGCGTGTTGCTGGTGTGGGCGAACATGCTTTCCAGCAGCAGCGCCAGGTTCTGGCCCTGGATCACACCCAGTGGCAGGCCCAGGCTGCCGTCGTCGCGAAAGCTGAGTTTCTGCTTGACCAGGAAGTCCCGGTCATCCTGTTTGCGCCGGAACGGCACGTCTTCCCGCGGCGGTGCGTCGGACAGGGCCTGTTGCCAGTCGATACTCAGCGCCAGCTTTTCCAGTTCATCGATCTTGTACCCAGAGGCATACAGCCCACCGATCACCGCGCCCATGCTGGTGCCGGCAATCGCGTCGATCTGGATGCCTTGTTCTTCCAGCGCCTTGAGCACGCCGATATGGGCCAGGCCTCGGGCGGCGCCGCCAGACAGCACCAGGCCGATTTTCGGACGGGGCGGTTCAACGGCGTCGGCAAGCAGAGGGAACAGGCACAGCAACAGGCAGGACAGCAGGCGGCGCATCAGGAATCTCGGGGCTGGGCGATAAAGGTCGGTATTATAGCCACTCGATCCGTCGAGCCCGTCATGCCAGGAGCCTTTCAAATTATGTCCACAAGCAAACCCGAGGTCGTCATCACCTATTGCACCCAGTGCCAGTGGCTGCTGCGTGCCGCGTGGCTGGCTCAGGAACTGTTGAGTACGTTTGCCGATGACCTGGGCAAGGTCTCACTGGAGCCGGCCACCGGCGGCGCGTTTCGCATCACCTGTGATGGCGTACAGATCTGGGAGCGCAAGGCGGACGGGGGCTTTCCCGAAGCCAAGGTGCTCAAGCAGCGCGTACGCGACCGGATCGACCCGCAGCGTGACCTGGGGCACAACGACCGTACGCAGTGAACGTCACCGCCCTATCAAGGGCGGTGACCCTCTGGTGCGGCCCTATTTGGCGGCCATCTTTTGTTTGATGAAGCCAATCAGCCACGTCAGTATGAGGCCGCCTATACCACCCCCCACAATGTTGCTGCCAACTGCCGCCACATCCAGCGCTTCACCGCCCGAGGTGCCCGTGAATGCCGCGACGACCTGGCCCAACGCCAGTCCGCCGACACCCCCGATCAGTGTATTGAGCCCGGTCCCGAGGCTCTGTTTGGTCATGCCGGCGACGTTGCCGCCGACTGCCCCGCTGATGATCTGTACCAATAAGCTGATGAGCATTTCCATGGTAAAGCTCCCGCATCGCGTTGAGGTTGTGACCACTCGCTTGCAGCAACTTCAGAACACACCCAGGCTGTCATCGAGCTGTCGGATATCCGTTGAACGACTGCTGACTGTTGCGGATGTTTAAAGTATAGATCAGGCCGTTGCAGTGGGTTGTTTGGCCTGGCTGGCGCTGCCCATCAACCCCGACAGCACAATGGCGACGATGATCAGTGCGCCGCCCAGGAGCATGCGCAGCGTCGGCGTTTCGGCAAACAGCAACCAGGCGGCGGTGATGCCGTAGACCGGCTCCATGGCAAATACCACCGAAGCCGTGCGCGCCTTGATCACCGCCAGGCTTGCGACAAACAGGCTGTGGGCCAGGCCCGTGCAGAACACGCCGAGCAAACCGATCCATAGCCAGTCGATTGCCCGTACCTCGGTCAACCCCGGTGTCGCCACCGGCAACAGGCAAACCGCGACCACCACGTTCTGGCACAGCGCCGCCTGCACTGCGGGGATGCGGCCGGAGCTGGCGCGGTTGTTCAGCGATAATAGTGAAAACAACAGCCCCGAGGCGATCCCCCAGAGCAAGCCGCCCGTGGCTTCACTGGCAAGGTTGAAGTCCGGGGTGACCAGCACCAGCCCGACGCTGACCAGCGCCACCAGTACAATTTCGTTGGTGCGGATCCGCTCGCGGAAAATCAGCCCTTCGAGGATTACGGTAAACGCCGGGAACGCGGTGAAGCCCAAGGTTGCGACGGCCACACCGGCTACCTTGACGGCAATAAAGAAGGTCACCCAGTGCGCCGCCAGCAACACACCGCTCACCAGCAGCCGGCGCCAGTCGCGCAGCTCCAGTATCTTCCACGCCGTGTTGCTGGCGAACCGGGCAAACACCGCCAGGGCCACCACGGCAAACGCCGCGCGACCAAACACGATGATGGCTGGCGAAGCGGCCGCGAGTTTGCCGAATACGCCGGTTAGGCCAAACATCAATGCGCCGATATGCAGGGCGCCGAGGGCTGAGCGGGGAGTCATTGCGATCCTTGAGACAAGCGGGTGGCAAGTGCGCAGTCTAGTGGGTCGCCGGTGCGGATGTCTGTCGTGCGGCTCGCGTTTTTTATCGCAGGACTCTTCCTACGCGTTGCGTCGCAAAGCCCCCGGCGACGCGCCAAACTCACGCAGCATCGCGGCAGCAAAGGCGCTTTGCGAGGTGTAGCCGACGCGATCGGCGATGTCGCCGATGGGCAACGGCGTTTGGCGCAGCAGGTCCAAGGCGATGTGCAGGCGCCGACTGCGGATGTAGTCCATCGGCGTTTGTCCGCATTCGGCGATGAAGCGGGCATGCAAGCGTGCCACCGACAGGTCGGCGATGCGCGCCAGGTCCGCCACCTGCAGCGGGTGCGCAAGGTGGCGCTCGATGTGCGCATTGAACGCCGCGTACGGCAGACGCCGTGCCGAAAGGGGTTGGGCCTGGGGATGATTGAGACTGGCCAATAACAGCACGGCGCCTTGCTGGACGATCAGCGGGTCATCCACCGGGCTGTGCGCCAGCCATTGCACCAACTGGTTCTGCCGCGTATCCAGGGCCAGCCGCGCCGGTTGGTCGAGCAAGCGGCGGCTGGCGTCGGCATGTTCGCCCAGCGATTGCAGCAACCAATGCTCGGTGGGCACATCCAGCACCAGGCAGCGGCTGCCATCACGGCTGCCGCACGCATGGTGGGCGGAGAAGGGCAGCACCATCACGCTGCTTTCGCGGACCTGGCTGCCACGCCCATCGACTTCCAGGTCCAGGTGCCCGGACAGGCCGAACACCAACTGCGCATGATCATGGCTGTGGGCGAGGGGCGCTTCGAGGTAATGGCGCAGGGTGAGGGCGGGTCCCATAGTGGTCTCCATGCTGGCAAGCCGGCAGTCTACAACGCTTTGCGGCCGGCAGGCGCTGTCATCAGACTGACGCACAGTTGTCATGGGCTATTAATCGCCAGGGCGCAAGCTCGCGAAAACACCGTCGAGGGATACCCATGACCAGTGCCGAGTTCACCAAGCCCAGCCGCAAGCAACGGGTGCGTACCCTGTGGATTTCCGATGTGCACCTGGGCACGCGGGATTGCCAGGCTGAGCATCTGTCGCAGTTCCTCAAGGGCTATCACGCCGACAAGGTCTACCTGGTGGGCGATATCATCGACGGTTGGAAACTGCGTGGCGGCATGTATTGGCCCCAGGCTCACACCAACGTGATCCGTCGCCTGCTGACCATGGCCAAGCGCGGCACCGAGGTGATCTACGTCACCGGTAACCACGACGAATTCCTGCGCCGTTATTCCAAGCTGATCCTGGGCAATATCCAACTGGTAGACGAAGCCATTCATGTGACTGCCGACGGCCGCCATCTGTTGGTGATCCACGGCGACCAGTTCGACGTGATCACCCGCTATCACCGCTGGCTGGCATTCCTCGGCGATTCGGCCTACGAATTCACCCTCACGCTCAACCGTTGGCTGAACCATTGGCGGGCGCGCTATGGCTATGGCTATTGGTCGCTGTCGGCGTACCTCAAGCACAAGGTCAAGACGGCGGTGAATTTCATCAGTGATTTCGAAGAAGCCATCGCCCACGAAGTGACCAAGCGCGAGCTGCACGGGGTGGTCTGCGGGCATATTCATCATGCGGAGATCCGCAAGGTGGGCGAGGTGGACTACCTCAACTGCGGGGATTGGGTGGAGTCGTGCACGGCATTGATCGAGCACTGGGATGGGAGTATCGAGTTGTATCGGTTGGCGGATGCGCAGGCCAGGGAAGCGCAGCTCAAGGCCGAAATGGTCGCGGGCTGAAGTTGCACACAAGCCAGATGTGGGAGGGGCAAGCCCTCTCCCACATTCATTCCGGGTTTCGTCAGCGGGAAACGTCGGCGATGGCTTCGGCCAGCAGCGTCAACCGCGTGGCATCAATCCCGGCCACATTCGCCCGGCCAGAACTCACCATATACACGCTGTGTTTCTCCCGCAGTTGTGTAACCTGCCCGGCACTCAGGCCGGTATAGGAAAACATCCCACGCTGTGCGCCAATGTGCGCAAACCGCTCCGACAGACCATGGGGTGCCAACGCCTCCACCAGCCCGGAACGCAGGTGTGCGATCCGCGAGCGCATGGCCTCGACCTCGTCGCTCCACTGCTTTTTCAGCTCGGCATCACCCAGGATCGTCGCCACCACCGCCGCACCATGGTCTGGCGGCGTCGACCACAGGTTGCGCGCCGTGTTCGCCAGTTGGCTGCGCACATCCGTCAGCTTCTCGGCATCCGCTGCGCACACGATCAGCGCGCCGACACGGTCGCTGTACAAGCCGAAGTTTTTCGAGCAGGAGCTGGTGACCAGCACTTCCGGCAACTCGGCCGCGAACAGTCGCACCGCCCAGGCATCCTGCTCCAGGCCATCGCCAAAGCCCTGGTAGGCGAAGTCGATCAGCGGCAGCAGTTGGCGCTCGCGCACGATCTTCAGCACCTGGCGCCAGTCATCCTGGGACAGGTCAAAACCGGTCGGGTTGTGGCAGCAGGCGTGCAGCAGCACGATATCGCCCTGGGGCACGCTGGACAAAGTGGCGAGCATCGCCGCCACGTCCAGGCGATTGTCGGCACCCACGTAGGGGTAATGACTGACCTGGAGGCCGGCCTTGGCGAAGATGGTTTCGTGGATCGGCCAGGTCGGGTTGCTCAGCCACACGCCACGGCCCGGTAGGTTTTGCGCAATAAAGTCGGCGCTCAAACGCAGGGCACCGGTGCCGCCTGGGGTCTGGGTGGCGCCGGCACGACGGTCGCGCAGCAGCGGGGAGTCGGCGCCGAGCACCAGTTCGCTGATCAGCTTGCCAAATGCGGCATTGCCGTGGCCGCCGATGTAGGTCTTGGTGGTTTGCGTGTCAACCAGGCGCTGCTCGGCCAGTTTCACCGAGTGCGGAATCGGCGTCAGGCCCTGGTCGTCCTTGTAGACGCCCACGCCCAGGTCGAACTTGTTCGGGTTGGCGTCCTGGGCGTACAGGTCCATCAGCCCGAGGATCGGGTCGCCGGGTACGCGGCCAATGGCATCGAAGTGCATTACTTGCGGCCCTCGGCGTCCTTGGCCACTTCGTCGGTGCGGGCGGCCATGATGAAATCGTTGCGGTGCAGGCCCTTGATGGAGTGGCTCCACCAGGTCACGGTGACTTTGCCCCACTCGGTGAGCAGGCCAGGGTGATGGCCTTCGGCTTCGGAGATTTCACCCATGGCGTTGGTGAAGGCCAGGGCGAACTTGAAGTTCTTGAACAGGAAAACCTTTTCCAGTTGCATCACGCCGTCGCGGACTTCGATGTTCCAGTCAGGGATCTGCTTGAGCAGTACCGGCAGTTCTTCATCGCTGACTTGCGGGGCATCGGCGCGGCAGGCTTCGCAATGGGCTTGGTTCAAGGTGATCATGATGGTGTCCTGAATTCGAGTGTTTGAAGATCAGTAGCGTCACCCTAAAGCAACGCGCGGCCAGGGAACAGACTCACCTGGCCTGAAGATGTAAGGTTCAAGCCGCTTTGGGTTTCGGTGGAAACTTCGGCGCGTGCAGACCCAACTGCATACCGCGCTCGACCATGCCCATGATGTCTTCCTGCGCGACTTCGAACAGGCGCTTCAGATTGGGCAACACGAAATACAACGGTTGCAGGATGTCGATGCGGTACGGCGTGCGCATGGCTTCCAGCGGGTCGAACACCTGGTGTTCGGGCTCGGACGACAGGCTGTACACGGTCTCCTTGGGCGATGACAGAATGCCGCCGCCGTAGATGCGCCGGCCTGCGGGCGTGTCCACCAGGCCGAATTCGATGGTCATCCAGTACAGGCGCGCCAGATACACCCGTTGCTCCTTGGTGGCCGCCAGGCCGAGCTTGCCGTAGGTGTGGGTGAATTCGGCGAACCAGGGGTTGGTCAGCAGCGGGCAGTGGCCGAAAATCTCGTGGAAAATATCCGGCTCTTGCAGGTAGTCCAGTTCTTCGCGAGTACGAATAAAGGTCGCCACTGGAAACTGTTTGCTGGCGAGCAATTCGAAGAAGGTCTGGAAGGGAATCAGCGCCGGCACACGGGCGACCTGCCAGCCGGTAGTCTCGGCCAGCACCTTGTTGATTTCACCCAGTTGCGGGATGCGATCGTGTGGCAGGCCGAGCTTGTCAATGCCGTCCAGGTATTCCTGGCAGGCGCGACCCTCGATCACCTTCAACTGGCGAGTGATCAGGGTGTTCCACACCGCGTGTTCTTCCGGCGGGTAGTGGATAAAACCTTGCGCGTCGGGCTCGCGGGCCACGTACTGCGTCTGCTTCATACGGCTCTCCTGCTAGGCATTCGTTCTTGTTATGTCCTGCGATGAGCCTATTGATAACCCGGGCGAGGCCGGATTCCATCTGTTTAAAACGCCTTGGCGTAGGAAAACTTACCATTTTCCGTAAAGTATTCGTTACGCTTGTGGGGCTGGCCGTTGCATTGGGCTGGGAAAGTCACTCCGCCTGTCACATAATCTTGACGACTATCTGCGCCCAGCGACAAAAAGACGCGGCGCTTCCCCACTTTTCGGGCCTCTTCATGCGTATCAAAGTGCACTGCCAGAACCGCATTGGCATCCTGCGGGACATCCTCAATCTGCTGGTGGAATACGGCGTCAACGTCGCCAAGGGCGAGGTCGGTGGGGAGCATGGCAACGCCATTTACCTGTACTGCCCGAACCTGGTGAACATGCAGTTTCAGGCCCTGCGCCCGCAATTCGAGGCGATTGCCGGGGTGTTTGGCGTCAAAAGAGTCGGGCTGATGCCCAGCGAGCGCCGGCATATGGAACTCAATGCACTGCTGGGCGCCCTGGAGTTTCCGGTGTTGTCCATCGACATGGGCGGCTCCATCGTCGCCGCCAACCGCGCGGCGGCGCAGTTGCTCGGGGTGCGGGTGGATGAAGTGCCGGGCATTCCGTTGTCGCGCTATGCCGAGGACTTCGACTTGCCGGAGCTGGTGCGCGCGAGCAAGTCGCGGATCAACGGCCTGCGGGTCAAGGTCAAGGGCGACGTGTTCCTGGCGGACATCGCGCCGCTGCAATCCTCCGAGCATGACGACAGCGAGGCCATGGCCGGTGCTGTATTGACCCTGCACCGCGCCGACCGCGTCGGTGAGCGCATCTACAACGTGCGCAAGCAGGAACTGCGCGGCTTCGACAGCATCTTCCAGAGTTCCAAAGTCATGGCCGCGGTGGTGCGCGAAGCCCGGCGCATGGCGCCACTGGACGCGCCGCTATTAATAGAAGGCGAAACCGGCACCGGCAAGGAACTGCTGGCGCGGGCCTGTCACCTGGCCAGCCCGCGTGGGCAATCGCCGTTGATGGCGCTCAACTGCGCCGGCCTGCCTGAGTCGATGGCCGAAACCGAGTTGTTCGGCTACGGTCCTGGCGCGTTTGAGGGCGCGCGGGCCGAAGGCAAGCTCGGCCTGCTGGAGCTGACGGCGGGCGGTACGTTGTTTCTCGACGGTGTAGGGGAAATGAGCGCGCGCTTGCAGGTGAAACTGCTGCGCTTTTTGCAGGACGGTTGCTTCCGTCGCGTCGGCAGCGATGAAGAGGTGTACCTCGATGTGCGGGTGATCTGCGCCACCCAAGTGGATTTGTCCGAGCTGTGCGCCCGTGGCGAATTTCGCCAGGACCTTTATCACCGCCTCAATGTGCTGTCCCTGCATATCCCGCCGTTGCGCGAATGCCTGGACGGCCTGGCGCCGCTGGTCGAGCACTTTCTCGACCAGGCCAGCCGACAGATCGGTTGCCCGCTGCCCAGGTTGGCGCCCGCCGCAATGGAGCGCCTCAGTCATTACCACTGGCCAGGCAATGTGCGGCAGTTGGAAAACGTGCTGTTCCAGGCGGTGTCGTTGTGCGACGGCGGGACGGTCAAGGTCGAGCACATCCGGTTGCCGGACTATGGCGTGCGTCAGCCACTTGGCGATTTTTCGCTGGAGGGTGGCCTGGAAGAAATTGTCGGGCGGTTCGAGAAGGCGGTGCTGGAAGCCTTGTACGCCGAGCATCCCAGCAGTCGGCAGATGGGCAAGCGCCTGGGGGTGTCGCACACCACCATCGCCAATAAGCTGCGCGACTACGAAATCCTCAAGACCGATAAATAACCCAATGTGGGAGGCGGCAAGCCCCCTCCCACATTTGATCTTTGTCGTTTTCAAGGACGGGGTTTGCCGCAGGCGGCAGTAGTCCGCCGTTTTTTCGACTCGCGCTCAATGCGGAATTCACCCCACCTCACGGCAAACCCCCGCCCCGCCTGCACTTCTCGCTATTTTCAAAAGTTGGTTCGCAAATTGCTTAAGCCTCATCAGTACAGCGGTGGGCGGCAAGCGTCCGTCAGAAAGAGGAAGAAGCGTGGACAAGTACCTTTATGTGGCAATGACCGGCGCCAGCCAGAATGCTCTGGCGCAGAAGGCCCATGCCAACAACCTGGCGAACATTTCCACCAATGGTTTCCAACGTGACCTGGAGCAGGCGCGTTCGATGCCGGTGTTCGGTGACAGCTTTCCGGCGCGGGCGTTTGCCATGACCGAGCGTCCGGCCACCGACTTCACCCCTGGCGCCATGATCGAGACCGGCCGTGACCTGGACGTGGCCGTCAACGGTGACGGCTGGATGGCCGTGCAGACGCCTGATGGCAGTGAAGCCTACGTGCGCAGCGCCAGCATGAACGTCGATGCGTTGGGCGTGCTGCGCGCCGGCAACGGCATGCCGATCATGGGCAACGGTGGCCCGATTGCCGTGCCGCCCCAGCAGAAAATCGAAGTGGGTGCCGACGGCACCATCAGCATCCGCGCCATGGGCGAAGGCCCGCGGGTGATGGCCGAAGTGGACCGCATCAAGCTGGTCCAGCCGGACCTGAAGAACATGAATAAAGGCCTCGACGGCACCATCCACACCAAGGATGGCCAGCCGGCCCAGGCCGACGCGAACGTCAAGCTGACCTCGGGCTTCCTGCAGGCGAGCAACGTCAATGCCGTGGAAGAGATGACTGCGGTGCTGGCGCTTTCCAAGCAGTTCGAGCTGCACATCAAGATGATGAACAGCGCTAAAGAAGACGATCAGGCCATGACACGCGTCATGCAGATGAGCTGATCCAACACACTAATTTTGCGGCGCAGCGCCAACAAACAGGCGCACGAAGGAGAACAGCATGCTTCCGGCTCTATGGGTTGCCAAAACAGGTCTGTCCGCCCAGGACACCAACCTGACCACCATTTCCAACAACCTGGCCAACGTGTCGACCACGGGTTTCAAGCGTGACCGTGCCGAGTTCCAGGACTTGCTCTATCAGATCAAGAAGCAGCCAGGCGCCCAGTCGACGCAGGACAGCGAACTGCCGTCCGGCCTGCAATTGGGTACCGGTGTGCAGATCGTCGGCACCCAGAAGAACTTCAGCGCCGGTAACCTGCAGCAGACCGGCCAGCCGCTGGACATGGCCATCAACGGCCGTGGTTTCTTCCAGATCCTGCAACCGGACGGCACTACTTCCTACACCCGTGACGGTACTTTCCACCTGGACTCCAACGGCCAGATCGTGACCGCCAACGGTTTCGCCCTGGAGCCGGCCGTGATCGTTCCAGCCGACGCCAAGACCTTCACCGTCGGTAACGACGGTACCGTGTCGATCACCGTGGCCGGCAACCCCGCGTCGCAAGTGATCGGCAACCTGCAGACCGCCGACTTCATCAACCCGGCCGGCCTGCAGGCCATAGGCAACAACCTGTTCCTGGAAACCGCCTCCAGCGGCGCGCCGCAAATCGGCACCCCTGGCCTGAACGGTTTCGGCACCACGCTGCAAAGCACCCTGGAAACCTCCAACGTGAGCACCGTTGAGGAGATGGTCAACATGATCACCACCCAGCGCGCCTACGAGATGAACTCCAAGGTGATCTCCACTGCCGACCAGATGCTTTCGTTCGTAACGCAGAATCTGTAATCAAGTCTATGGGGCGCTCTTGACGGCGCCTGCAACACCGTGAGGTAAGGGTCATGAATCGCTATGTTTCTGTTCTGGCATTGAGTGGGATTGCCGTGCTTGCGGGCTGTGTCGCCCCGACGCCAAAACCCAATGACCCGTACTACGCGCCGGTGTTGCCACGCACGCCGTTGCCGGCGGCGGCCAACAATGGCTCGATCTACCAGGCCGGTTTCGAACAGAACCTGTACAGCGACCGCAAAGCGTTCCGGGTCGGTGACATCATCACCATTACCCTGAACGAGAAGACCCAGGCCAGCAAGAACGCCAACTCCCAGGTGGGCAAGACCAGCAAGACCGGTATCGGCCTGACCTCGTTGTTCGGTGCCGTGCCCAACACCAACAACCCGCTGGGCGATGGCGACCTGAGCCTGAGCGCCGGCTACAGCGGTGATCGTGCCACCAACGGCAAGAGTTCGGCGGGGCAGGGCAACAGCCTGACCGGTTCGATCACCGTTACCGTGGCCGATGTGCTGCCCAACGGCATCATCGCCGTGCGCGGTGAAAAGTGGATGACCCTCAACACCGGTGACGAGCTGGTGCGCATTGCCGGCATGGTCCGTGCCGATGACATCTCCACCGACAACACTGTGCCGTCCACACGGATTGCCGATGCACGCATTACCTACTCGGGTACGGGTTCGTTTGCTGATGCAAGCCAGCCGGGCTGGTTCGACCGTTTCTTCCTTAGCCCGCTGTTCCCTTTCTAGGTGGCCACTTTGAACTTCAAACAGCTGATGGCGGCCGCACTCCTGCTTTCCTTGAGCGCTGTCGCCCAGGCCGAGCGCCTGAAGGACATCGCCAGCATCTCCGGCGTGCGTTCCAACCAGTTGATCGGCTACGGCCTAGTGGTGGGGCTCAACGGTACGGGTGACCAGACCACCCAGACCCCGTTCACCCTGCAGACCTTCAACAACATGCTCTCGCAGTTCGGCATCAAGGTGCCGGCGGGGTCGGGCAACGTGCAGCTTAAAAACGTCGCGGCAGTGTCGATCAGCGCCGACCTGCCGGCGTTCTCCAAACCGGGCCAGGTGGTGGACATCACCGTGTCGTCCATTGGTAACTCGAAAAGCCTGCGCGGCGGCACCTTGCTGATGACGCCGCTCAAGGGTATCGACGGCAACGTCTACGCCATCGCCCAGGGCAACCTGGTGGTAGGCGGGTTTGACGCCGAAGGTCGCGACGGTTCGAAGATCACCGTCAACGTGCCGTCGGCCGGGCGTATCCCGGGCGGCGCCACGGTTGAACGTACCGTGCCAAGTGGTTTCAACCAGGGCAACAGCCTGACCCTGAACCTCAACCGTTCCGACTTCACCACCGCCAAGCGCGTGGTCGACAAGATCAACGACATGCTCGGCCCGGGCGTGGCCCAGGCCATCGACGGCGGCTCGATCCGTGTGACGGCGCCGCTGGACCCGAGCCAGCGCGTCGACTACCTGTCGATCCTGGAAAACCTTGAAGTCGACCCTGGCCAGGCCGTGGCCAAAGTCATCATCAACTCGCGCACCGGCACCATCGTGATCGGCCAGAACGTCAAGGTCTCGCCAGCCGCCGTGACCCACGGCAGCCTGACCGTGACCATCACCGAAGACCCGATCGTCAGCCAGCCTGGCCCGTTGTCCAACGGCCAGACGGCGGTGGTGCCGCGTTCGCGGGTGAATGCCCAGCAAGAAGCCAAGCCGATGTTCAAGTTCGGCCCTGGCACCACCCTGGACGAGATTGTCCGCGCGGTGAACCAGGTGGGCGCAGCGCCCGGCGACTTGATGGCGATCCTCGAAGCATTGAAACAGGCCGGCGCCTTGCAAGCCGACCTGATCGTGATCTGAGGCCATGGTCATGGATATGCGCAAGAGCGGGATCAGCAGCACGGCGGATTCGGGGTCTTACTCCGACCTGAACCGGCTTAACCAGCTCAAGGTCGGTGCCGACAAGAACAGCGAAGGCAACATGCGCAAGGTCGCGCAGGAGTTCGAATCGCTGTTCTTGAGCGAGATGCTCAAGTCCATGCGTTCGGCTACCGAGGCGCTGGGTAAAGACAACCCGATGAACACGCCGGCCGCCAAGCAGTACCAGGAAATGTACGACCAGCAGCTGGCCGTCTCGATGTCCCGCGAAGGCGGTGGCATCGGCCTGGCCGACGTGCTGATGCGCCAGATGCAGAAAAACAAACCGGTGGAGGCCCAGGCCGCCACCTTGCAAGGTCCGGCGGCTGCCGAGCCTGCGAAGAAGGTCGACGTGCCGACGGAAATCGCGGCAGGCACCCAGGCCGAAGGGCCGCTGGGCCGCTCCAATGGCCAGCGTCCGTTGTGGGCGTACCGCGTGGCTGAACCGCAGGTCGGCGCTGCGGCGTCCCACAGCAATGACATGGAGCTGATGAACCAGCGTCGCATCGCCTTGCCGAGCAAGCTGACCGATCGCCTGCTGGCCGGCATCGTGCCGAACGCGCCCGTTGCTATCGATGCCAAAAGCGCGCCGCTGCGTAACAGCGTGGCCGACGACAACGTGATCAACAGCAGCGCGCGCACCTTCGCCGTGCCGAGCGGGCGCATGCAGGTGTACGGTCGCGCCGTGGCCCAGCCACCCTTGGCGCCGGCGAAGAAGGCCTTCAGTTCGCAGGATGAATTTGTCGCCACCATGTTGCCGATGGCCAAGGCCGCCGCGGCGCGCATCGGTGTCGATCCGAAGTACCTGGTGGCCCAGGCTGCCCTGGAAACCGGTTGGGGTAAATCGGTGATGCGCGCCGAAGACGGTAGCAGCAGCCACAACCTGTTCGGCATCAAGGCCGGCCAGAGTTGGCAGGGCGGCCAGGCACGTGCGATCACCAGCGAGTTCCGGGATGGGGCGATGGTCAAGGAAACGGCGCAGTTCCGTTCCTACAACTCCTACCAGGACAGCTTCCATGACCTGGTGACCTTGCTGCAAAGCAATGATCGCTATAAAGAAGTCATCAAATCGGCCGACAACCCGGAACAGTTTGTCCGCGAGTTGCAAAAAGCCGGTTACGCCACCGACCCGGCCTATGCCAGCAAGATTTCGCAGATCGCCAAAACGATGGACAGTTACCAGAATTACGCTGCCGCTGGCGCAACCACACATTTATAAGGTCTGAACCATGAGTTTGCTCAGTATCGGGATGTCAGGGCTCAATGCCTCTCAAGGATCGCTGTCGGTCTTGAGTAATAACATTGCCAACGCCAATACTCCGGGTTATTCGCGTCAGCAGACCACCCAGAACGCCAGTGCGGCCAACCAGTACGGTGGTGTGTACATCGGCAGCGGTACCACCCTGGCCGATGTGCGCCGGGTGTATAACGAGTTTCTCGACGCGGCGTACCAGAACAGCACCTCGCTCAACAGCGATGCCAAGGCTTACCTCGACCAGGTCAGCGCTGTCGACAAGACCCTGTCGGACAAGACCACCGGTATGTCGGCTGTGCTCAGTGAGTTCTTCTCGGCCGTGCAGACTGCCTCGGGCAACCCGAGCGATGTCTCGGCCCGCCAGGTGTTGATCACCAAGGCGCAGACGCTGAGCAATCGCTTCAACTCGATCTCTACACAGTTGGGCCAGCAGAAAGAAACCATCAACAGCCAGCTGTCGTCGATGAGCGACCAGGTCAACAAGCTGACGTCGTCCATTGCCTCGCTCAACAAGCAGATCGCCCAGGTGCAGGGTTCGTCGAACACGGCCCCGGCCAATCTGTTGGACGCGCGTGCCGAAGCCGTGCGTTCGCTGAACGAATTGGTCGGCGTGACCGCCACCGAGAAGAATGGCATCTTCAGCGTCAGCACCGGTTCCGGCCAGTCGCTGGTATTGGGTGACCAGTTCAACACCATCTCCGCCGTACCGAGCAAGAACGACACCAGCCAGTTCACCATCCAGCTCAACGTGGGCGGCGGTGAGTCGCTCGATCTGGGCAACGTGCTCAGCGGCGGTAGCATCGGCGGTCTGTTGCGTTATCGCAGCGATGTCCTGATGCCTGCCATCAATGACTTGGGGCGCATCGCCATCGCCACCGCAGATACCATCAACAACCAGTTGGGCCAGGGCCTGGACCTCAACGGCCAGTTCGGCAGCTCGCTGTTCAAGGACATCAACAGCGCCGCGGCCATTGCCCAGCGCAGCCAGGCTTCGGGTGGCAACAGCGCGGGTTCCGGCAACCTGAACGTGTCGATCAAGGACAGCAGCAAGCTGACCAATTTCGATTACAAGGTCACCTTCAACGACAGCGCCAACCCGAACAACGTCACCGTGGTGCGTTCCGATGGCAAGGCCATGGGGACCTTTGACGTCACCGCCACGCCACCGGCCGTGATCGATGGTTTCACGTTGGCGCTCGACGGCAAGGGGCCGATGGCTACCGGGGACAGCTTCAAGGTCAGCCCGACCGCCAATGGTGCCAAGGACATTGGCACCGTGATGACGGATCCGAACAAGATCGCTTTTGCCGCGCCACTATCCGGGCAGGCCAGTAAGACCAACGAAGGTACCGGCACGTTTACCCCGCCGACCCTGACGGTGCCTTTGGATATCCAGGGCGGCGCCGCCACTGCCCAGTTGCGCACGGGGATTGAGCATTCGATGCCGGTGAAGATGGTATTCGGCAAGCCGGCAGCCGACGGCACCCAGCCGTACACACTCAATGATGCCCAGGGCAACCCGATCGGCACCGGCAGCATTGTTCCGGGGCAGGGCAACAAGGTCACGATCAACGTGCCGATGCGCGATGCCAACGGTGCCCTGGTGGTGCCGGCCAAGAGCTTCAGTTTCGACACCACGGTGGGCGGTTCGCCGGCCAACGGCGACAGCACGACGTTCTCGTTCAATGCCTCCGGCAAGTCCGATAACCGCAACGCCCTTGAGCTGCTCGGCCTGCAAACCAAGGCGACCATCGGCACGGCCGCCGATGGCACCGGCGGCACCAGCCTCGTAGGGGCCAATAGCAAGTTGGTATCTACCGTCGGCGCGAAAGCGGCGGCTGCCGGTACGGACAGCACGGCGACGAACGCATTGCTGACCGCCAACAAGAATGCGCGCAACTCGGTGTCCCAGGTCAACCTGGACGAAGAGGCGGGCGACATGATCAAGTTCCAGCAGTACTACACGGCATCGTCGCAGATCATCAAGGCTGCGCAAGAAACCTTCAGCACATTGATCAATAGTCTTTAAGGGAGCCTGGGACGATGCGTATTTCTACACAGCAGTATTTCGAGACCAGTTCCGCCAAGTATTCGGATAACTATTCGGGTGTGGTGAAGGCCCAGGACCAGGCCAGCTCCGGCGTGCGCGTACAGACCGCCGCGGATGATCCTGTGGCGGCGGCGCGGTTGTTGATGCTGCAGCAGCAGAAAGACATGGTGGCCCAGTCCACTGGCAACATCACCAGCTTGAAAAACTCGCTGACTAACGAAGAGAGTGTTTTAGGTGCGATCAGTGAAGCCATGCAGCGGGCCACGGAGCTGGCACTCAAGGCCGGTGGTGTCGGCAGTGATGCTGATCGTCGCTCGATTGCCAGTGAGGTCGGTGCGATTGAAGATCAGGTCCTGGGCCTGCTCAACAGCAAGGACTCGGCCGGCAACTACTTGTTTTCCGGCTCCAAGACCCAGACGCCGCCGTATGCGCGCAACAACGATGGCACCTACAGCTACCAGGGGGATGAAACCCCGCTGAGCCTGCAGATTTCCAATACGCTGAATGTCAGCGCGGGTGATACCGGCAAGACCATCCTTGAAGGCGCGGCCAACGCCGGTCGCACCCAGGCCCCCTGGGTTGCGCCGAACCCGCAGACCGTGCCGCCTACGGTCAATGACCACAAGGTGGCGCTTTCGGCCGGGCTGGTGACATCGAGCGGCGACTACGCCAACAAATTCGCCGACGGCCAGCCTTACAAGCTGACCTTTACCAGCAGCACGCAATACAAGGTGTCTGACAAGAACGGCAATGACGTGACTTCCGAGATACCGGGCAATGGCACGTTCGACGCCACCAAGGAAGGCAGCACCAGCGTTGCACTGCGGGGGGTGAAATTCGACATCACCATGAACCTCGGGGACGTGGCGCCGGGCGCCAACTCCGATGCGTTGGTCAAGGACCGTACCTTCAGCCTGGAGGCCAAGCCGGACACGTTCAGCGTGTCGCGCACGCCGAGCAATACGTCGAGCGCACAGCTGACCGGCGCGCAGGTCACCAACCAGGCGGACTATGCCAGCACGTTCCCGTCCAACAGCGGGGCGATCATCAAGTTCACCAGCGCGACGGCCTATGAGGTGTATGCCCAGCCCTATTCGAGCGCCAGCAAGGCGATCGCCACCGGCGATACCGGCGGCGGTACCACGGTGACGGCGGCCGGCGTGACGTTTGACGTGAGCAGCGGCCCGCCGCAGCCAGGCGATCAGTTCTCGGTGGGTGCCAATACCCAGAAGACCCAGAATGCGCTGGATACGCTTGGCCAATTGCGCAAGGCGCTGGAGGCACCAGCCGACGGCAATCCGGCAGCGACGGTCAAGCTCAAGGATGCCATTGATTCGAGCATCGCCAACCTGGCCAATTCGATGTCCCAGATCGTCAATGTGCGGGGTTCCGTCGGGGCGCGGCAGAATGCCTTGGAGATCCAGGCCACTGAGAATTCGAGCATCAGCATTGCTACGACCAGCACGATGAGCGATCTGGCCAACATCGACATGGGTGAGGCGGCCATCAACCTGGCGCTGCAGCAAACCATGTTGCAAGCCTCCCAACTGGCGTTCGTGAAAATCTCGCAGTTGAGCCTGTTCAACAAGATGTAAGTGGCGTCACGTCAAGCGGCCCGCCCTGGAAACACGGCGGGCCGTTGTCGTTTTTGGGGTTTAATTGTTTGAAGGTTTTGCATAAAGCACACAAAATTGAGTGACCTGTGAGTCATAAAGCGCATCTTCACTGTATCGTGTGAAAAGGATAAGTCGTCACAGGGTCCTTGCGTGGCGGCTTTCAGCGAGATTTTTATGGGGTTATCCCCTTTATTGTCAGCACTCCGGGCGTAGTCCCAGGGGTGTTCTCCAGCTATTTAGTATTGGGAAGCCACAATGATTGGCATAAAAAGCATCGCCAGTTACGTGCCGGCAGACGGGATCGATAACTACGCCCAGGGTGCCAAATTCGCCAAGGATGAAGAATTCATCATTGGCAAGATCGGGTCGGCGTTCCTGCCGCGCAAGGAAGCCGCGCAGGAAACCTCCGATCTGTGTGTCGAGGCGGTCAACGCTTTGTTTGCCAACAACCCGGATCTGAAACGCGAGTCCATCGACGCGCTGATCGTCGTCACCCAGAACGGCGATGAAGAGGGCCTGCCGCACACGGCTGCCATCGTCCAGGACAAGCTCGGCCTGCCGACCCACGTTGCAGCCTTCGATATTTCCCTGGGCTGTTCCGGCTACGTCTACGGCATCTACGCGATGAAGGGTTTCATGGAAGCCGCTGGCCTGAAGAATGGCCTGCTGGTCACTGCCGACCCGTATTCGAAGATCGTCGACCCGGAAGACCGCAACACCACCATGCTGTTCGGCGATGCCGCCACCGCCACCTGGATGGGCGAAGATGCGCCGTGGTTGCTCGGCAAGTCCAAGTTCGGCACCGACGGTTCCGGCGCCCCGCACCTGAAGGTCAGCGACGGTGTGTTCTTCATGAACGGCCGCCAAGTGTTCAACTTCGCCTTGCTCAAGGTGCCTGCGCATTTGCATGAGCTGCTCGATGAGTCGGACCTAAAGGCCGACGACATCGATGCCTTCTGCATTCACCAGGGCAGTGCGGCGATTGTCGACGCCGTAGCGCGTCGTTTTGAAGATGCGCCGGTGGACAAGTTCATCAAGGACATGGTCGAGACCGGCAACACGGTGTCGTCGAGCATTCCGCTGCTGCTGGAAAAGCATGTGATGGACGCCACCTGGAAACGCGTGGCCATCAGCGGTTTTGGTGTGGGCCTGTCGTGGGGCTCGGCGATTCTCTATCGTCCGTGACACCTTGAACCGGTAGCACAAAAAAACGCCGATGCTTGAAAGAGCATCGGCGTTTTTTATTTGGCGCCAGAAAACCCAATGAAAGCAGGCTTTTTTGCCTGCGTAAGCCCTTGAATTGCAAGGAGTGGCACGACGCCAGCAAAAAAATCGAAAAAAATCCTCAAGCAACCGGCTACCACGACGATAACTATTACGTAGGTTCTCAGGCCACACCCGGCGGTTGCCAGGGCCGGAAGCCGCAGTATCCATCCAACGAGGATTTCGTCATGGCTTTAACAGTAAACACCAACATTGCTTCGATCACTACTCAGGGCAACCTGAACAAAGCTGGCGGCGCCCTGGCCACTTCCATGCAGCGCCTGTCTTCCGGCCTGCGTATCAACAGCGCTAAAGACGACGCCGCCGGCCTGGGTATCGCCACCCGTATGACCAGCCAGATCAACGGCCTGGGTCAAGCTGTAAAGAACGCCAACGATGGTATCTCCATCGCGCAGACCGCTGAAGGCGCAATGCAGGCTTCGACCGACATTCTGCAAAAAATGCGTACCCTGGCTCTGTCCTCGGCGACCGGCTCCCTGAGCACCGACGACCGTAAGTCGAACAACGACGAATACCAGGCCCTGACTTCGGAACTGACCCGTATCGCCCAGACCACTACTTTCGGTGGCCAGAAGCTGCTGGACGGTTCGTACGGTACCAAGTCGATCCAGGTTGGCGCCAACGCTAACGAAACCATCAACCTGTCCCTGGACAACGTTGCTGCCAACAACATCGGTTCGCAGCAAATCAAGAGCATCGGTATCGCTCCAGGTGCTGGTGTAGCTGGCGGCGCAATCGCAGTAACCGGTAACGGCCAGACTGCCAACGTCACTGTAGCAGCTGCTGCTTCCGCTAAAACCATCGCCGCACAACTGAACGGCGCCATCGGTGGCCTGAACGCTACCGCCAGCACTGAAGCTCAGTTTGTAGTTGGCGCCGGTGCTGCTACCGCTCCAGCTTCGTTCACCATGACCGTTGGCGGCCAAGCCACCACGTTCGTCGGCGTCACCGACACTGCCAGCCTGGCTGATCAGTTGAAGTCCAACTCCGCCAAACTGGGCATCAGCGTTAACTACGACCAATCCAAAGGCACTCTGTCGGTTAAATCCGACACCGGTGAAAACCTGGCCTTCAGCGCTTCGACCGCTGCCGGCACCATCACTGTTGCCACCAAAGACGGTTCGGGCACCTACGGCACTGCTACTGCCCTGGCTGACGGCATCATCGCTACCGGTGCTGTGAACATGGACTCCGCCAAGGGCTACTCCCTGGAAGGCGCTGGTGTGACCGGTATCTTCGGTGCCGCTACTTCAGCTGCTTCGACCAAGACCGCCGTTTCGCAAACCGACGTGACTGACGCCACCAAGGCCCAGAACGCTGTGTCCGTGATCGACCAGGCTATCGCTACCATCTCCAGCTCCCGTTCGGGCCTGGGTGCGGTACAGAACCGTCTGACCAGCACTGTAGACAACCTGTCCAACATCCAGAAAAACAGCACCGCTGCCCGCTCCACCGTTCAGGACGTCGACTTCGCTTCCGAAGCCGCTGAACTGACCAAGCAGCAAACCCTGCAGTCGGCTTCCACTGCGATCCTGTCGCAGGCTAACCAACTGCCATCCGCTGTACTGAAGCTGCTTCAGTAATAGCGGCACGTGGTGAATGACGGAAGGGCGCGTTTACGTGCCCTTTCGTCTTTTCCAATCAGAGGAGATTGGGCATGGACATGAGTGTAAAACTGAACTTGTCTTATCCGCCGCTGGCCTCTCAAGGCTCGCCGGCACCTGTGGTTGCGGATAAAGACAAGACTAAGGTTGAAGCGGCCGCGCCAACCGCAGGCAAGTCCCAAAAGGACAGCCTGGAAAAAGCGGTCACCGATATTAAAGAATTCGTACAAGCGGCCCAGCGCAACCTGGACTTTTCCATTGACGATTCCACCCATAGGGTTGTAGTCAAGGTCATTGCCACCGACACCGGTGAAGTGATCCGACAGATTCCTTCGGAAACGGCCTTGAAACTGGCACAGAGTCTGGCCAGCGCCAGTCATGTGTTGTTTGACGACAAGGCGTGAACTGGCATGAAACTTGTTGCTGTCACCGCTTGAAGCGCTAGTCGTCAAGATAACGGCAGCCACCGGAACAGGAGAAAGATGATGGCGGGTACAACGATTACCGGCGTGGGGTCGGGTTTCGACACTCAGGCGATTGTGAAATCCCTGGTGGATGCCGAGCGAGCGCCTAAGCAGGCTCAGATCAACATCCAGTCGCAAAAGGCAACCACCCAGCTGTCGTCGATCGGCAAGATCCAGGCAGCCCTGGATGCCTTCCGGGGTGCGCTGGCCAACATGGGCACCGATAACAGCTTCAGTGGCTTGACCGGTACGTCTTCGGACGAAAAGGTCGCCACCATGACGGCCAACCAGGGTGCGGCGAGCGGTAGCTTCTCGCTGGTCGTCAACCAGTTGGCGACGCCGTCGAAGCTGTCGACCAAGAGCTTCGCCAGCGGCCAGTCGACGGTCGTGAACAGTGGCACCACCCCAACGACGCTGACGATCAGCCAGTCTGGCAAGAACTTCGACCTGAAGGTGCCGGCCGGCGCGACCCTGCAACAGGTGCGTGACTCGATCAACTCGCAGTTCGGCACCGCAGGCCTGAGTGCCAACATCCTCACCGACTCCAATGGTTCGCGTCTTATCCTGACCTCCACCAACTCCGGTGTTGGTTCCGATCTGACGATGTCGGGCAACTCGGGGATTGATACCGGTTACACAGTGGTCAGCGAGCCGAAGAACGCCAAGTACACCATTGACGGTATTGCTGCAGAGTCCAAGACCAACAGCATCACGGATGCAGTGAGTGGTGTGAGCATCAAGTTGCTCTCTGTGTCGCCCTTGACCACGCCTTCGGATACCGCGTCTACGGCTCGCAATGCTTTGACCATTTCCGTCAGCACCAGCACCACCGCCCTCAAGTCCGGGGTCAAGGGCTTCGTCGACACCTACAACGCCCTGCTCAAGGCGATGAACGCCGAGACCAAGGTGACCAAGGATGCCGCCGGTAACTCCGTCGCCGCCACCTTGACCGGCGACTCGACCATGCGCACCTTGCAGGCGGCGATCCGCAACGAGTTCAACGCATTGTCCGGCAACGGCACCTTGAAATCCCTGGCCCAGTTCGGTGTTACCACCGACCAGGACACCGGCGCGCTGAGCATCGATGCCAAGCAGTGGGACAAGGCCGTACTGACCAACGCCGCCGACATCAACAGTATTTTCAGTGGCAAGAACGGTTTGCTTGCGCGCCTGACAGCGGCGACCGATGGTTATGCCAAGGCCAGTACGGGGATTCTGGCGACGCGTTCGGCATCCTTGTCGGACAGCCTCAAAGACCTGAACAAACAGCAGGTCGCTCTGGATGATCGCCTCACCACCATGCAAGACGCCTTGACCCGCAAGTACACCGCCATGGATACGCTGGTGGCGCAACTGCGCCAGCAGAGCAACAGTATCCTCGGTACGCTAAATGCCATCAGCAAATCACAAAGCAGTGATAGCTGATTGAATGCGGATTGAAAAAGCCCGGGTCCATTGACCTGGGCTTTGTTCTTCATAAGGCCGACGGGTTAAAGTTTTTTGCGATCCAGTCGACATAATGGTTACTGCAACCCATCTCGCTGTTGCCTGTCACGAGGTAGAAAAATGAATCCCATGAGAGCCCTTCGCCAATACCAGAAGGTCAATTCCCATGCCCAGATCTCCGAAGCCAGCCCGCACCGCCTGGTGCAAATGCTGATGGAGGGTGGGCTCGACCGTATGGCGCAGGCCAAAGGTGCGTTGGCGCGTGGTGATATCGCCGCGAAGGGCCTGATGCTGGGCAAGGCCGCCGACATCCTCATCGGGCTTCGTGATGGCCTGAGCGCGGAAAAAAGCGACAACAAGGAATACGTTCAGCAACTGGAAGGTCTGTACGTGTACATGACCAACCGTTTGATGGAGGCCAATCTGCACAACGACGCCGACATGATTGACGAAGTCGCCCGTTTGCTGATTACCGTGAAAGAAGGCTGGGATGCCATCGGCGCGCCACAAGGCGCTGCACAATAAGGCCAAGCGGCCTTGAGGAACACGTCATGAGCCAAGCATTGCAACGCATTGATGAAACCCGTGAGGCGCTGATGGGCGCGCTGGCGGACCGCAACTGGGACGCCATCGGCGAACTGGACCTGGGCTGTCGTCATGTCATCGACGAGGTGCTCAGCGAAGCGCCGGTAGACGAGGATGCGTTGCGCGAAAAGCTTGAGGGGCTGCTGGCGGTTTACCAGCAATTGCTCGAGGTGACGACGGGCGAGCGGCAGGCGATTTTCGAGGAGATGTCGCAGATCAACCAAGCGAAAAATGCGTCAAAGGTTTACCATCTGTTCGGCTGAAGAGCCGCAGTTGGTCCGATGGGCGCGTCATATATTTGACTGTGCCAGCATTTTTGACTTAACTAGTGCTGTTTTCAGATTTCAGACGTCTAGTAAGGTACAAAGTCTTACAGGCGTCTCGATTGCCCTCACTTCGGGGCAGGAAGTTTTACTAGGGAAGTTGCTATTGCATGTGGCGTGAAACCAAAATTCTGCTGATTGATGACGATAGCGTCCGCCGCCGCGATTTAGCGGTGATTTTGAATTTTCTTGGCGAAGAAAATTTGCCCTGCGGCAGCCATGACTGGCAGCAGGCGGTCAGCTCATTGTCATCGAGCCGTGAAGTCATTTGTGTGCTGATCGGGACGGTAAACGCTCCTGGCGCTGTTTTGGGCTTGTTAAAGACACTGTCAACCTGGGATGAGTTCCTTCCCGTGTTGCTGATGGGCGATATTTCTTCTGTCGAACTGCCAGAAGACCAGCGCCGCCGGGTGCTTTCCACCCTTGAAATGCCGCCCAGCTACAGCAAATTGCTCGACTCCCTGCACCGTGCCCAGGTCTATCGCGAGATGTACGACCAGGCCCGCGAGCGCGGTCGCCATCGCGAACCCAACCTGTTCCGCAGCCTGGTCGGCACCAGCCGCGCCATCCAGCACGTGCGCCAGATGATGCAGCAAGTGGCCGATACCGACGCCAGCGTGTTGATCCTCGGCGAGTCGGGCACCGGCAAGGAAGTGGTTGCGCGCAACCTGCACTATCACTCCAAGCGCCGCGACGGGCCCTTTGTGCCGGTCAACTGCGGGGCGATTCCGGCAGAGCTGCTTGAAAGCGAATTGTTCGGCCACGAGAAGGGCGCCTTTACCGGGGCGATCACCAGCCGTGCCGGGCGTTTCGAGCTGGCCAACGGCGGCACCCTGTTCCTCGACGAGATCGGCGACATGCCGCTGCCGATGCAGGTCAAGCTGCTGCGCGTGTTGCAGGAGCGTACCTTCGAGCGCGTGGGCAGCAACAAGACCCAGAGCGTTGACGTGCGCATCATCGCGGCCACCCACAAGAACCTCGAAAGCATGATCGAGGTCGGCAGCTTCCGCGAAGACCTGTACTACCGCCTCAACGTATTCCCGATCGAGATGGCCCCGCTGCGCGAGCGCGTGGAGGACATCCCGTTGCTGATGAACGAACTGATCTCGCGCATGGAGCACGAAAAGCGCGGTTCGATCCGTTTCAATTCCGCCGCAATCATGTCCCTGTGCCGCCACGGCTGGCCGGGCAACGTGCGCGAGCTGGCCAACCTGGTGGAGCGCATGGCGATCATGCACCCCTACGGTGTGATCGGCGTGGTCGAGCTGCCGAAGAAATTCCGCTACGTCGACGACGAAGACGAGCAACTGGTCGACAGCCTGCGCAGCGACCTGGAGGAGCGGGTGGCCATCAACGGTCATGCCCCGGACTTCGGCTCTACCGCCATGCTGCCGCCCGAAGGCCTGGACTTGAAGGACTACCTCGGCAACCTGGAGCAAGGCCTGATCCAGCAGGCTCTGGACGACGCCAACGGCATCGTCGCCCGTGCCGCCGAGCGCCTGCGCATTCGTCGAACCACCCTGGTGGAGAAGATGCGCAAGTACGGCATGAGCCGCAAAGAAGGTGACGAACAGGCGGATGATTGACGCCTGTTTTTTAAATCACTGAAACTTCAGTGGTTTTTTTTCGGCACGGGTATTGCTACAGCCCTCGCAACGTTCCGTTTAACTGACGGTCAGCCAAGCGAGAGAGCATGATGCCCCACGCCGCCCAACATTCTTCCAGTCCTGCCATTGCAGGCCTGGTTCCCTCTGTAGAACAGCAAAGCCGCCAGGGCCTGGAGCAGGCGTTTTCGCTGTTCAACCAGATGTCCAGCCAATTGACCGATTCCTACAGCCTGCTCGAAGCCCGTGTTTCGGAGCTCAAGGGCGAGTTGGCGGTGGTCAGTGCCCAGCGCATGGAAGAGTTGGCCGAGAAGGAGCGCCTGGCCAACCGCCTGCAAAACCTGCTGTCGCTGTTGCCCGGTGGCGTGATCGTCATCGACGAAGAAGGCCGCGTGCGTGAAGCCAACCCGGCGGCCTGTGACATGCTTGGCCTGCCTCTGGAAGGCGAGCTGTGGCGTCACGTAATCACCCGCTGCTTTGCGCCGCGTGAAGACGATGGCCATGAAATTTCGCTCAAGGACGGTCGCCGCTTGTCCATCGCCACGCGCGCCCTGGACGCGGAGCCGGGCCAGTTGGTGCTGCTCAACGACCTGACTGAAACCCGTCACCTGCAAGATCAATTGGCGCGCCACGAACGTTTGTCCTCGCTGGGGCGCATGGTCGCTTCCCTGGCGCATCAGATCCGCACGCCACTGTCGGCGGCGTTGATCTACGCCAGTCATTTGACTGACGAACAATTGCCCGCGGCCACCCACCAGCGTTTTGCCGGGCGCCTCAAGGAGCGCCTGCATGAGTTGGAGCACCAGGTGCGCGACATGCTGGTGTTTGCCCGTGGTGAATTGCCGCTGACCGACCGCATCACACCTACCGAGTTGATGCAGGCGCTGCAAGCGGCGGCCGCCACCCACATTCAAGACGTGCAAGTGCGTTGGCAGTGCGACAGCCATCTCGGCGAGCTGCTGTGCAACCGCGACACCCTTGTCGGTTCGCTGCTCAACCTGATCGAAAACGCCACCCAGGCCAGCGGCCCTGGTGCGCGGCTCAAGGTGCACCTGTACAACCGCGAGCAAACCCTGCGCCTATGCATCAGCGACAGCGGCAGCGGTATCGAGCCTGCCGTATTGCAGCGCCTGGGCGAACCTTTTTTCACCACCAAGACCAACGGTACCGGGCTGGGCCTGACCGTGGTCAAGGCAGTGGCGCGTGCCCATCAGGGAGAATTGCAGCTGCATTCCCGTGTCGGGCGTGGCACCTGTGCATTGATGACCTTGCCGCTGTTTTCATGCGCGGCAAGCACGGAGTAAGCGGTTATGGCTATCAAGGTTCTGTTGGTGGAAGACGATCGCGCGCTGCGTGAAGCATTGGCTGACACGCTGCTGTTGGCGGGCCATGACTACCGGGCGGTCGGTTCTGCCGAGGACGCCTTGGAGGCGGTGGAGCAAGAGTCCTTCAGCCTGGTGGTGAGCGACGTGAACATGCCGGGCATGGACGGCCACCAGTTGCTCGGTGTGCTGCGCGCGCGTCAGCCACAGTTGCCGGTGTTGCTGATGACCGCCCACGGCGCTGTGGAACGTGCAGTCGACGCGATGCGCCAGGGTGCGGCGGATTACCTGGTCAAACCGTTCGAACCCAAAGCCTTGATCGAACTGGTCGCACGGCATGCCCTGGGCGTGATCCCGGCCAGCGACGGCGAAGGTCCGATTGCCTTCGAACCGGCCAGCGCACAATTGCTGGAGCTGGCTGCCCGCGTGGCGCGCAGTGATTCCACCGTGCTGATTTCCGGCGAGTCCGGCACCGGCAAGGAGGTGCTGGCCCGCTACATCCACCAGCAATCGACCCGCGCCAAGCAGCCGTTTATCGCAATCAACTGCGCGGCGATCCCCGACAACATGCTCGAAGCCACGCTGTTCGGCCACGAAAAAGGCTCGTTCACCGGCGCTATTGCGGCTCAGGCGGGCAAGTTCGAGCAGGCGGATGGCGGCACGATTTTGCTCGATGAAATTTCGGAAATGCCCCTGGGCCTGCAAGCCAAGTTGCTGCGGGTGCTGCAAGAGCGTGAAGTAGAGCGCGTTGGCGCACGCAAGCCGATCCAGCTGGATATCCGCGTGGTCGCCACCACCAACCGTGACCTGGCGGGCGAAGTGGCGGCGGGGCGCTTCCGTGAAGACTTGTTCTACCGTCTCTCGGTCTTTCCCCTGGCCTGGCGCCCGTTGCGCGAGCGCCCGGCGGACATCATTCCACTGGCCGAGCGCCTGCTGGGCAACCACGTCAAAAAAATGAAGCATGCCCAGGCACGCCTGTCGGCCGAGGCCCAGGCTTGCCTGGTCGCCTATCCGTGGCCGGGAAACGTCCGGGAACTGGACAACGCCATCCAGCGTGCGTTGATCCTGCAGCAGGGCGGCCTGATCCAGCCCCAGGATTTCTGCCTGGCCATGGGCAGCGGGGTTGCGCCGCTGCCGACCCTGGCGCCTGCGCCCGTGGTGGTCGAAACCGAAACCGCCGGTGCGTTGGGCGACGACCTGCGTCGCCGCGAATTCCAGATGATCATCGACACCCTGCGCGCCGAGCGCGGCCGCCGCAAAGAGGCCGCCGAGCGCCTGGGGATCAGCCCGCGGACCTTGCGCTACAAGCTGGCGCAGATGCGTGACGCCGGCATGGACGTCGAGGCATATCTGTTCGCCACATAATCGGTAACAAGGCGGACAAGGTTTGTCGCCTTTTCTTACGAGTTGAACCAGAGCTGGCACCCTTGTTGCTACTTCACCTAGTAATTGCGGCGTAGCGTCAAAAAACATGCGGGTTGTCGGAGAGAGAAGTTCATGAGCCAGGGTATTGAGTTCAATCGGTTGATGTTGGATATGCGCTCCATGCAAATGGATGCCATGGCTCAACCGAAATCCGTCGCGCCTGCGCCGGAATTGGGCCAAAGCAGCTTCGCCGACATGCTCGGCCAGGCCATCAACAAAGTCAGTGATACCCAGCAAGCCTCCAGCCAATTGGCCAACGCGTTCGAGATCGGCAAAAGCGGCGTGGACCTCACCGATGTGATGGTCGCCTCGCAAAAGGCCAGTGTGTCGTTCCAGGCGTTGACCCAGGTGCGTAACAAGCTGGTTCAGGCTTACCAAGACATCATGCAGATGCCGGTTTAAGGACGAGATTTAAGTCATGGCAGAAGCAGTCGTGGACAACGCACCCGCCAAGGCAGACGGCAAGCCGCCGCTGTTTGGCCTGTCGTTCCTGGAAAACCTCTCCGAAATGACCATGTTGCGTCAGGTGGGCCTGATGGTCGGCCTGGCAGCGAGCGTGGCGATTGGTTTTGCCGTGGTGCTGTGGTCGCAGCAACCGGATTACCGGCCGCTCTACGGCAGCCTGGCGGGCATGGATTCCAAGCAGATCATGGAAACCCTGGCCGCCGCCGACATCGCCTACACCGTGGAGCCCAACTCCGGGGCGCTGCTGGTCAAGGCCGACGATGTGGCCCGTGCACGCATGAAACTCGCGGCGGCCGGCGTCACCCCGTCCGACGCCAATATCGGTTTCGAAATCCTCGACAAGGACCAGGGCCTGGGCACCAGCCAGTTCATGGAAGCCACCCGCTACCGTCGCGGTCTGGAAGGCGAACTGGCGCGCACCATCTCCAGCCTGAACAACGTCAAGGGTGCCCGCGTGCACCTGGCCATTCCGAAAAGCTCGGTGTTTGTGCGCGATGAGCGCAAGCCCAGTGCCTCGGTATTGGTGGAACTGTTTGCCGGCCGCTCCCTGGAGCCAGGCCAGGTGCTGGCGATCGTCAACCTGGTCGCCACCAGCGTGCCTGAGCTGAGCAAGTCGCAAATCACCGTGGTCGACCAGAAGGGCAACCTGCTGTCCGACCAGGCGGAAAACTCCGCGCTGACCCAGGCCGGCAAGCAGTTCGACTACAGCCGTCGTGTGGAAAGCATGCTCACCCAGCGTGTGCACAACATCCTGCAGCCGGTGCTGGGCAACGACCGCTACAAGGCGGAAGTGTCCGCCGATGTGGACTTCAGCGCCGTCGAATCGACCTCCGAGCAGTTCAACCCGGACCAGCCGGCGTTGCGCAGCGAGCAGTCCACCAGCGAACAACGCACCGCTGCCAACGGCCCGCCACAAGGCGTACCGGGCGCCCTGAGCAACCAGCCGCCGGCCCCGGCCTCGGCTCCGCAAACCACCGGTGGCGCTACGGCCAGCGCTGGCGCCATCCAGCCAGGCCAGCCGCTGCTGGACGCCAATGGCCAACAGATCATGGACCCGGCCACTGGGCAGCCGATGCTCGCGCCGTACCCGGCGGACAAGCGTAACCAGTCGACCAAGAACTTCGAACTCGACCGTTCCATCAGCCATACCAAGCAGCAACAAGGCCGCGTCAATCGCCTGTCGGTATCGGTGGTGGTGGATGACCAGGTCAAGGTCAATGCCGCCGATGGCGCCGTTACCCGTGCCCCATGGAGCGCCGACGAATTGGCGCGCTTCACGCGCCTGGTGCAGGACGCCGTCGGTTTTGACGCCAGCCGGGGTGACAGCGTCAGCGTGATCAACATGCCGTTCTCTGCCGAGCGTGGCGAAGTGATCGCCGAGCCGGCGTTCTACTCGCAGCCGTGGTTCTGGGACATCGTCAAGCAGGTGCTGGGTGTGTTGTTCATCCTGGTGCTGGTGTTCGGCGTGCTGCGCCCGGTGCTCAACAACATCACCGGCAACGGCAAGAAACAACTGGCGGCCTATGGTGGCAGCGACGTCGAGTTGGGTGGCATGGGCGGCCTGGACGGCGAACTGGCCAACGACCGCGTCAGCCTCGGCGGCCCGCAAAGCATCCTGTTGCCAAGCCCGAGCGAGGGTTACGACGCTCAGCTGAACGCAATCAAGAGTCTGGTGGCAGAAGACCCGGGCCGTGTGGCCCAGGTCGTGAAAGAGTGGATCAACGCAGATGAGTGATAATCGAGCCGCTGTTGCCAAGCTCACCAAGGTCGACAAAGCCGCAGTCCTGCTGCTGTCCCTGGGTGAAACCGACGCCGCCCAAGTGCTGCGCCACATGGGGCCCAAAGAGGTTCAACGGGTGGGCGTGGCCATGGCGCAGATGCGCAATGTGCACCGCGAGCAGGTCGAGCAGGTGATGAGCGAGTTCGTCGAGATCGTCGGCGACCAGACCAGCCTGGGCGTCGGCTCCGACAGCTACATCCGCAAGATGCTCACCTCGGCCCTGGGCGAAGACAAGGCCAACGGCCTGATCGACCGCATCCTGCTCGGTGGCAACACCAGCGGCCTCGACAGCCTGAAATGGATGGAGCCGCGTGCCGTCGCCGACGTGATCCGCTACGAACACCCGCAGATCCAGGCGATCGTGGTGGCGTATCTCGACCCCGACCAGGCCGGTGAAGTGCTCGGCCACTTCGACCATAAAGTGCGCCTGGACATCATCCTGCGCGTGTCGTCGCTGAACACCGTGCAGCCGGCGGCGCTGAAAGAACTCAACACGATTCTGGAGAAGCAGTTCTCCGGCAACTCGAACGCCTCGCGCACCACCCTGGGTGGTATCAAGCGTGCGGCTGACATCATGAACTTCCTCGACAGCTCGGTCGAAGGCCAGTTGATGGACTCGATCCGCGAGATCGACGACACCCTGTCCGGTCAGATCGAAGACCTCATGTTCGTGTTCAACAACCTCTCCGATGTCGACGACCGCGGCATCCAGGCGTTGCTGCGCGAAGTGTCCTCGGACGTGCTGGTGCTGGCCCTCAAGGGTTCGGACGAGAACGTCAAAGAGAAGATCTTCAAGAACATGTCCAAGCGTGCCTCGGAACTGTTGCGCGACGACCTGGAAGCCAAGGGCCCGGTACGCGTCAGCGACGTGGAAACCGCGCAGAAAGAAATCCTCACCATTGCCCGCCGTATGGCCGAAGCCGGAGAAATCGTTCTCGGCGGGAAGGGCGGCGAAGAAATGATCTAAGGCGCTTCCCATGTCGAACAAAGATGAGGCGCCCAGCGATCTGATTCGCGCACGGGACGTCGGTGGGTTCGACATCTGGTCGTTGCCCAGCTTCGACCCGCATGTGCCCGAACCCGAGCCGGAACCGGTGGAAGAACCTCCGGTGGAAATGGAAGAAGTGCCGCTGGATGAAGTCCAGCCACTGACCCTGGAAGAGCTGGAAGCCATCCGCCAGGAGGCCTACAACGAAGGCTTCGCGGCGGGTGAAAAAGACGGTTTTCGCAGCACCACCCTCAAGGTGCGCCAGGAGGCCGAGGAAGCCCTGAGCGTCAAGCTGGCCAGCCTGGAACGCTTGATGGGCACGCTGTTCGACCCCATCGCCGAGCAGGATTCGCAGATCGAAAAGGCCATGGTCGACCTGGTGCAGCACATCGCCCGCCAGGTGATCCAGCGCGAATTGGCGCTGGATTCCAGTCATATCGAAAGCGTGATGCGCGAAGCCCTCAAGCTGCTGCCCCTGGGCGTCGGCAACGTGCGGCTGTATATCAACCCGCAGGATTTCGAACAGGTCAAGGCCCTGCGCGAGCGTCATGAAGAAACCTGGCGCATCGTCGAAGACGCGTCGTTGCAGCCCGGTGGTTGCCGCGTCGAAACCGAACACAGTCGCATCGATGCCACGGTGGAGACCCGCATCAGCCAGATCATGGCCAAGCTGTTTGATCAGCTCCACGAACAGGCCCTGCACCCGGCCGAGCCTGATCTGAGCGTGGACCTGGACGCCGTCGATGCGCCTTGACCGCACCAGCTTCGCCAAGCGCCTGGGCGGTTACGCCGAGGCCACGGAGTTGCCCGGCCAGCCGATCCTCGAAGGACGCCTGCTGCGCATGGTCGGCCTGACCCTTGAGGCCGAAGGCCTGCGCGCCGCCATGGGCAGCCGCTGCATGGTGATCAACGACGACAGCTACCACCCGGTGCAGGTCGAAGCCGAAGTGATGGGCTTTTCCGGCAGCAAGATTTTCCTGATGCCCGTGGGCAGCCTGGCGGGCATTGCCCCAGGTGCCCGTGTGGTGCCGTTGGCCGACACCGGCCGCCTGCCGATGGGCATGAGCATGCTCGGTCGCGTACTCGACGGCGCCGGTCGTGCGCTGGACGGCAAGGGCGGCATGAAGGCCGAAGACTGGGTGCCGATGGACGGTCCCACCATCAACCCGCTCAACCGCAACCCCATCAGCGTGCCGCTGGACGTTGGCATTCGCAGCATCAACGGATTATTGACGGTCGGCCGTGGCCAGCGTCTGGGCCTGTTCGCCGGTACCGGCGTGGGTAAATCGGTGTTGCTGGGCATGATGACGCGCTTTACCGAGGCCGACATCATCGTGGTCGGGCTGATCGGCGAACGGGGCCGCGAGGTGAAGGAATTCATCGAGCACAGTCTCGGCGAAGAAGGCCTCAAGCGCTCGGTGGTGGTTGCATCCCCAGCGGACGATGCGCCGCTGATGCGGTTGCGCGCCGCCATGTACTGCACGCGCATCGCCGAATATTTCCGCGACAAGGGCAAGAACGTCCTGTTGCTGATGGATTCGCTCACGCGTTTCGCCCAGGCCCAGCGGGAAATCGCCCTGGCCATCGGCGAACCGCCGGCGACCAAGGGTTACCCGCCGTCGGTGTTCGCCAAACTGCCCAAGCTGGTGGAGCGCGCCGGTAACGCCGAGGCCGGTGGTGGCTCGATCACCGCGTTCTACACCGTATTGTCCGAAGGCGATGACCAGCAGGACCCGATTGCCGACTCGGCGCGGGGCGTGCTCGACGGCCACATTGTGCTGTCACGGCGCCTGGCGGAAGAAGGGCACTACCCGGCCATCGACATCGAAGCGTCCATCAGCCGGGTGATGCCAGCGGTGGTTACGCCGGAACACATGGCCCGGGCGCAACAGTTCAAGCAGCTGTGGTCGCGCTACCAGCAGAGCCGCGACTTGATCAGCGTCGGCGCCTACGTGGCGGGCGGTGATCGCGACACCGACCTGGCCATCGCCCTGCAACCGCAGTTGGTGACGTACCTGCGCCAGGGCCTCAACGACAAGATCAGCATGGGCGAAAGCGAAGCGCACCTGCAGTCGATCTTCGCCCCGGCGCCGGGCGGCTAAGCCATGGCCAACAGCCGCGCCGCGCGCCTGGCTCCGGTGGTGGACATGGCCGAAAAGGCCGAGAAAACCGCCGTGCAGCGCCTGGCTTACTTCCAGGGGCAAGTCCGCCTGGCGGAAAGCAAGCTGGGCGACCTGGAGCGTTTTCGCGGCGAGTACCAGCAGCAATGGATCGAGCGCGGCAGCAAGGGCGTGTCTGGCCAATGGCTGATGGGTTACCAGGGCTTTCTCAACCAGTTGGAAACCGCCGTCGGCCAGCAGCGCCAAAGCCTGGCCTGGCACCAGAACAACCTCGACAAGGCGCGTGAGAGCTGGCAGGCCGCGTTTGCCCGGGTCGAAGGTCTGCGCAAGCTGGTGCAGCGCTATATCGACGAAGCGCGGGCGCTTGAAGACAAGCGCGAGCAGAAGCTGCTCGATGAGCTGTCCCAGCGCTTGCCGCGCAAAGACGTCTATTGAAGGTTGCCCACATCCCCTGCACCTGCTAAACCTTGTGTCATTGCCAATGACAAGGAAGCAGTCACATGTCAGTCGAGTCAGAAGTATCCCTGGATGGGAATAAGTTGACGATCGCGGTCAAGGGCCGGTTTGATTTCGGCAGCCATCAAGCGTTTCGTGACGCCTACGAGCGTTTCTACAAGGTGCCCACTACCTACGTCGTGGACTTGAAAGAGACGACCTACCTCGACAGCTCCGCCCTCGGCATGCTGTTGCTGCTGCGCGATCATGCCGGCGATGACGCCGATATCCGGGTGATCAACAGCAATTCGGATGTGCGCAAGATCCTCGGTATCTCCAACTTCGACAAACTGTTCGACATCAGTTGAGCGTCCTGGCCCCGGTCCTTGAGCCGCTGACGATCCTGATCGCCGAAGACAGCGCCGCCGACCTGCTGTTGCTGTCGACCATCATCCGACGCCAGGGCCACCAGGTGCTCACGGCCACCAACGGTGCTGAAGCGGTCGCGGTGTTTACCCGTGAGAGACCGCAGTTGGTGTTGATGGATGCGCTGATGCCGGTGATGGACGGTTTTGAGGCGGCGCGGCGGATCAAGCAATTGGCGGGTGAAGAGCTGGTGCCGCTGATTTTCCTCACCTCCCTGCGCGAGAGCGAAGCGCTGGCCCAGTGCCTGGATGCCGGCGGTGATGACTTCCTGCCCAAGCCCTACAACCAGCTGATTCTTGCGGCGAAGATCAATGCCATGGACCGCCTGCGTCGGTTGCAGGCCACGGTCTTGCAGCAACGCGACCTGATCGCCAAACACCACGATTACCTCCTGCATGAGCAGCGGGTGGCCAAGGCGGTGTTCGACAAGGTTGCCCATTCCGGTTGTATCAACGCCGCGCCGAATATTCGCTACCTGCAATCGCCCTACGCGTTGTTCAACGGTGATTTGCTGTTGGCTGCCTACACCCCGTCCGGCGACATGCACGTGCTGCTCGGTGACTTCACCGGGCATGGCCTGCCGGCGGCGGTGGGGGCCATGCCCCTGGCAGAAGTGTTCTACGGCATGACCGCCAAGGGCTACGGCCTGGCACAGACCCTGCGCGAGATGAACGCCAAGCTCAAGCGCATCCTGCCGGTGGACATGTTCTGCTGCGCCACCCTGTTGTGCCTGAGCACGCAGCGGCGGGTGGTGGAGGTGTGGAACGGCGGCATGCCCGAAGGCTATGTGCATGAAATCGCCACGGGTAAACGCACGCCACTGGAATCGCGGCATTTGCCGTTGGGTGTGCTGTCGGCGCAAGCCTTTGATGATCGCACCGAGGTCTGGCCCATGGCCCTGGGTGACCGGGTGTTCCTGTTGTCCGATGGCGTGCTGGATACCGCTGACGCCAATGAGCAGCTGTTCGGCGCTGAACGTTTGCAGCAGGTGTTCGCCGCCAACCGCGAGCCTGATCGGCTGTTTGAAGATATCGAACAGGCGCTGGCGGCCTTCCGAGGCAAAGCGCGGGATGACGTGAGCATGGTGGAGATCACCCTGCAAGTCGACCAGCAACTGCGTGCGAGCGGGCCGTTGTATGCCGACAGTGGGCAGTCTTGTCCGCTGGATTGGTCGGTGAGTTTCGAATTCCGTGCAGAGACCTTGAAGCGTTACAACCCATTGCCGTACCTGTTGCAACTGCTGCTGGAGATCCACGGCCTGCGCGAGCAGAGCGGGGCGCTGTACAGCGTGATGGCGGAGCTGTATTCCAATGCGCTGGAGCATGGCGTGCTGGGCCTGGATTCACGGCTCAAGCGTGACGCCCAGGGGTTTGCCGAGTATTACCGTCTGCGTAATGACCGCCTGGCACAACTCAACAGCGGCTATATACGGGTGCATGTGCAGGTGGTACCGACGGAGGCGGGTGGCAGGATGACTCTGCGGGTCGAGGACAGCGGCCCCGGTTTCGATGTGGAACAGGTGCTGGCGCTGCCGTTGGATATCGACCGTCTGTCCGGCCGGGGCTTGAGCCTGGTGCGCCAATTGAGCAGCGATGTACGCTGGTCGGATGGCGGGCGCAGTGTCTGCGTGGAGTTTTCCTGGGAGGCTCTGGCATAATCCGCCGATTCTTGATCAAGGAGCGAGCAAGTGGTTGATCTACATCTGGACCCGGAGGTGCTGTCGGGTTTGCAGGAAGTCATGGAAGGCGAGTATCCCAAGTTGCTTGATACCTTTCTCGATGATTCCCAGAAGCGCGTCGAAGCGCTGCGCAAGGCCAGGGATGATGCGAAGGCGTTGGGGCGGATTGCGCATAGCTTCAAGGGCAGCAGTGGAAACCTTGGGGCGGTGAGGTTGGCGCAGTTGTGTCAGCGGTTGGAGGTTGAGTCCGTTGGGCCGGTGGTTGGGGATCTGGGCGAGTTGGTGGATCAGATTGATCGGGAGTTTGCGTTGGTGAAGCCGTTGTATGAGTCGGAGCGGCAGCGGTTTCAGATTTGATTGAGTACATATCCGTTGCTGCGGTAACGGCGGCTTATGGTTCCGCTCTTACAGCGGGTCACTTTTTGAAGAGCGCAAAAAGTAACCAAAAACGCTTCGCCCCAACACTCGGCACCTCGCCTAGGCTCGGTGTTCCCTCACTCCGGCTTGAATCCGTGGGCCGCCGTCATGGGCCATCCATGGCCCAGGACGGCTAACCCGGCGTCCTGCCGGGTTACCCACGGATTCAAGCCTGCGTTCGGCCAGCGTGTTTGACGGGGCGCCGAAGATCACAAGCAAGAGCGACTCGCTGCGCATCGTAGATACGTTTTTTGTTCTGTGTAACCGACTTACTGTGGCGAGCGGGCTTGCCCCGCGTTGGGCTGCGAAGCAGCCCTAGAACCAGTGAGCGCGCCGCGTTTATCCTGGCTTCCCGCGTTATGGTTAACGACCTTCGCGGGCAAGCCCTGCTCCTACAGGGGAGCGCGTACGCTTCAACGATTCGGTCGGCTATTCGGCCGCCGCGCTTTGCTTTTGATTTTGATCTTAGGCGCCCCGTCAAACACGCTGGCCGGAATTCGGCAGGGATTTGGGGGGTAAACCGGCAGGGATGCCGGTTTAGCCGCCCCGCGCCATGGATGGCGCGTGGCGGCGGCCCCCCAAATCACTGTCGGATTACGGGCACACCGAGCCTAGGCGAGGTGCCGAGTGTTGGGGCAAGAGCCCTTTGCTTACTTTGGGCTGGGCCGGCATTCCGGCTTTTCCAAAGTGAGCCGCCGTAAGGGCGGAACCCTAAGTGGCCGTTACCTAAAAAACGGATATGTACTCAATAAAACCAACCGCCCCCAAACCTGGCCCAACTCTTGCTCTACCTCTCAATACTGCATCCCCGACCCCCATGCAGTGGAGACCTTTACCTATGCCAGTCGCCCCGAATTCGCTCCTTCAGGCTGCCCCCGCGGCCAAGCCTCAAGCGCCCTCTGCCAACCCATCGGCAGTGGCTGCGGACCCACGGGACAAGGGCCCTGGCTTCGCTCAAGTGTTTGCCAGCCAGGCGTCCAAGCCCACGGTCAAGACCGACGACAGCTCGGCCAAACCCACCGCAGGCAAGTCGTCCGATGCCAGCGCCAAGCCTGCAGCGGGCAATGACAAGCCTGCCGCCAGTACGCCAGCCGTTGCCGATAGCGGCAATACCTTGCCTGCCACGCCGCCGGCCAAAACCGACGACAGCGCGAGCAAGGATGACGACGCGCCAGCCGACCCTGCCTTGGTGCAGCAACCTCCGGCTGACCCGGTGGTCGACCCGGCGCTGATTGCCACCGTCACCCCGGTAGCCGTGCCGGTGCCGGTTGAAACACCTGCGCCCGCGACCACGACCAAGGATGACAAGGCTCAGCCGGTGGTTGCTGCGCCGGTCGCAGCGACCGAGGAAGCCAAGCCGGCCTTCGATCCTGAAGCAGATCCCCTGGATGCCATGCCCGCCGTGCGCCTGGCGATGGAGCAGGGCGGTCACGTATCGGCCAGCAGCCAGGCGCAGGCAAAAACCGCTCCGGCACCGACTCAGGATCAACCCACTGCCGCACAGAATTTCGCCGCCGGCCTGGCCAATATGGTCGACCAGCAAGCCACCAAGGACAGCACCGACCAGGGCGGCGACAAGGCCTTCAGCGGGTTGATCGAAGACGGTCTCAAGGACCTGAAGAACGCCAGCAGCGACACCCGTGTCGATGACTTCGCCAACCGCCTCGCCGCGTTGACCCAGGCGGCCACGCCGAAAACCGCCAACGCCTTGCCACCGGTGACCAATGCGCCCTTGGCCATGCACCAGAGCGGCTGGACCGATGAAATCGTCAACCGGGTGATGTACCTGTCCAGTGCCAACCTCAAGTCGGCGGAGATCCAGTTGCAACCCGCTGAGCTTGGTCGCCTGGATATCAAGGTCAACATGACCGCCGACCAACAGGCCCAGGTCAACTTCATGAGCGCCCACCCGGTGGTACGTGAAGCGCTGGAAAGCCAGTCCGGGCGCTTGCGGGAGATGTTTGCCCAGCAGGGCATGGGCCAGGTGGACGTGAACGTGTCGGACCAGTCCCGTGGGCAGGAGCAACAACAGCAGCAGGCCCAGACCCGTGGTGTGAGCGGTGGCGGCGGGCGGGGCGGTGACAATGGCGACAGCGGCAACCACCTTGATGTGGCTGAAGCCGTGACGCCGGTCACCTCAACCGTAATCGGCTCCAGTGCGGTCGACTACTACGCCTGATCCGGACGAAATGTGGGAGGGGGCTTGCCCCCGATGAGGGCGTGTCAGCTGAAACATGGGTGACTGATACACCGCTATCGGGGGCAAGCCCCCTCCCACAATTTGATTTGCTGCGCCCGTACCTCCTCGACTTCCAGACAACTCTGGCATAACACTTGCTCTTGCCTCTCCGTAGATCTATGAATCCCCGAATAGTGACGGATTATTGGCATGGCGAAGAGCGAAGACGCAGCAAAAGCACCAGCAGGCAAAGGCAAGCTCAAGCTTATCCTGTTGATAGTCCTGGGCCTGCTCCTGGCTATCGGCGCCTCGGTGGGTGGCACCTGGTACATCATGCACAGCAGTGCCAGCAAGCCGGCACCCGCCGCCGAAACCGCCACTAACGTCAAGCAACCGGCAATCTTCGAGCCGATGCTTCCGGCCTTTGTCGCCAACTTCAATCAGAACGGTCGTCAACGCTACCTGCAGGTGAGCATCACCTTGCTGGCGCGTAACGCTTCGGACCTGGACGCCCTCAAGGTGCACATGCCCGTGATCCGCAACAACCTCGTCATGCTGTTCTCCAGCCAGAGCTTCGACACACTCGCCACGCCGGTGGGCCAGGAAATGCTGCGCCAGAAAGTCACGGCCAGCGTGCAGGAAGTGGCCCAGAAGGAGCTCGGCAAAGTCGTGGTCGAGCAGGCGCTCTTCACTAACTTCGTATTGCAGTAGGATCACGACATGGCCGTGCAAGACCTGCTGTCCCAGGATGAAATCGACGCGCTGCTGCATGGCGTCGACGATGGTCTGGTACAGACCGAAATGGCTGCCGAGCCCGGCAGCGTCAAAAGTTATGACCTCACCAGCCAGGATCGCATCGTCCGTGGACGCATGCCGACCCTGGAGATGATCAACGAACGTTTCGCCCGCTATACCCGCATCAGCATGTTCAACATGCTGCGTCGTTCGGCGGACGTGGCGGTGGGCGGCGTGCAGGTGATGAAGTTCGGCGAGTACGTGCACTCGCTGTACGTGCCCACCAGCCTCAACCTGGTCAAGATCAAGCCACTGCGCGGCACCGCGCTGTTCATCCTCGACGCCAAGCTGGTGTTCAAGCTGGTGGACAACTTCTTCGGCGGCGACGGTCGCCACGCCAAGATCGAAGGCCGTGAGTTCACCCCCACCGAGTTGCGGGTGGTGCGCATGGTGCTGGAGCAGGCCTTCATCGATTTGAAGGAAGCCTGGCAGGCGATCATGGAAGTCAACTTCGAGTACATCAACTCCGAAGTGAACCCGGCCATGGCCAACATCGTCGGCCCCAGCGAAGCCATTGTGGTGTCGACCTTCCACATCGAACTCGATGGTGGTGGCGGCGACCTGCACGTGACCATGCCGTACTCGATGATCGAACCGGTGCGCGAAATGCTCGACGCCGGTTTCCAGTCCGACCTGGACGACCAGGACGAACGTTGGGTCAAGGCCTTGCGCGAAGACCTGCTGGACGTCGACGTACCGTTGAGCGCCACCGTGGCCCGTCGGCAACTGCGCCTGCGCGATATTTTGCACATGCAGCCGGGGGATATCATCCCCGTCGAACTGCCGGAAGAAATGATCATGCGCGCCAACGGCGTGCCGTCATTCAAGGTCAAGCTCGGTTCCCACAAGGGCAACCTGGCGCTGCAGGTGGTCGAGCCGATCACCCGTCGTTGATGCACCCCTATTTATGAATGTTTGCTCCGCCGAGGACATGTAATGGCTACCGAACACGAAAACACTTCCGCCGAAGACCAGGCCCTGGCTGACGAATGGGCGGCTGCCCTGGAAGAAACCGGCGATGTTGGCCAGGACGATATCGACGCGCTGCTGGCCGCTGACGCCGCCACCGCTCCGGCCGGCAACCGCCTGCCTATGGAAGAATTCGGCAGCGTGCCGAAAAACAACGAGCCGGTGTCCCTCGATGGCCCGAACCTGGATGTGATCCTCGACATTCCGGTGTCGATTTCCATGGAAGTCGGCAGCACCGAAATCAACATCCGCAACCTGCTGCAACTCAACCAGGGTTCGGTGATCGAGCTTGACCGCCTGGCCGGCGAGCCGCTGGACGTGCTGGTCAACGGCACCCTGATCGCCCACGGCGAAGTGGTGGTGGTCAACGAAAAGTTCGGCATCCGCCTGACCGACGTGATCAGCCCGAGCGAACGCATCAAGAAGTTGCGCTGATATGAAGTATTCGATGGCGGGACTGTTTCTGGCGCTGCCATTGAGCGCCCTCGCGGCTGAGCCGGCCGCGCAAGCGACGGCGGCGGTCGCACCAGTGGTGAGCAGCGGTATCGGCGGACAATTGACCCAGCTGGTGCTGGGCCTGTTGCTGGTGGTCGGGCTGATTTTCGTGCTGGCCTGGCTGATGCGCCGCGTGCAGCGCGTAGGGCCGGGCAACGGCCAGGTGATCGAGATGATCGGTTCGCGCGCCCTCGGCCCGCGTGATCGGCTGGTGCTGGTGCAGGTGGGCGAGGAACAGATCCTGTTGGGTATCACCCCCGGCCGCATCACCCCGTTGCACGTGCTCAAGACCCCGGTGAGCGTGGATCAGGGCCAGTCCGCCACGCCAGAATTCGCCCAGCGCCTGATGGAGTTGCTGGGCAAGGATCAGAAGGATAAGAAGTAATGCGCGTTTTATTGACGCTCATGCTGTTGCTGGCCGCGCCATTGGCGTTCGGCGCCGATCCGTTGTCGATCCCGGCCATTACGCTGGGGACCAACGCGGCGGGCGCGCAGGAGTATTCGGTCAGCCTGCAGATCCTGCTGATCATGACCGCGCTGAGCTTTATCCCGGCGTTTGTCATGCTGATGACCAGCTTCACGCGGATCATCATCGTGTTCTCGATCCTGCGCCAGGCACTGGGCCTGCAGCAGACGCCGTCGAACCAGATCCTCACCGGCATGGCCCTGTTCCTGACGCTGTTCATCATGGCGCCGGTGTTTGACAAGGTGAACCAGCAAGCCTTGCAACCCTACCTGGCGGAGAAAATGACCGCCCAGGATGCGATCGACAAGGCCCAGGGTCCGATCAAGGATTTCATGCTGTCGCAGACCCGCTCCAGCGACCTTGAGTTGTTCATGCGCCTGTCCAAGCGCACCGACATCGCCACCCCGGACCAGGCGCCGCTGACCATCCTGGTGCCGGCGTTCGTCACGTCGGAGTTGAAGACCGCGTTCCAGATCGGCTTCATGATCTTTATCCCGTTCCTGATCATCGACCTGGTGGTGGCGAGCGTACTGATGGCCATGGGTATGATGATGCTGTCGCCACTGATCATCTCGCTGCCGTTCAAGATCATGCTGTTTGTGCTGGTTGACGGCTGGGCGCTGATTATCGGCACCCTGGCCGGCAGTTTCGGCGGGGTATAGCGCAATGACGCCAGAAGTCGCCGTCGACCTGTTCCGTGAAGCATTGTGGCTGACCACCGTGATGGTCGCCGTGCTGGTGGTGCCGAGCCTGTTGGTCGGCCTGCTGGTGGCGATGTTCCAGGCGGCGACCCAGATCAACGAACAGACCTTGAGCTTCCTGCCGCGCCTGCTGGTGATGCTGGTCACCCTGATCGTGGCCGGCCCGTGGCTGGTGCAGACCTTCATGGAATATATCCTGCAGTTGTACGGCAGTATTCCGCAGTTGATCGGCTGACCCGATGCAGTCCTTGCTGGCGTTGACCGACACCCAGATCAGCACCTGGGTGGCGTCTTTCATCCTGCCGCTGTTCCGGGTCACGGCCATGCTCATGGCCATGCCGGTGTTCGGCACCACACTGGTCCCGCGGCGCGTGCGCCTGTACTTTGCGGTGGCGATTACCGTGGTGATCGTGCCCGGGCTGCCGCCGATGCCGCCGGTCAATGCCATCGATCTGAGTGCGTTGCTGCTGATTGCCGAGCAGATCCTGATCGGCGCGCTGATGGGCTTTTCCCTGACGCTGTTCTTCCAGGCCTTTGTGATCGCCGGGCAAATCATCTCGATCCAGATGGGCATGGGCTTCGCCTCTATGGTCGACCCTACCAACGGTGTGTCGGCGGCGGTGATCGGGCAATTCCTGACCATGCTGGTGACCTTGCTGTTCCTGGCCATGAACGGCCACCTGGTGGCCTTTGAGGTGATGACCGAAAGCTTTATCACCTTGCCGGTAGGCTCGGGGCTGGTGGTCAATCACTTCTGGGAGGTGGTCGGGCGGCTCGGCTGGGTATTGGGTGCTTCGCTGTTGCTGGTGTTGCCGGCGATCACCGCATTGCTGGTGGTCAACATCGCCTTTGGGGTGATGACTCGTGCGGCGCCGCAATTGAACATCTTCTCGATTGGTTTCCCGCTGACCCTGGTATTGGGCATGGGGATTTTCTGGATCGGCCTGGCCGACATTCTCAATCAGTATCAACCGCTGGCGACCGACGCCCTGCAGTTCTTACGTGATCTGGCACGGGCGCGCTGAGCCATGGCCGAGAGCGAGAGTGGTCAGGACAAAACAGAAGACCCCACGGAGAAACGTAAAAAGGACTCCCGGGAAAAGGGCGAGATTGCCCGCTCAAAAGAGCTCAATACCGTCGCCACCATGATGGCCGGTGCCGGCGCGTTGCTGATCTACGGCGGCGGTCTGGCGCTGGACTTGATGGAGTTGATGAAACACAACTTCGCCTTGCCCCGCGAGGTGCTGCTCAACCCCGACGCCATGGGCCGGTATCTGTTGCATTCGGGCAAGATCGCGATCCTGGCGGTGCAGCCGATTCTGATCACCTTGCTGCTCGCCGCACTGATCGGCCCGGTCGCCCTGGGCGGCTGGCTGTTCGCTGCCGGCAGCATGGCGCCCAAGTTCAGCCGCATGAACCCTGGCGCCGGGCTCAAGCGCATGTTCTCCACCAAGGCCCTGGTGGAGCTGCTCAAGGCGCTGGCCAAGTTCATCCTGATCCTGTTCGTGGCGCTGATGGTGCTGTCGTCCGACATTGATGACCTGCTGCTCATTGCCCATGAACCGCTGGAGTCGGCGATCATCCACAGCGTGCAGGTGGTGGGCTGGAGTGCGCTGTGGATGGCGGCCGGGCTGATCATCATCGCGGCGATGGATGCGCCGATCCAGTTGTGGGAAAGCCACAAGAAACTGCTGATGACCAAGCAGGAAGTGCGCGACGAGCACAAGGACCAGGAAGGGCGCCCCGAGGTCAAGCAACGCATCCGCCAACTGCAGCGCGAGATGTCCCAGCGCAAGATGATGGCCTCGGTGCCCGACGCCGATGTGGTCATCACCAACCCGACCCACTATGCCGTCGCCCTCAAATACGACCCGGAGAAGGGCGGCGCGCCGATGCTGCTGGCCAAGGGCAGTGACTTTACCGCGTTGAAGATCCGCGAGATCGCGGTGGCCAACGACATCCTGTTGCTGGAGTCGCCGGAGCTGGCGCGGTCGATTTTCTACTCCACCGACCTCGACCAGGAGATTCCCGCCGGGTTGTACCTGGCGGTGGCTCAGGTGCTGGCGTATGTCTATCAGATTCGCCAATACCGCGCCGGCAAAGGCAAGCGCCCGGATCCGCTCAAGGATTTGCCGATTCCGCCGGATTTGCGCCGCGATTCCTGACGTACTCCCGCCCTGCCTACCACTCATCGATAACTGTCGTCTACCTGTCAGACTTCACAGTAGCCAAAGCGCGCTGCTCGCGGTTCTATTGCCCTATGCACTGCGCGCAGGCTGTAAACGAGATGCAGGGAGAGTGGTTTTGAATCGGTTTACCAGAGGCATCGTCAAATCCTATAACCGGAAAACTGGAAAGGGTTTGATTGTCGTGGATGGCGAGACTGTTCCGGTGGACCTCATTGGTTCGCGGGACGTCCGGCTTGCGGTGGGGGTGCAGGTGGTGTTTCAGCGGATCCATCGACCTGACGGTATCTTTGCGTGCGATGTCAGGGTCATCCAACAAGTCCTTGAGTGAGATGTCAGGAGAACCGTAATGGCAACAGGCACGGTGAAGTGGTTTAACGCGGAGAAGGGTTTTGGGTTTATTGCCCAAAAAGGTGGCGTTGATGTTTTTGTCCATTATTCGGCCATCAAGGGCGAAGGTTTCAAGACGCTTGAAGAGAACCAAAAAGTGGAGTTCGACGTTACGCAAGGGCCCAAAGGCGCTCAGGCCGAGAACGTCCGCGTCCTATGAGCTTGATGATCGTTCCTGCAGGGTGATACAGGAACGATCAGCCATCAGGCCATCAAGTGCTCGCTGTCCTCCAGCACTCTGTCAGCCAGCAGCTTCGCCAGCCCGATCAACTGCGCAACACCCAGCGCACCTTCGCGTTTTGTCCGGTCCAACTCGAAGGCAAAGTCACTCATGTAAGTGGAGCCGCCACTGATCGCCGCGACGCGATGGAGAGTGGCAGCTGTGCGCAGGTTCGCGGACCGGTTACCACTGGACCCGGCATACCCGAGGGTATCCCGCGCACAGTCACCATAAGGCCGCACAGTAGACGATAAAAAGGCGTCAACTGAAAGCGGACAATGGCGCTTCTGCGCATTGGTAAGCCGGGCCGCGACGCCCGCCCACTGCGTTTGCAGCGGTGTACGGAGACTAGAGAGCGAGTTTCCTAGGGGCAACCGCAAAACCTTATCGGAAATTTCCCCAGTAGTACCGGCTGCGCGCACATCCAAGTGTGGGAGGGGGCTTGCCCCCGATGGCGTTGTGTCAGTCACCGACTCTTAGTCTGGCAAGCTGCAATCGGGGGCAAGCCCCCTCCCACATTTAAAATATGTTCTTTCCGAAAAAACGTGAGTGTTCATAGCGATCGACGTTCCAAAACAAAAGTTGGAAGGCTTCTTGCAATACCGCCTTCAGGACGCCCAACTGCGTCAAAACTTTGCTTCAAAGGACACGAGGAATACTGGTGGATCGCTCTCAAATGCTCGGCACGGCGCGCAGCACCCTGACTGACCTCTCGCGGGGCAATCTGGGTGTGCCGTTGTTGTTGCTGGTGATGCTGGCAATGATGATGTTGCCGATGCCGCCGTTCCTGCTCGACGTGTTCTTTACCTTCAACATTGCCCTGTCCGTCGTGGTGCTGCTGGTCTGCGTGTACGCCCTGCGGCCGCTGGATTTTGCGGTATTCCCGACCATCCTGCTGGTCGCCACCTTGCTGCGCCTGGCGCTGAACGTGGCGTCCACCCGCGTGGTGATGCTCCACGGTCAGGACGGCCACGCCGCCGCCGGTAAGGTGATCCAGGCCTTTGGTGAGGTGGTGATCGGCGGTAACTACGTGGTGGGTATCGTGGTGTTCGCGATCCTGATGATCATCAACTTCGTGGTGGTGACCAAGGGTGCCGGGCGGATTTCCGAGGTGAGCGCGCGGTTTACCCTCGACGCCATGCCCGGCAAACAAATGGCGATCGACGCCGACCTCAACGCCGGCCTGATCGACCAGAACCAGGCCAAGACACGTCGCCTGGAAGTCGCCCAGGAAGCCGAGTTCTACGGCTCCATGGACGGTGCCAGCAAATTCGTGCGCGGTGACGCCATCGCCGGCCTGCTGATTCTGTTCATCAACCTCATCGGCGGCATGGCCGTCGGTATCTTCCAACACGGCATGACCTTCGGCGATGCGGGCAAGGTCTACGCCTTGCTGACCATCGGTGACGGTTTAGTGGCGCAATTGCCATCACTGTTGTTATCCACAGCAGCGGCGATCATGGTGACCCGTGCTTCGGGCTCCGAAGACATGGGCAAGCAGATCAGCCGGCAGATGTTCGCCTCGCCCAAGGCCCTGGCCGTGGCGGCGGGCATCATGGCGATCATGGGCATCGTGCCGGGCATGCCCCACGTATCGTTCCTGACCATGGCGGCCCTGGCCGGCGGTGCGGCCTACCTGTTCTGGAAAAAGCAGAATGCGGTCAAGGTCCAGGCCCAGCAGGAGATTGCGCGCCAGCAGGAACTGCTGCCATCCCCTGCCCGCGCCCAGGAAACCAAGGAGCTGGGCTGGGATGACGTGACCCCGATCGACATGATCGGCCTGGAAGTCGGCTACCGCCTCATTCCGCTGGTGGACCGCAACCAGGGTGGTCAATTGCTCGCGCGGATCAAGGGCGTGCGCAAGAAGCTGTCCCAGGACCTGGGCTTCCTGATGCCCACCGTGCATATCCGCGACAACCTTGACCTGGCGCCCAGCGCCTACCGCCTGACCCTGATGGGCGTGATCCTGGCGGAAGCCGAGATCTACCCGGACCGCGAGCTGGCAATCAACCCGGGGCAGGTGTTCGGCAGCCTCAACGGCATTACCGCCAAAGATCCGGCTTTTGGCCTGGACGCGGTATGGATCGAAATCAGTCAGCGCAGCCAGGCGCAGTCCCTGGGTTACACCGTGGTGGACGCCAGCACCGTGGTCGCCACCCACCTCAACCAGATCCTGTACAAGCACTCCCACGAGCTGATCGGCCACGAAGAAGTCCAGCAATTGATGGGTTTGCTCGGCAAAGCCTCGCCAAAACTCGCCGAAGAGCTGGTGCCGGGCATTCTGTCGCTGTCCCAGTTGCTCAAGGTATTGCAGGCGTTGCTGGCCGAACAGGTGCCGGTGCGCGACATTCGCAGCATTGCCGAGGCTATCGCCAACAATGCCGCCAAGAGTCAAGATACTGCCGCGCTGGTGGCCGCGGTGCGCGTCGGATTGTCGCGTGCAATCGTGCAAAGCATTGTAGGGCTTGACTCCGAGCTGCCTGTGATCACCTTGGAACCCAGGTTGGAACAAATATTGCTCAATAGTATTCAGAAGGCAGGACAAGGCCAGGAAGAGGGCGTTCTGCTGGAGCCAAGCATGGCGGAGAAGCTGCAGCGTTCGTTGATCGACGCCGCGCAACGCCAGGAAATGCAAGGCCAACCGGTGATCCTGCTGGTGGCAGGCCCGGTCCGGGCGATGTTGTCGCGGTTTGGGCGCCTGGCAGTACCGAATTTGCACGTTCTGGCTTATCAGGAAATTCCTGACAACAAGCAAGTGACTATCGTCGCGACAGTAGGGCCCAACGGCTGAGGGTAGTGGGTTATGCAAGTGAAGCGTTTTTTCGCCGCCGATATGCGTCAGGCCATGAAACTGGTTCGTGATGAGCTGGGCGCCGACGCCGCGATTATCGGCAACCGTCGTATTGCCGGCGGTGTCGAGCTGACGGCTGCCCTGGATTACACCCCTTCGGCCCTGGCGCCGCGCGTGCCGAACATGGAGCTCGAAGACGAGCTGCGCAAGACCGCTTCGCGCATCGTCTCGGCCCAGGCTGAACTGAGCATGCGTGGCGACAGCGATGCCACCACCAATCGTCAGTTGTTCGCCGGCCTGCCGCTGACCGCCGCCGAGCCATTGGTTGAGCCGACCTTCAAAGAGCCGCCGCGTCCCGCTGCGCCAGCCCCGGCAGCGGCGGTTGACCAGCGCGTGTTCGATTCGATGCGCTTTGAACTCAACGGTTTGCGTGAACTGCTCGAAGTGCAGTTGGGCTCGCTGGCCTGGAACCAGTTGCAAGGCAGCAAACCGCAACAGGCCAACCTGTGGCGCCGCCTGCAACGCATCGGCCTGTCCGGCCCGTTGTCCCGCGACCTGCTGGCCCTGACCACCGAGATCGAAGAGCCTCGCCAGGCCTGGCGCATGTTGCTGGCCCATCTGGCGCGGATGATCGCCACCCCGGAAATCGAACCCCTGGAAGAGGGCGGTGTGATCGCCATGGTCGGCCCTGCCGGCATGGGCAAGACCACCACCCTGGCCAAGCTGGCCGCCCGTTACGTGCTCAAGTACGGCGCTCAGAATATCGCGCTGGTGAGCATGGACAGCTACCGTATTGGTGCCCAGGAGCAGCTCAAGACCCTGGGCCGCATTCTCAATGTGCCGGTGACCCATGTCGACCCGGGCCAGTCCCTGGCCAACGCCCTCGACCCGCTGCTGCGCAAGCGCGTGGTGCTGATCGATACCGCCGGCCTGCAAGCCAGCGACCCGGCCTTGCGCATGCAGTTGGAAAGCCTGGCCGGGCGTGGCATCAAGTCGAAAAATTACCTGGTGCTTGCAACCACCAGCCAGAAACAGGTTCTTACCGCTGCGTATCATAGTTACAAGCGCTGCGGCCTGGCCGGTTGCATCCTCACCAAGCTCGACGAAACCGCGAGCCTGGGCGAGGTGCTGAGCCTGGCCATCAGTCATGAATTGCCGGTCGCCTACCTGACCGACGGGCCGCGGATCCCGGATGATCTGCATCTGCCGCGCCGTCATCAGTTGGTCAGCCGTGCAGTCAGCGTGCAAATGCAAGACGAGCCTAGCGAGGAAGCGATGGCCGATATGTTCGCCGACCTCTACCACAACCCGGCGAAGCGGGTAGGTTGAGGACGGTATGAACACCGTGAAAAGTATCTACATCGATGGTCTGCAAGCGATTCACGCGGCCAAGCCATGTAGCCTGCGTCTAAGCAAGACAAGGTAAAGAAATAAAATGGGCAGCATGCATCCCGTACAGGTGATCGCGGTGACCGGCGGCAAAGGTGGCGTCGGAAAAACTAACGTGTCAGTGAATTTGTCCCTGGCCCTGGCAGAGCTTGGCCGTCGCGTCATGCTGCTGGATGCTGACCTGGGGTTGGCGAACGTCGACGTTCTGCTGGGGCTGACGCCCAAGCACACCCTTGCCGATGTGATCGAGGGCCGTTGTGAGCTGCGCGATGTGCTGCTGCAAGGGCCCGGTGGCATCCGCATCGTCCCGGCCGCCTCCGGCACCCAGAGCATGGTGCACCTGAGCCCGGCGCAGCATGCCGGCCTGATCCAGGCCTTCAGTGACATCGGCGACAACCTCGACGTGCTGGTAATCGACACCGCCGCCGGGATCGGCGAATCCGTGGTCAGCTTCGTGCGCGCCGCGCAGGAAGTGTTGCTGGTGGTCTGCGATGAACCCACCTCGATCACCGACGCCTACGCCCTGATCAAACTGCTTAACCGTGATTACGGCATGAACCGCTTCCGCGTCCTGGCCAACATGGCCCAGAGTCCGCAGGAAGGGCGCAACCTGTTCGCCAAGTTGACCAAGGTCACGGATCGTTTCCTCGATGTCGCCTTACAATACGTCGGCGCAGTTCCCTACGACGAGTGTGTGCGCAAGGCTGTGCAAAAGCAGCGTGCAGTCTACGAAGCATTCCCTCGTTCCAAGTGTGCACTGGCGTTCAAGGCTATTGCCCAGAAGGTCGATACCTGGCCGTTGCCCGCCAACCCCCGGGGGCATCTGGAGTTTTTCGTCGAGCGATTGGTGCATCAGACGAGCGCAGGACCCGTGCTATGACAGCGACCGGCTACAACGCTTACAAGAAGTCTGCCCGTGACAGCCAGGGCGAGTTGATCGAGCGCTACGCGCCCCTGGTCAAGCGCATTGCCTATCACCTGCTGGCACGCCTGCCCGCCAGCGTGCAGGTCGAAGACCTGATCCAGGCGGGCATGATCGGCCTGCTCGAAGTGTCGACCAAATACGACGCGAGCAAGGGGGCGAGTTTCGAGACGTATGCGGGCATCCGCATCCGTGGCGCGATGCTCGATGAAGTGCGCAAAGGTGACTGGGCGCCGCGTTCGGTACACCGCAACACACGCATGGTCAGTGACGCAATTCGCGCAATTGAAGCAAAAACCGGTCGCGACGCTAAAGATCACGAAGTTGCGGCCGAACTCCAATTGAGTCTCGACGATTACTACGGGATTTTGAACGATACCTTGGGCAGCCGCCTGTTCAGTTTCGACGACCTGTTGCAGGACGGCGAACATGAAGGGCTGCACGAGGACGGCGCGAGTGCTCATATGGAGCCATCGCGTGACCTGGAAGATGAGCGTTTCCAGGGAGCGTTGGCGGACGCGATTGCCAATTTGCCGGAGCGTGAGCGGCTGGTGTTGGCGCTGTACTACGACGAAGAGCTGAACCTCAAGGAAATCGGTGAGGTCCTGGGTGTCAGCGAATCGCGGGTCAGCCAGTTGCACAGCCAGTGCGCAGCCCGCTTGCGGGGGCGTTTGGGAGAGTGGCGAGCGCGCTGAACAGGCAGTGTGGGGACACTGCAGACGATACCGCGAGGGCAACCGGCCTTCGCGGGTTCGACCCGTGGTGCCCCCGGCAGTCCTTTTTGTGTAATGCCTGTTGATTGAAATGGCGCGTCCAGGTGCTGGGCGCGTTTAAGACTGCTTGGAGGTCGAATTGGACAAGAACATGAAAATCCTCATCGTTGATGACTTCTCAACGATGCGGCGGATCATAAAAAACCTGTTGCGTGACCTTGGGTTCACAAACACGGTCGAGGCGGATGACGGCATTACGGCCATTCCGATCCTCAACAGCGGGAGCATCGACTTTCTGGTAACAGACTGGAACATGCCGGGCATGACCGGTATCGACTTGCTGCGCCACGTGCGCGCTGACGAAAAGCTGCGCAGCCTGCCTGTGCTGATGGTCACCGCCGAAGCCAAGCGTGAGCAGATCATCGAAGCCGCCCAGGCCGGGGTCAACGGTTACGTGGTCAAGCCATTCACGGCATTGGCCTTGAAAGAGAAGATCGAAAAAATCTTCGAACGCATCCACGGCTAATGCCATCGCGGGGGAGCTATGGAGCATAAAGAAACGTCACAGGGAGACTTCGAGTCGACCCTGAAAAAGCATGCTCACCAGTTGGTCGACAGCCTTGAAAGAGGCCAGTTCGGCGACGCGGTGCAGTTAATCCATGAGCTCAACCAGACCCGTGACCGCGGCCTGTACCAGGAAGTGGGCAAGCTCACACGCGAGCTGCACAGTGCGATCGTCAATTTCCAGATTGACCCGCACATGCCCCAGGCCGAAGAAATCTCGCAAATCACCGATGCCACCGAACGCCTGTCCTATGTGGTCAGGCTGACTGAGGCGGCGGCCAACCGCACCATGGACCTGGTGGAAAACGCCACGCCCCTGGTCAACGGCATGGCCACTGAAGCCCAGGCCCTGAGCCACGACTGGGGCCGCTTCATGCGCCGGGAAGTGGGGGCCGAGGAGTTTCGCGAGTTGGCGCGTCGGGTCGACGGTTTCCTGTCACGCAGCGAGCAGGAAAACCGTACGGTTTCCAGCAACCTCAACGACATTCTGCTGGCCCAGGATTACCAGGACCTCACCGGTCAGGTGATCAAGCGTGTGACCCAGTTGGTCACCGAAGTGGAAAGCAACTTGCTCAAATTGGTGCTTATGGCAGGCCAGGTTGACCGTTTTGCCGGCATCGAACATGACCGCGAAGCGATCCTCTCGGAAAAAGATCCACAAAAACATCTCGCCAAGGGTGAAGGTCCGCAGATTCATGCCGATAAACGTGAAGACGTTGTATCGGGTCAAGATGATGTCGATGACCTGTTATCCAGTTTAGGCTTCTAAGGAGCACCCACATGAGCTTCGGCGCCGATGAAGAAATCCTTCAGGATTTCCTTGTAGAGGCCGGCGAAATTTTAGAGCAGTTGTCCGAGCAACTGGTCGAGCTGGAAAGCCGACCGGATGATGCGAACCTGCTCAATGCAATTTTTCGCGGTTTTCACACTGTAAAAGGGGGCGCCGGCTTCCTCCAGCTCCATGAGCTGGTGGAGTGCTGCCACATCGCCGAGAACGTGTTCGACATCCTGCGCAAGGGTGAGCGTCACGTTGATTCGGAGTTGATGGACGTGATTCTCGAAGCACTGGATGCGGTCAACGGCATGTTCAGCGAGGTGCGTGAGCGTGCCCCGATCACGGCGGCGACCCCGGAACTGCTGGCCGCCCTGGCGCGCTATGCGGAGCCTGCCGACACGTCGGCCGCACCGGTGGTTGAAGCCGCGCCGGAGCCTGTGGTTGAGGCCGAACCGGATGTGACCGACAGCGAATTCGAACAGCTGCTCAACTCCCTCAGTGCCGTCAAGGCCGAGGCGCAAGCACCGGCCGCGCCGGTCGCCGCACCGACCAGCGAAGACATCACTGACGCTGAGTTCGAATCGCTGCTCGACCAGTTGCATGGCAAAGGTCAGTTCGCGGCCGACGCCGTGGCACCCGCCGCTGCGGCTGCGGATGCACCGGCGGCCAGCGCCAGCACCGATATTACCGACGATGAATTCGAGGCATTGCTCGACCAACTGCATGGCAAGGGCACCTTCGCGGCCGACGCCTTGCCGGAAGTCGCCGCCACGGCTGCGGCACCGGCTGCTGCCAGTGCCGCTCCTGCGGGCGATGGGCTGATCTCCGATCACGAGTTCGAATCCCTGCTGGACGAATTGCACGGCAAGGGCAAGTTCAGTGAAGTGGCCCCGGCCGCTGCGGTTGCGACAGCTGCACCGGCCGCCGCCAAGGCCGCTGCGCCTGCTCCAGCCGCCAAGCCAGCACCGGCTCCGGCCGCTGCACCTGCTCCGGCGCGCGCCGCCCCGGCACCGGCAGCCGAGAAGCCTGCCAGTGAAGCCGAGACCACCGTGCGGGTGGATACCGCGCGCCTGGACGACATCATGAACATGGTCGGCGAACTGGTACTGGTGCGTAACCGCCTGGTGCGCCTGGGCCTGAGCAGCGGCGATGAAGCCATGCAAAAGGCCGTGTCGAACCTCGACGTGGTGACCGCCGACCTGCAGACCGCCGTGATGAAAACGCGGATGCAGCCGATCAAGAAAGTCTTCGGCCGCTTCCCGCGCCTGGTTCGCGACCTCGCGCGCCAGTTGAAGAAAGAAATCAACCTGGAACTGGTGGGCGAAGAAACCGACCTCGACAAGAACCTGGTCGAGGCCCTGGCCGACCCGCTGGTCCACTTGGTGCGCAACGCCGTGGACCACGGCGTGGAAACCCCGGAAGAGCGCGAAGCCTCGGGCAAGTCGCGCAACGGCAAGGTGATCCTGGCTGCCGAGCAAGAGGGCGACCACATCCTGCTGTCGATCACTGACGACGGCAAAGGCATGGACCCGACCATATTGCGCAACATCGCGGTCAAGCGCGGCGTGATGGACAAGGACGCCGCCGACCGCCTGACCGACACCGAGTGCTACAACCTGATCTTCGCCCCGGGCTTCTCGACCAAGACCGAGATTTCCGACGTGTCCGGCCGTGGCGTCGGCATGGACGTGGTGAAGACCAAGATCAGCCAGCTCAACGGCTCGATCAACATCTACTCGACCAAGGGCCAGGGCTCCAAGATCGTCATCAAGGTGCCGTTGACCCTGGCGATCATGCCGACCCTGATGGTGATGCTGGGCAACCAGGCGTTCGCCTTCCCGCTGGTCAACGTCAACGAAATCTTCCACCTCGACCTGTCGCGCACCAACGTGGTGGACGGCCAGGAAGTGGTGATCGTGCGCGACAAGGCATTGCCCCTGTTCTACCTCAAGCGCTGGCTGGTGGCATCGGCCAAGCATGAAGAGCAGCGCGAAGGCCATGTGGTGATTCTCTCCGTGGGCACCCAGCGCATCGGCTTTGTCGTCGATCAACTGGTTGGCCAGGAAGAAGTGGTCATCAAGCCTTTGGGCAAAATGCTGCAGGGAACCCCGGGCATGTCGGGTGCGACTATCACCGGTGACGGTCGGATCGCGCTGATTCTCGATGTTCCGAGCATGCTCAAGCGTTACGCCGCTCGGCGTATTTGATTCTGGTGGGGCAGGGCGGTAGTGCCCGCCCCGCCTAACGGAGTGTTTATGGCAGTCAAGGTCCTGGTGGTGGACGATTCGGGTTTCTTCCGCCGCCGCGTCTCGGAAATTCTTTCCGCCGATCCAACGATCCAGGTGGTCGGCACGGCCACCAACGGCAAAGAGGCGATTGATCAAGCCATTGCGTTGAAACCGGACGTGATCACCATGGACTACGAGATGCCGATGATGGATGGCATCACGGCAGTCCGGCACATCATGCAACGCTGCCCGACCCCGGTCCTGATGTTTTCCTCGCTGACGCACGAAGGCGCCCGGGTCACCCTGGATGCGCTGGACGCCGGCGCGGTGGACTTCCTGCCGAAGAATTTCGAAGACATCTCGCGCAACCCCGAGAAGGTCAAGCAGATGCTCTGCGAGAAAGTGCACAGCATTTCGCGCAGTAATCGTCGCAGCCTGTTCAGCGCGCCTGCGCCAACCGCTGCGCCAGCACCGGCTCCAGCGGCACCGACATCGTCGTTTGCGCGCCCTGCGCCTGCGCCGGTGGCACGGCCTGCGGTGGCACCCGCTCGCACGGCGGCGCCTGCGTCTTCGCATTCGCCCGCACCCAAGCGCAAGGCCTACAAGCTGGTCGCCATCGGCACCTCCACCGGCGGCCCGGTTGCGCTGCAACGCGTATTGACCCAATTGCCGGCCAACTTCCCGGCGCCGATCGTATTGATCCAGCATATGCCGGCGGCGTTCACCAAGGCTTTCGCCGAGCGCCTGGACAAGCTGTGCCGCATCAGCGTCAAGGAAGCCGAGGATGGCGACATCCTGCGCCCTGGCCTGGCGCTGCTGGCCCCCGGTGGCAAGCAGATGATGGTCGACGGCCGTGGCGCGATCAAAATCCTGCCGGGCGACGAACGCCTGAATTACAAGCCGTGCGTGGACATCACCTTCGGTTCGGCAGCCAAGTCCTACGGTGACAAAGTTCTGGCGGTGGTGCTCACCGGCATGGGCGCCGACGGCCGTGAAGGTGCGCGCCTGCTCAAGCAGGGCGGCAGTGCCATCTGGGCCCAGGACGAAGCCAGCTGCGTGATCTATGGCATGCCCATGGCCATCGTCAAGGCGGACCTGGCCGACGCCGTCTACAGCCTGGACGACATCGGCAAGCATCTGGTGGAGGCCTGCCTCTGATGGATGTACTGAGCCTGATCGGCATCATCATGGCGTTTGTCGCGATCATCGGCGGCAACTACCTCGAGGGCGGGCACCTCGGCGCCCTGGCCAACGGGCCGGCGGCGCTGATCGTGATCGGCGGCACCGTGGGCGCGGCGTTGTTGCAATCGCCCATGAGCTCGTTCAAGCGCGCCATGCAGATTCTGATATGGATCATTTTCCCGCCACGCGTGGACCTGCCCGGTGGCATCGACCGCGTGGTCAACTGGAGCCTCACCGCGCGCAAGGAAGGTCTGCTGGGCCTGGAAGGCGTGGCCGATGCCGAGCCCGACAGCTACGCGCGCAAAGGCCTGCAACTGCTGGTGGACGGTGCCGAGCCGGAAGCGATCCGCAGCATTCTGGAAGTGGATTTCTACACCCAGGAAAGCCGCGATATCAACGCCGCCAAAGTCTACGAAAGCATGGGCGGCTACGCGCCGACCATCGGCATCATCGGTGCGGTGATGGGCCTGATCCACGTGATGGGCAACCTGGCCGACCCCTCGCAACTGGGCAGCGGCATTGCCGTGGCGTTTGTCGCCACCATCTACGGCGTGGCCAGTGCCAACCTGGTGCTGTTGCCGGTGGCCAGCAAACTCAAGTCGATTGCCATGCGCCAGTCGCGTTATCGCGAGATGCTGCTCGAAGGCATCCTGTCGATCGCCGAGGGCGAGAACCCGCGTTCCATCGAATTGAAGCTCCAGGGCTTCATGGATTGATGACCATGAGTATCTACTTGTGGCGAGCGAGCTTGCTCGCGTTGGGGCGCGAAGCGGCCCTGATCCAGGCACCGTGTTTTTTCAGAAAGATTGCGGTGCCTGGTTTTGGGGCTGCTCCGCAGCCCAACGCGAGCAAGCTCGCTCGCCACAATGAACCGGTTGGCAGTGAGTACTGTGTGCAGGGAGGTAATTGCCTGTGAGCCGTCGCCGTCGCGAGCCTGAAGAACACGTCAACCACGAGCGGTGGCTGGTGTCCTATGCGGACTTCATCACCCTGCTGTTCGCGTTTTTCGTGGTGATGTACTCCATCTCGTCGATCAACGAAGGCAAGTACAAAGTCATTTCCCAGGCGCTGATCGGCGTGTTCAACGATGCCGACCGTGCGCTCAAGCCGATCCCTATTGGTGAAGAACGGCCCAAGACCGTGACCCCGGCCAAGCCGCTGGTCAACGACAGCGATGAAACCGCCGCCGGCGTGGGCGGCACCAGCGACCCGCTGAAAAGCATCGCCGACGACATCAGTGCCGCGTTTGGCGACTTGATCAGCTCCAACCAGATGACCGTGCGCGGCAACGAGTTGTGGGTGGAGATCGAGTTGAACTCCAGCCTGCTGTTCGCCAGCGCCGATGCGATGCCCAGCGACCAGGCATTCACCATCATCGACAAAGTGGCGGCGATCCTCAAACCGTTCGAGAACCCGATCCACGTCGAAGGCTTCACTGACAACGTTCCGATCAGCACCGCGCAGTACCCGACCAACTGGGAGCTGTCGTCGGCACGAGCGGCGAGCATCGTCAGGATGCTGGCGATGCAGGGCGTCAACCCTGGACGCCTGGCGTCGGTGGGCTACGGTGAGTTCCAGCCGGTGGCCAACAACGCCACGGCGCAAGGCCGCGCGCGTAACCGTCGGGTGGTGCTGGTGGTGTCGCGCAACCTGGATGTGCGCCGCAGCCTGACCGGCACCGGCACCGCCAATGCAACACCGGATGCGGCCTTGAAGCGGGCTGGCACACAAACTGCACCGGCCCCGGTAAAACCGCCGGTTCGACAGAGTGCCGTCAATTCTCCGTCGCCGGCTCAATAACCCCATGCAATGTCTCGGTCGCGCCTGTGCCTGCCGGGAGGAACCAACCGAATGAGAGTCTGGGCAGTTGCCAATCAAAAAGGTGGAGTCGGCAAGACCACCACCTCCATCGCCTTAGCCGGCTTGCTGGCCGAGGCGGGCAAGCGTGTGGTCGTGGTGGACCTGGACCCTCACGGCTCCATGACCAGCTATTTCGGCTACGACCCGGATGCGCTGGAACACAGCAACTACGACCTGTTCCTGCACAAGGGCAGTGTGCCGGCCGATCTGCCCGGGCAACTGCTGTTGCCCACCAGTAACGAGAGCATTTCGCTGCTGCCGTCCAGCACCGCGCTGGCCACCCTGGAGCGCCAGTCGCCGGGGCAGAGCGGCCTGGGCCTGGTGATCGCCAAGACCCTGGCGCAACTGTGGCAGGACTTCGACTACGCGATCATCGACAGCCCGCCGTTGCTCGGCGTGCTGATGGTCAACGCCCTGGCGGCCAGCCAGCAACTAGTGATCCCGGTGCAGACCGAGCATTTGGCCGTCAAAGGCCTGGAGCGCATGGTCAGCACCCTGGCGATGATCAACCGTTCGCGCAAACAGGCGCTGCCGTTCAGTATCGTGCCTACCCTGTTCGACCGCCGCACCCAGGCGTCCCTCGGCACCCTGCGCGTATTGCGCGATGCCTACCCTGACACCATCTGGAACGGCTATATCCCGGTGGACACGCGCCTGCGTGACGCCAGCCGCGCCGGCCTGGCGCCGTCGCAGTTCGACCCGAAAAGCCGTGGCGTACTGGCCTACCGCGCGTTGCTCAAACACCTGCTGTCCCAGCAGCTTGTGGCGCAGGTGGCGTGATGAACCGTCCCGTCGAACTCAAGACCCGGCCGCAACTGGCACTGGAATCCTACCTGGATGCCCTGCTGCAGGACGCGACCGAGGAAGCCCTGCCGGAACCGATCCTGGTACTGGAGCCTGCTGTCGAGCCAGAAGCCGCGCTGGATGAATTCCAGTTGGCGGTGTTGGAAGAACAAGCACGGGATGCGCAGGTCGTGGTGCCGATTATGCCGGCGGTGGCGATCCCGGCAGTGGTCGAGCCGGTGGTGGAAGTGCACCTGCCGCCGAGCATCACACCGCCGCCGGTCACCGGTGATGATCGCCCGAGCTGGGCCGCCGAGCCGTTCGAATGCCTGTTGTTCGACGTCGCCGGTTTGACGCTGGCGGTGCCGCTGGTGTGCCTGGGCTCGATCTATTCCCTGGAAGGTCAGGAACTGACGCCGCTGTTCGGGCAGCCGGAGTGGTTCCTCGGCATCCTGCCGAGCCAGGCCGGCAACCTGAAGGTGCTGGATACCGCGCGCTGGGTCATGCCCGACCGCTACCGCGACGACTTCCGCCAGGGCTTGCAATACGTGATCTCGGTGCAGGGCTACGAGTGGGGGCTGGCGGTGCATCAAGTCAGCCGCTCGTTGCGCCTGGACCCGAACGAAATCAAATGGCGCAGCCACCGGGGCCAACGGCCTTGGCTGGCGGGCACCGTGATCGAACACATGTGCGCGTTGCTCGACGTCGCCGAACTGGCCGAGTTGATCGCCAGTGGTGCCGTCAAAACGATGCCGGTTACTAAACGCAGTTGATTGAACAATAAGGTCCACGCTGGTGCGTGGCCAATCTTGAAGGGGTCAGGGGTATGAACAAGTCAGCGTCCGCACAAGGTTTGGATGATCCGATCCTGCAATGGGTAACCTTCAAACTGGACAACGAGTCCTACGGCATTAACGTGATGCGCGTGCAGGAAGTGCTGCGCTACACCGAAATCGCCCCGGTACCGGGTGCGCCGAGCTACGTGCTGGGCATCATCAACCTGCGCGGCAACGTGGTGACGGTGATCGACACCCGCCAGCGTTTCGGCCTGGTACCGACCGAGGTCAACGACAACACGCGTATCGTCATCATCGAGGCCGACAAGCAAGTGGTCGGGATCATGGTCGACAGCGTGGCCGAAGTGGTCTACCTGCGCCAATCGGAAGTGGAAACCGCGCCGAACGTGGGTAACGAAGAGTCCGCCAAGTTCATCCAGGGCGTGTGCAACAAGAACGGCGAACTGCTGATTCTGGTTGAGCTGGACAAGATGATGAGCGAAGAAGAGTGGTCGGAACTGGAGAGTATCTGATTGTTCCTTGAGGCTGCGGTGATTGTCCTGGCCCTGTTGTGGGCCGGGACGTTGGCATTTCTGCTGCGCCATGTGAGCCAGCAGCGCGAACTGTTGTTGCAACAGGCCGAGCGTGATGCGGTGCGTGACCGGCGCATCCTGGAGTTGGTCAAGCGGGTCGATCATTACCAGCAGAGTGCGGTGAGGGTGGGGGATGAGGTGCACGAATTGCGCGCCATTCTTGCGCCGTTGCCGGACAAGCTGGCGCAGATCGAGCAACGCGACCCTTCGAGCCTTTCGTTTGCCCAGGCGGCGAAGCTGGTGGGCATGGGGGCTACGGTGGATGAATTGACGCAGTCTTGCGGCTTGACCCAGGCTGAGGCGCAGTTGATGAGCAAGCTGCACAAGAGCTGATGTCTGTTAGTACCGCCATCAACTTGCAGGGGGCTGAGCCCTTCTACAACAAAACAGTACAAAAACGAATTGTTGGCAAATTCGCTGAGATACCCTAAAAGCCTTGAAGTAGAGCCTTCAAGAAAAAAATGAAGGTGTCCAAGGCGGCCTTTTTTTGCGAAATGTGTCACAGGGCCATACACCCTGATGGCACTTTTATGTCTTTGTGGTGACCAACCTGCGCATGTAGGAAGTTTCACTCACAAGGATGCGAAATGTCTTTCGACGCTTCACCTAGAACAAAACCCTCTGTTTTGCTGCAGTCTTGCGTCGCCACCTGCTCCCTTGTCGGTTTGCTTGCCAGTGCAGCGACACTGGCCGCTGAGCCTCAAGCGCCCGCCCAGCAACTGCTCCTGCAACAACAACGTGAACGTGCCCAGCGCGAGCAGTTGGAACCGTCCCCCGACGTCCGTCTCGAAACTCCGCAAGACAGCTCCGGCACTCTGCGTCTGCCGCGCAATGAAACGCCGTGCTTCAAGATCGACCGTGTGGTCCTTGGCGGCGACCAGTCCGAAGATTTCCAGTGGGCCTTGCGTGCCGCCAACCCGAGCGACGATCCGGTGCAGGGGCAATGCGTCGGCTCCGCCGGGATCAACCTGACGATGAAGCGCATCCAGAACGCGATCATCGCCAAGGGCTTCATCACCACTCGCGTCCTCGCCCAGCCCCAGGACTTGAACCAGGGCACGCTGGCGCTGGTGCTGGTGCCCGGACGCATCAAGCACATCCGTTTTGCACCGGGCACCTCCACGCGCGCCAACTATTGGAACGCCATGCCCGCGTCGCCTGGCGATGTGCTCAACCTGCGCGACATCGAACAGGCGCTGGAAAACTTCAAACGCGTGCCCACCGCCGAAGCCGATGTGCAGATCACGCCAGCCGAGGGCGCGGATGCACAGCCGGGGGAGAGTGATGTCGTGATTGCCTGGAAGCAGGCGATTCCAGTACGCGTAAGCCTGTCGGTGGATGACTCCGGCAGCAAGCAGACCGGCAAGTATCAGGGCAACGTCGCTCTGTCGCTGGATAACCTGGCGACCCTCAATGACCTGTTCTACATCAGTTTCAACCACGACCTGGGCGGCGGTCAGAGCGGTGACCGTGGTTCGAAAGGCCACACCGTGCACTACTCGGTGCCCTACGACTACTGGCAACTGAGCCTGACGTCCAGCGAGTATGACTACCACCAGACGATTGCCGGGGTGAACCAGGCCTATTCCTACAGTGGCCGCAGCCGGACCAACGAGGTGCAGCTGTCACGGGTGATCTACCGCGACGCGGTGCGCAAGACCACTGTGTCGGTCGGTGGCTGGAGTCGTACGTCCAGCAACTACATCGAAGACACCGAAATCGAACTGCAACGTCGCCGCATGGCCGGTTGGCAGGCCGGGATCAATCACCGTGAATTCATCGGCGCCAACACCCTCGACCTCGGTGTCGGTTATCGCCGTGGCACCGGTGCCCGTGATGCGCTGCGTGCGCCTGAAGAGGAAAACGGCGAAGGCACCTCGCGTTCGCAGATCATCACCGCCAACGCGCAATTGCAGGTGCCGTTCACCCTGTCGGATCAACGTCTGCGTTACGTCGCTGGCTGGCGCGGGCAGTGGAACCGTACACCGTTGATCCCCCAGGACCGCTTTTCAATTGGCGGGCGCTACACCGTGCGCGGCTTCGACGGCGAGCAGATCCTGTCGGCCGAACGCGGCTGGACGTTCAGCAACGACCTGGGCCTGAGCCTGGCCAACACCGGCCAGGAACTGTACCTGGGCGTGGATTACGGCGAAGTCGGCGGGCATTCCACCCAGTACCTTTCGGGCCGGCGCCTGGCTGGTGCGGTGGTGGGCCTGCGCGGGGGCTACAAGCAATTTTCCTATGACATTTACACCGGCAAACCCCTGGAAAAACCCAAGGGCTTCCAGACCGCCGACGTGACCAGTGGCTTCAGCGCCAACTGGTCGTTTTGAAGGAGCCCAGCATGCATCACGACACCTTGGAGGTGCTTGCTCCCGAGCGCGCCGACAGCGCCATCGACGAAGCCCAGGTGCTGGGCTCGGCGGTGTGGCTGTGGATGCACTCGGCGGCCCATCGCGATGCGCCGTTGCACAGCCTGTCGACCTTGTTGCTGCCGGCGATCAAGCGGCGCCAGTTCATCTTGATCAGTGAAGCCGGGCAGCCGGTGTTTTTCATGTCGTGGTTGAACCTCAGTGCCGAGGCCGAGGCGCGCTATCTGCGCGAACCTGCGGTGTGCCTGCCGGCGGCGGACTGGGACAGTGGCGACCGCCTGTGGATCAACGACTGGGTCGCGCCGTTTGGTCACACCCGGCGCATCAGCAGTTTGCTGCGCCGTCGCCTGTGGCCTGGAAGGATCTTCCGTGCGCTGTACCACAAGGGCGAAGAACGCGGTTTGCGCGTCATCGATTTCCAGGGCATCGCCGTGCTCGACCTGGAGGCGCAAGCCTGGTTTGCCAGCCACCCGTTACCTCTTCACGCGCTCTGACCAGCCACCGCGCAAGGGATTTGCATGAATAAGCAGCTATATCGAATTGTGTTTAACAAGGCTCGCGGCCTGTTGATGGTCGTGGCGGAAAACGTCAAGAGTGCCAGCAAGGCACCCGGCACCACGGGTAGCGTTGGCCGGGCCGGCGGTGCCGTGGCCACACTCACGCCCTTGCGTTTTGCGCTGATGGTGGGCATGGGCTGGGTTGCGCTGGTCATGCCGGCCCAGGCCCAGGTTGTGGCTGACGGTTCGGCTCCCGCAGGCCAGCGCCCGAGCATCGGCGCGGCGGGCAACGGGGCGCCTGTGGTCAACATCACCACGCCAAGCGGGGCAGGCGTATCGCGCAACACTTACCAGCAGTTCGACGTCGACAAGCGCGGCGTGATCCTCAATAACGCCGTCACCAACAGCCAGACCCAACTGGGCGGCTGGGTCGAAGGCAACCGCGCGCTGGCCAACGGCAGCGCACGGGTGATTCTCAACGAGGTCAATTCGAGCAACCCCAGCCAGTTGCGCGGTTTTGTCGAAGTGGCGGGTTCCAAGGCCCAGGTAGTGATTGCCAACCCCTCCGGAATCGCCTGCGATGGCTGCGGTTTTATCAACGCTGACCGCGCGACGCTGACTACCGGGCGGGCGCAGTTCGAGAACGGTTTGATTACCGGCTATCAAGTCTCTGGGGGCAAGGTCAGCATCGGCGGCGCGGGCCTTGACGCCACTCGCGCCGACTACACCGAGATCATCGCGCGCACGGTCGAAGTGAACGCGGGCATCTGGTCCAAAGACTTGACTATCAAGACCGGCGCAGCAGGCCAGAACCCGGCCGACGCCCCCGCCGTGGCCATCGACGTGGCACAGTTGGGGGGCATGTACGCCGGCAAGATCACCCTGGTAGGCACCGGCGCTGGTGTCGGTGTACGCAATGCCGGACAGATCGGTTCCAGTGCCGGTGAAGTGGTCATCGGCAGCGATGGGCGTATCGAGAACCAGGGCCAGATCAGCAGCGCCACGCACCTGACCGCTCAGGCCGACAAAGGCATCGATAACAACGGCACGCTGTTCGCCCAGGGTAACCTGGCCTTGGAGACGGCGGGCAATATCGACAACAAGGGCATCGTGTCTGCCCAGGGCGATACCCGCCTGAGCGCCAAAGGCGCGAATTCGGCGATTCGCAGCGATGCCGGCTCTGCACTCGCCGCAGGTGTAGACAGCACGGGTAAATTGGGCAGCAGCGGTTCGCTGACCCTGACGTCGGCCGGCACCCTCACGGCCAAAGGCCAGAACCTGGCGGCGCAAACCATGAAGGCCACTGCCGCCCAGGTCGACCTGAGTGACAGCCAGACATCGGCTGGCACGGTCGAACTGAACAGCACCGCTGGCCATCTGGACCTGCGCCGCAGCCACGTCACCGCCGCTCAATCGCTGACGGCCAATGCCAGTCAAACCTTGTTCAGCGATGCTGCACAGGTGGGCGCGGCGCATATCGGCATCGTCGCCATGGATATGTCCAACGTCGCCGGTAAGTGGGTGCAGACCGGCAAGGCGGGCATGCGGGTGACCCTCGCGCGCAATCTGGACAACCATGGCGGCATCCTGTCCAGCGGTGGTCGCCTTGATGTGAGCGCCAAGACCCTGGGCAACGCGGATGGCCTGGTGCAGTCCGGTGATGGCGGTGACCTGTACATAACGGCACAGGATGCGCTGGATAACAGCAACGGCAAGCTGGTGACCGCCGCGAATCTATCCCTCAACGGCGGCAACCTCGATAACCAGCGCGGGCAGGTCACGGCGGGCGGTGTGCTGGATATCAACGCCGCACAATTGAACAACGCCAAGGGCACCGTCGCCGCCGTCCAAACCCTGACAGTCAGGGCCAACAGCCTGTTGAACCAGGGCGGCACCCTGGGCTCGGTGGCGGGCGACCTGATCCTCGACAGCGATGCTGCCGTGCTCGATAACCGTGGCGGCCGCCTTGAGGCCGCCAAAGCCTTGACCCTCAACGCACAAGGCTTGAACAACACAGGCGGCGTCATCACGGGGGCCCAACTGCTGCTGGATACGCAAGGCCAGCGACTGGACAACGCCCAGGGCACCCTTGACGCCAGCGATACGCTGACACTCGATAGTGGCGTACTGAACAACGACGGCGGCATCGTGCAAGCCAAGTCGAACCTGCGGGTGGATACCCATGGCCAGCAACTCAGCAACCGCAATTCCGGCAGCACCGGCGGCATTCTTGGGCAGCGTGACGTCACGGTGCGTACCGGCCAGTTGATCAATGACCAAGGGTTTATCGGTAGCGCCGGCAGTCTGGCTGTTGACGCCGGACAGGTGAGCAACCAGTCGGGTCTGTTGCGTGCCGATGGTCATCTGTTGCTGACTGCCGCCAGTGCGGATAACCGTTCGACCCAGGGGGCCAACCAGGGCATCAAGGGCCTGGGCGTCGAGATGAACGTCGATACCCTCGATAACCGCGGCGGCTCGCTGGTTGCCGATGCGGCGTTGAGCATCACGGGCAGCGGTGCGCTGGATAACGACCAGGGCATTATCTCGGCCGGCAGCGTGCTGAGCGTGACTGACCGCGACCTTGCGCAGAAGCGCCAGGCCTTGAATAACGGCACGGGCACGCTGATTGCGGGCCAGTCGCTGCAGGTCGACAGCGCCAGCTACAGTGGCAGCGGTAAAGCCCTGAGCCTGAGAGACCTGGCGTTCAAGCTGAGCCATGATTTCGTCAACACCGGCCTTTTCCAGGCCAATGGCAACCTGTCTGTAGAAACGGCTGGGCTTTTGACCAACCAGGGTAGTTTCCAGGCGGGTGATGGGTTGCGGCTCAACGCCAGCGCACTCGACAACACCGCCAGCGGTTCGATCAGTGCCCGCCGGGTCCGGGTCAATGCGCTCAATCAACTCGACAACCGCGGCCTGATCGACGGCGAGGCCACGCGCCTGAGCGCCGCGACCTTGAACAACCTCGGCACGGGGCGTATATACGGTGATCACTTGTCGATTGCCGCCACCAACATCACGAACAGCGTGGAAGGTTCGACGGCAGCCACCATCGCCGCGCGCAACCGCCTGGATATCGCCAGCCAGACTCTCGATAACCGTGAGCACGGCTTGATCTTCAGTGCCGGCGACCTGGTGATCGGTAGCACACTGGATGTCGATGACCACGCCACCGGCCAGGCCCAGGCGCTGAGCAATGCCAGCGCCACGATTGAAGCGCTGGGCAGCCTGAGTGCCAATGCCCGGCTCATCAGCAACACCAATGAACATTTCGCCACCGAGCGGGTACTCGTCTCCAATGAGGCTCTGCAGGAATACCAACTGTCGGGCTCGACCAACCGCTACACGCCTTCGCAGATCTCGACCTACAAGGATGAGGTGCGGTACCTGGTGACCCCGGAAGGGCGCAAGGATCGTTGGAACCTCTATAACTACGACCGCACGGTGACCGAGACCCGGATCGTCAGTTCCGACCCTGGGCAAATGCTCGCAGGTGGCGCCATCAACCTGACTGCCGACCACCTGCTCAACGACAAAAGCCGGATCATCGCCGGCCAGGCCCTGACGGCCAGTGTGGGCCGTGTGGACAACACCGAAGTGACCGGCGAACGGATTACCACCGACAGTGGCACCCTGACCAACTTCTATCGCATCCAACGCAAGGGGCGTGATCGCCAGGGGACCAGCGTCACGGCTTATAAGCCTGCGCCCTCGATCGAGCAGATTGCCCTCAAACCGACGGTATTTACCGAATACGCGACCATCAATGGCAGCGGCACACAGGTGGGTGCGCGGGTAATGGCCAACGTCGGCGATACCACCCGCGGTACCGGTGAGCTTGCCGGTGCGGGCAGAACCCACACCGTCAGCCCGATCAGCCAGGTGCAGGCATTGACCCAACAGAACGGTGCAGGCGCGGTGGAGCAGATCCGTACCGGCGGGTTCAACCCCGACCTGCCGGACAGCAGCCTGTTCCGCACCAACCCCAACAGTACGGCTGGCTATCTGGTGGAGACGGATCCGCGTTTTACCAATTACGGACGGTGGTTGTCGTCGGACTATATGCTCGACCGCCTGAACCTTGATCCGGCCGCCACCCAGCAACGGTTGGGCGACGGCTTCTACGAGCAGAAGCTGATCCGCGAACAAGTCGCGCAACTCACCGGGCGCCGGTTTGTCGATGGTTACGCCAGCGACGAAGCGCAATATCGCGGCATGATCGACAGCGCCGTCACCCTGGCCGAGCAGTGGAAACTGATCCCGGGCGTGGCGCTGACCGCCGGGCAAATGGCGCAGTTGACCAGCGACATCGTGTGGCTGGTGTCCAGGGACGTCACCCTGGCCAGCGGCGAAGTGCGCCAGGTGCTGGTGCCGCAAGTGTATGTGCGGGTTCGCGAAGGCGATGTGGACGGCTCGGGCGCGTTGATGGCCGGGCGCACCTTGAATCTGGATGTGCGCGGTGACCTGGTCAACTCGGGCAGCCTGGCCGGGCGCGACGGTGTGACCATCAGCGTGCAGAATCTCAACAATCTCGGCGGCCGCATCCAGGGCAACGATGTGTCGCTCAATGCCAGCCAGGACCTGAACAACATCGGCGGCCTGATCAGCGCCAACAGTCGCCTGGCGTTGAGCGCCGGCAATGACATCAACGTGCGCTCGATCACCACCGACAGCGCCAGCGAGCAGGGCACCCGCACCGCGTTGTCGCGGGTGGCCGGGCTGTACGTGTCGGCCCCGGCGGCAAACCTGATTGCCACGGCGGGCAATGACATCAACCTGCAAGCGGCTCAGGTCAGCAACACCGGTGTGGGCGGCAAGACCGCGCTGGTGGCGGGCAACGACGTCACCTTGAGCACCGTGAAAGAGTCCTACACCCAGGCCAACCAATGGGACGGCGACAACTGGCGCAAGGAAGCCGGGCGCAATGAGGTCGGCAGTTCGGTGCAGGCCAACGGCGATATCCGCCTGGGCGCCGGGCGTGACGTGCAGGCACGCGGTGCGCTGGTCAACAGTGACGCGGGCGCGGTGTCGGTCAGCGCGGTGCGCGACATCAACGTCGAGGCCGGCGAGCGCTTCAACAGTGCGGACGAGGCGCACAAGGTCAAGGGCAGCAACGGCCTGTTCTCCAGCAAGACCACCACCACCCGCGATACGGTCGCCCAGACCACCGCGCAAGGCTCGACCTTCAGCGGCGAGCAAGCGGTGGTGCAGGCGGGCAACAACATCACCCTCACCGGCAGCAACGTGGTCTCGACCTCGGGCACGGCGCTGGTGGCGGGCAATGACATCAAGGTATTGGCGGGTACCGAGACGCTCGACGAGAAACACACCAAGGACGTGAAGACCAGCGGCATGTTCAGCGGCGGCGCGATTGCCGTCACCATCGGCTCGCAGCAGCAGACCAACAAGGACAGCAGCCAGCAGACCACGGCCGCCGCCAGCAGCGTCGGGTCCACCGACGGCAATGTGCTGATCAGCGCGGGCGGCGAATACCGCCAGGTTGGCAGCAATGTGAGTGCGCCCAAGGGCGATGTGTCGATTGACGCATCCGAGGTCAATATCCTCGAAGCGCGCAATCTGGCTGCGCAGCAACAGGAGCAGCGCTTCAAGCAGACCGGCGTGAGCCTGACCCTGACCAACCCGATCGTGAACGCCGTGCAAACCGGCCAGCGCATGAACAAGGCCGCTGAGCGTACCGACGACAAGCGCATGAAAACCCTCGCCGCGCTGAACACCGCGTGGGCCGCCAGTGAAGCCCACACCCAAGTGATGGCCGACCCGGCCGCGGCGGGCGGGATCAACTTGAGCATCGCCTTGGGCATGAACAAGAGCGAGAACAAAAGCGAGCAGACTTCCAACACAGCGGCCGGCTCGACGGTGGCGGCGGGGCACGATGTGTCGATTGTGGCCACCGGCGGCACGCGCAACAACGACCTGACCGTGCAGGGCAGCCAGATCACTGCCGGCAACGATGCGTTGCTCAAGGCCGACGGCAATATCCTGCTGGCGGGTGCGCAGAACACCATCGAGCAGCACAGCACCAATAAGAGCGTGAACGGCAGCCTGGGGATTGGTATCTCTTTCGGCAGCGAGAAAAACGGCCTGAGTTTCAACGCTTCAGCCTCCCAGAGCCGCGGCAATGCCGATGGCAACGACCTGGTGTGGAGCAACACCCACGTGACAGCAGGCAACCAGGCCAGCCTGATCTCCGGCAAGGACACCACCCTGCGCGGTGCGGTGGTCTCGGCCGACAAGGTCAAGGCCGATGTCGGCGGCGACCTGAACATCGAGAGCCTGCAAGACACCAGCACATTTGCCTCCGAACAGAAGAGCATGAGTGCCGGCATCAGCATCTGCATCCCGCCGGTGTGCGCGGGTGCGGCAACGGCCAGCTTCAGCTCCAGCAATACCCAGCAGAAGTCCAACTTCGCCAGCGTCATCGAGCAATCGGGCATCCGCGCCGGCGACGGTGGTTTCGACCTCAACGTGCGTGGCAACACCGACCTCAAGGGCGGCGTGATCGCCAGTTCCGACAAGGCCATTACCGACGGCAAGAACAACCTGACCACCGGCACATTGACCGTGGCCGACATCCATAACGTGTCCGAAGCCAGCGTCAAGACTTCCGGGGTGGAACTCAATTCGGACATGCTCGACGGCAAGCTCGGCACGGCCAAGGCGCTGCTCGCCAACAGCCTCGCCAACGGCTCGGACTCCGATTCCGACTCCAGCGACACCCGCAGCGCCATCAGCGCCGGCACCCTGGTCATCACCAATGCCGAGCGCCAGCGCGTGGTCGCCGGCATGAGCGTCGACCAGACGATTGCCAACCTCAACCGCAATACCGAGGCTGCCCATGTTGCCGTGGAGCGCCTGGACGTGGCGGAGATGGGGCGCAAGGTCGAGGCAGAGCAGGAGATCAAGCGTGAGTTCTATAACCAGGTGTCGCTGTTGGCGGATGAGGCGTATCGCAAGATCTTCCTTGAGAAGGCGCGGGTGTATGAGGTGTTGAAGGATGAGAATGGCAAGGCGCTGCTGGACGACAAAGGCAATGTTCAGCGCCGCGAGTTGAGCGACGAAGAAAAGCGCAATCTCAAGCCCGGGCCGGATGGTAAGGTACACATTGCCAACAACGGTATCTTCAACGACATCGATGGCGCGGCCAAATATGCCGATCAACACAGCTCTGCCGATACCGGGCCGCAGTATTTGATCCATTTCGAGAAAGCCAACAACTTCACGTCCGAGTTGATGATCGCGGCGTATCAGAAGAATCTCGAAAATGATTTCTGGGGCTTGTCCAACGCTGCTGTGCAGACCAAGGAATATATGGTCCAGTTCGGCCAAAGCGGATTGCACATCGACGGCCACAGCCGCGGCACATTGACAACGGGCAGTGCCATGGAATCGTTGGCTCGTGACCCGGCAAACGCAGGCATGCTGGGCCAAACCTCGATGAACTTCTTCGGTGCGGCCTACTCGGTGCAAAAGGCCGATTCGCTGTTGGGGGTATTGCAGAACCGTTCCGTATTCAGTTCCGTGGAGCAGCGTGATGCGATGGCGCTGCAGTACCAGAATCATAATTTCGACCCCGTCGCCCGAGCACCGCTGGTAGGGTTTAACGCCGGTACCGGCGGTACGATCCCGGAAGGCAGCAATCGGTTATGGGAGTGGTTGAAAGTGTTCGGTGGCGATAAGACCGCGCACAACTGCTATGGCAAGGGCGGGGAACTCTGCAAGCCGTTCTGGAGCGATACAAAAGACGGCGCGGCCGTGTTTAAGAGAGTCAAACAATGAGGACGACCGCCATGTTCACGAGAAGCCTGTTGTTGAGTGTTTGCGCTGTTTCACTGATCGGCTGTACGGGCAGGGGCTTTCAACCACCGCCACCGGCTTTTACCCAATGGCAGAAAAGCGGGGTATCCGTCGAAGGCGTCAAGAGCGCCATGCGCGCCTGCGGTTATACCAACCTGGTGGGGACGGGCGACGACTCGCCGATTGATGAGGTGTTGACGCGCTTCTACTGCATGAAGGACTCGGGATTTACCCACAAGGGCAACCTGGACCTGTGTAAGGAAGGCCGCATCGGCGAATCGCCGGTGTGCGAAGGCCGCCGCTAATCCATCACTAAAAGGAACCAAGGAATGATCGATCTACGCAAAGGACTGTACGGCGCCGCATGGGTGCTGGCGGCAACCACCCTGGGCGGTTGCGCCTCGTCGGCCGCCATCACTGGCGAGCCGGGGGTGAATATGGGCGACAGCTACCAGCAGGTGCTCGCCGTGGTCAGCCGCAACAACACTGTGACCAAGCAGGTCGATGGCCAGGGCTTTCGTGCCGAGGGATATTCGGCGATGTTCAAGGACTGCCGCGTCAAGTACTTCCTGTTCCAGGACGCTGACGGCTTGCAGCGCGTGAGCTACGAGCCGGCGCCGCACCTGTCGGTCAAGCAGAATTGCCGCCAGCCGTAAACACCCCCGATGCGAAAGGATGGCTGATGAAAAGGTTAATGGTGATACCTGTTGTGTTGCTGGCCCTGGGCGGTTGCGGCCAGGTGGCGAACATCCGTTCGCTGTCCACCGGCTACGTGCCGCCGCAAAGCGGTGAGACCGCCCGGGTGCGTGTCGTCACCGACGGCCTGGTACGCGCGGTGCCGGGGCGTGACTGCCTGGACTGGAACGTGCCGGGCGCCGGGGTGATGGCCTCGGTGAAAGCCGGTTTCCCCGATCACAACGGCGAAAATCTCGGCATGCCCGGGCCGATCTACTCGTGGGCCGGGGCGGTCACGTCCGAATTGGTGGTGCCGGCGGGCAAACCGATCGCGTTCCATTACCTGGGGCGGTTGCAATACTCCCGCCAGTGCGCCAAGACCATGACCTTTGTGCCCCAGCCCGGGCGCGACTACATGGTGCAGGCGTCGATGTCGGCGGATTGTTCGTTCCTGCTCGACGAGTTGCCGGCGGACGGCAGGCAATGGGTGCGGATCGAGCCGACGCCGGTGGGCAAAGTCTCGATGTGCAACGCGATGGACAATTTCTAGGGCGGCCAATTAATTTACGTTACCCATGGCTTTTTTTCGGCTGCCAAAGGTCCACATCCTTCATGCACCTTTGAATCCAGGAGTAAGCCCGCTATGACCAGCCCCAAGGCACTGTTGATCCTCCACGGCAAGCAAGCCCTCAACGAGTACGTGCGCGCTGCCGTGAAGGCCCGGCGCGAGCAGGGTGGGGAGTTGGCAGTACGGGTCACCTGGGAAGGCGGCGACGCCCAGCGCCTGGTCAACGAAGCCCTGGCTGACGGCTACACCCACATCATCGCCGGTGGCGGCGATGGCACCCTGCGCGATGTAGCCGAAGCCATGGCCCAGGCCAAGACCGACGCCAGCCTGGTGCTGATGCCCCTGGGCACCGCCAACGATTTCGCCAAGGCTGCCGGCGTGCCGTTGGAGCCTGACCAGGCCCTGGCGCTGCTGGACGTGCCACCCAGGGCCATCGACCTGGGCCAGGTCGGTGGGCAGATCTTCCTCAATATGGCCACCGGCGGTTTCGGCAGCCAGGTCACCGCCAACACCTCCGAAGATTTGAAAAAAGTCCTGGGCGGCGCCGCCTACCTGTTCACCGGTTTGACGCGGTTCAGCGAGTTGAAGGCTGCCTACGCCGAGCTGGATGGCCCTGATTTTCATTGGAAAGGCGAGTTGCTCGCGCTGGGCATTGGCAACGGTCGCCAGGCAGGCGGTGGGCATGAGCTATGCCCAGGCGCCATGGCCGACGATGGCCTGCTGGACGTCAGCATCCTGCCGGCGCCCCAGGAAGTGGTTGGCACCTTGCGAGAGTTGATGAATAACGGATGGGGCCTGGACACCATGTTCGTCCGGGCGCGCCTGCCGTGGGTGAACATCAAGGTTGCACAGGGCCTGTATATCAACCTGGATGGCGAGCCGCTGCAGGGCGATGACCTGCACTTCCAGGCCTTGCCCAAGGCCTTGCGCGTGCACTTGCCGGTGGGGTCGCCGCTAGTCGTCCAGGCTGATGATCTGCTCGCGCACCGCGAATAGCACCAGGCCGGCCACGTCGAAAATCTGCAGGCGCTTCATGATTTGCGAGCGGTGGGCTTCCACGGTCTTGATGCTCAGGCCCAGGCCGTGGGCGATTTCCCGGGTGGACTTGCCGCGCACGATCAGGCGCAGGATCTCCAACTGCCGCGCCGTGAGGTTGTGGCTGTGGCCGGCGGGAGTGGTGGGCCCCTGGCTGCGCACCAGCGCCTGGTTGATCACGGTGTGGGCGATCGCCGGGCTCAGGTAGCGCTCGTTGTTGCGCAAGGCCAGCAGCGCGTGTTCCAACTCGTTGGCGGTGGTGTCCTTGAGCAGGTAGCCATGGGCGCCGGACTCCAGCGCGCACATGATCAGTTCCGGGTCGGTGTGCATCGACAGGATCAGCACTTTGCTCTTGGGGTAGGCGCGCTTGAGCTGCTGCAAGGCGTCCAGGCCGCCGGTGTGCTTCATCGACAGGTCCAGCAGCACGATATCCGGCAACAGGGCGCTGAACTGCTCCAGCAACTGCTCGCCATCGCTGGCTTCGCCGATCACCGTGTAGCCGGGAATGTCCTGGACCAGCGCGCGTACGCCGGCCCGGATCAGTGCATGGTCATCCACCAGGAGTAATTTGCAGCTCACTCGAGAACCTTAGGGGAACTGGCCCGTTCGAGGGCGCGGGGCGCCCAGGGGAAAAGCGCTTCGATCCGTGTCCCTTTGCCTGGCTGGCTGCTGACGGACAACGTACCGCCAAGCTGATCTATCCGCTCGGACATGCCGGCCATGCCCCGTTGGCCTTCCAGGCCGGGATTGACGGCCGGTGAAAAACCCTGGCCGTCATCGCGGATAGTCAGCGACAGGCCTTCGGGCAAACGTTGCAGGCGTACCAGCAGGTTGTGCGCCTGGGCGTGGCGCAGCATGTTGGTCACCGCTTCCTGGGTGATGCGGAAGGCCGCCACCGCCATTTCTTCCGGGATTCCGGTCAGCCGTTGCTGGCATTCCAGGCTCCAGTGAATCGGCGTGTTTTCCAGGGTCTTGAGCAGGTGCGCGCGCAGGCTGGCTTCCAGCCCCAGGCTGGCCAGCTGACGAGGGTTGAGGATGGCGGAAACGTCACGCACCTTGGCCAGGGTTTCATTCAGGGTGTTGCACAGCACCGTGCATTGGCTTTGCAGGTCGTCGGGCAGGCGACGCTTGAGCCATTCGCTTTGCAGCTTGGCCGCGGTGAGCAGTTGGCCGATATCGTCGTGCAGTTCACGGCTGAGACGATGGCGTTCGTTTTCCTGTACCTGCAACAGGCGATCGGCCAGTTCCTGGGGCTGGAACTTGATGGACTTGCGTGAACGCCATTGTTGCAGGCCGACCACTACGAGAGTGGCCAGGTTAAGCACAATCACCAGCAACGGCAGCGGTTCTGAACTGGCATAGGTCCACAGGCTCAGCAGCAGCGAGCCAAGGCACAGGGCGAGGATCAAGCGGCGTGCATTGCTGCGGGACGCGGACCTTGCGATGAGTGTCTTGAGGCTGGCGTACATAGCGGATGGAGCCAATGAGGGTGCGCTGCGGGAAGCCCGGTCACTGGGGCTGACGGGGATCTGTTTGGGATGCGTTATCGAATCGTTTTTATGCATGATGAAGTTGAGTCACTTCGAGCGGGGCATAGTACCACCACTATTACCGTTGGTCGCCTGGTGCCGTGCCTCACCGGATTATTGACCGCGCAAATACTCCGGGCGGTATTCCCAGAGTTCATGAAGTGAGGAGTTATATTATTTCTGCTTGGTTGTATCGTTATTACCGTTAATGGCTAATTGATATCTTTGTGTGCGCGGTTCAGTTCCAGCCAATTAATAGCCGTGTCGTTTTTGGATAACTTCAGGTTCGAATACGACTTGGTATCCATTCAAGAGGCGTGGTGTACACGCTGCTGCGGTTTATAAGTGAAATCCTTCTGCGGGATCTGAAGCGTGACGGTTGCAATCAATGTCGCCTGCTCACTCTCGTCCATACTCAGTTCGCCGGTGCGCACATCGATCAGTTCCAGTTGCCAAGCGAGTAGCGTCAAGCACGCGTGCAGTGCATCCAACGCCTGGTCATGCAGTTGCATCGGGCTTGCCGCATTGGCGATCACGTACTGGATATGCCGGGAGAATTCGCTGATCACCTGCAGGGCCAGGCTGTCGGCCTTTTCGGCGAGTGTGGCCAGGCTGGCCTTCATGCAGTCGATGGCATCGCTGTCGTCACGAATCAGATGCAGATGGTTTAGGCACTCTTGCGACTTGGCCAGCAGCGTTTCTGCTTCAAGCAGGAACTCGGGAAGTGTGGTCTGCCATTCATTTGCGCTGTTCATCATACAAGTCTCCACAACATGAGGTCGGGTGATGAGATGTCGCACCGGGTGAATGGCTTAAAAATAGCGCCGAAATATGACTGGGACCTGTAGGTGGCTTCTGAGTTTTTAGTAGGACGTTTATTAGAGTGACGGCAACGGCTGTGCGCTGCCCTCATGAGCGGGGTCAATTGCGTACCTTCGATTGCCGACATCTGTATGTCTGGAAGGCCCGTGGGCCGAGGGCTTGGGATGGCAAACAAAAGCCTGACTCCATTCATGCATTGAGAATGGCGTCACATTAATGGCTATTAGATATTGCGAATATCAGGTTGGGCCTGATTGCGTGTAGGGGAATCCCTTACATAGCGGAACCTTGCGTCGAATTGAATGTCGCGCAACGTCGCTTTATTGCCATACGGAGAGGCCAGCGCAGTAAAGCATGATGTCAGTGTGACATCAATGAATTTACGTGGCATTTTACAGGGGTCAAGGTCTGGCACTCGCCGCCGATAACCCACGTTATGTGAACCGCACAAATTCCTTAGCGCATCAGGAGCTTTTAATGGCCGGCATTCTCGACACGGTAGATCAACGCACGCAACTGGTGGGTGAGAATCGCCTGGAGATCCTCATGTTTCGCCTGGCGGGGCGCCAACTGTTCGCGATCAACGTGTTCAAGGTGCAGGAAGTGCTGCAACTGCCCAAGTTGACCCTGATGCCCCAGCGCCACCCGTTTGTATGCGGCGTGGTCAACCTGCGTGGCCAGACCCTGCCGGTGATCGACCTGTCCCAGGCCATCGGCATGCGCCCGCTGGTGCCGGGCCCCAACAGCACCATCATCGTCACTGAGTACAACCGCTCGGTGCAGGCCTTCCTGGTGGGCGGTGTGGACCGCATCGTCAATATGAACTGGGAGGCCATCCTGCCGCCACCAACCAGTGCCGGGCGCCAGCATTACCTCACCGCCATCAGCAAGGTCGACGACCAGTTGGTGGAAATCATCGATGTGGAAAAAGTCCTGGCCGAGATCGTGCCGTACAACGCCAAGGTTTCCCGCGAGAAACTCGAAGACCCGGTGCTGGAGCGCGCCCGTGGCCGCGAAGTGCTGCTGGTGGATGATTCCAACGTAGCCCTGTCTCAACTGCGCGACACCCTCGGCCAGCTGGGTGTGAAGATGCACATCGCCAGTGACGGCCTCAAGGCCTTGAACATGCTCAAGGCCTGGGCCGACGCCGGCCATGTGATGACCGACAAGTTGCTGATGATCTTTACCGACGCCGAAATGCCCGAGATGGACGGTTATCGTCTCACCACCGAGATCCGCAATGACCCGCGCCTGCGCAGTCTTTACGTGGTATTGCACACCTCGCTGTCGGGCAGCTTCAACGAGTCGATGGTGAAGAAGGTCGGCTGCGACAATTTCCTGTCCAAGTTCCAGCCCGACAAGCTGGTGGACGTGGTCCGTCAGCGTCTGATGCTGGACGAAGTGCCTGCTTGACCTTAGGGTTATGGCTTTGCCCCTCAGGAATGCAGGCCCATGCTTCGTCTCAGCGCGTTGTACCGTTACCCTTTGAAGTCCGGCAAGGCCGAGATATTGCAGCAGGTCGGCCTGGATAAGCTCGGGGTGGACGGGGATCGGCGCTGGATGCTGGTGGATGAAGCCAGTGGACGCTTCCTCACGCAACGCGCCGTGGCCAGGATGAGCCAATTGTCGGCATTGTGGAACAGCAAAGGCGGGCTCACCTTGAGTTCGCCCGGTTACCCGCCGCTGGATGTCGCACTGCCGGGCGGTAATGCCGAGTTGCGCGGTGTGACCATCTGGCGCGACACCCTGCGGGTGCCGGACGCGGGCGACGCGGCAGCGGCCTGGGTCAGTGACTTTATCGGCAAGCCGACGCGGCTGGTGCAGATCCCCCTCGAACGCGCCCGCACCACCGAAGCCGGTTATGGCAGGGACGATGACCAGGTCGCATTTGCCGATGGCTACCCGCTGCTGGTGATCGGCCAGGCTTCGCTGGACGACCTTTCGCAACGCATCGGCCGGCCTATGGAGATGCTGCGGTTTCGCCCCAATCTGGTGATCGAAGGCAGTGCCGCCTTCGCCGAGGATGGCTGGAAGCGCCTGCGCATCGGCGATGTGGAGTTCCGCGCGGTCAAGCCCTGCTCGCGCTGCATCCTCACCACTATCGACCCGCAGACCGGCGAGCGCAGTGCCGACCGTGAACCCTTCGCGACGCTGGAGACCTATCGCAAGACTGAAAATGGCGCGATTTTCGGCCAGAACCTGGTCAACGATGGCATTGGCCGCCTGGAAGTCGGGATGCCGGTGACCATTCTCGAATAGTGTTCGACGCGAATAAAAATGCCCGTCTCTCAGGAAACGGGCATTTTTTGTTTCCGGGAAACCCTTAGCCGCGGTATTCGCACAGGTAAGCGGTGTCCACGGCGACCTTGAGTTGGAACTTGCTGTTGGCCGGCACGTTGAACTGGCTGCCGGCGGCGAAGGTTTCCCAGTCGCTGGCGTCAGGCAGCTTGACGGTCAGGGCGCCGGACACCACGTGCATGATTTCACGCTGGGCGGTGCCGAATTCGTATTCGCCCGGGGCCATGACGCCGATGGTCGCCGGACCTTCTGCGGTGCCGAAGGCGATCGACTTGACGGTGCCGTCGAAGTACTCGTTGACTTTGAACATGGGCGATTCCTCGGAAAAGGGTCTGGAAAGGTCGGCCAGTATGCCCAAGGGCAGGGAAGCTGCCTAGACCGGCAGAATCAGTGGCAGCAGGCGCGCGGTGTTGCGTGCATCTTCCAGCGCCCGATGCTGCTGGCCATGGAACTGCATCCCCGCCAATTGCAGGGCACCGTTGAGCCCCAGGGGCTTGTCCAGGCGCCGGGCCTTGGCGAAGCGCTGCTTGAGGTTCACATGGGGCGTGGTGGCGAGTGCGCTGGCCAGGCCATGGCGCTGCCATTCCAGCTCCAGCTGCCTGCGATCGTAATCGCCCCAACTGGCCCAGCCTTCCAGGCGCGCCTGGTGTTGGCCCAGCCAGCGCTCGAACAGCGGCCACACCTCGGTGATCGGCACCGCGCCGTCGATGTTGGCCTGGGTGATGTGGGTCAACTGACGGCAAAAAGGCGTCAGCAAGGGACGGCGCAGCGGCCGCACAAAACGCTGGAAGTGATCCAGCTCGCGGCCCTGGCGGTTGACCAGGCTTGCGCCGATCTCGATGACTTCCATCTCCGTCACGGGCCAGCCGCCTTCATCCGTTGTGGCTTCAAGGTCAATAATCAGCCAATGGGGCATCGCGCAGGTTCCCGTACTCTTCCCTTTCTGTTGGGGATAGAGCGTAGCCCGGCCCTGTAGTTCCGCCTAGGGGCTAGACGATCTCGAGTAACACCTGACGATTGTGCACCTGGTCACCGGCGCTCACCTGCACGCCTTTGATCACACCGTCGATGCCGGCGGTCAGCGGATGCTCCATTTTCATGGCTTCGAGCACCAGCAGCAGTTGGCCCTTGGTGACGCTGTCACCGGTGCTGACCCGCACATCGACGATGGCACCGTCCATCGGCGCCTTCACCGTGCCGCTGCTGGCATCGGCCTGGCGGCTGGCCACTTGCTGCGTGCGGTTGGTCACGCACAGGCTGGGCATCCATAGTTGGTCGCCGTCGAGGTGATAGGCCATGCGCCGGCGGATGCCGTTGAGCACCAGGGTGGCGTGGCGGCCGTCGGCGCTGAGCAGCAGGGGGGCGGTGCTGACGGTGTGGATTTCGCCATTGACCTCAAGCCGATAGGTGCAAGGGCTACTCGCGGTGTTGCGCCAGCCCGACAAACCGTGGGGATGTTGCTCGGCACCGTGGGTGTAGAACAGCGCAGCTGCCAGGGCTAGCTGTTCGCTCGATACAGGCTGGCGTGGGATCTCGCTGAAGTGCTCGGCGATAAACCCTGTGCTGAAATCGCCGTTGATAAACGCCGGATGCTTGAGCAAATCAGCCAACAGTTGCTGATTGGTGGCGACGCCCAGCAACAGCGTGTCTTCCACCGCCCGCAACAGTTTGCGCCGCGCCTCTTCGCGGGTGGCGCCGTGGGCGATGAGCTTGCCCAGCATTGGGTCGTAGAACGGGCTGATACGTTGACCTTGTATCACGCCATGGTCGATGCGCACGCCGGTCGCCGGTTCCCAGCGCAGCACCTCGCCGGTTTGCGGCAGGAAACCCTGGGCCGGGTCTTCGGCGTACAGGCGCACTTCCATGGCATGGCCGCTCAGGGTCACGTCCGCCTGGGTCAGCGGCAGCGCTTGCCCGGCGGCGATCTGCAGCTGCCAATCCACCAGGTCGAGGCCGGTGATCAGCTCGGTGACCGGGTGTTCCACCTGCAGGCGGGTGTTCATTTCCAGGAAGTAGAACCGGCCATTGCGGTCGAGCAGGAACTCCACGGTACCGGCGCCCACGTAATTCACCGCACGCCCGGCCTTCAATGCGGCTTCGCCCATGGCCTGGCGCAACTCGGGCGTCATGATGGGGCAGGGGGCTTCCTCGATGACTTTCTGGTGGCGGCGCTGGACCGAGCAGTCGCGTTCGCCGAGGTAGATCAAGTGGCCGTGGCTGTCGCCGAACAACTGGATCTCGACGTGGCGCGGCTCGATCAGCGCTTGCTCAAGAATCAGTTCATCGCTGCCAAAGGCATTTTTGGCTTCCGAGCGGGCGGTGTGCAGGTTGTCCAGCAGGGCTTCGGGTTGGTGCACCAGGCGCATGCCGCGACCGCCGCCGCCGGCGCTGGCCTTGATCATCAATGGGTAGCCGATGCGTTCAGCTTCCTGTTGCAGCGTGTTGTCGTCCTGGGCACTGCCCTGATAGCCGGCAATGCACGGCACGCCGGCGTCGAGCATGGCGAGTTTGGACAGGCGTTTGCTGCCCATCAGTTCGATGGCCTCGACGCTGGGCCCGATGAAGGTCAGGCCGGCGTGTTGGCAGGCGCGGGCGAAGTCGGGGTTTTCCGAGAGGAAGCCGTAGCCGGGGTGAATCGCATCGGTGCCGGTGAGTCTGGCGGCGGCGAGGATCGCCTCGATATTGAGGTACGACTGTTGTACCGGGGCGGGGCCGATATTGACGGCTTCGTCGGCCATCTGCACATGCAGGGCCTGGGCGTCGGCATCGCTGTAGACGGCGACGGTGCGGTAGCCCAGGGCTTGGGCGGTGCGCTGGATGCGGCAGGCGATTTCGCCGCGGTTGGCGATCAGGATTTTGTTGAAGGCGGGCATGGGTTTATCCCTTGGCTGATGGGGTGTTTGATCGGGCCTCATCGGGGGCAAGCCCCCTCCCACACTGTGGGAGAGGGCACGCCCCCGATGGCGTTATTTGCACCACCGAGGCTTTCTTTTCTGCACAAACGCCTGCGTTCCTTCAATCCCTTCCTCACTGCGCACCGCTTCGGCAAACCACTGCGCGCCCCGATCCAGCACCGCCTCCAGCGGCTCATCCACACTGGCCAGCAACAGCGCTTTAGTCCGTCCATTCGCCATCGGCGCGCACGTGAGCACCTGCCCCAGCACCTCATCCAACCGCTGCGCCAACGCCTGCGGGTCGCGCTCGGTAAAGTGCACCACCCCCAGCCGCTCAGCCTCAAGCCCGTCAAACCGTGCCGCTGTCAGCGCCAGCCGCCGCGCCTGGGTCAGCCCGATGCGCTTGACCACGAACGGCGCAATCTGCGCGGGCAGCAAGCCCAGGCTGGTCTCCGGCAAGCCGAATTGCGCCCGGTGATCGGCGATGGCGATATCGCTCACGCACGCCAACCCAAATCCACCGCCCAGCACCGCGCCTTGCAGCACCACGATTACCACTTGCGACAGCGCTTGCACTTCCTGCAGCAAGGTGCCAAACGCGCGGTTCAGCGCCTGCAGTTGATGGCCTGCGGTGACCAGGTCCTTCACATCCGCCCCGGCGCAGAAATGTCCGCCCGCGCCGCTGATCACTACCGCGCGCGTCTGGATGTCCAACTGCGATAGCACCGTGCGCAATTCATTGACCATCTCCAGGCTCATCGCATTGCGGCAGTCGGGCCGGTTGAGGGTGATGTGCAGCACACCGTTGTGGAGTTCGAGCAACAAGGTGTTCATGGTTTTTTCCCCGGTAAGGTGCCCATCAACTTGCAGATGATGCCCAGCATGATTTCGTCGGCGCCGCCGCCGATCGACACCAGCCGCACATCGCGATAGGCGCGGGCCACGGGGTTGTCCCACATAAAGCCCATGCCGCCCCAGTATTGCAGGCAACTGTCGCTGACTTCGCGGCCCAGGCGCCCGGCCTTGAGCTTGGCCATGGACGCCAGGCGGGTCACGTCCTGGCCTTTGATGTATTGCTCGGTGGCCTGGTAGACCAGCGCGCGCAGGCATTCGATTTCGGTGGAGAGCTCAGCGAGACGAAAGTGGATGACCTGGTTGTCGATCAGCGCCTTGCCGAAGGTCTGGCGCTGCTTGCAGTACTCGATGGTGCTGTCGATGCAATGCTCCAGGCCCTTGATCATATTGGCCGCGCCAAACAGGCGTTCTTCCTGGAACTGCAGCATCTGCATCATGAACCCCGCACCTTCGTGGCCGATGCGGTTGCGTTGCGGCACGCGCACGCCGTCGAAGAACACCTGGGCGGTCTCGGAGCTGTGCATGCCGAGCTTTTCCAGGGGCGGGCTGACGCTGATGCCGGGAGTATTCATCGGCACCATGATCAGCGACTTGTTGATGTGCGGCTTGTCGTCGGAGGTGTTGGCCAGCAGGCAGATGAAGTCGGCGCTGGGTGAGTTGGTGATCCACATCTTGCTGCCGTTGATCACATAGTCGTCGCCGTCCTTGCGCGCATGGGTCTTCAACCCGGCCACATCGGAGCCGGCGCCGGTTTCCGAGACCCCGATGCAGCCGACCTGCTCGCCGCTGATGGCCGGGCGCAGGAATTCGTCGCGCAGTTCATCGCTGCCGAAGCGGGCAAGGGCGGGGGTGCACATATCGGTCTGCACGCCGATAGACATGGGGATACCGCCGCAACGGATGGTGCCGAACTCCTCGGCGGCGACAATGGAATAGCTATAGTCCAGGCCCATGCCGCCGAATTTCTCCGGCTTGGAAATGCCCAGCAGGCCGAGGTCGCCGGCCTTGCGGAAAATGTCGTGGATGGGAAAGCGCCCGGCCTTTTCCCATTCGTCCACATGGGGGTTGATCTCGCGGTCGACGAAGGCGCGGACGGTGCGGCGCAGTTCCTGGTGTTCCTGGGTGAAGATCATTTTTATTGTTCTCCTGATTAGAAACGCGCCACACCAAAGGTGTTGGGCTGCAATGGCCGCACCTCAGCCTCATGACAGATATCCAGCAGAAAACCGAGCAAGGTCCGTGTATCCCGAGGGTCAATCAGCCCGTCATCCCACAGGTTCGCGCTGCCGTAGAGCGCGGTGGACTGGCTGTCGAGCTTCTGTGCGGTGACCTGTTCCAGCATGTCCAGCACCTTGGGATCCGGCACCAGGCCATCCTTCAATTGCTTGGCCTCAGTGACAATCCGCAGGACTTTGCCCGCCTGGGCACCGCCCATCACTGCCGTGCGGCTGTTGGGCCAGGCGAAGATAAAGCGCGGGTCCAGGCCACGACCGCACATCGCGTAGTTGCCCGCGCCATAGGAGCCGCCGACCACAATGGTCAGTTTAGGCACCCGCGCGTTGGCCACGGCCTGGATCATCTTCGCGCCGTGCTTGATCACGCCTTGTTGTTCCGACTCGGTGCCCACCATGAAACCGGTGGTGTTGTGCAGGAACAGCAGCGGTGTGCGGCTCTGGTCGCACAGTTGGATAAATTGCGCGGCCTTGCTCGCGCCCTTCGGCGTAATAGGACCGTTGTTGCCGATCACGCCCACGGCGCGGCCCTGGATGTGCACGTGGCCGCAGACGGTGTGGGCGTCGAATTCGCCCTTGAAGTCGAGAAAGCGCGAGCCGTCGGCCAGTCGCGCGAGGATTTCACGGACGTCGTAGGGCTTTTTCGGGTCGTCCGGGATCAGGCCCAGCAGCTCTTCGATGGGGTAAAGCGGTTCTGCGTAGGCATGTTTCGGCGCCTGTGGAAGGCGATCATTCCACGGCAACAGGCTGACGATTTCGCGCGCGATGCGCACGCCGTCCGCATCGTTTTCCGCCAGGTATTCGGCGGTGCCGGCGGTTTGTGCGTGCATCTGGGCACCGCCCAGTTCTTCATCGGTCGCCACTTCGCCGGTCGCGGCTTTAAGCAGCGGCGGGCCGGCGAGGAACAGTTTGGCCCGACCGCGCACCACCACCACGTAATCCGACAGCCCCGGATGATAGGCGCCGCCGGCCGTGGCCGAGCCATGCACCACGGTGATCTGCGGCAGGCCCATGGCCGACATGCGCGCCTGGTTGGCGAAGCTGCGCGCACCTTCGACGAAAATCTCGGCGGCATAGTTGAGGTTGGCGCCGCCACTTTCGGCGAGGGTCACCACCGGCAGTTTGTTCTCCAGGGCGATCTGTTGCAGGCGCAGGGATTTCTTCAGGCCGGTGGGGGAAATGGTGCCGCCCTTGATCGCGCTGTTATTGGCCACCACCAGCACGCGCACGCCGCTGACGTAGCCGATGCCGGCGATCAACCCGCCTCCGGCGGCGCTGCCGTCCTTGTCGTCGTGCAGCTTGTAGCCGGCCAGGCTGGCCAGTTCCAGGAACGGCGCGCCGGGGTCCAGCAGTAGGTTGAGGCGCTCGCGGGGCAGCAGTTGGCCGCGCTTGTCGAACTTGGGCTTGGCGTCCTGTGCCTTGCTCAACAGGGTGTCTTCCAACTGCCGCAGCTGGGCGATGGCGGCCAACATGGCCTCGCGGTTTTGCGCGAATGGGGCGCTGTGGGCGTCGATCAGGGATTCAATCACCGGCATGGTCTATTGCCCCGCCTTGAGCACATCGGGCAGGTAGGCGCGGTGGAAGCCATTGAAGGGTTCGCTCGGCGCCTGCGCCTTGTGCAACGGCCACGCGCGACTGCCCAGGCTGGCGGCACCGTCGATACGCAGTGTGCTGCCGCTGATAAAGGCAGCGGCCGGGCTGAGCAGGAACACGATGGCCGCGCTGACTTCCGATTCGGTGCCGATACGCTTGAGCGGCACATGTTCGCGCAGCGTGGGAATCACCGCCTTGAACGCGCCTTCGTAGGTGTCCATGCCGCTGGAGGCGATCCAGCCCGGCGCCACGGCGTTGACCCGTACGCCGGCATAGCCCCACTCGAAGGCGGCAGTCTTGGTGAAGTTGTCCATGCCCGAACGTGCTGCACCCGAGTGACCCATGCCGGGCATGCCGCCCCACATGTCGGCGAGCATGTTGACGATGGCGCCGCCGTGCTTGCTCATGGATTGGTTGAACACTTCCCGCGCCATCAGGAAACCGCCGACCAGGTTGGTGCGCAGTACGGTTTCGAAACCTTTCTGGTTGATTGCGGCCAGTGGCGAGGGGTACTGGCCGCCTGCATTGTTGACCAGGCCATGGATAGCACCGTGGTCATTCAGGACCTGGCCGACCAGTGCCTTCACCGCCTCTTCATCGCGAATATCGCAGGCCTGCCAATGGGCGAGGCCACCGTCTTCAGCGATTTCCGCCGCGACGTTCTGCAGCTTGTCCGGCTTGCGTCCCACCAGGATCACCTGGGCACCCAGCGCCGCCAATTCATGGGCGGTGCAGCGGCCAATGCCACTGCCGCCGCCGGTGACCATCACGGTTTGCCCCTGGAACAGGTCGGCTTTGAAGATCGAGTCGAAGGCCACGGCAATGCTCCTGTTAGGCGAGTTGATCAGCAATGTGTTGCGGCACGGCAATCGGGATCTCCAGCAGTTGCTGGGCGAAGGCTTTGCCCTGCGGGTCGATGCGCAGGCTGGCGATGCCACCGCCGCCCAGGGCGTTTTCCAGCAGGAAGTTGAGGCTGTGGCTGCCGGGCAGATACCAGCGCTCGACACGGCCGTGCACGGGGTCGAGGACGTGGTTCATCCAGTCGACGATCACCTGCGGGGTGAGTGCTTCGGCAATCCATGGCAGGTAATCGGGGTGGCGGGCGATCACGCCAATATTGCTGTGGTTGCCCTTGTCGCCGGAGCGCGCCACGGCCAGTTTCACCAACGGCACGCTGGCGTCGGCGCGGCCTTGTGGCTTGGGCGGATCGATGGACGCATCGGGCAGGCGCGGGGCGTCGGCAGGTGGCAGTGCGCAGGGGTGGCGTGCGCCCTGGAAGTCGATCACCCCGTCACAGGCCGTTTTATCGATCAGGAACGAAAACAGTCGGATCAACGGGTACACCGTCGGCCGTCCGCCGACGATGCCGGTCAGGCCCGGTGCCATGCCGGTCGCGGCCTGGGCAATCTCGCGGGCGAACAGCACCAGTGCTTGTTTGTTGGGGTGGCGCACCGCCAGTTTCACCACCACTTCGCGACAGTCCTGGCGCCTGGCGTGGGCGCCGTAGGTGGCTTCGCTGCCGAGCAGTTCGATATTCACTTCGGTGTAAGGCGCCCAGCCGCGCTGGCTGAACAGCTCCGAGGTCTTGTTGATGATCGCCTGGCTGACCCGCTCGGCCTTGGCGACCGCATCGATGCCGGCGATCAGGCAACTGGCGGTGCAGCGAAAACCGTCCGGGTAAGTGGCGCTGACCTTGTATTGATCGGTGGGCGGCAAGCCCTTGGCGCCGTGCAGGCGTACCTGGTGTTTGCCTTGCTGCTGCAATTTGACCTGGCTGAAGTCGCAGATCACATCGGGCAACAGGTAGGCATGCGGGTCGCCGATTTCATACAGCAGTTGCTCGGCGACGCTGAGTTCGCTGATCAGCCCGCCTGTACCGTCGACCTTGTTGACGGTGAATTGGCCGTCGGCGCTGACGTCGACGATGGGAAAGCCGATGTGCTCGTAGTCCGGCACGTCGCGCCAATCGGTGAAGTTACCGCCGGTGCACTGCGCGCCGCATTCGATGATATGCCCGGCCAGTGCGGCCTGGGCGAGGCGGTCGTAATCCTGCCAGGACCAGTCGAATTCATGCACCAGCGCCGCGCTGACTACTGCGCTGTCCACCACGCGGCCGGTGATGACGATATCCGCGCCCAGCTTCAGCGCCTGGGTGATGCCCGGCGCGCCCAGGTAGGCGTTGGCGGACACGCACAGCGGCGGCAACGGCGCACCGTTGAACATGTCGGTGATGCCGTGCAGGTGTTTGAGCTGGGGTTGCAGGTCGTCGCCCAGCAGCACGGCGATTTTAAGGGAGATACCGGCCTTGTCGCAGGCGGCTTGCAGGGCGGCGGCGCAGGCCTGGGGGTTGATGCCACCGGCGTTGCTGATCACGCGAATGCTCTGGTGCTGGATATCCGCCAGCAGCGGCGTGAGCACGTCGACGAAATCCGTGGCGTAGCCGGCCTGGGGATCTTTCATCCGCGCACCGGCCAGGATCGACATCGTGACTTCCGCCAGGTAGTCGAACACCAGGTAATCCAGCTTGCCGCCTTGCACCAGTTGGGCGGCGGCGGTGCAGGTGTCGCCCCAGAAGGCGCTGGCACAGCCGATACGAACCGTCTTGCTCATGAGAAATCCTTCCTCGAATGGCTGGGGTCGAGACTACCAAGCAAGCGCTTGGTTTGTAAACTGCGGATACAAGATTCAGCCAAGCGCTTGCTTGGGTGGCCGCCACGGCCTAAATTGCGGGCCAAGACGTCCGTGGAAGTAGAGGAGAGAGGCATGGATGAGCACAAAGCCCTGCGGGTCATGCGCACCATGGTCGATGGCGGCCAATTGACCGACCCCGACAGCGCCCGGGGCAAGCTGCTGCAAACCGCGGCCCATCTGTTTCGCAACAAGGGCTTCGAACGTACCACCGTGCGCGACCTGGCCAGCGCCGTGGGCATCCAGTCCGGCAGCATCTTTCATCACTTCAAGAGCAAGGACGAGATCCTGCGGGCAGTGATGGAAGAAACCATCCACTACAACACGGCGATGATGCGCGCTTCGCTGGAAGAGGCGAGCAACGTGCGCGAACGCGTGCTGGCGCTGATCCGCTGCGAATTGCAGTCGATCATGGGCGGCAGCGGCGAGGCCATGGCGGTGCTGGTGTACGAGTGGCGTTCGTTGTCGGCCGAAGGCCAGGCCCAGGTGCTGGCACTGCGCGACGTGTACGAGGCGCTCTGGCTGCAAGTGCTGGGGGAGGCCAAGGACGCGGGCTACATTCGTGGTGATGTATTCATCACGCGGCGTTTCCTCACCGGCGCGCTGTCCTGGACCACCACCTGGTTTCGCGCCGAGGGCAGCCTGACACTTGAGCAGTTGGCCGAAGAGGCCCTGTTGATGGTTTTGAAGGCCGACTGAGGCGCAAGCTATTAATTTACCGCTGGAAAGTTGTCTCTCCAGACAAAAACGCCTAGCTTATCGCCATGAGCGTTTTTGAACGGTGTGTGCCTTGATGTTTTCGCCATGGCGGCTGGCTGCAGGACTTACCTTTTGGGCACTGGGCACCGCGTGGTGGATGCCAGCTTCGGCTGCGCAGTTGGTACGCATCGGCGCGGCGCATTTCCCACCCTACACCGTACGGCCGGAGCAGGGCGCCGACACCGGTTTGCTGCCGCAACTGGTCGAAGCCCTGAACGCCGCGCAAACCGATTACCAGTTTGTGTTGGTGCCCACCTCCATCCCCCGACGCTTTCGTGATTTCGAGCAGGGCCGTGTGGATATGGCGATCTTCGAAAATCCCGATTGGGGCTGGCAGAACATTCCCCACACCAGCGTCGACATGGGCCTGGAAGATGCGGAAATCTTCGTCGCCCAGCGTGAGCCCGGTCGTGACCAAAGTTATTTCGCCGACCTCAACGGCAAACGCCTGGCCGTGTTCAGCGGTTATCACTACGCCTTCGCCAACTTCAACCCCGACCCCAAGTACATGGCCGAGCACTTCAACGCCACGTTGACTTACTCCCATGACAGCAACCTGCTGATGGTCGCGCGCGGGCGTGCCGATATTGCCTTGGTGACGCGCTCGTACCTGAGTGATTTCATGGTGCGCAATGCGCAAATGGCGGGGCAGTTCCTGGTCTCGGAGCGCATTGACCAGGTCTATCACCACTTCGCATTGCTGCGCCCGAAGGCGCCGATCACGGGGGACGCGTTTGCCGCGTTGCTCAAGCGCTTGCGCGACGATGGCGAGATGCTGAAGATTTTCGAGCCGTATCGCATTGATGTGATGGCGGTGCCCTGAGGCACCACCGGTGCGGCATCACACCCTGCGCGCAAACGTATCGCTATGGCTGCCCGACACCTTGCGGCAGTGCACCAGCGCATCACGGATCATGAAGTTCACCAGGGTCGGCGACACGCCCAGCTCCTTGGCGATGTCCTTTTGCGGCACGCCGTGCAGGCGGTACATCTCGAACGCATAGCGGGTGCGCTGGGGCAACTCGGTCAGGGCGTCGGCGATGTTTTCCAGGGTGTTGAAGTTGATGTGCGAGGTTTCCGGTGAAGCGCCGTGAATAACCACATTCAAGCCTTCCTCTTCCGTCCCGGAGTATTTGAGCTCCAGGGCCTGCTTGCGGTAGTGATCGATCGCCAGGTTGCGCACGATCTGGAACAGATAACTCAATTGCGCCTTGAACGAAGACGTGATTGTCGGCGCCGATTGCAGCCGGAAGTAGGCGTCCTGCACCACGTCCTCGGCGCGGGAGCGGCAGCCGGTAATGCGTGCCGCGATCTTCACCAGAATCAGCCGATTATCGACGAATGCCTGGAGAAGCGGTGAGTCGCACCTGCCTGTGGATACTTGTTCCGTCATGGAAATCACCTTACTGCCAATAGGTTAGGGGAGGGCGTCCGTGCCGGGGCCTCCTACACATCGGGCAACAAATTATGCTGAATGATAATGATTGTCAAATGAGAAGGCGAACTAATCTTATGCTTTCTCGTTTGGTGTGAACCACGTCTCGCGCGTCCCTGGCGACTAATTATTTGCCGGTGCCGTCCGTTCTTCTGGGTGACAGGTCCGTTAGTAAAACGACCAAGGAGGAGGACGACATGGGTTTCTATCGTGCAAGCGGCGTGTATCGGTCTGGAGTCGTCGCCTGATGAGTACGCCGACTCGACTGCGCCTGTTCTGCCTGCCCTATTCGGGCGCCAGTGCCATGGTTTATGCGCGTTGGCGCCGGGCCCTGCCAGAGTGGTTGCAGGTCTGCCCGCTGGAATTGCCCGGCCGTGGCATGCGCATGGACGAGCCGTTGCAACGCGATATCAAGGCCTTGGCTGCGCAGCTCGCCGATGAAATCAGCCGCGACTTGAACGGCCCCTATGCCCTGTTCGGCCACAGCCTTGGCGGTCTGCTCGCCTTTGAGCTGGCGCACGCCTTGAACGCTCGCGGTGTGCCCGCGCCGCTCGCCTTGTTCGCCTCCGGCACAGCCGGGCCAGCCCGGCGTGATGTCAGCGAATACGCCATCGAAAAGACCGACGAACAACTGATCGCCCGCCTGCGCGAACTGCAAGGCACCACCGAAGAAGCCCTGGCCAACCCCGAATTGATGCAGTTGATGCTGCCGATCCTGCGCGCCGATTTCCTGCTGTGCGGCAGTTTCACCTACGGCGAACGTGCACCGCTGGGCATGCCGATCCATGTGTTCGGCGGCAAGCAGGACAGTGTGCGCGCCGACCAGTTGCTCGACTGGCAACTCGACGCCGCCAGCGGCTTTTCCCTGGACATGTTCGACGGTCACCACTTCTTCCTCGTGCAACACGAAAGCGCGGTGCTGCGTTGCGTGCGGCGCTACGCCGACGAACACCTGGCCCGCTGGCGCAATGGCGCGGCGCGGCCACTCGCCGTCGGCTGAACAAACCCCCGAATTCTTGAATTTCCCGTAAGCCGATTTCAGGCAGGAACCCCATGATGGACGCCTTCGAACTTCCCCGCACCCTGGTCCAGTCCCTTCAACGTCGCGCCGCGCAGACCCCGGACCAGGTCGCCTTGCGCTTCCTCGCCGAATCCGCCGAGCACAGCGTTGTGCTCAGTTATCGCGACCTCGACCAGCGCGCCCGCACCATCGCCGCTGCCTTGCAGGCCAATGCCGAGCTGGGCGATCGTGCGGTGCTGTTGTTCCCCAGCGGCCCGGACTACGTCGCGGCGTTCTTTGGTTGCCTGTACGCGGGGGTGATCGCGGTGCCGGCTTATCCGCCGGAGTCCACCCGGCGCCATCATCAAGAGCGTCTGCTGTCGATCATCGGCGATGCCGAGCCGCGCCTGTTGCTGACCATCGCCAGTCTCGCCGATGGCCTGGCGCAGATCGAAAATGCACCGCCGGTATTAAGCGTCGATAGCCTGGAAGGTGTCGGCAATTGGGTCGGCCCTGACCTGCACCCGGACGATATCGCCTTCCTGCAATACACCTCCGGCTCCACTGCGCTGCCCAAGGGCGTGCAAGTCAGCCACGGCAACCTGGTGGCCAACGAAGTGCTGATCCGGCGCGGTTTCGGCATCGACCTCAACCCCGACGACGTGATCGTCAGCTGGCTGCCGCTGTACCACGACATGGGCCTGATCGGCGGCCTGTTGCAACCGATCTTCAGTGGCGTACCGTGCGTGCTGATGTCGCCGGCCTACTTTCTCGGCCGGCCGTTACGCTGGCTGGAAGCGATCAGCGAATACGGCGGAACCATCAGTGGCGGGCCGGATTTCGCCTATCGCCTGTGCAGTGAGCGGGTCAGTGAATCGGCCCTGGACCGCCTGGACCTGAGCAAATGGCGCGTGGCCTATTCCGGGTCCGAACCGATCCGCCTCGACACGCTGGAACGCTTCGCCGAAAAGTTCGCCACCTGTGGTTTCACCCCGAACAATTTCTTCGCCTCCTACGGCCTGGCCGAGGCGACCCTGTTCGTCGCCGGCGGTAGCCGTGGCCATGGCATTCCCGCGCTGCGCGTCGACGAACAGGCCCTGGCCGCCAACCGTGCCGAGCCAGGGCAGGGCAGTGCGATCATGAGTTGCGGCACCAGCCAACCCGAACACGCGGTGCTGATCGCCGATCCGCACAGCCTCACCGAACTGCCCGATAACCACGTCGGCGAACTCTGGGCCAGCGGGCCGAGTATCGCCCACGGCTACTGGCGCAACCCCGAGGCCACCGCCAAGACCTTCGTGCAACATGCCGGCCGTACCTGGCTGCGCACCGGCGACCTGGGTTTTATCCGTGACGGCGAGGTGTACATCACCGGCCGCCTCAAGGACCTGCTGATCGTGCGCGGCCACAACCTGTACCCGCAGGACATCGAGCAGACCGTCGAGCGCGAAGTGGAAGTGGTACGCAAAGGCCGGGTCGCCGCGTTCGCGGTGAATGATCAGGGCCTGGAAGGCATCGGCATTGCCGCCGAAATCAGCCGCAGCGTGCAGAAGATCCTGCCGCCCGATGCGCTGATCAAGGCGATCCGCCAGGCCGTCGCCGAGGCCTATCAAGAGGCGCCGAGCGTGGTGGTGTTACTCAATCCCGGTGCCTTGCCGAAGACTTCCAGCGGCAAGGTGCAACGCGCGGCGTGTGCGCTTCGTCACAGGGACGGCAGCCTCGACAGCTATGCGCAGTTCCCCGATCTGCAAGCGCAGGTGAGCACCGGAGCGCTGGAGTCCGACCTGCAAAACCAGATCGCCGCGATCTGGTGCGAACAGTTGCAGGTCGCGACCGTTGCGGCCGATGACCACTTCTTCCTGCTCGGCGGCAACTCCATCACTGCCACCCAAGTGGTCGCGCGCCTGCGTGAAACCCTCGGCCTGGAGTTGAGCCTGCGCCTGCTGTTCGAAGCGCCGACCCTGCAAGGCTTTGCCGCGACTGTCGCGCAATTGCAGCAGGATGGCGGCGTCGCCCAAGGTGTAATCCACAAGCTGTCCCGTCAGGAGGAACTGCCCCAATCCCTGGCACAGAACCGCCTGTGGATCACCTGGCAACTGGAGCCGCACAGCAGCGCCTACACCATCCCCGGTGCCCTGCGCCTGCGCGGCGAGTTGGACGAAGACGCGGTGCGCGCCAGCTTCCAGCAGTTGATCCAGCGCCACGAAGCCCTGCGTACGCGCTTCTATGAGCGCGACGGCCAGGCTTTCCAGCGTGTCGACGCCAAAGCGGATTTCGAACTGCAAGTCATCGACCTCAGCGACCTGCCCGTTGCCGAGCGCGAAGCCCGTGCGCAACAGATCCGCGAAGACGAAGCGCGCACCCAGTTCGACCTGGAAAAAGGCCCGCTGCTGTGGGTGACCCTGGTGCGCCTCGACGATGAAGATCACCAACTGCTGGTGACCCTGCACCACATCATCGCCGACGGCTGGTCGCTCAACATTTTGATCGACGAATTCTCGCGCCTCTACGCCGCCGCCGCCCAAGGCCAGACCCTGGAACTGCCGCCCCTGGCCCTGCAATACGCCGACTACGGCAGTTGGCAGCGCCAATGGCTGGCCGAAGGTGAAGGCCAGCGCCAACTGGCGTACTGGAAAGCGCAATTGGGTGAAGAGCATCCCACCCTCAGCCTGGCGACCGACCACCCGCGCTCGGTACACCACTGTCACAGTGCCTCACGCCACACCGTGCGGCTTGGCGCCAGCCTCAGCAAAGCGATTCGCCACGCCGCCCAGGCCAACGAGTCCACCCCATTCATGCTGCTGTTGGCGGCATTCCAAAGCCTGCTGCATCGCTACAGCGGCCAGCGCGATATCCGCATCGGCGTGCCCAACGCCAACCGCCCGCGCCAGGAAACCCAAGGCCTGGTCGGCTTCTTCATCAACACCCTCGTGTTGCGTGCCGAGCTAGATGGGCGCCTGCCGTTCAACGAGCTATTGGCCGCGACACGCCAAACGGCATTGGGCGCCCAAGCCCATCAGGACCTGCCCTTCGAGCAACTGTTGGAAGCTTTCCCGCAAGCCCGCGAACAGGGCCTGTTCCAAGTCATGTTCAACCACCAGCAACGCGACCTCAGCGCCTTGCGTCGCCTGCCGGGCATACTCGCCGACGAGCTGCCGTGGCATAGCCGCGAAGCCAAGTTCGACCTGCAATTGCACACCGAAGAAGACCGCAACGGACGCCTGAGCCTGTCGTTCGACTACGCCGATGAACTGTTCGAAAACGCGACCATCCAGCGCCTGGCCGAGCACTACATCAACCTGCTGCATGCCGTCTGCGAACAGCCCCGGCAAGCCATCGGCGACCTCATGCTGATGCAGCACGACGAACAGGCGCCATACAGCCAAGCCCCTTGCGCGCCCGCCCAACAGTGGCTGCCCGATCTGCTCAACCAGCAGACCTCGGACAGCACCGCGCTGGTCTGGGACGGCGGCAGCCTGACCTTCGCCCAATTGCACACCCAGGCCAACCGCCTGGCCCACTACCTGCGCGATAAAGGCGTGGGTCCGGACGTGTGCGTGGCCATCGCCGCCGAGCGTTCGCCGCAACTGCTGATCGGCCTGCTGGCGATCATCAAGGCCGGTGGCGCCTACGTCCCCCTGGACCCGGACTACCCCGCCGAACGCCTGGCCTACATGCTCAAGGACAGCGGCGTCCACCTGCTGCTGACCCAGACTGCATTGCTGGAGCGGGTGCCGAGCGCTGACGGCGTGTGCGTGATTGCGATGGACAGCCTGCACCTCGACAGCTGGCCCACCCAGCCGCCCGGCCTGCACCTGCACGGCGATAACCTCGCCTACGTGATCTACACCTCCGGTTCCACCGGTCAGCCCAAGGGTGTGGGCAATACCCATGCGGCGCTGGCCGAGCGCTTGCAGTGGATGCAGGCCACTTATCAACTCGACGCCACCGATGTACTGATGCAAAAGGCGCCGATCAGTTTCGACGTGTCAGTGTGGGAATGCTTCTGGCCGCTGATCAGCGGTTGCCGCCTGGTGCTGGCCGGCCCCGGTGAGCATCGCGATCCGCATCGCATCGCGCAGTTGGTGCAGGAGCATGGCGTGACCACGCTGCACTTTGTGCCGCCGCTGTTGCAGCTGTTTATCGATGAGCCGCAGGTGGCCGAATGCACCAGCCTGCGCCGCCTGTTCTCCGGTGGCGAAGCCTTGCCTGCCGAGCTGCGTAATCGCGTGCTGGCGCAGTTGCCGGCGGTGCAATTGCACAACCGCTATGGCCCGACCGAAACCGCGATCAACGTGACCCACTGGCACTGCCGCGCCGAGGATGGCGAGCGCTCGCCGATTGGCCGTCCGCTGGGCAATGTGATCTGCCGCGTGCTGGACGAGCAGCTCAACCCGGTGCCGCTGGGCGTGCCGGGTGAGCTGTGCATCGGCGGGATTGGCCTGGCGCGGGGTTACCTCGGTCGCCCTGGGTTGACCGCTGAACGCTTTGTTGCCGACCACCAAGGCACACGCCTGTATCGCACCGGCGACCGTGCCCGGTGGAACGCCGACGGTGTGCTCGAGTACTTTGGCCGTCTCGATCAGCAGGTCAAGCTGCGCGGCTTCCGCGTGGAACCGGAGGAAATCGAAGCGCGCCTGCTCGCCCTGGAAGGCATCGCCCAGGCCGTGGTGCTGGTGCGTGACGCCCAGTTGCTCGGTTACTACACCGCCCATGCCGAACTGGACGAACAGCAGGTCAGGACCGCCCTGGCCGCCGAACTGCCGGAGTACATGGTGCCCGCGCTGTTGATGCGCCTGGACGCCATGCCGTTGAGCCCCAGTGGCAAGTTGGACCGCCGCGCATTGCCGGAGCCGGTGTGGCAAACCCGTGAGCACGTCGAACCCGAAACGCCGTTGCAACAGCAGATCGCTGCAATCTGGCGCGAGGTCCTCGGGCTGCCGACAATCGGCCTGCATGATGACTTCTTCGCCCTGGGCGGTCACTCCCTGCTGGCTACGCAAATCATCTCCCGCACCCGCCAGGCCTGTGATGTCGAGCTGCCGTTGCGCACCTTGTTCGAAGCCAGCGAGTTGGGCGCTTTCGCCGAACAGATCGGGCTGATCCAGGCCTCGGGCCAACGCAACCAACAAACCGCCATCGCCAAGGTCGACCGTAGCCGGCCGGTGCCGTTGTCCTATTCCCAGCAGCGCATGTGGTTCCTCTGGCAGATGGAACCGGACAGCCCGGCCTACAACGTCGGTGGCATGGCGCGCCTGCGTGGCGTGCTGGATGTCGGGCGTTTCGAGGCGGCGTTGCAAGCGCTGATCATGCGTCACGAAACCCTGCGCACCACCTTCCCGAGCGTCGACGGTGTGGCCTGTCAGAAGGTCTCGGCACAGACCGGCTTGCGCATGGACTGGCAGGACTTCTCCGCGCTGGCCGAACCCGAACGCCAGCAACGCTTGCAGCAACTGGCCGATCACGAGGCGCATACGCCGTTCAACCTGGAAACCGGGCCGTTGCTGCGCGCCTGCCTGGTCAAGGCCGCCGAGCGTGAGCATTACCTGGTGCTGACCCTGCACCATATCGTCACCGAAGGCTGGGCCATGGACATCTTTGCCCGTGAACTCAGCGCGTTGTACGAAGCCTTTCTCGACGAACGCCTGTCGCCACTGGCGCCGTTGCCGGTGCAATACCTGGACTACAGCGTGTGGCAGCGCCAGTGGATGGAAGCGGGTGAACGTCAGCGCCAGTTGGATTACTGGACTCGGCAACTGGGCACCGAACATCCGCTGCTCGAACTGCCTGGCGACCGCCCACGCCCACCGGTGCAAAGCCATCGGGGCGAGTTGTACCGCTTCGATTTGAGCGATGACCTCGCCGCCCGCGTGCGTGCCTTCAACGCCGAACACGGCCTGACCCTGTTCATGACCATGACCGCCACCCTGGCCGTGTTGCTCTACCGCTACAGCGGCCAGACCGACCTGCGCATCGGTGCGCCCGTGGCCAACCGTATTCGCCCGGAAAGCGAAGGGCTGATCGGCGCGTTCCTCAATACCCAGGTGCTGCGTTGCCAGCTCAACGGGCAGATGAACGTGGCTGAGCTGTTCGAACAGGTGCGCCACACCGTGATCGAAGGCCAGTCCCATCAGGACTTGCCCTTCGACCACTTGGTGGAAGCCCTGCAACCGCCGCGCAGCGCGGCCTACAACCCGCTGTTCCAGGTGATGTGCAACGTGCAGCGCTGGGAATTCCAGCAGAGCCGCCAACTGGCTGGCATGACCGTCGAGTACCTGGCCAACGATGCCCGCGCGACCAAGTTCGACCTCAACCTGGAAGTCACCGACCTCGACCATCGCCTGGGTTGCTGCCTGACCTACAGCACCGATTTGTTTGATGAGCCACGCATCGCCCGCATGGCCGAGCATTGGCGCAACCTGTTGGAAGCGTTGATCGCCAATCCCGAGCAGCGTCTGAGCGAATTGCCGTTGCTCAGTGCTACGGAACAGCGCGCGCTACAGGACAGCCTGGGCGTCGAAGCCGGTGAACATCGCCTTGATCAGTGCATTCACACGCTGTTCAGCCAGCAGGCGAAAGCCCGTGGCGATGCGCCCGCGCTGACCTTCGCCGGCGTTACCCTCAGCTACCGCGAACTGGACGCCCGCGCCAATCGCCTGGCCTGGATGCTGCGCGAGCGTGGCGTCGGCCCGCAGGTGCGGGTCGGCCTGGCGTTGCCGCGTTCGCTGGAAATGGTCATCGGCCTGCTGGCGATCCTCAAGGCCGGCGGCGCCTACGTGCCGCTGGACCCGGAATACCCGCTGGACCGCCTGCACTACATGATCGAAGACAGCGGCATCGGCCTGCTGCTCAGCGATGCGGCGATGTTCGAAGCCCTTGGCGAATTGCCGGCGAGCGTGGCGTGCTGGTGCCTGGAAGATGATTTGCCGGTACTCGCCAACTACCCGACCGATGAGCTGCCGTTTATCAGCCTGCCGCAACACCAGGCGTACTTGATCTACACCTCCGGCTCCACCGGCAAGCCCAAGGGCGTGGTGGTGGCCCACGGTGAAATTGCCATGCATTGCGCGGCGGTGATCGAGCGGTTTGGCATGCGCCCGGACGATTGCGAGCTGCACTTCTATTCGATCAACTTTGACGCCGCCACTGAGCGCCTGCTGGTGCCGTTGCTCAGCGGTGCGCAGGTGGTGTTGCGTGCCCAGGGCCAGTGGGATGCCGAGGCAATCTGCGGATTGATCCGCACCCATGGCATCAACATCCTGGGCTTCACCCCGAGCTACGGCAGCCAGTTGGCGCAGTGGTTGGCGACTCAGCAGCAGACCTTGCCGGTGCGCATGTGCATCACCGGCGGCGAAGCCCTGACCGGCGAACACTTGCAGCGCATTCGCGCGGCGTTCCAGCCGCAGGTGTTCTTCAACGCCTATGGCCCGACTGAAACCGTGGTGATGCCGCTGGCCAGCCTTGCACCGGAGCAGTTGGAGGAGGGCGCCGCCAGCGTGCCGATCGGCAGCATCATCGGCGACCGTGTGGCGTACATTCTCGATGCCGACCTGGCCCTGGTGCCGCAAGGGGCGACCGGCGAGTTGTATGTCGGTGGTGCGGGCCTGGCGCGGGGTTATCACGAGCGTCCGGGCATGACCGCCGAACGGTTCGTGGCCGATCCCTTTGCGCGTAACGGCGGGCGCCTTTACCGCACCGGCGACCTGGTGCGCCAACGCGCCGATGGCCTGGTGGAGTACCTGGGACGGATCGACCATCAGGTGAAGGTTCGCGGTTTCCGTATCGAATTGGGCGAAATCGAAACCCGCCTGCTGGAGCACGAGTCCGTGCGTGAAGCAGTGGTGCTGGCGCTGGATTCGCCGAGTGGCAAACAGCTGGTGGCTTACCTGGTCAGCGATGTCGAGCACCACGCATTGCGCGATGCGCTCAAGGCGCACCTCAAGGCGCAACTGCCGGACTACATGGTGCCCGCGCACCTGATCGTGCTTGACAGCATGCCGTTGACCGCCAACGGCAAACTCGACCGTCGTGCGTTACCGCAGCCGGATCCCGAGGCGAATCGCCAGACCTATGTTGCGCCACGCAACGAGCTTGAACAGACGTTGGCAGCGATCTGGTGCGCCGTGCTGAATGTGCAGCAAGTCGGCCTGGACGATAACTTCTTTGAACTGGGCGGTGATTCGATCCTGTCGATCCAGGTGGTCAGCCGTGCGCGGCAGGCCGGGATTCATTTCAGCCCTCGCGACCTGTTCCAGCACCAGACCGTGCAAACCCTGGCCGCCGTTGCCACGCGCTCCGAGCTCATCTGCGCCGAGCAAGGCGTGCTCACCGGCCGCTCGGGCCTTACCCCGATCCAGCACTGGTTCTTCGACACCGAGATCCCGAACCGTCAACACTGGAACCAGGCGCTGGTCCTCAAACCCTTGCAACTGCTGGACCCTCATCGCCTGGAGCAAGCACTGCTGGCGGTGCTGGAACACCACGATGCGCTGCGCCTGAGCTTTTCCCAGCGCGATGCACAGTGGCACGCCGAGCATCTGGCCGTGCCGGAAGGTGGCGTGCTGATGCAGGCGCAAGTGCGTGATATGGCGCAGTGCACCGCGCTGTTCACCGACACCCAGCGCAGCCTCGACCTGCAACGCGGCCCGCTGCTGCGCGCCTTGCTGGTGGACGGCCCCCAAGGGCAACAACGCCTGCTGATCGCGATCCATCACCTGGTGGTGGATGGCGTGTCCTGGCGCATCCTGCTCGAAGACCTGCAAACGGTCTACCGCCAACTGAGCGACGGCCGCTCCGTCAGCCTGCCGGCCAAGACCAGCGCGCTGCGTGACTGGTCTGCGCGTTTGCAGGCGTATGCCGGCAACGAATCCCTGCGCGAAGAATTGAGCCTCTGGCAGGCCCGATTGGCCGGACCGGAAGTGGGGTTGCCGGTGACTCGCCCGCACGGTTCACGGCGCAATCGCGATGCCGACACCGTCAGTGTGCGCCTGGATGCCGAGCACACCCGCCAGTTGCTGCAACAGGCCCCGAGCGCCTACCGCACCCAGGTCAACGACCTGTTGCTGACCGCCCTGGCCCGTGTGCTGTGTCGTTGGACTGGTCATGCTTCGGCACTGATCCAACTGGAAGGCCACGGCCGTGAAACCCTGTTCGATGATATCGACCTGACCCGCAGCGTCGGCTGGTTCACCAGCGCCTACCCGCTGCGCCTGACCCCGCACGCCGGGCAGGGCGATTCGATCAAGGCGATCAAGGAACAACTGCGCGGCGTGCCGCATAAGGGCCTGGGTTATGGCGTGTTGCGCTACCTGGCCGATGATCTGTGCAAACACAGCGTGGCTGCCTTGCCCGGCGCGCAGATCACCTTCAACTACCTGGGGCAGTTCGACCAGAGCTTCGGCGCCGATGCGCTGTTCCACCCGCTGGACGAGTCCGCCGGCCTGGCCCATGACCCGGACGCGCCGCTGCCCAACGAGTTGAGCGTCGACAGCCAGGTGTACGGCGGTGAACTGGTGCTGCGCTGGACCTTCAGCCGCCAACGCCATGATCAACGGAGCATCCGTGAACTGGCAGATGCCTATCTCGCTGAGCTGCAAAGCTTGGTCGCGCATTGCCTGCAGGACGACGCCGGTGGCCTCACGCCGTCCGACTTCCCGCTGGCGCACCTGACCCAGGCGCAGCTCGACAGCTTGCCGGTGCCCGCCAGCGTCATCGAAGACGTCTACCCGCTGACGCCGATGCAAGAAGGCCTGTTGCTGCATACCCTGCTGGAGCCGGGCACCGGCCTCTACTACATGCAGGACCGCTACCGCATCAACAGCGCCCTCGACCCCGAGCGTTTCGCCCAGGCCTGGCAGGCGGTGATCGCTCGCCACGAAGCCCTGCGTGCGTCGTTCTGCTGGAACATCGGCGAAGACATGCTGCAAGTGATCCACACACCGGGCAGCACGCCGATTGAGTACCTGGACTGGAGCAACGACCCGGAAAGCGAACAGGAACCGCGCCTGCAAGCACTGCTCAAGCAGGAGCGCGAGGCCGGTTTCGATCTGCTCAACCAGGCGCCCTTCCACCTGCGGCTGATCCGCGTCGGCGCCGAGCGCTACTGGTTCATGATGAGCAACCACCACATCCTCATCGATGCGTGGTGCCGTTCGTTGCTGATGAATGATTTCTTCGAAATCTACATGGCCCTGGGCGAAAGCTGCGCCCCGCAACTGGCCACGCCGCCGCGTTATCGCGATTACATCGCCTGGCTGCAACGCCAGAACCTGAGCGAAGCACGCCAGTGGTGGCAGCGGAACCTGCAAGGCTTCGAGCGCACCACACCAATCCCGAGTGACCGGCCGTTCCTGCGTGACCACGCCGGCCACGGTGGCATGGTGGTGGGCGACTGTTACACCCGCCTCGACGCTCGCGACGGTGCACAATTGCGTGAGCTGGCCCAGGCTCACCAACTGACGGTCAATACCTTCGCCCAGGCAGCGTGGGCGCTGGTATTGCGCCGTTTAAGTGGCGACCGTGACGTGCTGTTTGGCGTCACCGTGGCCGGGCGCCCGGTAGAGATGCCCGAGATGCAACGCACCGTTGGCCTGTTCATCAACAGCATCGCGCTGCGGGTGAAGCTGCCCGAGGACGACCAGCGTTGCAGCGTGCGCCAGTGGCTGAGCGGTTTGCTCGACAGCAATATGCAACTGCGCGAGTACGAATACCTCCCGCTGGTGACGATCCAGGAACTCAGCGAACTGCCCAAGGGCCAGCCGCTGTTCGACAGCCTGTTCGTGTTCGAAAACGCCCCGGTGGAAGTCTCGGTGCTGGACCGTGCGCAAAGCCTGAATGCCACCTCGGACTCCGGCCGCACCCACACCAACTTCCCGCTGACCGCCGTGTGCTATCCGGGGGATGACCTGGGGCTGCACCTGTCCTATGACCAGCGCTACTTCGACGAAACCACCGTGCAAGGCATGCTCGGTGAGTTCAAGCGCCTGCTGCTGGCGCTGGTGCAGGGCTTCCATGGCGACATGGCGGACTTGCCGCTGATTGGCGAGCAGGAGCGTGAGTTCCTGGTAGACGGTTGTAACCAGAGCGAGCACGCCTACCCGCTTGAGCGCAGCTATATCGAGTTATTCGAAGAACAGGTGGCCGCGCATCCGCAGCGCATCGCCGCCAGTTGCCTCGACCTGCAATGGACTTATGAAGAGCTGAACCGGCGCAGTAACGGACTGGGTCATGCGCTGATTGAAGCCGGCGTGGGCCTGGATCAACCGGTGGCGTTGCTGGCCGAACGTAACCTTGACCTGCTGGGCATGATCATCGGCAGCTTCAAGGCCGGTGCTGGCTACCTGCCGCTGGACCCCGGCCTGCCGAGCCAGCGTCTGCGCAGCATCATCGACCTGAGCCGCACGCCGCTGCTGGTGTGCACCGAGGTGTGCCGCGAGCAGGCCATCGAGTTGCTGGACGGCTTCGACTGCCAACTGTTGGTGTGGGAAGAGATACCGGCACGTGGCGAAAACCCGGGGATCTGCAGTGGCCCGGACAACCTCGCCTACGTCATCTACACCTCGGGCTCCACCGGCTTGCCCAAGGGCGTGATGGTGGAGCAGCGCGGCATGCTCAATAACCAGTTGAGCAAGGTGCCGTACCTGGCCTTGAGTGACGCGGATGTGATCGCGCAGACCGCGTCGCAGAGCTTCGATATTTCCGTGTGGCAGTTCCTTGCCGCGCCGCTGTTTGGCGCACGGGTGGATATCGTGCCGAACACTATCGCGCATGATCCCCAAGGTCTGCTGGAACACGTTCAGACCCAAGGAATCACCGTGCTGGAAAGCGTGCCATCACTGATCCAGGGCATGCTGGCTCAGGACCGTATAGGGTTGGACGGCCTACGCTGGATGCTGCCAACCGGCGAAGCGATGCCACCGGAGCTGGCGCACCAGTGGTTGCTGCGTTATCCAGAGATTGGTTTGGTGAACGCCTATGGCCCGGCGGAATGTTCGGACGATGTGGCCTTCTACCGTGTCGACCTGGCGTCGACCCGTGGCACTTACCTGCCGATTGGTACACCGACCGACAACAACCGTTTGTACCTGTTGGATGGTGCGCTGGAGCTGGTGCCCCAGGGTGCTGTGGGTGAGTTGTGCGTCGCCGGCACCGGCGTAGGTCGCGGTTACGTCAGTGACCCGCTGCGCACCGCCCCGGTGTTTGTGCCGAACCCGTTCGGTGCGCCGGGCGAGCGCCTGTACCGCACCGGCGACCTGGCGCGCCGTCGCAGTGACGGCGTGCTGGAGTACGTCGGGCGTGTCGACCATCAAGTGAAGATTCGCGGCTATCGCATCGAATTGGGTGAAATCGAAGCGCGCCTGCACGAACAGCCGGAAGTGCGCGACGCGGCGGTGGGCGTGCAGGAGGGCGTCAACGGCAAGCACCTGGTTGGCTACCTGGTGGCGGCGGATGCAGTGCTTAACCCAGGCGAACGCCTGGACCGCATCAAGCAACGCCTGCGCGCCGAACTGCCGGAATACATGGTGCCGCTGCACTGGCTGTGGCTTGACCGCCTGCCGCTCAACGCCAACGGCAAACTCGATCGCAAGGCCCTGCCGGCCCTGGAGATCGGCCAGTTGCACAGCCAGGACTACCTGGCGCCGCGCAACGAACTGGAAACCACCTTGGCTGATATCTGGGCCGAAGTACTGAAAGTCGAGCGGGTAGGGGTAGAGGACAACTTCTTCGAACTGGGCGGGCATTCGTTGCTGGCGACGCAGATTGCCTCGCGGGTGCAGAAGACCTTGCAGCGGGATGTGCCGCTGCGGGCGATGTTCGAGTGCAGCACGGTGGCGGAGTTGGCTGAGTATATCGAGGAGTTGGCGGCGAATGAGATCAGTGCCGAGAAGGTGGATCGGTTGAGTGATTTGATGGCGGAGTTGGAGGGGCTTTAATTTTCGCTGTCAGTCAGGGCCTCATCGGGGGCAAGCCCCACTCCCACATTAGAAATGCGCTCGAAATGTGGGAGGGGGCTTGCCCCCGATGGCGTCAGTCAAGGCGCCGCCTATTTCGGCCCAAGAATCTTCACCAGCTTCTCCGGTGACGGCGCCCCTTGCTGCTGCTGCAACCCGCCCTTGTCATCCAGATAGAAAATCGCCGGCGTCGCCGACAGCTCCAGCTCATCCATCAACTTCATATTCCCATCAAGCTTGGCCTCGATATCCGCTGGAATCTTGGCCAGCGCCTGCAACTTGCTGCCTTTACCGGCGGCCTCATGTTCTTCCAACGCTTTCTGCGGGTCTTTGGCGGCAAACAGCGCGGCCGATTTGCCTGGGCTGTCTTCGCGGATAATACCGACCATGATGTGGCGCAACTGCACCTTGCCGGCCTTCACCCAGGGGCGGGCCTGTTCCCAGAACATGTTGCAGTAGGGGCAGTTGGGGTCGCTGAACAGGTAGACGATGCGCGGCGCCTTGACGTCGCCGTCCTGGATCCAGCTGCTTTTTTCCATCTTGGCCCAGACTTCCTTGGCCATCGGTGCGTACACCAGTTTTTCCAGGGGGGCGCTGCTCAGATCGTTGCCCTGGGCGTCGTACAGGTTGCCGGCGATCACGCTTTTGCCGTCGGCGGTCAGGTACAGGGCCATGCCACGGTTCTGGTAGCGGGCGGCGTAGCCGGTGAGGCCGCTGGGGGCGTCGAATTTGCCGAGGATTTTGGCGCCCTTGGCTTCAATCTGTTTGACCGGTGCCGGCCAGTCTTCGGCCTGGGCCAGGGTGGCCGCGAGCGTCAGCGGCAGCAGGGTCAGCAGGTGGCGGAGGCTTGGCATGTCGGTTTCCTTTGAGGGGCGGTGTCGAAGGGTTCCATGGCGCGGGCCAGGCTGGCCTGGGACAATTCGCCGAGGTGGCTGTTGAGCAGGCGGCCATCGGCGCTATAGAACAATGTGGTGGGCAGGGCCATGGAACCCACGGCCTGGCCGAGGCGGCCACTGGCGTCGAACAGCACGTTGTCGAGGGTCAGGCCTTGGGTCGCAAGAAAGGTACTGACGCTCTGCATGCTTTCGGCCTGGTTGACGAACAGGAAGGTCACGTCAGGCCGTTGGTGTTGGGCGCGTTCCAGCACCGGCATTTCTCGGCGGCACGGTGGGCACCAGGTGGCCCACAGGTTGATCACCAACGGGCCGCCCTTGTAGTCGGCCAGTTGCACCACCTCGCCACTGGCATTGCGCAGAGTGATCTGCGGCAGTTGCGAGCCCTTGTCGTACAGGCTCAGGGACAGGCTGGTCATGCCCCAGAACACCAGGCCGGTGATCACCCCGGCACTCAGCGGCTTGCGCAGGGCCGGGCGCCGCCAGCCATAGGCCAGTGCACCAAGGACCAGGGCGATCACGCCGGGCCAGGCGAGGAAGCCGCCGTCGCGCAGGTCGACCATCTGCACCCAGTCGTTGCGGTAGTCGCTCCAGTACATCAGCACAAAGCTGACGCGGGCAGCGAGCATGCCCAGCAGGAACAGGCTGAACAGCACTGATTCCGGGTTTTCACCACCACGCTTGGCCACACGCCAGCCCACCAGGGTGGCGAGAATCAGCGCACTGATCAGCAGGATGTGATTCAGGGCGATGGCGAAGGTGCCGATGGTCAGGGTCAGCATCAGAGTGCATCTCGGGTTTGCGTCCAGCGTTGCAGGAAAGCGGCGGCATCCACTTCGCCGGTGATGCGTTGGGCGCGGCGCTCTTCACCGTCCGGGCCGATCCACACGAAGCTCGGTGGGCCAGGGACTTTGTAGCGACCGAGCAGCGCGCGGCTGGCGGCGTTGTCGGCGGTGACGTCCAGGCGCAGCAGGCGTACGTCTTTGAGCGCCTGCATGACGTCGGGTTTGCCGAACACCTGTTTTTCCATGATCTTGCACGACACGCACCAGTCGGCGTAATAGTCGACCAACACCCATTGGCCTTGGGCCTTGGCGCTGTCGAGCTGGCTTTGCAGCACGGCCGGGTCGCTGATGGTCATGAAGGCGTCGTGGGCGGATGCCGCGCCGGCGCCTCGTGAGCCGCTGTAGACCTTCAACGGTTGCCACAGGTCGTCGCTGCCGCCGGCTGCGCCCACCACCAGCACCGCGCCCCACAGGCCCAGTACCAGGGAGCCCGCGCCAAATACCTTGGCGGCCAGGCCGTATTCGCGGGCCAGGGTCCAGCCACAGTAGGCCATGACCAGCGCGAGTACGCCCCACAGGCCGATCCACAGGTTTTCGCCGACCACCGGGCGAATCATCAGCACGGCGGTGCCGAGGAACAGGAAGCCGAAGATGCCCTTGAGCACGTTCATCCAGGTGCCTGGCTTGGGCAGGAAGCGGTTGCCCACGGTCACCAGCAGCAACAGCGGAATGCCGATGCCGATGCCCATGGCGAACAGGATCAGGCCACCGTGCAGCGCATTGCCACTCTGGGCGATGTACAGCAGGGCGCCGGCCAGGGGCGCAGTCATGCACGGGCCTACCAACAGGCCGGACAGTGCACCGAGTATCCCTGCCCCCACCAGGCTGCCGCCGCTTTGCTGGCGGCTGACGTTGTCCAGGCGGTCGCGCAGGAACGCCGGCAATTGCAGTTCAAAGAAGCCGAACATCGGCAAGGCGAGGATCACGAACAGCGCAGCAAAGCTGCCGAGGATCCATGGGGTTTGCAGGAGCGCGGCGAGGTTGGCGCCAAGCAAGGCAGCCAATACGCCGAGCGCGGCATACACCAGCGCCATGCACACCACATAGCTGCTGGCCAGGGCAAACCCGCGACGCGGGCTGGCACCACTGCCCACCACCAGGCCGGCGAGAATCGGCAGCATCGGCAATGAACACGGTGCAAAGGCCAACAGCAGTCCCAAGCCAAAGAATATCAACAGGCTCCAACCCAGGCTGCGTTGTTGCAAACCGCTGGCCAGGCTCTGGTCCTGGGCTTGTGCGGTGGCGGCGACGGCCGGGTTGCCACCCAGGTCCACGGTGATCGACTGCGGCGGGTAGCACAGACCCGCATCCGCACAGCCCTGCCAGCCCAGCTTGACCTGGCCGGTGGCGCCGGCGGGAATCTTCACTTCCAGGCCTTGGCGATAGACCTCCTGGTCGCCGAAGAACTCATCGCTGTGATCCTCGCCTTTGGGCAGCACGGGTTTTTCGGCCAGGCCATCGAACTTCATGCGCTGCTTGTACAGGTAGTAACCGTCGGCAATCTGCCAATACAGCTGCATCTCGCCACTTTCAAGACGTTCGGAGGTAAAGGTGAAGGCCTTGCCCACCGGGAGGAAATCGGGTTTGGTCTCAAACGGGTTGCCCGGCGCGGCCTGGGCCAGCCCCGCGAACAACACCAGCAGAAAGGTAAACAGATGCCGCATGGTCAAGCCTTAGTTCGATGCAAGTAGGCACACAATGTGTGGCGTTGATTAACCGATGATTAACCACGGCTATTCTAGATTGAGTGTGGGGTGATTAGCGGCATAATCTGCGCTTAATCCGCTGCCCCTTTAATCTCCCCATCTTTCATGAAGGGTTCACCATGCACGTACTGGTCTGTGAAGACGACAAACTGATCGCCAGCGGCATTGTGGCCGGCCTCACCGCCCAGGGTTTCACCGTTGAACACGTGGCCACGGCGGGCGCCGCACGCGCGATGCTCAAGGCGGCGACGTTCGACATCATGGTGCTCGACCTGGGCCTGCCGGACGAAGACGGGCTCAAGTTGTTGCAGCAACAGCGCAGCCAGGGCCTGGAGATTCCGGTGCTGATCCTCACCGCGCGGGACTCGGTGACCAATCGCGTCGACGGCCTGCAAGCCGGCGCCGATGACTACCTGCTCAAACCCTTCGACCTGCGCGAACTCGCCGCGCGCCTGCAAACCCTGCTGCGACGGGTGGCAGGGCGCAGTGTCAACCTGATCGAGCATGGCCGCCTGGCCTACGACCCCAGCAGCCGCGAAACCTTCCTGGGCGGCGAGCCGGTTGACCTGTCGCGTCGCGAGCAGGCGCTGTTGCAAGCCCTGCTGCACAACAAAGGCCGGGTGCTGTCCAGCGAACAGCTCAAGGACAGCGTCTACGGGTTCAACGACGAACTGGAAAGCAACGCACTCAACGTGCATATCCACCACCTGCGGCGCAAGTTGGGCAACGGCATTGTCGAGACCGTGCGCGGCCTCGGCTACCGCCTGGGCCCAGCCGATGGGGGCGAGGACGCATCGTGAAAAGCCTGCGCCTGCGCCTGACGTTCAAGCTCGGCGCCGCCTTTGTGCTGATCTGGGCCCTGGCGGCGGCCTGGATGCTCAACGACCTGCGCAACCAGATGATGTTCTCCCTCGACCAGCGCCTGGTCGCGTCGGCGCGCATGGTGGCGGGGCTGACCGAGCAGATGCCGGGTCTGGCCAGCGTCAGCGGCGGCGCGCATTTCAGCGCTGAACAATTGAATGTGCCCGGCGGCATGGCCTGCCAGGTCAGTTCCCTGCGCGGGGAAATCCTGGCGCGCAGCCACACCACGCCGGATGAGGGGCTGGAGTCGCGCAAGAGCGGGTTTCGCGACCAGGTCGTCGATGGCGTGGGCTGGCGCAGTTTCACCCTGTCCCGTGGCGACCTGCTGATCACCACGGCCGACCGGCAAGTGGAACGCGAGGCGCTGAACCTGTCGATCCTGCTGGCGGCGTCGGTGCCGGTGGGCGTGGCGATGCTGGGCTGCCTGTGCCTGTTGTGGCTGGGCATCGGCCAGAGCCTGCTGCCGCTCAACCGCATGCGTGACGCCTTGATGCGCCGCAGTGCCGATTCCCTTGAACCGTTGCAGATCCACCCGTTGCCCAGCGAACTCGAGCCACTGCTGGACACCCAGAACCAGCTGTTGCAACGCATTGCCAAGACCATCGAGCGCGAGCGCCGCCTCACCGGTGACGCGGCCCACGAACTGCGCAGCCCGCTCACCGCGATCAAGACCCACCTGCAAGTGGCGCGCATGACCGAAGGTGCGGCCCGCGACCAGTCCCTGGCCCATGCCGAGGAGGGCGCCGACCGCCTGCATCGGACCCTGGAGCAATTGCTGTTGCTGGCGCGGGTGGAGGGTAACCTGTCGTTTGACGATGGCATGCACTCCAGCGCCGAAGAAGTAGCGCGCCTGGCGATCCAGGATGCCAATGCCGGTGACAATTCGCGCATCGACCTGGTCCTGCCGGACGACCTTTCGGCCACCCCGGTGGACATGCCGGTGGGCCTGGCGGTCGCCGCCTTGCGTAACCTGCTGGACAACGCGTTGCGCCACACGCCGACGGATACCCGGGTGGAGCTCAGCGTATTCACCGCCGCCGATAATGTGGTGTTCCGCGTGCGTGACCACGGCAAGCAGATTGCCCCCGAGGACCTGCAATACCTGACCCAACGCTTCTGGCGCAACGGTAACAGCGAAGGCTGTGGCCTGGGCCTGGCGATCGTGCAAGCGATCGTGCAGCGCTGTTCCTGCTCGTTGAAGTTCGACAGCGGGCCGGACGGCCTGCGCGTTGACCTGGGTATGCCACTGCGCTGCTGATCACTTTTCTTTCAAGTGCCAAATAGCTACCGCCCTCCTGAAGTTGAAGCCTTCAGGATGGCGGTAATTTTTTGCGCTTGAACGGGCTGAATGACTCGGCCTGTATTGAAAAAGGACGGTTCTCATGTTGGTCATCGATACCAGTTTCCCTGCCAGAGGCTTCAACGAACGCAACGGCGAGCCCGTGCGGCAGGTGATCCTGCATTACACCGCAGCGCCTTTTGGTGCCTCCCTGCGCACCCTGACTCAGGATGGGGTGAGTGCACACTACTTGCTGCCCGACCCTGATGAGCCCGACTATCGCGCGGCGGGCTATGAAGAGCTGCGTGTCTTCCGTTTGGTGGAGGAAGACCAGCGCGCCTGGCACGCCGGGGTGAGCCATTGGGCGGGGCGCGACAACCTCAACAGCCGCTCGATTGGCATCGAGATCGTCAACCAGGCGCGGGATGACGGCGGTGTGTTCAGCTTTCCGGCCTATGCGCCGGAACAGACCGACGTGTTGATTGCACTGGTTCGCGACATTCTTGAGCGATACCCGCAGATCGGGCCCACCGACATCCTCGGGCATGCGGACGTGGCGTTCGGGCGCAAGAGCGATCCGGGGCCGCGCCTGCCGTGGCGGTGTCTGCATGAAGCAGGGGTGGGGGCCTGGTTTGATGAGGCGACACGGGCGATGTATCAGCGCCGGTTTTGCCTGGGCCTGCCGCCGGAGGTCGAGGTAGAGCGGGCGTTTCAACGCTATGGCTATGCGCCGGCGAAGAACCGGCAAGGGTTTGAACAGAGGACGCGGGCGTTTCAGATGCACTTTCGGGCGCGGGATTACTGCGGGTTCCTGGATGCGGAGACCTGCGCGATTTTGTATGCGTTGAATGAAAAGTACCGTGGTCTTTGACGCCGAACGCAATTCCAATGTGGGAGGGGGCTTGCCCCCGATTGCGCTCTGTCAGTCCCGACACCAGTGACTGATCCACTGCTATCGGGAGCAAGCCCCCTCCCACATTTGGTTTTGTATTCACTGGCGAGTGATCAAAGGCCCTAAATCCCCTCGACGCTGGTGCGTTTCCAGAACAGGAAATCCGTGCGCATGCCCCTTGGGGCCAGACGCCAGCGGATCGGCAGTTTGGTCACCATCATCAGCGTATTGAGGGATCGAGAAATGTCAGTCGCTACCAGCCGTATCGAAGACGCCCAGGTGCATGAAACGCTTTACCAGTTCGACGAAACCCCGCTGCTGGCCCGTCAACGCCAACAGGAATCCAATGCCCGCAGCTACCCGCGGCGCATTCCCCTGGCACTCAAGCGTGCCAAGGGGATTTACGTGGAAGACGTCGAAGGGCGCAGCTTCATCGACTGCCTGGCCGGCGCCGGCACCCTCGCGCTGGGGCATAACCACCCGGTCGTGATCGAGGCTATTCAACAGGTGCTGGCTGATGAATTGCCCCTGCACACGCTGGACCTGACCACCCCGGTCAAGGACCAGTTCGTGCAGGACCTGTTCGGTTTGTTGCCGCCGGCGCTGGCGCGGGAAGCGAAAATCCAGTTCTGCGGCCCCACCGGCACCGATGCGGTGGAAGCCGCATTGAAATTGGTGCGCACCGCCACCGGGCGCAGCACCGTATTGTCATTCCAGGGCGGTTATCACGGCATGAGCCAGGGCGCCTTGAGCCTGATGGGAAGCCTGGGGCCGAAGAAACCCCTGGGTGGCTTGCTCGGCAGTGGCGTGCAATTTCTGCCATACCCCTACGACTATCGTTGCCCGTTCGGCTTGGGCGGCGCGGAAGGCGTACGGGTCAACCTGCACTACCTGGAAAACCTGCTGAACGATCCGGAGGCCGGTGTATTACTGCCGGCGGCGGTGATTGTCGAAGTGGTGCAGGGCGAGGGCGGTGTGATTCCGGCTGACCTGGACTGGCTGCGCGGCCTGCGCCGTATCACCGAGCAGGCGGGCGTGGCGTTGATCGTCGATGAGATCCAGAGTGGTTTCGGCCGTACCGGCAAGATGTTTGCCTTCGAGCACGCCGGGATCATCCCGGATGTGGTGGTGATGTCCAAGGCCATCGGCGGCAGCCTGCCGCTGGCGGTGGTGGTGTACCGCGACTGGCTCGACACCTGGCTGCCGGGCGCCCATGCCGGGACCTTCCGTGGCAACCAGATGGCCATGGCGGCGGGGTCGGCGGTGATGCGCTACCTCAAGGACCATGATCTGGCCGGCCATGCGGCGGCCATGGGCGAGCGCCTCGGTGAACACCTGCGCATCCTGCAGCGCGACTTCCCGCACCTGGGTGATATTCGTGGTCGCGGGCTGATGCTCGGCGTGGAGCTGGTCGACCCGACTGGCACGCCGGACATTCAAGGCCATCCGCCCGTGCATCGCCAATTGGCGCCGCTGGTGCAGCGTGAATGCCTCAAGCGCGGGCTGATCCTCGAACTGGGCGGTCGGCATGGCAGCGTGGTGCGTTTCCTGCCGCCGCTGGTGATCACCGCCAGCGAAGTGGACCGGGTGGCGGACATCTTCGGACGCGCGTTGGCGGCGGCGGTCGCCAGCCTCTAATTTTTTGCCAGCCTGGTACGTTTCTACAGATATCGGTACTGCGCACGGTGCGCAGCCAGCCTTATAGCGATGGAGAACAGCAATGACCTCAGTATTTGACCGCGACGACATCCTGTTTCAGGTAGTGGTCAACCATGAAGAACAGTATTCCATCTGGCCCGACTACAAGGCCGTACCGGAAGGCTGGCGCACCGTGGGCAAGAGCGGCCTGAAGAAAGAGTGCCTGGCCTATATCGAGGAGGTCTGGACCGACATGCGCCCGTTGAGCCTGCGTCAGAAGATGGACAGCGCTGCGATCGCGTAAACGCCACAGATCAAAAATGTGGGAGGGGGCTTGCCCCCGATGAGGGAGTGTCAGTCGACTAATGAGTGACTGATACACCGCCATCCGGGGCAAGCCCCCTGCCACATTTTGAGCTGTGTTGCTTTCAGGTGTTTTTTTCTTTGTCTAATCCGCCCGAAGCCGCCGTCACCACCTGCACGCTCAAGCGCGGTGTCGCCAGATCCAGCCCCGCCTCATCCAGATGCCGTTTCAGCGACAGGTTGAACGCCCGCGACACTTCCCACTGTTTGATCGGCGCCGTCTTGAACCGCGCCCGCAGGATCGCGCTGCCCGACTCGAAACTCTCCACCCCCTGAATCTCCAGGGGCGACCAGATATTGCGGCGTTGCAGCGGGTCGTTGCGCATTTTATGGCCGACGTCGCGCATCAGCTTGATGGCGTCGTCGATTTCCATGTTGTACGGGATCGCCACCCGGAAGATCGCGTAGCCGAACTCCCGCGAGTAGTTTTTGATGCTCTTGATCTCGCTGAACGGGATGGTGTGCACAATGCCGTCGATGTCCCGCAGGCGCACGGTCCGGATGGTCAGGCCCTCCACCGTGCCCAGGTGGCCGCCCACATCCACGTAGTCGTCGATGGCCAGGGAGTCTTCGATGATGATGAACAGGCCAGTGATCAAGTCCGCCACCAGCGACTGCGCGCCAAAACCGATGGCCAGGCCGATCACACCGGCACCGGCCAGCAGCGGCGTGACGTTCATGCCCATGTTCGCCAGGGCGACAATGGCAGCAATGATAAAGATGGTCACGAACAGCACGTTGCGGATCAACGGCATCATGGTCTGCGCACGGGCATTGGCCAGGCCCTTGCGCGAGCGGGTGAGGGCATGATGGATCGCCGTGTCGCTGAGGATCCAGATCAGCCAGGCGAACAACAAGGTCCCGGCCAGGCCGAACAGCTTGACGCTGACTTCATGGCCATCGCCTTCGGTAAAGCGGATCAGCGACAGGCCCCACACCCGCAGGCCCAACTCGATAAACACCAGCCACACGATCAGGTGGGCCAGGGTGTAGACGAAGCTTTTCAGGCGTTCGGAATACAGCGCGTGGCGCTTGTGACCGCGTTGCGGCTTGAGCGCGTGGCGTCTCACCAATCCGTTGATCACCATGCACAGCACCAGCAGCACCGTACACAGCAGGGACTGGCGCAAGGCGGTGCTGGTATCGCCGGCCGAGACGAAGGTGGCGAACAGCGAGATACCCACCAGCAGCAAGGCCGGGATGTACCAGAAGGACCCGATGATTTCGATGGTGTCGCTGAGGGCGCGGCGCGTCAGGCGGCGCGACAGCGGCTGGTTGCGGATCAGGTGGGCGATGGGCCGGCGGAAACGCAGGATGAATACACCGGTCGACAGCGCCGCCATCACATTGGCGACTGTCGCGGCGGTGTGGGACAGGTGCTGGCCCAGGGCCTGGACCAGTCGCGGGTCGCTCAAGGCCTCGCCAAAGGCGGCAAAACTGCCGATCCACCACAGCGGGCGGAACGCCTGGTGGCGCAGGATATACAGCGCGCGATGACGGTGCGGGCCGTCGAGTACCGAAAAAGCGATCACGCAGATTGCCGAGAAACAGGTGCCCACCACCAGTGCGTAGGCCAGCACCATCGCCAGTGACTTGCCCAGGGACGAGGGCAGGGCGTAGCTCAGGTACACCGTGATCACCAGGGCGATCATCCACGGGCCGAGCTTGCGCAGGGCGAAGCGCACCATGTCCCAGGTGCGTGGATGTTGCGGCAATTCTTCAGGCAGGCCGAAACGTTCGCGCACCCGATGGCTGAGCCAGATCAGCGCGTAGGCCAGCAGGCTCCACACCGCGAGGATCAGGGCAAAACCGAAAATGATCGGTAGCCATTCGTTGGCCGGCAGCATCAGCGCGCCGAGTTCTTCCTTGGCCAGGTCGACCTCGTTGGACCAGCGCCCCAGCGGGCTGTCGGCGCCCGAAAACTGTGCCTCGAGATTGGCCAGGGTGCCGCCGATCAAGCCCAGCACGCCTTCCTCGGTGGCCGGCTGGGCCTTTTGCGTGGCGGCACGCAGCTTTTTCAGGTCGCTCAGCAACTGAGTGCGCTGCTGGTCGTTTTCCAGGGTCTTGATCACCTCGTCCAGCGACTGCCCCAGCGGCACTTCGGCCTGGGGTTGGGTCTTGTTGGTGGTGCCGAGCAGGCCGGGCAAACCCACGGCATGGGCAGGCGTGAGCGGCAGCAAGGTGAGCAGGGCGATCAAGCAATAGCAGGGCAGGGCAAACAGACGGGAAAGCACGAGGCGGTCAACCTTGGAAACGACGGGTTGAGCGAGTGTACGAGTGCAAGCGTCATTCGGCCAGTTTGGCGAGGATCTTGTACACCACGGTGCCCAGGATCAGCAGCATGCCGAGCCACATGCCGAACACGCCAAGGGGCTTGTCGCGAAAGTTGAAACCCACGGCCAACATGATCATGCCGATCAGGATAGGGATAAGCATGGCGTGGAAGGAAGACATGGAGATCATGGTGCGACGGCCTTGTCGGAGTGGGAATACTGACAAGTCTAGGTCGGATTATGAGAAGTGCAGGTGATATAGATCAGGGGTACGCAACACCAATGTGGGAGAGGGCAAGCCCCCTCCCACATTCAGATCAGGGCAGATCGTGGCTCGCGTAGAACGCCCCCAACACCTTGACCAGGTGCGCCAGGTCATGGCTGCCGCACAGTTCGCGGATCGAGTGCATGGCGAACGTCGGCAGGCCGATGTCCACGGTGCGCACGCCCAGGTGGCTGGCGGTGATCGGGCCGATGGTTGAGCCGCAGCCCATGTCGCTGCGCACCACGAAGCTCTGCACCGGTACTTCCTGGGCCATGCACAGGTGGCGGAAGAACCCGGCAGTTTCGCTGTTGGTGGCGTAGCGCTGGTTGCTGTTGACCTTGATCACCGGGCCGGCGTTGAGCTTGGGGCCGTGGTTGGCGTCGTGCTTGTCGGCGTAGTTCGGGTGCACGCCATGGGCGTTATCGGCTGAGACCAACAGGGATTTCTGAATGGTGCGTACGAATTCATCACCTTCCGGCAGCAGGCGACGCAGGGTCTGCTCCAGCATCGGGCCATCGGCGCCGCACGCCGAGCAGGAGCCGACTTCTTCGTGGTCGTTGCACACCAGCACGCAGGTTTCTTCGCTGTCGCTGGTGAGCAGGGCTTGCAGGCCGGCGTAGCACGACAGCAGGTTGTCCAGGCGTGCGCCGGCGATGAAGTCACCGTTCAGGCCGATGACCGCAGCGCCTTGGGTGTCGTAGAAGCTCAACTCGTAGTCGAGCACCACGTCGGCGTTGAGTCCATGTTCGCGTGCCAGTTGATCGGTGAGCACGGCGCGGAAGTCCACGCGCTCGTCACCGGCAAATTGCGCGAGGATGGGCGGCAGCTCGGTCTGGGCATTGATCGCCCAACCCTGGTTGGCTTCACGGTTCAGGTGAATGGCCAGGTTGGGGATGATGGCAATCGGCAGCTTGAAGTCGATCAACTGGCTTTCGACCTTGCCGTCGCGGCGGAAGGTCACACGGCCGGCCAGGGACAGGTCGCGGTCGAACCACGGCGCCAGCAACGCGCCGCCATAGACTTCCACGCCCAGTTGCCAGAAACCCTGGCGTTGCAGCTCGGGCTGGGGCTTGACCCGCAGGCACGGGCTGTCGGTGTGGGCGCCGACCAGGCGGATACCGCCCTGCAGCGGCGAATGACGGCCGAGCTTGAAGGCGATGATCGAGGAATCGTTACGGGTGACGTAGTAGCGCCCGTTGGGCTCGGTGGCCCAGGTTTCGCGTTCGTCGAGACGCTGGTAGCCGGCCGCTTCCAGGCGCTGGGCCAGGGCGGCAGTGGCATGAAAAGGAGTAGGGGAGGCCTTGAGGAAGTCGATCAGGCCTTGATTCAACGCTTCGCGCATAAATAGCTCCAGACAGCAATGCGCGGAGTTTACCGTTCGATGGCAAGAAGTGCACAGCACAAATGTGGGAGGGGGCTTGCCCCCGATGGCAGTGGGTCAGCCAACCCATACAGTGATTGACACTCCGCCATCGCAGGCCAGTGGAATCTGCGTTGACAGCTTTAAAACGGTGCGGGGCACTCGAAGCGCAACCGCTCGCCACTTTGCGGGTGAGTGAAGCTCAACATGCTCGCATGCAGGCACAGGCGTGGCCAGGCGGCCAGGGCTTGCTCATGGGCATACAGGCCGTCACCCAGCAGCGGGTGGCCGATGGAGAGCATGTGCACACGCAGCTGGTGCGAGCGCCCGGTGATCGGTGTCAGCTCGACACGGCACCAGTCCCCGCAGCGCTCCAGCACCTTCCAGAACGTCAGCGCGTGCTTGCCGAACTCGTGGTCGACCACATGCCGCGGCTTGGTCGGTGGGTCGTAGCGCAGCGGCAAATCGATGCTGCCACTGTCCAGTTCCGGCTGGCCCCAGGCCAGGGCGGTGTAGGCCTTTTCGGTTTCTCGGTCATGAAACTGGCGGGACAGCTCACGGTGCGTGTCGGCATCCCGCGCCAGCAGGATGATGCCCGAGGTTTCCCAGTCCAGGCGATGGACGATACGGGCTTCGGGGTAGCCGTTTTCCTGCAGGCGGGTGATCAGGCAGTCCTTGTTGTCGTCGGCGCGGCCAGGCACCGAGAGCAGCAGGGTGGGCTTGTTCACCACCAGGACGGCGGCGTCCTGATACAGGATGTGGATATTGGACAGCGGCATCAAACAGCCTCGTAACAAACGCCAACGGCGGCTCGCCCACCCGGTTCCCGAAAAGGGATCAAGGTGATCGAGCCGCCGTGGCGGCCGCCTGTTCGATCAACGATCAGGCAGGGTGATATTGAGTTCCAGAATCGAGCAGCTGCCGTCATTTTCCAGGGCGACATGCACGTCATCGTTGCCGATATTGACGTACTTGCGGATCACCTCGACCAGTTCCTTCTGCAAGGCTGGCAGGTAGTCCGGGGTGCTGCGTTGGCCGCGTTCGTGCGCCACGATGATCTGTAGACGCTCTTTCGCGACCGACGCGGTCGTAGGCTTTTTGTTGGCGCGAAAGAAGTCGAGAAATTTCATTGTTTAGTTGCCTCCAAAGATACGCTCGAAGAATCCCTTCTTCTTGACATCGAGGAAGCGGTGTTCCACGGTCTTGCCCAGCAAGCGATCGACGGCATCGCTGTACGCCTGGCCGGCGTCGCTCTGGTCATCAAGAATCACTGGCACACCCTGGTTGGAGGCTTTCAGCACCGCCTGGGATTCTGGAATCACGCCCAGCAGGGTCACTGCGAGGATTTCCTTCACGTCTTCAACACCGAGCATCTCGCCGTTGCTGACACGCTCAGGGTTGTAGCGGGTGAGCAGCAGGTGCTCCTTGATCGGATCGCGGCCTTCTTCGGCGCGCTTGGACTTGCTGGCCAGCAGGCCGAGCATGCGGTCCGAGTCACGTACCGAGGAGACTTCCGGGTTGGTCACCACGATGGCTTCATCGGCGAAGTACATCGCCAGGTGAGCACCGGTCTCGATGCCGGCGGGGGAGTCGCACACCACGTATTCAAAGGTTTCTGCCAGTTCGGCGATGACTTTGCCGACGCCTTCTTTGGTCAGCGCATCTTTGTCACGGGTCTGGCTGGCGGCCAGCACGTACAGGTTTTCAAGGCGCTTGTCCTTGATCAGGGCCTGTTGCAGGTTGGCTTCACCGTTGACCACGTTGACGAAGTCATACACCACGCGGCGTTCGCAGCCCATGATCAGGTCGAGGTTACGCAAACCGACGTCGAAGTCGACGATAACTGTCTTGTGGCCGCGCAGAGCGAGGCCGGTACCGATAGCGGCGCTGGTGGTGGTCTTACCCACACCACCCTTGCCGGATGTAACCACGAGAATCTTGGCCAAGGTGTTTCACCCCTAAGGAAAAAGGACTTTTCAGTCCCTGAAAAACATCTCTTGGAACTCGCTGCAGGCGGACAGCCTTGTAGGAATAAAAAATTCCTACATAAGTAATGCCGGTTTCGCTGTGCTATCAGAGTCTAGAGATGCTTGGAAAATGCGGCAGTATCCGTTAAAGACGGATGATGTTCAACACATCGCCCGACAGGTTGACCTGCACCGAAGCCCCCCACAGCGGATCACGGCGCAAATCTTCTGAAACCTTGTACTGGCCTGCGATGGACACTAGCTCAGCGGTCAACTGCTGGCAAAAAATACGGGCCTTGGTATCACCCTTGATGCCGGCGAGGGCACGTCCGCGCATCGGGCCGTATACATGGATATTGCCATCGGCGAGAAGTTCCGCACCCGGGCTGACCGAGGAGACCACCACCAGGTCGCCCCCCTGGGCATAAATCTGCTGCCCGCCGCGTACGGGCGAGGTGATGATCTTTGTAGGCTTGATCGCAGGCTCGGGTGGTTTTTCCGGTTTTTTCTTCTCTTCGCCGACCAATGGTTCCAGTGGACGCTCGCGCGCGCCGGACGGTGGCAGTACTGGCAGTTCAATGGCGATGGCCGCCGCGATGTCTTCGATACGGCTGGCGCGAATCGCCAGGGTGCGCAGGCCATGGGAGCGGCACACGCGCATCAGGCCGGGCAGATCGATGCTGCCCTGGTCGGCGGGCAACTTGTCCAGGGCCAGCACCAGCGGGGCGTTGTTGAAGAAGTTCGGCGCCAGGGCGACCTTGGCCGCAAGTTGGCGGTCCAGGGCGTCGAGGTCGTTACGGGCGAGTTCCAGCACGGTGATGGCGAGCATGCTGCCTTTCAGCTGGAACACGGGATCTTGGTCTAGCGGTTCGGTTTGGCTCATGGTCGGCAAAAGCGGCTTGTCACGAAAAGTGTCGAGACTTATAACGAGAACACTCACTGGCCGCAAGCCGGGTCGAACCGTTGTAGAATGCGCGGCCCTTGTCTTTACCGGAATCTGTAATGGATCGCCCGCGTTTTCGAGCTGTATTTTTTCACCCGCGTTTCTGGCTGTTATGGCTGGGACTCGGCCTGTTGTGGCTGGTCACCCAACTGCCGTACCGCGCGCTGCTGACCATCGGTCGCCTGCTGGGTGCCGGCATGTACCGCGTGGCCGGCGAACGCCGCCGCATCGCCGCACGCAACCTGGAACTGTGCTTCCCGGAAAAATCCGCCAAAGAGCGTAAACAGTTGCTCAAGGAAAACTTTGCCTCCACCGGCATCGCGTTCTTTGAAATGGCCATGAGCTGGTGGTGGTCGCGCCAGCGCCTGGCGCGCCTGGCCCACGTCGAAGGCCTGGAACACCTCAAGCAGGCGCAGTTGGATGGCAAGGGCGTGATCCTCATGGCCCTGCACTTCACCACCCTGGAAATTGGCGCAGCGTTGCTGGGGCAGAAGCACACCATCGATGGTATGTACCGCGAGCACGGCAACCCGCTGTTCGACTATATCCAGCGCCGTGGCCGCGAACGTCACAACCTCGATTCCCTGGCCGTGGAGCGTGAAGACGTGCGCGGCATGCTCAAGCTGCTGCGCGCCGGCCGTGCCATCTGGTACGCACCGGACCAGGACTATGGCGCCAAGCAAAGTATCTTCGTGCCGTTGTTCGGCATCCAGGCCGCCACCGTGCCGGCCACCAGCAAGTTCGCCAAGCTGGGCAAGGCACTGGTGGTGCCGTTCACTCAACAGCGCCTGGCCGATGGCAGCGGTTACCGCCTGGTGATCCACCCGCCGCTCACCGACTTCCCCGGCGAAAGCGATGAAGTCGACTGCCTGCGCATCAACCAATGGGTTGAAGCCTCCGTGCGTGAATGCCCCGAGCAATACCTGTGGACCCACCGCCGCTTCAAGAGCCGGCCACCGGGTGAACCCAAGCTGTACGAAAAACGCCGTCGATAAGACAGACATTTCCCCACATGGAGTGACGCAATGCGCCCAGCTGAACCGGTTACAGGCTTGATTCTTTCCGGCGGCGGGGCGCGAGCGGCGTATCAGGTGGGGGTATTGGCGGCGATTGCCGAGTTGCTGCCCTCGGGTGCACCCAATCCTTTTCCGGTGATCGTCGGCACCTCGGCCGGTGCGATCAATGCGGTGAGCCTGGCCAGTGGCGCCATGGACTTCACCGCCGCGATCCAACGCCTTACCGCTTTCTGGCAGGGCTTCAGCAGCCATCTGGTACTGCGCAGTGACTGGCCGGGGGTGATCCGCCAGGCAAGCCGTTTCCTGATCCACAGCCTGCTGGGCTTGGGCGCACAAGTACCGGTGGCACTGCTCGACAGCACGCCGCTGAAGGCGCTGCTCAAAGACAAGCTGCATCTGGACGGCATCGACGAAGCCATCCGCAACAAACACCTGCATGCGGTGGCGGTTACGGCTTTTGGTTATGAGTCCGGGCAGGCAGTGACCTTCTATCAGGGCGGCGGCACCATCGACGCCTGGTTGCGCCACCGTCGTATCGGCCTGCCGACTCAACTGACGGTCGAACACCTGCTGGCCAGTTCGGCGATCCCCTTGTTGTTCGCCCCGGTCAAACTCGACCAGGAATACTTCGGCGACGGCGCCGTGCGGCAGTCGGCGCCGATCAGCCCGGCGTTGCACCTGGGCGCCAGCCGCGTGCTGGTGGTCGGTGTCAGCGGCAACCCGCGGGGCAATGAGCCGGCGGTACAGCGCAGCTACACCGGCCAGGAGCCGACCCTGGCGCAGATCGGTGGGCATATGCTCAACAGCACGTTCATTGACAGCCTGGAAAGCGATATCGAATTGCTCGAACGCTTGAACCAGTTCAGCCATGTCGCACCCGGGGTGGCGGCGGTGGAGGTGCTGGTGATCGCACCCAGCCAGCCGATCGATGAGATCGCGGCGCGGCATCGCCAGGAACTGCCGGCGGCGTTGCGCTTGTTTCTGCGCGGGCCGGGGGCGACCAAGACGAGCGGGGCGGGGGTGTTGAGTTACCTGCTGTTCGAGGCGGGGTATTGCAGTGAATTGATCGAGCTGGGGCGACGGGATGCGTTGGCCAAGCGCGAGGAGTTGTCGAAATTCCTCGGCCTGGCCTGACGGTCAGAAGTGATACTTGACCAGGAAGCTCGCCGTGTCCTGGTTGGTCTTGAACGCGCCGGAATCTTCGATCCCGTACTTGTTCTTCCAGTAGTCGTATTCAAAACCCACGTACAACTGCTTGTCGCCCCAATGCAGCGCTTTGCCCAGGTCATATTTGACCTGCGGGTTGAAGTGCAGGTTGGCGTGGTAGGTGCCACGGGCGTTCTTGTCGTTGTCTGTCACCCAGTCCATGAAGCCGTCGATCAGCACGTCGGAATTACCCACTGGGATGGTGTAGGACCAGACCGGCGTGATCTGCCAGACGCCGTCACCTGGGCGATTGCCTTCGGTCTGGCGTTGGTAGAAGTTCAGCTGGAAGTAATCGAAACCGGGGATGTTCAAGTCAAAGCCAGGCCCGAGCAGGTACGACTCGTTGTCGCCTTCGCCGAACTCGTAAGTGAACGCCAGCAATATATCCTTGATGGGGCCGAAGGACAGGTCTTTATCGAAGATCTTGCCGAATGACAGCCGTGGGCTTATTTCGCCGTAATACGTACTGGGGCCGACGTTGCCGTCTTCCTTGCCGTTGTAAAAGATGCGGTCGACGAAGATAAAGTTATCACCGTACTTCCACGCATCGGCATGTTCGAACGTGACGGTTTGCTGAATCTGCGGGTTGACGGTAAAGCTCTTGCCCCACAAGTAAGTCAGGCTGTTGTTCTGCCACTGCAACAGGTCACCGGCCACGGCTTGGCCACCGGCCAGCAGGGATCCCGCCAGCATCAGGCCTTTGAACATAGGTTTCATTCGGTTGCTCCCGAGTTAAAGTTTTATGGTTTTTCTTCTACGCAGGCGCTCTGGTGTGGCGCCTTTTGGTTCGCTGCAAAAATCGTCTGTTCGGTCAGCTTTAGTGCTTTTAGCAAGAGCTGCGCCAAGGTGTTTAAAAAGCCAAAAAATCCCCGTCGGCTGCATGAGATGCAGTCGAATTCAGAGGACATTTGCGCACTTTGGCCGCAGACATTAGGCCGGGATAAGTTGGCCTTGCAGTCAGCTTTTACATTCGCTGTTTTTTTTTGAGTCGATTCGAGCGGGCGCGGAGAATACTGGCTCCCAGGCCTGGGCTCAAGTGCGCCGTTACAGCGCGCGCGGGGCGAGAATGGGGCACGGCTTGTGACCGGCCCCGGGTGAACGGTGTGCATGTTGATGTTCCCAGTTTCGTTATTGTTTTTGTGCGAACGAAGGAATCAATGCGTAGGAGCAACGGCTGGTCGTTCAGAACCGCCGAGAATGTTGAACAGGATATTCAGCGACAACGCGCTGAGGGTGGCCATGGCGATGCCGCTGTGGGTAATCGGGCTCATCCATAGCGGTAGCTGCGCGAAGAACTCCGGGCGCACCACCGGGATCAGGCCCATGCCGATGCTCACCGCCACCAGCAATTGGTTGCGCCGGTCGGCGATATCGGCTTCCTGCAGGATCTTGATCCCGGTCGCCGCCACCATGCCGAACATGGCAATCGCCGCGCCCCCCAGCACCGCCGGTGGAATCGACGCGACCAGGTACGCTGCCTTGGGCAGCAGGCTGAGCACGATCAGAAACGCACCGGCCATCATCGTCACCGAACGGCAGCGCACGCCGGTCATCTGCACCAGGCCGATGTTCTGCGCGAACGAAGAGTGGGTGAAGGTGTTGAAGAACCCGGCAAAGAACGACGCACCGGCATCACACAGCAGGCCGCGCCGCAGCATTTTCGGCGTGACGTCCTGGCCGGTGATCTTGCCCAGCGCGAGGAACATCCCGGTGGACTCGACAAAGATGATCACCACCACCAGGCACATCGACAGGATCGGCGCCAACTCGAATTTGGGCATGCCGAAGTGCAACGGCGTCACCACCTGCACCCACGGCGCCTGGGCCAGGCCACTGAGGTCGACCATGCCGATGGCGCCGCACAAGGCGTAGCCCAGGCCCATGCCGATCAGCACCGAGATGTTCACCCAGAAGCCACGCATGAAGCGGTTGATCAGCAGGATGGTGGCCAATACCAGCGCGGCAACCGCCAGGTAGACCGGTGAGCCGAAAGTCGCGGCGGCACTGCCACCGCCGGCCCAGTTCACCGCCACGGGAAACAGCGACAGGCCAATCGCGGTGATCACCGTGCCGGTCACTAACGGCGGGAAAAAACGCACGACCTTGGACATGAACGGTGCGATCAGCATGCCAAAGAACCCGGCAGCGATGGTCGCGCCGAAGATGCCCTGCAAGCCGATACCGGGCATGCCGGCCATGGCGACCATGCTGCCGACGGCGGCAAAACTGGCGCCCATCATCACCGGCATGCGAATGCCCACCGGGCCGATGCCGAACGACTGCACCAGGGTGGCGATGCCGGCGACCAGCAGGTCGGCGTTGATCAGAAAGGCGATTTCTTCACGGCCGAGGCCTGCGGCCTGGCCAATGATCAAGGGCACGGCGACGGCGCCGCCGTACATCAGCAAGACGTGTTGCAGGCCTACCAGAATCAGTTGCAAGAGGGGCAGCCGCACCAGGGCGGGTGCGGCGGGAATCTGCGGTTCGGCTAACTCGGTCATGCAACACCTCGGATCTTTTTATTGTTGTGTTGTTCGGCATTCAATTGCCGGGTGGGACTCGATCTTCAAAACCCTGGAGACCCTTGTGGGAGGGGGGCTGCCCCCTCCCACCTTTGGATCTGCGCCAGCCTGTCAGTTGGTACGCGCCCCCTGGTTGATCCAGGTGCCAATCAAATCCCGCTCCTGCTGGGTCATCTGGGTGATGTTGCCCAACGGCATGATCTGGCTCGCCACGGCCTGCGCCTGGATACGCGCCGCCTGCTGCTGGATCTGCGCCGGGGTGTCGAACATCACACCCGCTGGAGCCGTACTGAACAACGGACTGGTGGGCTTGGCCGAGTGACACACGGCGCAGCGCTCCTGGATCACCCCGTGGACCTTGTCGAAATCAATCGTCGCCTGGGCCGGCGCAGGTTCAGCGGCGGGGGCGGCAGGCGCTGCCGGTTTCAAGCCACCGCCCAGTGCGGTTTCCGGCAACGGCTGGTACTCGATGGCCACCGGGGCCTTGGCCACTTCGGCCAGCGGCTTGGGGCCGGTCACGTAGGCGAGGCAGATCATTGCCAGTGCACCCACCGGCAACGTCCACGCGTACTTCTGGCTGTTATGCCGGGTGTTGAAGTAGTGGCGCACCAACACCGCCGCCACCGCGATGCCCGCCAGGATCAGCCAGTTGTATTGGCTGCCGTAGGTACTCGGAAAGTGGTTGCTGATCATGATGAACAGCACCGGCAAGGTGAAGTAGTTGTTGTGACGCGAACGCAGCAGACCTTTGGCGGGCAGCGCCGGGTCCGGCGTGCGGTTTTCCGCGATCGCCGCCACCAGCGCGCGTTGTGCCGGCATGATGATGCGGAACACGTTGCCCACCATGATGGTGCCGATCACCGCACCCACGTGCAGGTACGCACCCCGCCCACTGAACACTTTGCTGAAGCCGTACGCGGCGGCAATCAACAGCACGAACAGGATGAAACCGAGCAGGGCAGGGCGCTTGCCCAGGGCCGAGTCGCAGAGGAAGGAGTAGATGAACCAGCCGGCGAACAGTGAGCCAATGCCCAGCAACACGCCTTCCGGGCCACTGAGGCTGCTGCCGGGGGCTAGCAGGTACAGGGTCGGGTTCCAGTAGAACACCACGCACAGCAGCGCAATGCCCGACATCCAGGTGAAGTAGGCCTCCCATTTGAACCAGTGCAGGTTGTCCGGCATGGTCGGTGGGGCCAGTTTGTATTTTTCCAGGTGGTAGATACCGCCACCGTGGATCGCCCACAAGTCACCGGCCAGGCCGCTCTTGGGGTTGACGCGATTGAGGTTGTTTTCCAGCCAGACGAAGTAGAAAGAAGCGCCGATCCACGCGACGCCCGTGATCATGTGAACCCAGCGCACGCTCAGGTTCAGCCATTCCATCAAATGTGCTTCCACAGTCTTTACCTCTCGCCTGTCACCCTTGTTGTCGGGTGATCAGACCTTCTCTTATTGGTGGGGGGCGAGGATCAACCGCTCATCCTCTTTGAAAAAATGCTCATCGCAGTTATTGCCTGTGCCACTGCGATCAACCACCAGGAAGTCATCCCGCTTTTCGATCGTCAGCACCGGGTGGTGCCAGACGCCGCGATGGTAATTAATGCCCTGCCTGCCGTTGGTGACGAAGGCGCGGACCAAGCCCGATACAGGTTCATCGCCAAGTGGCGCGACCACGATCAGAAAGGGGTTGCCGAGCAGCGGAATGAAAGCCTGGCTGCCCAGCGGGTGTCGTTCCAGCATGCACACGGTCAGCGGCATGTCCTGCGCATCGGCGCGGAAGATGCTGATGATGGCGTTGTCCTCTGGCTTGGCGGTTTCCACCGTGGCCAGTTTGTGGAAGCGCATGGTCGACCCATTGTTGATCATGAAGTGATCGCTGCCATCGGTTTCGATAACGTCTCCGAAAGGGGCGAAGGCTTCTTTGGTCAGGGGTTCGATCATCAGTGTGCGCATGGCTGTCTTCTTAAATTTTCGAGTGTGATGGTGTCTGGTCTACCGTTATCGCGGGCAAGCCCGGCTCCCACATTTGACCGCATACTCCTGTGGGAGCCGGGCTTGCCCGCGATGGGGTCCACCCTTATTTCGCTACCTTACCGAGGACCCGCAGGCGGCTCACGCCACCATCCGGGAACACGTTCAGCCGGATGTGGGTAATCGGCCCCAGCGCCTTGATCTGCTCGGCAAAGGTGTGTTCGGCGTGCATTTCCAGCTTCTGCGCCGGCAGCAGTTCGCGCCAGAACAGCGACTGGGTTTCGATCTGGCTGTCGGTGCCGCCCTTCACGAACGCGCCCTGGATCGAGCAGGTGTCCGGGTAGTTGCCCTTGAAGTGCAGGGTGTCGACGATGATCTTCTCGATCTCGCCCGGGTGACCCAGCGCCACGATCACCCAGTCATTGCCCGGTGTGCGACGGCGCGCGGTTTCCCAGCCGTCGCCCATGTTGATGCCACGGCCTGGATTGAGGATGTTGCTCATGCGGCCGAAGTGTTCATCGGAGCAGGCCAGGGCACGGCCACCGTTGAGTGCTGCCGCCAGGTCGACCTGTTCGTTGTCGCCCACCGAGGACCAGTCGCGAAACGGCACGCCGTATACGCGCAGGCGCGCCACGCCGCCGTCCGGGTAGATGTTGAAACGCAGGTGGCTGAAGGCCTGGTCGTTGTGGATCTCGTGATAGTGGTGGCTGTTGCCTTGCAACTCGACGGCGGACAGCACTTCGACCCACTGGGTGTTGTCATCCGGCTCGCCCGAAGTCAGGAAGCAGGCTTCCAGGGAGGCCGATGGCGGGAAGTTGCCGGTGAAGAATGAAGTGTCGATGTCCACGCCTTTGATCGAGCCCGGCACACCCAGGCGGATCACCGCGCTGTCGTAGCCTTCGAAGCGCTTGCGGCGCGACTCCCAGCCGTCCATCCACTTGCCGTTGTCATCGAAAACGCCCTCCTTCCATACGGCCGGGGTCGGCTGGAACAGGCGATTGGCGTCGGCGAACCAGTCATCGGTGACGGAGATGATCTTGGTGCCCAGGCGGGCGTCGGCCAGGTTGACGAATTTCTCGAAAGGTACGGCGTAAGCTTTCATTCTTCTTGTCTGCCTTAGATAAAGTGGCTGGGGATGGTCGTTTAGAGGGTCAGTAAACGGAACAACGCGATCTTGTTGATCTCGTCCAGCGCGCATTTGAACTCGGTGTCCACCGAATTGTGGATGCGCGTTTCGAACGCGGCGAGGATCTGATGCCGGTTGCTGCCTTTTACCGCCATGATGAAGGGAAACTTGAACTTGGCCTTGTAGGCGTCGTTCAGCTCGGTGAAGCGCGAGAACTCTTCGGCCGTGCATTGGTGAATCCCCGCGCCAGCTTGCTCATCGGTGCTGGCTTGGGTCAGTTGGCCCTGGACGGCGGCTTTGCCGGCCAGGTCCGGGTGAGCGTTGATCAGCGCCAGCTGGCTGGCATGATCAGCGCTCAACAGGATGTCGCTCATGCGCTGGTGCAGGGTTTCGATCTGGTCGATCGAAGCATCCTGGCCCAGGTCGAAGGCCTTTTCGGCCACCCATGGCGAGTGTTCGTAGATATCGGCGAAGGCAGCGACAAACTCATCGCGGCTCAAGATCGAGGGTTTCAGGCCGTGGAACGCAGTCATTTCGCCGCTCCCGTGTAGGGGTGGGTTTGCTGCCAGTGGCGGGCAATGTCGACGCGGCGGGTGAACCACACCTGCTCGTGACCTTTGACGTACTCGATAAAGCGCTTCAACGACGCCAGGCGCGCCGGGCGGCCGATCAGGCGGCAGTGCAGGCCGATGGAAAGCATCTTCGGTGCCTCGGCCCCTTCGGCGTAGAGCACGTCGAACGCGTCCTTGAGGTACTCGAAAAAATCATCGCCCTTGTTGAAACCCTGCACCTGGGTGAAGCGCATGTCGTTGGTGTCCAGGGTGTAGGGAATCACCAGGTGCGGCTTGCCGGTCGGGGTGTTGGGTTCCCAGTAGGGCAGGTCGTCGTCGTAGGTGTCGCAATCGTAGAGAAAGCCGCCTTCCTCCATGACTAGCCGCCGGGTATTGGGGCCGGTGCGCCCGGTGTACCAGCCCAGTGGGCGTTCGCCGGTGAGTTCGGTGAGGATGCGGATGGCTTCGAGCATGTGCTCGCGCTCCTGGGCCTCGTCCATGTATTGGTAGTCGATCCAGCGGTAGCCGTGGCTGCAGATCTCATGGCCGGCGTCGACCATGGCGCGGATCACATCCGGATGGCGCTGCGCGGCCATGGCCACGGCGAAGATGGTCAGCGGGATATCGAATTCTTTAAACAGCTTGAGGATGCGCCATACGCCGGCACGGCTGCCGTATTCGTACAGCGACTCCATGCTCATGTTGCGCTCGCCTTGCAGGGGCTGAGCCGAGACCATTTCGGAGAGAAAGGCTTCGGATTCTTTGTCGCCGTGCAAGATATTGCGCTCGCCGCCTTCTTCGTAATTGAGTACGAAAGACAGCGCAATGCGCGCCTTGCCCGGCCAGTGGGGGTGAGGAGGGTTACTGCCGTAACCGATCAGGTCGCGTGGGTAGTCAGCGCTCACTGCAGTCTTCCTTCTTGTTCGTCGTAGTAGCGATAAGTGATTGTATACAACTTATCGCGCACTTTGTAAGCCTACATTTCTGCATTTTTTCGGCAGAGCCCTGAACGATTGGTGTAGCAAGAAACTTGCCTGGTTGGTCAGCTAATGGACAAAAGGTCGTTTAAAAGCAAGGATAACGCGCAGATTGCGCTGTTGAGCAATGGCAGCAGGCGGATCTAAGAGTTTGTGATTTTTATTGTGTACAATTTTTTTAAAAAGTGTCTTAATCGATCATCGCCGGCTTTTTCGATGCCCTGAAAAAGTACGGATCACTCTTCTATTGACCACAGGAGGCGCGTAGACGCCATGGGACGCTTGACCACACACGTATTGGACGCCGCGCACGGCTGCCCCGGCAGCGCAATCAAGGTTGAGCTGTACCGCGTCGAAGGCGCGCAGCTGGCACTGGTCGCCACCGCGCAGACCAACAGCGACGGCCGCTGCGACGCACCGTTGCTGCAAGGCGATGACTACCGCAGCGGCGTGTACCAATTGCAATTCAGCGCCGGCGACTACTACCGCGCCCGTGGCGTGCAACTGCCGGAGCCGGCCTTCCTCGATGTGGTAGTGCTGCGTTTCGGCATCAGCGCCGAGCAGGATCACTACCATGTCCCGCTACTGATTTCGCCCTACAGCTACTCCACCTATCGCGGTAGCTGAGCGTCACCTCGCTTCACACCCCCAAAGCTCTTCGTTGGTTTCGCCCGCGCACACTGCGGGCTTTTTTTCGCCGGGCGTTGGTCCATGCGCCCGTTCAATTATGTGACGCACACCTTAGAGGGATGAGGCCTAGGCTCGGCTTCTTTCGTACAAGAAGACGCCGTCATGAGCTCTGATCCCCTTAACCCCGCAGTTTCGGCACCGGACACAATCCCCGCCGAATCCCATGATCTCGACAGTCCCGTTCAAGCCCGCGAGGACCGTGATCAAGCCGTCCGCCGCTTGCTGACGCGCCGTCTCAACGCATCCGCCCAACCCAGTCGAGTGATCAACCAATGGCACGGCGTGAACGCGCGCTGCATCGAATCCTCAAAGGCGCTCAAGCGTCTGATCGGCAGGGCGCCACGGGTGTTGCGGGTGATTCGGTTCGCGTTGCAGGAAGCCTTCGGTCTCGACCCGGACAACCTGCTGTTCACCGAGCCGCTGCCGCCACGTCCCGCGCAGAAAGTCGACAGCCTGACCGAGCGCGCGTTGGCGCTGTTCAGTGATCCTTCCTTGCCGATCAACCTCAACCAATACACCGCGCTGAGCCTCAAGGACGACCCTGCGCGCAAACTGCCTTTTACCGCCCTGCAGGCGCTGGAGCAGGTCAAGGGCCTGGCGTTGATGGCTCGGCTCGACAACCAGATGCGTGATTACTGGCGGCATCTGGCGTACGGCTCGTGGTTGACGCGCCAGGCGCGTTGGGTGCAATTGCGCAAGCGCTTGTTCATCGACGCCGGTTTCCTGGCTCACCAACTGGATGAACTGTCGGACGCGGGTTGGGCGATGGTGCAGCAGGTGGCGGACGCGCCTTCCGACGAGGCACGCCAGCGCGCGGGTGGCGATTGGGCTGGCGTGCGCGTCAGCACAGTGCTGTGGCCCGGTACGTTTCAGACAGCGCTGACCATTCCCGGCGCCCTGCACCTGTACCGTGAGGGCGCGGCGCAGCAGGCGCCCCACGTGATCTATCTGCCAGGGATGGCCCGCGCATTCTATGAGTTCAACACCTGGGAACAGGTGCAATGCGGCTTGACGAGCCTGTTGAACGGCGAGTTGTTCAGCTTCCTGTGGCAGTGCCTGCCGCTACGCCGTCGCCACGAAGCCTGCCACGGCGAGACGCGGTTGGCGTGTGGTGCTGCCCTGGCCGGCGATGCCTTGCAGCACAGTGCAATCGCCGTGCTTGAGGCGCAATGGGATAACGAACTGGCGTGTGCGTTGTCGATCAATCACGCGGCAGTAGCCGCACCGGCTTCGCTGGGGCGTGACACGGCGCGCTTGCTGCGGTTTATCGAAAAAGGCCGGGACCGACTGGCGATCGTGGAGCGCCTGGGCGCTTCCCTGGGGACCTTGTTGGGCTGGGACGCAACGCGGCGTGCGGATGAAATCATCCTTGGCCAACTGCCTTTCGGGATGGCCCTGCGCTGCCGCGAGCAGCAGGTGGAGCGCTATGAAAAGCACCTCATGAGGTTGCTCGACCTACAGGACCCGAGTCGGGAGAGTACGGCTTATGAAGCGCTGGTCACGCTCAATGGGCAATGGCAAACACAGGCTGATGCGGTGCAGGCCTTGTTGAAAGGGCCGGATGAGCGCCTGCTGAGCCCGGCATTCTGGTTGGAGCACCCTGGCGGCACGCGCAATCGCACCACCTTGCTGTTGATCGCCCAGCGTGAGGCGCTGCTGCATGAGGCGCAACGGCTACAACGTTTGAAACTGGTAGGCGAGGCGCCCTTGCAGCGCCTGGTTGAAGTGTTGAACAAACCCCAGGCCAGCGACCGCAAGGGCAGCGATACTTGCGTACTGCGGGTGCTGTTGGGTGGCCAGGGGGCGTTGGGGGCGTTCGTGGTAACGACAAAACAGGCTCACGCCACCCCGGGTCGGACGCAGCCCGTGCTGCTGTGCGTGGCCGGGCGTTTCGGCGGGCTGGCTGAGTTCGACAGCCTGGAGACGCTATCCGCACGCCTGCGGGCGAGCCTCGGCAGCCGTGACGGATCGCCCCTGTGGCACTGCGTGGGGCGCGATCGGCGTCAGGCGTTGAAAGCCACATCGACCGTTACGGTGACGTATGAAGTGCTTGAGGAACATGTGCTGCATCATGGGTTCACTGAACTGATCCACCACTATGCCCGGCTCGACCAGGAGGCGGATCAGGGCTCGCGGCCGTTCAGTGAAGTCCACGACCCGGCGCTGATTCGGATGCTGTTGGCTGCCGAGTTGCGTGAGCACCTACAGGTGTCGGCCCATGATGCATTGACCCACGCCATGGCCAACCTTGATCTGCTGCGCTTCGCCGCCACCCAGGCGAAAAAACTGCCGGCGTGGCTGGGCCAGGCGCAGGCTGATCAGCGCAATGCATACCGACGTTTGCAACTGCACTATCTGAGCAGTGCCCAGGCATTCGAAGCCAAGCTCTGGCGTGAATTGCCGGAGCTGGAAGTGTTTGCGCGCACGCGGTTGATCGCTCAGTTGACGCTGGATGGGTTGTACCCGGAGGTGGACATCGATCAGCCTTTGCTGGATATGCCCGATGATGTCAGTGCCTATTTTTGCGGGTGGACCAGCCAGTGCGGGGTGGGCGAGCGGGACGTGAAGAAAGTCGTCAGCCCGCAACGCACCACGTTCAGTCTGTTGCAATTGGCCCTGCACAACCTGGATGCCCAGGCGCCCTGGACCGAGTGGCGCTTGAACCGCGCGCGCTACCTGGCGCCACAGTGGCAGCAACGCTTGAATCCGGGCTACTTGATCAAGACCCTGTCAGCCCTGGATATTGGCGGGCGCTATGACACGCTGATCCAAAAGGTGTTCTATCCGTCTGCTTCCGCGTCCCCACCGTTGCCCGATGCCCTGATTCACCGAATGCTGCGCCAAGAGGCGCGAATGCATGTGTTTTCGGCGGCGCGGCAAGGCTTGAGCAGTGCCGCCCAGGGCGTGCTGAACGCCGCGATGGCGGCTGACCTGAACCTCGGCGGCCAACGCTTGCGACTGCACTTCGTGCGTCTTCGCGGCCATACCCTGGAACACGACCGTCACATCGCCGGGATACTGGTGATCCACGACGAGTCCTCAGGGTTGTGGCTGGTCTACTGGCCTGCCGCAGTGGACGGACCGGCCATGACCGAGTACGCCAGCCGAGCGCAGGCTGTCGCCGGATTGAACAAGGCCTGGGCGACGCCGGCCAATGTGAAGGCGCTGGCCCGTCAAGTCGCGCCGGGGTGGGAGGCAGAGGCCATTGCCAGCTATCCCGCCGTCGGCGGCGCAGGCGCCATGCTTGCTCTCGGCAGTCCCAAGCTGGTGTATGCGCCGGTACGTGGGTTTTATGTGCTGGAAACGATCGAGGCAATCACCCGATTCATTCGCACGTTCAAGGTCAAGCACCGCGTGCCGGCGGTGGCCGTGGAGGATATCCACGCGCAGATCAACGAGCAGATCGGCGCCGCCCCGAACGACTGGCTCGACTTCAGCGCGACCACCGCCAGCCATGCGCTGTCCCTGCTGGCCCATGCCAGACTCCTCGAAATCCAGCACCGTGCACAAGGGCGAGCGGTGTCGGCCAAGGCGTTGGCGGCCTACCGGCAAGAGCGCTTGGGTGAGCAGCACGCCGCCACATTGCGTGGGTTACTGTCGTTCGTGCCGGCGATTGGCCTGGGTGTCAGTCTTTACGAAATTCTGTTGGCGGCCCGGCGCTTTCATCACAGCCGCCAGGCCGGGGACGCCGTGGACCTGGCGTTTGTCACTCTACTGGGTTTTGTGGATCTGCTGAGCGCGTTCATGCCCGGGCCCAAGGGCGCGCGGGTAACGGGGAGTGCAGCCGTACGCACATCGATGCTGGGTGCACTGGGCCGGCTGCATCGTCGTCAAGGGATGGCCGGGGGCGGGCTGTCTACGCTCAAACCGTCGGCGGCCTTCCCGACCAAGGTGTTGGAACGTTTTCGCAAAGACCTGCCGCCCAATGCCGCCGTCGAGTTGCAGGGGCCGGGCAATCGGGGCACCTACGTCAAGGGGGGCGAGCAGTTTGTGGTCGACGATACCCATCAATACCCGGTCTATCGACGCCAGGATGAACAGGTGCTGCGTCTCAGACATCCACAGGATGATGTGCAAAACGAGCTGATTCTGTACATCGAGGAACCCGGGCAATGGCTGCTCGGCGCCGATGCTCCGCCGGCCCAGCCGCAGCCAGGGCCCAGCACCGGTATGTGGCGGCCATGGGCGACGCCTCCCCGCGTCCAGGAGTGGTCGCCGCCCTCTCATGTGCTCCTGCAGGAGCACGTGGCGCGCGCGGCCCCTCTGCCTGGGGCGGGGCAGGGCTGGGGGTTTGATTCACGTTGGGCGCTGACAGACCTGCTGCCCGAGCAGGGGATATTCCGTGTGGTGGGCGGGGAGGGGGAGCGCGCCTTTGAGGTGCTTCGGCAAGAGGGGCGCTTGTTCAGGCTGCTGCCCGAAGGAACCCGCTCGTCGTTCCAGGACATTATCTTCCTCACCCGCAACCGCGCGCTGGCCCCTCAAGCGGCCACCGACATCCACTACTGGCTCGGTGCCGGTTTCATTGAGCAGCCGATCCCCGCGGTGCGGGGAGCCGATGGTCTCTGGAAAGCGCGGCCGGTGCTGTTCCTGGAACCTCTGGAGAACACGGTGGGCAGGGTTTTCCCCCGGATGAGGGAACTCAGCAGGCGCTACGTCAGCGAGCGCTTGATCGAACTGGCCGACGCCGGCCGTGAGGTCACGGCCAGCCACCTGTTGACCCTCCGCGCCACGCTGGACCAGTGGCTTGCCCCCGGCGCCGTGGGGCGCACCGACGACCTGCTGAAACTGCTGAGTGCCACCTACAGCCGGCGGCGTTTGAGTTTCTACATCGGCTATGAAGGCCGCTCACCGGGGTTTACACGCTTGGATTACAACCTGCCTGTGCCCCTGGACCCCTCCTTGCGCACGACCACCCGGGAAAACGCCAGTCTCAGGGCTCAATTGGTACAGACGGCGGTCGCGCAGGTGCTTGAGCAGCAAGGGTTTGTCACCCACGCGATTGAAAAGCGCATGGGCGGTCAGTATTCGGTGGATTACTTTTGCACTCACCCCAGATCCACCGCCAAATACTACGTGCTCACCCGCTGGGTGAAGGACAGCACCGTCAACCTGCGTTCCGCCAGCAGCGTTCAACTGACCGACGATTGGTTCAGGCGGCGCAGTGTGGCGCGCACGTATTCAGAGCATATTCCCGAGATCAACCAGGCCCTCAATCAACACCGCCTGGTCAAGATCATTGCCGGTATCCAGTGGGCGCCGCGATCCGACCCGACGGTGTTTTTCGTCAAGTTCGGCGGGGTCAGCCCTTGAGCAACGACAGTGCACCCGCGCCGCCGAACAGCCCGGCGCTGATCCGGTTGAACCAGCTCTGGCCCTTGCCGCTGCGCAGGTAGCGCGCAGCGCCGTGGGCACTCAAGCCGTAGGCCAGCTTGCACAGCAGGTCGAGCACGGTCCAGGTGGCGATCATGATCAGCAACTGCGCCAGGAACGGCTGCTGGCTGTTGAGAAACTGCGGCAGGAACGCGGCAAAGAACAGGATGTCCTTGGGGTTGCTGGCGCCCAGCACAAACGCACGCCCGAACAGGGCGCGAAAGCGTGGCGTCGGCGCGGCCTGCGGGACCTCGGCTCCCTGGCTGGGTTGACGCGACTGCTGCCAGCTCTGCCAGGCGAGATAAAACAGGTACAGCGCGCCGACGATCTTCAGCGCGCTGAACAGTTGTTCCGAGGCCAGCAGCAGGGCACCCAGGCCCAGCGCCGAAGCACTGAGCAGACAGATCGAGGCCGTCACGCCGCCGAGGAATGCAGGGTAAGAGCGGCGCAAGCCATAGTTGAGGCTGTTGCTGATCATCAACAACGACAGCGGCCCGGGGATCAGGATCACCACCAATGCCGCGCCACTGAACAACAACCAGGTTTCCAGACTCATGCCTTGCTCCTCTTTATAGAAATATGAATTTCGCGATGAAAATCGCGCACAGCACCCACAGGCTCACGGAGATCTCGCGGTACTTGCCGGTACCGGCCTTGAGGGCCACGTAGGTGATAAACCCCAGGGCAATCCCATCGGCGACCGAGAACGTCAGCGGCATCATGATCGCGGTGACAATCGCCGGAATGCTGTCGGTGGCTTCATCCCAGTTGATATGGGCCATGCTCGCCATCATCAGCATTGCCACGTAAATCAGCGCACCTGCGGTGGCATAGGCCGGAATCATCCCGGCCAGCGGTGCGAAAAACATCGCGGCTACAAACAGCACGCCGACGGTGACGGCGGTCAACCCGGTACGGCCACCTGCGGCCACGCCCGCAGCACTTTCCACGTAGCTGGTCACCGGCGGCACACCGACCATGGCACCGAACACGCTGGAGGCACTGTCGGCCTTCAATGCACGGGACAGGTTGTCGATCTTGCCGTCGGCATTGACCAATCCGGCCCGTTGCGCGACGCCCATCAGTGTACCTGCGGTGTCGAACATGTGTACAAAAAGAAAGGCAAATACCACGCTGATCATGCTGACATTGAACACACCCGCTACGTCCATCGCCATCCAGGTCGGCGCCAGGCTCGGTGGGGTGGAGATGAAACCGTTGTAATGCACCAGGCCCAGGCCCCAGCCGGCGAGCGTCACGGCGATGATGCTGATCAGGATCGCGCCGAAAACCCGGTGGTAGCTGAGAATCGCGATCAGTAAGAAGCACACCGCCGCCAACAGCGGCGCAGGCTCATGCAAGGAGCCGAGCTTGATGAGGGTCGCCGGGCTGTCGACGATGATGCCAGCGGTCTTCAGGCCGATCACCCCGAGGAACAACCCCACGCCGGCACCCATGGCGTGGCGCAGGCTGACGGGGATGCTGTTGAGCAGCCATTCACGCACCCGGGACAGGGTCAGGAACATGAACAACACACCGGAGATAAACACGGCGCCGAGGGCGGTCTGCCAGGTGTAGCCCATGGTACCAACCACGGTGTAGGTGAAAAACGCATTCAAACCCATGCCCGGCGCCAGGCCCACGGGCCAGTTGGCATACAGCCCCATCAACAGGCAACCGAGTGCGGCGGCGATGCAGGTGGCGACGAACGCCGCACCGTGATCGATGCCCGCGTCGGCCATGATGTTAGGGTTGACGAAGATGATGTAGGCCATGGTGATGAAGGTGGTGAGGCCGGCGATCAGCTCGGTCTTCACTGTGGTGCCATGCAAGCGCAGTTTGAACAGGCGTTCCAGCCAGCCGTTTGGTGAGGGGGCAAGGTCCAGCGTCGGGGCTTCGGATTTGCGGCTATCCACAGCGAGTACTCCTCAAGCATTTTATTGTTATGGCCAGCGCGCAAGCGCTGAGAGGTACTGGCGGGTTTGTTGACCAATAGGTCAGGAACTCGCACGAAGCGAATTATGCTTTTGTATACAAATAAAGCAAATAATGTTTTCTATCCGCTGCACCAAATAGATGAAAGGCAACCACAGGGTCAGGGCTGGTTGGCGAGCGCCTGATTCACCGCCAGCCACCCAACCACCGCGTCTTCACCGGCGTCACTGAAGGCACGTTGCAGCAACTTCACCTGTTCGCGGCGCAGTGACTGTTCGAAGCGCAGGCCTTCCTCGGTCAATTCCAGCAGGCGTTTGCGCTTGTCTGTCTCGGACGCGACGCTGTTGACCAGGTGCATCTCCTGCAATTGGCGCAGAGGGATGTTCAGTGCCTGCTTGCTCACACCGAGCAGTTCCAGCAGTTCCTTCACGCTCAGCGCCGGGTAGCGCGCGATGAAAAACACGATGCGCTGATGCACCCGGCTCAGCCCGCGGCGCTCGAGCATTTCGTCGGCCTTGGCGGTAAACGCCTGGTAGCCGAAGAAAAACGCTTCCATCGCGGCCTGCTGGGCGGTTGGGTTTTTAAGGTCAAGCATATTGACGTATCCGTGCGAGTCGTCGTAATTTCGGTCAACCAGTTTGACGTATTTCCCACAGTCTTCGCTACCGGTGACCCCATGGCCTTCTCTGAACGTGTTACGCGCCTCAAAAGCTCCCTGATCCGTGAAATCCTCGCGGCGGCCCAGCGCCCGGAAGTGATGTCGTTCGCCGGAGGCCTGCCAGCCGAAGCCATGCTGCCTGCCTTGAACTGGGACGACATGCCGCTGAACATCGGCCAGTACGGCATGAGCGAAGGCGAACCGCAGTTGCGCGAATTGCTCGCTGCCGAGGCGCGTGCCCTGGGCGTGCCGTGCCAGGCCAGCCAGGTGCTGGTGGTCAGCGGCTCCCAGCAGACCCTCGACCTGGCGGCCAAGCTGTACATCGACAAGGGCACCCGGATCCTGCTGGAAGGCCCGACCTACCTGGCCGCGTTGCAGATCTTCCAACTGTTCGGCGCCGATTGCCTCACCGTGCCACTGGACGCCGACGGCCCGGACCTGAATGCGTTGCGTGCCAACCTTGAACGCCATCGCCCGGCGTTCATCTACCTGATCCCGACCTTCCAGAACCCCTCGGCCGTGCGCTACAGCGAGGCCAAGCGCGAAGCCGTCGCCGCCTTGCTCGACGAATTCAGCGTGACCCTGATCGAAGACGAACCCTACCGCGAACTGACTTTCGACGGCGGCAGCGCCAGACCCATCGTCGGGCGCCTGAAAAAAGCCAGCTGGATCTACACCGGCACCGTGTCCAAGACCCTGTTGCCGGGCCTGCGCGTGGGCTATCTGATCGCCAGCCCGGACCTGTTCCCGCACCTGCTCAAGCTCAAGCAATCGGCGGACCTGCACACCAACCGCGTCGGCCAATGGCAGGCCATGCAGTGGATCGGCACGGAGCAATACCAGCAGCACCTGACTCAACTGCGCGGCTTTTATCGCGAGCGCCGCGATGCTTTCCAGTCGGCGCTGGAGCGTCACTTCGTCGAGCTGGCCGACTGGCAGGTGCCCCAGGGCGGTTTATTCTTCTGGCTGACCTTGAAACAGCCGCTCGACACCCGCACCTTGTTGGCTCAAGCGCTCGACCAGAACGTCGCGTTCATGCCCGGTGAACCGTTCTTTTCCGAGCCCGACCGACACCTGGGTTCGTTGCGGCTCAATTTCAGCCATATCGACCCGGCCCGTTTGGACGAAGGTCTCAAGCGCCTGGCCGCGGTGGTCCGTCAAGCACAGCACGCGCAAGCGGCATAAGGGGAGCCCCATGTACAAGGTTTATGGCGATTACAAGTCGGGCAACTGCTACAAGGTCAAATTGATGCTCAGCCTGCTGGGCATCCCGTACCAATGGATCGATGTGGACATCCTCAAGGGTGACACCCAGACCGCCGAGTTCCTGGCGAAGAACCCCAACGGCAAGATCCCCGTGCTGGAACTGGAAGACGGCACCTGCCTGTGGGAGTCCAACGCGATCCTCAACTTCCTTGCCGATGGCAGCGAGTTCCTGCCCACCGAACCGCGCCTGCGCACCCAAGTGTTGCAGTGGCAGTTCTTCGAGCAGTACAGCCATGAGCCGTACATTGCGGTGGCGCGGTTTATCCAGTTTTACCTGGGCCTGCCCGAGGACCGCCTGGAGGAATACAAGAAACTGCACAAAGGCGGTTACAAGGCACTCAAGGTCATGGAGCGCCAACTGCAACTGACGCCGTACCTGGTGGGCGAGCAGTTCTCCATCGCCGATGTGGCCTTGTATGCCTATACCCATGTAGCCAATGAGGGTGGTTTTGAGCTGGAGGCTTATCCGGCTGTGCAGGCGTGGTTGAAGAGGGTTGCCAGCCATCCCAAGCATGTGGCCATGCTCGGTTAAACCTGTGGGAGGGAGCTTGCTCCTCCCACATTCAGTTCTTCGTTCAGCAAGTCAAAGCAGCGTTGCGCCGCCGGGCTCAGGCCCGTCCCGCTGCGACTGATCAACCCGATCTCCCGGTTTACGCCGGGATGCTCGATGTGGATGCGCTTCAACCCCGCCAGGCTGTCCGCCGCCGATTCCGGCAGCACACTGATCCCCAACCCCTGGCGCACCAGTGCCAGCACCGTCGACATGTAGTTGGCCTCCATGCCCGCGTTCATCGTCAGGCGCGTCTCATCGAACAGCGCATCCACTTGCTCGCGCACGCTGCTGTCGCGGCCAGTGAGGATGATCGGTTGGTCCGCCAGTTGTGCCAGGGTCAGTTTGCGATGGCGGGTCAGCGGATGACCGACCGGTACAAACGCGCACAGGCGATCGTTCAGCACTGGCACGAATTCCAGGCCATGGCTGAGCCGTGCACGCACGCCAATGCCGAAATCCACCTCGCCGGACCGCACCTGGGCGTGTATGCGATGGGCCACCAGGTCATGCAGGCGCACTTCGATTCCGGCAAAGCGCTCGCGAAACAGGCGCAGTACCGGTGGCAGGCTGCCGGCACAGACCGAGGGCAGGGCGGCGATGGTCACCACGCCTCGGCGCAACGCCGCCAGGTCGCGGGACCCGCTGACGATGTTGTCCAGGTCCAGCAGCAGTTTTTCCATTGGCCCGCGGGCCTCCTGGCCGGCGGCGGTAATACTGACGTGGCGCGGGCTGCGGTCGAGCAGGGCGACGCCGAGCCAGTCTTCCAGTTGTTGCACCTGCACCGTCAGCGCAGAAGGCGACAGATGCAGCTCATTGGCCGCCTTGGTGAAACTGCCAGTACGGGCCACCGCAAGAAACGCCTGAATGTGTTGGATACTGTTCTTCATTTTGTTTTTCCGAACACTAGCGGGTGAATATTCCAATTTACAAAGACTAACCTGCTTCCAATACTCCAGGGAAAACAATAACCGGCCAAAAAGGTCGCTCTGGAGTAACCCATGCTCGCTACCCTGGGTGTCATCACCATCCTGTGCCTGCTCGCTGCCGTCATGAGCAAACGCCTCTCGCCGCTGGTGGCCCTGATCGCCTTGCCGATCATCGCCGCACTGCTCGGCGGGTTCGGCCTGCAAACCAGCGCCTTCATCATCACCGGTATCAAGAACGTCGCCCCCGTGGTCGGCATGTTCGTCTTTGCGATCCTGTTTTTCGGGATCATGACCGATGCTGGCATGCTCGACCCCATCATTGATCGCATCCTGCGCACGGTAGGGACGCGTCCTACACGCATTGTTGTAGGCACCGCGACCCTGGCGCTGCTGGTACACCTGGACGGCTCCGGCGCGGTGACGTTCCTGGTGACGGTGCCGGCGATGTTGCCGCTGTATACGCGGCTGGGTATCGATAAGCGCATCCTGGCCTGTGTCTGCGCGATGGCGGCCGGAGTCAACTTCCTGCCGTGGACGGGCCCGGTGCTGCGCTCGTCAGCGGCCCTGCACGTGCCGGTGGCGGACCTGTTCCAGCCGTTGATCCCGGTGCAGATCGTCGGCCTGATCTTTGTGTTTGCCTGTGCCTGGTGGCTGGGCCGTCGCGAAGAAAAACGCCTGGGCCTCGGCGCCGGCTCCACGGTGGATGCGGTGCCGCAACGGGTGCTCAGTGAAGACGATATCAAGCTGCGTCGCCCGCGCCTGTTCTGGGTCAACCTGATCCTGACCGTGCTGGTGATGGTGGTGATGATCGCCGGCTGGGTCGACCCGGTGGTGATGTTCATGCTCGGCACCGTAGTGGCGTTGTGCATCAACTACCCGAACGTAGATGCCCAGCGTGCCCGCATCGATGCCCATGCCAAGACCGCCCTGACCATGGCCAGTATCCTGCTGGCCGCCGGAGTGTTCACCGGGATCATGCAGGGCACCGGCATGCTCAAGGCTATCGCCGAAGTAGCGGTGGCGCAGATTCCGGCGGGTCACGGCAAGTTGATCCCGGCGGTGGTGGGGTTCATTTCCATGCCGTTGAGCATGCTGTTCGACCCCGATTCCTACTATTTCGGCGTGATGCCGGTGATCGCCGAAGTCGGCAAGGCCCTGGGCGTCGACCCGCTGCAAGTGGCCCAGGCCTCGTTGCTGGGGGTGCACACCACCGGCTTCCCGGTCAGCCCGCTGACCCCTGCGACTTTCCTGTTGGTGGGCCTGTGCAAGATCGAGTTGGCCGATCACCAGCGCTTCACCATTCCGTTTCTGTTTGCCGCGTCGGTGTTGATGACCCTGACCGCGCTGCTCCTGGGAGTGATTTGAGATGAAAACCTTGCGCATCGGTTCTGGTGCCGGCTATTCCGGCGACCGTATCGAACCTGCGGTCGAGTTGGCCGAACACGGCGACCTGGATTACCTGGTATTCGAATGCCTGGCTGAACGCACCATCGCCTTGGCGCAACAGGCGCGGATCAGCGATCCGCAGGGCGGTTACGATCCGCTGTTGAGTGAGCGCATGCGCCGGGTGCTGCCGTTTGTGGGGGTGCAGACCGGGCGCCGTCGCCTGCGGGTGATCACCAATATGGGCGCGGCCAATCCAGTGTCGGCGGCGGCCGAAGTGCGGCGAATTGCTGTTGAGGCGGGCCTGGATCTCAAGGTACTCGCTGTGGTGGGCGACGATGTGTTGACGATGTTGCAGCCCGAGTTTTTGCTGGATAACGGCCAGACCGTCGGCTCTTTGGGCGAACGGTTGATCTCTGCGAATGCCTACCTGGGCGTCGACGGCATTCTGCAGGCATTGCACGCCGATGCGGACGTGGTGATCACCGGGCGCGTGGCCGATCCCTCGCTGTTCCTGGCGCCGCAGATGTTTGAGTTCGGCTGGATGGCGGACGATTGGCCGCGGCTGGGGCGCGGCACCTTGGTGGGGCATTTGCTCGAATGTGCCGGGCAAGTCAGCGGTGGGTATTTTGCCGACCCGGGTTTCAAGGATGTGGATGACCTGGTGCGCCTGGGTTTCCCGCTGGCCGAGATTGATGCTGACGGCCAGGCCGTGATCACCAAGGTCACCGGCTCCGGTGGGCGGGTCAGCCGTGCCACCTGCACCGAGCAACTGATCTACGAAGTGCATGATCCGGCGGCCTATCTGACGCCGGATGTGACCGCCGATTTTTCACGGGTGTGCTTTGTCGAGGAGGGCGCTGATCGCGTTCGTGCCCAAGGTGCTGGTGGTCGTTCGCGTCCCGAACAATTGAAGGTGAGCGTTGGATATCTGGACGGCTGGATCGGCGAAGGGCAGATGTCCTACGGCGGCCCCGGTGCTGTCGCACGGGCGCAGCTGGCGCGGGATGTCGTGCTCAAGCGCCTTGAGTTGATAGGCGTGAAGATGCAGGACGTGCGTGCCGAACTGATCGGCATGGACTCGCTGCACGGCCCGCGCAGCACGGTGGAGCCCTGGGAAGTGCGCCTGCGCGTGGCGGCTCGCTGTGAAGAGCGCAGCGAAGCGGTGCGCGTCGGCAACGAAGTGGAAACCCTTTACACCAATGGCCCGTCCGGTGGCGGCGGCGCGAGCAAGAGCGTGCGGCAGGTGGTGGCGGTGGCGTCGTTGCTGCTGCCGCGTGATGCGGTCAACCCGAGGATCGAAGCATGAAGCTGCACACACTGGCCCATTCCCGCACGGGGGATAAGGGCGATACGTCGAACATTTCGATCATTGCCTATCGTGCCGAGGATTACCCCTGGCTCTGCGAACAGCTGACCGTCGAGCGTGTGGCTGGGTTTTTTGCGGATCTACTGGAGCCAGGCGCCGCACCGGTGCGGCGCTATGAGCTGGCGAATGTACAGGCACTGAACTTCGTGCTGCCGGGCATCCTGCGCGGCGGTGTGACCCGCTCGCTGGCGCTGGATGCCCATGGCAAGTGCCTGGGCTCTGCACTGCTGGACATTGATTTGCCAATAATGAACTAAGTGTGGGAGGGGGCTTGCCCCCGATAGCAGAGTGTCAGTCACACAGTAAGTTGACTGATACACCGCCATCGGGAGCAAGCTCCCTCCCACATGGGTCATCCAGTGTCTGTCAGACCGCAGCGAAACGCTTGTCGAGGTAATCGATGATCACCTTGGAGTCATACATCCAGGTGGTCTGGCCATTCTCTTCAATGCGCAGGCAGGGCACCTTGATCTTGCCGCCTTGCTCCAGCAGGGTCTGGCGGTCCTGCTCGTTGTTCTTCGCGTCCTTCAACGCCACCGGCACATTCAGGCGGTGCAGGGTGCGACGGGTCTTCACGCAGAACGGGCAGGCGTGGAACTGATACAGGGTCAGTTCCTTGGCCGCTGCATTCACCTGCGCCTGCTGTTCGGCGGGGCGCTGTTTTTTACGGGGACGGGTCAGGAAGTCGCCCGCGATGATGATCTGGCCGAGGCCGACTCGAAGTGCTTTGACCAACATGGTTTAAACCTCTTGCCCATAACTGAGGGGCGGCAGCTTACCTGAATTCTGCGGGCGAAAAAAAACCGGCGATGAACGCCGGTCTTTTCCTAAGCAGCCCGTTACTTGATCAGGCTGAGGAATTCGCTGCGGGTCGCCGCGTTTTCGCGGAACTCACCCAGCATCACCGAAGTGATCATCGACGAATTCTGTTTCTCCACACCGCGCATCATCATGCACATGTGCTTGGCCTCGATCACCACGGCCACGCCCAGGGCGCCGGTGACCTGCAACACCGCGTCGGCGATCTGGCGGCTGAGGTTTTCCTGGATCTGCAGGCGGCGGGCATACATGTCGACAATCCGCGCGACCTTGGACAGGCCCAGCACTTTGCCGCTCGGGATGTAGGCAACGTGGGCCTTGCCGATAAACGGCAGCAGGTGGTGTTCGCACAGCGAGTACAACTCGATGTCCTTGACCAGCACCATTTCGCTGTTGTCGGAGCTGAACAAGGCACCGTTGGTGACTTCTTCCAGTGTCTGCTCATAGCCGCGGCAGAGGTACTGCATCGCCTTGGCGGCACGTTTTGGCGTGTCGAGCAGGCCCTCGCGGGAAACGTCCTCGCCGAGTTGGCCGAGGATCGCGGTGTAATTCTGTTCCAGGGACATGAAACTACCTGTGGGATTTTCGCAAAGCGCAAGGTTACGGTGGCGGGCACATCGCTGCAAGCCTGACGATGGCACTTGTTACTCGTCGCGCCCTTCCATCATGGTCCGCTTGAGCATTACATACACCGCCCCCGCGCCGCCGTGGCGGGCCTGGCACGAGGTAAAGCCGAGTACCTGGGCGTGCTGGCGCAGCCAGGTGTTGACGTGGCTCTTGATCATCGGCCGCTTGCCGTCCAGCCGCACGGCCTTGCCATGGGTGACGCGCACGCAGCGGACTTCGAATTTGGTGGCTTCGGCGAGGAAGGCCCACAGGGTTTCGCGGGCTTTTTCCACAGTCATGCCGTGCAGGTCGAGACTCCCTTCGAACGGGATCTGGCCGATCTTGAGCTTGCGCATCTGGCTTTCCTGCACACCGTCGCGGGCCCACATCAGCTCGTCTTCGGGGCCGACGTCGATCACGAACTGGTCCGACAGGCCGTCCACGGTGGTGGCATCGGTGCGCACGGTCGCGGCCTGGCGCAGCTTGGCGATCTGCGCGCGGTCGGCCTTGGGTTTGCCGGTGTCGGCGCGGTCGTGCTTGATCGGCTTGACGCCGCGCAGCTCGTTTTTGAACAGGGAAAAATCGTCGTCTTGCATGTCAGCCTCCGCGAAGGGCGGGCAGTTTACCTAAATCGCGGCGGCCGGGGCGCAGGAAACGCTATCCAAGCGCCATCAGTCGTGTTTTTTCATCAGGTGCGAAGCGATATTAAGCGACAACGGCTGGCGCATTTTTCGGCGGCTGCGCCGCCACAACCATACGCCCAACCACAGTACCAGCAGCCCGATCCCCAACAGGATAGCCGAGCCGCCAGGGCTGGCATTCAGCTCGCCAAGGGCCGGCGAGTGACCAGACAGACCGGCGCCACCAGCGCCGGCCAACAGCAGACCTACGATCGCCAGCAGCGCGGCGATGCCGGCAACCAGGCGCAGACGCCAGTTGCTCGGGCCCTTGGGGCGCAAGCGACGAGCATCAAAACCATCGGATATCTTCATTCCGACCTTTCCTCCAGGGTATCGGCCCTTCGACCGGACAATACACAGGTTGTTCCGGGGCGAGGGGTAAATGCGCCAAATGAAAAGGCTTTGCGGATGAGCGGGGCAATAAACATTGCCGCACCGCTCATCAGAAGGTCGATCAGATCAGGTCTTTGGTCAACGCCAGGGTGGCGAAGTTGTCGGCCATGATGGCCATTTCGGTCTGCTGTACGTGCGCGGCGCTCAGGATGCCGCCTTTGTAAGGCAGGTCGCGGGTAGCGCAGGCGTCTTCCACCAGGGTGCAGCGAAAGCCCAGGTTCTTGGCGGCACGCACGGTGGTGCTGACGCTGGAGTGGCTCATGAAGCCGCAGACGATCAGGTCCAGGGAACCGAGGTCCTGCAGGTGTTTTTCCAGGCCGGTGCCGTGAAATGCGCTGGGCAGCAGTTTGCCGATGATGGTTTCGTCGCCTGCAGGCTCGAGGCCCGGGATGAACTCACCTCGTTCGCCTTGCGGGTCGAACAAGCCGCCAACGGTGCCCAGGTGACGCACATGCACGATCGGGCGCCCGGCGTTGCGCGCTGCGGCGACCAGTTGCTTGATGTTACCAACGGCCGCGTCCATGCCGGAGAGGGCGAGCGGGCCGCTGAGGTATTCCTTCTGGGCGTCGATGATCACGAGGGTCGCATGGCTGAGGTTCGCAGCTGCGTAACCACGACCGCTGAGTTGAAACATCGTCTTTGGAACGGACATTCTGGGGCTCCTGTGAGGGGGGCTTTTGCGACATTGTCCACTGGCTGAGCGGTTCTGTGAATCGCTACCATCGTAAGGTACGCCGTTGTTGACGTGTAGCCATGTCAAGAGGTGGGCCTGTTTGACACAATGATGGCAATTCGGATGAAATCCGACGGATGGGCGCGGGGTTTCGTACATCGTCGGTACAGGTGAAGGCTGTTAGAATCACCAGTCGTTTTTTCCAGGAGCTTGCCCCCGTGATCACATCCCGCCTGCGCACGTTGCGCGACCACATCCGTTGGGCTGTCAGCCGTTTCCATGGGGAAGACCTGTTTTTCGGGCATGGCACTGACAATGCCTGGGACGAAGCCCGTCAATTGGTGCTCGGCGCGTTGAACTTGCCGTGGGAGATTGCCGACAGTTATCTGGACTGCAACCTGGAGGAAGAGGAAGTTTCCCATGTGCAACGTTTGCTGCACAGGCGCATCCATGAGCGCGTGCCCACCGCGTACTTGTTGAACGAAGCGTGGTTCTGCGGCATGTCGTTCATCGTCGACGAACGCGTGCTCATTCCCCGTTCACCGATCGGCGAGCTGATCGAAAACCGCTTCGAACCCTGGCTGGCGCAACCGCCGGCACGCATTCTCGACCTGTGCACCGGCTCCGGCTGTATCGGCATTGCCTGTGCCTACGAGTTCCAGGACGCCGAAGTGGTGCTGGGCGACCTGTCGTTCGAAGCCCTGGAAGTGGCCAACCAGAACATCGAGCGCCATGGCGTCGATGAGCGCGTGTACACCGTGCAGGGTGACGGTTTCGACGGTCTGCCGGGCCAGCGTTTTGACCTGATCGTGTCGAACCCGCCGTATGTGGATGCCGAAGATTTCGCCGACATGCCCGACGAATACCAGCACGAACCGGAACTGGGCCTGGCCTGTGGCGATGATGGCTTGAACCTGGTGCGGCGCATGCTGGCCGAAGCGGCGGACCACCTGACCGAGAAAGGTTTGCTGATCGTGGAGGTGGGCAACAGCCAGGTGCACGTCGAGGCGTTGTACCCGGAAGTGGACTTCGCCTGGCTGGACTTCCAGCGTGGTGGGCATGGGGTGTTCATGTTGACGGCGGAGCAGTGCCGCCAACATCAGGCGGTGTTTGCCGCCCGCGTTTAACCCACCTTACTGAACGAATAGGGCCAATGTGGGAGGGGGCTTGCCCCCGATGGCGGTGGATCAGTCAGCTACTCCAAATACTGACACTCAGCTATCGGGGGCAAGCCCCCTCCCACATTCAGACCTTATTTCAAGGCATAGACTCATTTCAGCGGTGGGTGGCAATCCAGATCAACAACCCCGCCTGGAACACCGTAAACGCCACCAGGCAGGTGATGGTAAAGCGCAACCCGCTGTCCTCACGCTTGAACTTGGTGACCTTTTCCTCTTCCTTGCGCAGCTTCACTTCCTGCTCCGCCAGGTTCTGCTCAGCCTGTTGCAGCATCTGCGCGGCTTCGAGAATCTCCACGAACTGCACCTTCTCGGTGTTCCAACTGTCCAGCACATCACCGACCTTGCCCGGCTGCACATTACCTTTGAGGTGTTGCACATCGGCGTAGGCCACATCAAAGCCCTGGATGCGCAGGAAGTGATCGCGGCGCAGGCGGGTCGCCTCGTTCAAGGCATCTTTGTTGGCCAGGTCGACGCCGTCGACGCGGTAGTGTGACCACTTCTTCTTCGCCCACGCGGCGCCCTGGGCCACCAGGAAGCGACCGATACCCCGGTTGGCTGGTTCGATTTCCAGGCTGTTGCCAGGGCCGAAGTGCACACGGTGCTTGTCGTGGTCGACCCAGATATCCAGGTGGTTCTGCTCACGGCGCACGCGCTGCCCTGGCAGCTGGATGACCATGCGCAGCAGGCTGTGGTGCTTGTCATTGCGCTCGGCGTAGCCGAACTGCACGAACCGCAACGGTCGCACGCCAGTGGCACGGTCGGTGGCCAGGGGGGCCAGGCGCAGCATCTTGAAATGCTCGGCCTGGACATCCGCCCACGGTAGGGGCGCCGCGTCGACGGCCTCGGTTTTTTCAGCCGGGGTGTCGGCGGTGGATTCCGGTGTTGCTTCAGTGGTTGTCATGCGGCGCGATCCTGTCCAAGCCCAGCGAGCCGACAGTCTTTTTACTGTCGACCCAGGGCTTATCGGCCGGTTTTCCCAGGACTGGAGGCAAATAGTCGCTTAATGGGGTTGAAGTCCTTCGATAAAACGCACCACGCGGCTGCCCAGTTCGGCGGCGAGGGGTAGTTGCGGATCGTTGTAGGAGGCCAATTGTTGCTTCACATCGTTGGGCACGATGCGCATCACGTGGTTCATGCCTTCGATCACCGCCAACTGCGCGTCGGGCTTGGCCTTTTTCAATTGCTGGGCGTCGCTCACACCCACCTGGATATCGTGGGTGCCCTGGATGATCAGCGCGGGCATGCGCAACTGGGCGAAAGCGGCCGATGGGTCGGCACGGAACAGGCTGATCAGGTACGGCTGCACGCTGGGGCGGAAAATACCTTGCAGCGGGCCAGGCACGTCGGCATCCACCTGGCCGGCCTTGAGGTGATCGAGGATCTCGTTGCTGCGCAGCAGCAGGGCGGGGGGCAGGTGATCGGCCAACTGCTGGCGGATCACCTGGTCTACCGGACGTGCGCTGCCGGACAACGAAATGACGCCGGCCGGGTCCAGTTGCGGCGCGGCGAGGGCCGCCACCAAGGCCCCTTCGCTATGACCCAGCACAATCAACGGCCCCAGGCGTCTGTCGGCCTTGAGCAGCTTGCCCCAGGCCACGGCATCGGCCACGTAGGCATCCAGGGTCAGGTTGCGCTCATCCGGCGTGGCCGCCAGGCTGGCCGCGACGCCGCGCTTGTCGTAGCGCACGCTGGCGATATTGTGCCGCGCCAGCACCCAGGCCAGGCGCTTGAGGCTGTCGTTGCGCGCGCCGTCGGCACTGTTGCCGTTGCGGTCGGTGGGACCGGAGCCGGCGATGATCAGTACAACCGGGACTGGCCTGTCGGATTTGGGCAACAAGAGTGAGCCAGACAGCTCGCCACTGCCGGTGTCGAGGCTGATGGGCCTTTGCAGCACGACCGGGGAGGCGGCGAAGCCAACGCTGGAAAACAGGGTGAGGGTCAAAAGCAGAGCTCGCAGCATCATCGCGCCATCATGAGGAAGGTGCCGGTTGGACCAAGGTCTACCCGGAAGGTTTCGAGGATGAACTACTCGGTTAGCCTGCGTATACTGGCCGCCTTAAGTTATTACGGTTGACTTGATTCAACTGATTTCACGGAGCGCCCTGCATGTCCGGCAATACCTTCGGCAAGCTGTTCACTGTCACCACCGCGGGCGAAAGCCATGGCCCGGCGTTGGTCGCCATTGTCGACGGCTGCCCGCCAGGCCTCGAACTGTCCCTGGAAGACCTGCAGCGTGACCTCGACCGCCGCAAGCCCGGCACCAGCCGCCACACCACCCAGCGCCAGGAGCCGGACGAAGTCGAGATCCTCTCCGGCGTGTTCGAAGGCCGCACCACCGGTTGCGCCATCGGCCTGCTGATCCGCAACACCGACCAGAAGTCCAAGGACTACTCGGCGATCAAGGACCTGTTCCGCCCGGCCCACGCCGACTACACCTACCACCACAAATACGGCGAGCGCGACTACCGTGGCGGCGGCCGCAGTTCGGCCCGCGAAACCGCCATGCGCGTGGCCGCCGGTGCCATTGCCAAGAAATACCTGGCCACCCAGGGCATCGTGATCCGGGGCTACATGAGCCAACTGGGTCCGATTGAAATCCCGTTCAAGACCTGGGACAGCGTCGAGGACAACGCCTTCTTCAGCCCGGACCCGGACAAGGTGCCGGAACTGGAAGCCTACATGGACCAGTTGCGCCGCGACCAGGATTCCGTCGGCGCGAGGATCACCGTGGTGGCCGAAGGCGTGAAGCCGGGACTGGGCGAGCCGATCTTCGACCGCCTCGATGCGGAACTGGCCCATGCGCTGATGAGCATCAACGCCGTCAAAGGCGTTGAAATCGGTGCCGGCTTTGCCTGTGTGTCCCAGCGTGGCACCGAGCATCGTGACGAGTTGACCCCGCAAGGCTTCCTCAGCAACAACGCGGGCGGCATCCTCGGCGGTATTTCCTCCGGCCAGCCGATCGTGGCGCACCTGGCGCTCAAGGCCACGTCGAGCATCACCACGCCAGGGCGTTCGATCGACGTGCATGGCAACCCGGTGGACGTGATCACCAAAGGCCGCCACGACCCATGCGTCGGCATCCGGGCCACCCCGATCGCCGAAGCGATGATGGCCATCGTGTTGATGGACCACCTGTTGCGCAATCGCGGGCAAAATGCCGATGTGCGCGTGAGTACGCCGGTGCTGGCCCAGTTGTGACGGCGCTGCTGTGACAGCCCTCCCATACTGGCGCCTCTCCAGCTTCTACCTGTTCTACTTCGCCCTCCTGGGGGCGACCGCGCCGTTCCTGGCGCTGTACTTCGATCACCTCGGGTTCTCCAGCGCGCGCATCGGCGAGCTGGTGGCCATCCCCATGCTGATGCGTTGCGTGGCGCCCAACCTGTGGGGCTGGCTGGGCGACTACACCGGCCGGCGCCTGGCCATCGTGCGTTTTGGTGCGGTGTGCACCCTGGCGAGTTTTTCGCTGATCTTCGTCAGCCATACCTACGCCTGGCTGGCCCTGGTCATGGCGCTGCATGCATTCTTCTGGCACGCGGTACTGCCGCAGTTTGAAGTGATCACCCTCGCGCACCTGCAAAAGCAGACGGCGCGCTACAGCCAGATCCGCCTGTGGGGCTCCATCGGGTTTATCCTCACCGTGGTGATCATGGGCCGCTTGTTCGACTGGTTGAGCCTGGACATCTACCCGGTGGTGGTCGTGGTGATCATGGCCGGCATCATCGGCGCCAGCCTGTGGGTACCGAATGCGCAGCCCGCGACCCACGGCAATCGTCTGGCGGGCGACGGCTTCCTCAAGCAATTGCGCAGCCCCGGCGTACTCGCGTTCTATGCCTGCGTGGCATTGATGCAACTGAGCCACGGCCCGTATTACACCTTCCTGACGCTGCACCTCGAACACCTGGGTTACGGCCGGGGCGTGATCGGCATGCTCTGGGCGCTGGGGGTCGTGGCGGAAGTACTGATGTTCCTGGGCATGAGCCGCATCCTCACGCGCGTTTCGGTGCGTCGTGTACTGCTGGCGAGCTTCCTGTTGGCGGCATTGCGCTGGTTGCTGTTGGGGTCGTTTGCCGAGTATTTCTGGGTGCTGTTGCTGGCGCAGGTAATGCACGCCGCCACGTTCGGCAGCTTTCATGCAGCCTCGATTGCCTTTGTGCAACGCAGTTTTGGTGCCCGGCAACAAGGCCAGGGCCAGGCGCTCTACGCCGCCCTGGCCGGCACCGGCGGTGCGCTGGGTGCGCTGTATGCCGGCTACAGTTGGAACCTGTTGGGGCCGACCCTGACCTTCAGTATCGCGAGCGTCGCGGCCCTGGCCGCCGCCCTTATCATCGGTCTTCGATTGCACGAGCAGAACCAAGGAACCCTTCAATGAGTTATGTCGCCGTCTACTGCGCTGCTTCACCGGACACCCCGAACAAGGTCCTCACCCACCCCGAGGATATTGCTGCGACCCTGGCCGAGCACGGCGTGCGTTTTGAGCGTTGGCCACCCGTTTCTATCGAGAAGGGGGCCACAGATGCGCAACTGATTGCGGCGTACAAGGCACAGATTCAAGCCTTGGGCTACGCGGATGCGCAGGTGCTCAGGGTGACGGAGGATCATCTCCAGAAGGCCGAGGTGCGTGCGGGCTTTCTTGCCGAGCGCCGCTGCAGCGAAGTTGCCGCACGTTTCATCATCGCAGGGCAGGGGCTGTTTTCCCTGCACATAGGCGATTATGTATACGCCGTGCGTTGCGAGAGAAACGACCTGCTTGTGATCCCGGCCGGTATGCCGCACTGGATTGACATGGGGGAGAACCCGCACTTTGTCACACTGCGGCTGTTCAATACGCTTGAAGAATGCATACCGGAGTTCATCGAGGACGATATTGCCAGTCGTTTCCCCGGCCTGGACGACTAATCCCCACCGATCAAAAACTACAACCCCTTAAGGTTGGAAGTTGCTGTGGGAAGAAACTCAAACTTCTGTAAGGCTTGGATGTTTATGCGCGGGCCTGCGCCTTAATACCATTCGTTATGTAACCCTCTGCGACATCAATGTTTATGTCACCTGTCAATAGGAGGAATCCGAAGAGGGTGCGGCATGAGCCAGAGAAAGGAGAGGAACTAATGAGTGGCCCCAAGGAATCGTTTCTACCGCCATATTCGGTACCCAATGCAGTCAGGCGACGTTTGAACCTGGCTGGCAAGGCCCTGACTCCGGCGGAGTTGGAAATCCTGCGCTGGGCTTCGGAAGGCAAGACCGTCTGGGAGATCAGCCAGATACGCGCCACGTCCGAAGCAACCGTGAAGTTCCACCTGCGTAATATCTATTGCAAGCTGCAAGTGACCAATCGGGTACAAGCCGTCAATGAAGCCAGCCGCCAGGGGCTGTGTTGAACCCATGAAAAAGGGCCGCGACGCTCAATGCGTCGCGGCCCTTTTGGGTATTTCAGGCTTAAGCCGAGTGGTAGGTCGGCAAGGCAAAGCGGTTCTGGCTCTGCAGCATCGAAATCTGCGGCAACTCGCTGGCCTGTTCAGCCAGGTCGCGGCGAATGGCGCTGATGACCCAGGTCAGCTGATCGGCAGTGTGCAACTGCTGATAGGAGATCGAACGCTTGACCTGTTTACCTTCGCTGTTGCGCAGGGTCAGCAGGATGCCGCCGTCTGGACGAGGCTGGGTGGTGACATCGTAGTTGGAGAATACTGAAGCGAATTTATCTTGGATCAGGCTCATGTCTATCAGCTCCGTTGGCTCAAGTGGGCAAGCATGGAGAGATAGGTGCAGTGATTGTGCCAGCTAGTGATTTAGATAAATATCGTTATAAATCAATAGCTTATAAAAATACAAAATTTCCGGATTCGTGCAATTTGCATGAATGGCCATCATGCATCCTGCATTTTGCGTTGCCGGGCGCGCTCGGGCAGGTGCCTCACTACTCATAATGACTCTCTCTGCCTGGCTTAATTCCTTTTTTCAGCGTTCGCTTATCGGGATACAAAACTTTTCAAATCCTGCGTGTACAGCCGAAGAGGGCCTGACGTACTTTTCTGCAAGGTTTACGAACAATAAGAAAAAGGACGTTCCCATGCGCCACCCGCAAAACGACATGATCACCTGGGGCATGATGCTGCGTAAGGTGCCGGCCATTGTTCGTGCTCTGCCTCGGGTGGTGCGCGGCATGCGGGCCGCCAATGTCACCGACCCCGCTCAGCCCTGTGGCCTGGGCTGGCAGTTTGAACAAGCCACCCTGCGCAACCCGGATGGCACAGCCTTGTTGTACGGCGACCGCGTGCTCAGCTACAGCGAAGCCAACCAGCAGGCCAACCGTATTGCCCACCATCTGCAAGCCCAGGGCATCGGCAAGGGCGATGTGGTGGCGATCTTTATCGAAAACCGTCCCGAGTTGCTGCTGAGCGTGCTGGCCGTGGCCAAGCTGGGCGGCGTCTGTGCGATGCTCAATACCGCGCAGACCCAGGCGGCGCTGCTGCACAGCCTCAACCTGGTGAACCCGGTGGCGATTGTGGCCGGTGCGGAATTGGTGGCTTCCTATGACGCGGTACGTGAGCAGGTGGGCATTTCCGCTGAACGCACTTGGTTTGTCGCGGACCAGCAAGCCAATGCGCTGCCCGATGGTTATTGTGACCTGATGGCTGCCAGCGCCGGTGGCCCGGTAGATAACCTGCCGAGTACCGCGCAGATTTTCTTCAACGACCCCTGCTTCTATATCTATACCTCCGGCACCACCGGGCTGCCCAAGGCCGGCATCATGAAACATGGCCGCTGGACCAAGACCGCGATCAGCTTCGGCAGCATTGCGCTGGACATGGGGCCGGAGGATGTTCTTTATTGCACCCTGCCGCTGTACCACGCCACCGGCCTCTGTGTGTGCTGGGGCGCGGCGATTGTCGGGGCGTCCGGTTTCGCTATCCGGCGCAAGTTCAGCGCCAGTCAGTTCTGGGAGGATGCGCGCAGATTCAAGGCGACCACCCTCGGCTACGTCGGCGAACTATGCCGCTACCTGCTCGACCAGCCAGCGGCCGAAAACGACCGTGATCACCGCGTGACCAAGATGGTCGGCAATGGCCTGCGCCCTGGCGTGTGGGCGCAGTTCAAGGCGCGCTACGGCGTGGCGCATGTCTGCGAGTTGTACGCCGCCAGCGACGGCAATATCGGTTTTACCAACATATTGAATTTCGACAACACCGTCGGCTTTTGCCTGCAACACTGGGCGTTGGTGGACTACGCCCACGACACGGGTGAACCGATCCGTGGCGGCGATGGTTTCATGCACAAAGTGAAGACCGGCGGGCAGGGCTTGTTGCTGGCCAGGATCGATGAAAAGTCGCCCTATGACGGTTACACCGACCCGGAAAAAAACCGCAAGGTGATCCTCACGGATGTGTTCGAGAAGGGCGACCGCTACTTCAATACCGGCGACCTGGTGCGCAGCATCGGCTTCGGCCATGCACAGTTCGTCGACCGCCTGGGCGACACCTATCGCTGGAAGGGAGAAAACGTCTCCACCACCGAAGTGGAGAACATCTTGTTGCAACACCCGCAGATCGCTGAAGTCGTGGCCTATGGCGTGGAAATCGAAAACACCAACGGCCGTGCCGGCATGGTCGCCATCACCCCGAGCGAATCGCTGGCTGCCCTGGACATGCGTGAGTTGCTGCAGTTCGCCCACGGCCAGTTGCCGCACTATGCCGTGCCATTGTTCCTGCGGATCAAGGTGAAGATGGAAACCACCGGCACCTTCAAATATCAGAAGGTGCGGCTCAAGGAGGAAGCCTTCGACCCGGACAAGGTGGGCAATGACCCGGTCTACGCCTGGCTGCCGGGGTCGGACAGTTATGTGCCGGTCACCGGGCAATTGCTGGCGCAGATCCAGGGTGGGCATTTTCGTTATTAAAGTAGCGCCATTGATTCTGCCTATGGCCGCTTTTGACAAAAAAGCCATGACAGGGGGGAACTCCCTCGCGACACTGGGCGCCATATAGAGGACCAGACAAGGAGCCCCACATGTCAGACCAAGCCAAACAAATGACCGAAGACGAAGCCGCCGAATTTGCCGAGCAGGTCTTCGACGTTGCCCGCAAAGGCGACGCCGCCATGCTCGCTGCGCTGCTGGCCAAAGGCTTGCCGGCCAACTTGCGCAACCACAACGGCGACACCTTGCTGATGCTCGCGGCTTATCACGGCCATGCCGAGGCAGTAAAAGTGCTGCTGGAGTTCAAGGCCGATCCGCAGATCGCCAACGACAAGAACCAGCTGCCGATGGCCGGTGCAGCGTTCAAGGGCAACCTGGGCGTGGTCAAGGCGCTGATCGACGGAGGCGCGCCGGTGGACGCCGCGTCTTCCGACGGCCGTACGGCGTTGATGATGGCGGCGATGTTCAATCGCGTGGAAATGGTCGATTACCTGCTGGGGCAGGGCGCCAACCCCAAGGCCACCGACGCCAATGGCGCCACCGCACTGGCCGCGGCGCAGACCATGGGCGCGGTGGATACGGCGGCGCAGTTGCAGAAACTGGTGTAGGCTACGCGCCCTCAAAAGCCAGCCCGCTACAGGACCATTCCCATGAAAACCGCCCTCGTCGAACTCATCAGCAAAATCAGCGCCGGCGTCATGGGTGAGGACGAGGTGGCGCGCATCGCCGATGAGGCGGCCCAGGCCTACGCCGACCCGGCCGCGTTTCTGGCGGCCAACCCGGATATCAACTACGACGACACCTTCCCCATCCCACTGGGTGAGTGGGTGGTGGTCGGCAGCCTGCCGGACACCGTGCTGTTCCAGGCCGACACCTATGGTGACCTGTTCGCGCAGATCGTCGCGTCGTTCGGCCCGGGCGTTGCGTTCAACCTCAAGCCCAAGCAACTGGCCAAGACCGAAGACTTGACCGCACTCAACCGCATCCAGATCCAGATGAGCGCCCTCAGCCCGGAGGATGGCGGCTATGTGCTGCTCAACTTCAGCCAGCTGCTGGATGACGAGATCCAGGCGGTACTGGTCTACGGCAACGACCTGCCGCGCGTGCTGGAGCTGTGCGCCGAAGTCGGCATCAAGGGCGAACCGTCCCTGGAAGCGCTGAAAGTCGCGGTTCACGTCTGAAATAAAACGGAACCCCCGCCAGGGCTGACTATCCTACAAGGGCATGCCCTCACTTAGGAGCGACACCATGGGTTCCACGTTTAATAGCTTGATCGGGCTGATCATCCTCGCGCTGGATATCTGGGCGATCATCAACGTATTCAAAAGCGGCGCAAGCACGGGCGCCAAGGTGTTGTGGATCTTGTTGATCCTGCTGCTGCCGGTGCTGGGCCTGATCATCTGGGCGATTGCCGGACCACGGGGTAATGTGCGGATCTGATCTCGCACACCACCTGGCAGCTGTCGAACCCTGGCTCGGCAGCTGTCGGGCCACGGCTTTTCCCTTCAATTCATTTTGTGTTTCGAAATATTCGCTGCACAAAATTTTCACATCCCTTCCAAGACAATTCGCCGGCTTTATCTTCCTGCCAAGGCCCTGTCCCAAGAGCCACTAAAGGCGGAGCGCCGGTGCACGTTCAGTAATTAATAGCCTTGCCGCCGTTGATCGGGCACCATTCGCGCCACTGCACTACTTCGTCACTTAAACTTCCAATGGGTCCTGAAACGACATGGCAAACCCGGACGCCCTGAGTCAGCAGCGAGCTTCTAATCGCCTGCTGCAACCGACCGTCAAATCCCATCTGGCGTACACGCTGCTCTGCGCACTGGTCATGATGGTGATGTTCTCCCTGCTGCGCCTGGCGCTGCTGGTGTACAACCGCGAAATGATCCTCGACACGCCGGCCTCGACCTTCCTCGAAGCGTTCGGCAATGGCCTGCGCCTGGACATTCGCCTGGTGATGTACCTGCTGGTCCCGCTGCTGCTGGCCTTGTTCAGCGTCCGCGCCATGGCTGCGCGCGGGTTCTTCCGTTTGTGGCTGACCGTCGCGTCCAGCATCGCCCTGTTCCTGGGCCTGATGGAAATGGACTTCTACCGCGAGTTCCACCAGCGCCTCAACGGCCTGGTCTTCCAATATGTGAAGGAAGACCCGAAGACCGTGATGAGCATGCTCTGGTACGGTTTCCCGGTGGTGCGCTACCTGCTGGCCTGGGCCGTGGGTACGTTGATCCTGAGCATGGCGTTCAAAGGCGCCGACCGCGCCACACGCCCGCGTGGCCCGTTCAGCGGTGGCAGCATCGGTACCCGCCAGGTCGCGCCGTGGTACACGCGCATCGCGGTGTTCGTGGTCTGCCTGCTGATCGCCGTGGTCGCCATCCGTGGCACCCTGCGCCAGGGGCCGCCGCTGCGTTGGGGGGATGTCTACACTACGGATTCGAACTTCGCCAACCAGTTGGGCCTCAACGGCACCTTGTCGCTGATCGCCGCGGCCAAGTCGCGGTTCTCCGAAGATCGCTCCAATATCTGGAAGGCCACCCTCGACCAGCCGCTGGCCACCCAGACCGTGCGTGACATGCTGGTGCTGCCGCAAGAGAAACTGGTGGATACCGACATCGCCGCCGTGCGCCGCGACTACATGCCGCCGGCCGAGAAGACCCTGCCGATCAAGAACGTGGTCGTGATCCTCATGGAAAGCTTCGCCGGTCACTCGGTCGGCGCCTTGGGTCGTCCGGGCAACATCACGCCGTACTTCGACAAACTGTCCAAGGAAGGCCTGCTGTTCGACCGTTTCTTCTCCAACGGCACCCATACCCACCAGGGTATGTTCGCCACCATGGCGTGCTTCCCGAACCTGCCGGGCTTCGAATACCTGATGCAGACCCCGGAAGGCAGCCACAAGCTGTCGGGCCTGCCGCAGTTGCTCAGCGCGCGCAAGTTTGACGACGTGTATGTGTACAACGGCGATTTCGCCTGGGACAACCAGTCGGGCTTTTTCAGCAACCAGGGCATGACCAACTTCATCGGTCGCAATGACTTCGTCGATCCGGTGTTCTCCGACCCGACGTGGGGCGTGTCTGACCAGGATATGTTCAACCGTGGCCTGGAAGAGCTCAAGGCGCGTGAAGGTGGCAAGCCCTTCTATGCGTTGCTGCAAACCCTGTCCAACCACACGCCGTACGCGTTGCCGACGCCATTGCCAGTTGAGAAAGTCACCGACCGTGGCAGCCTCAACGAGCATTTGACCGCCATGCGCTACTCCGACTGGGCCCTGGGCCAGTTCTTTGAGAAGGCCCGCAAGGAGCCTTACTTCAAGGAAACCCTGTTCGTCATCGTGGGTGACCATGGCTTCGGCAACGAACAGCAGATCACCGAAATGGACCTGGGCCGTTTCAACGTGCCGATGCTGATGATCGCGCCAGGCATGCAGGAAAAGTTCGGCGAGCGTGACCACACCGTGGGCACCCAGATCGACATCGTGCCAACCATCATGGGGCGCCTGGGTGGCGATACCCTGCACCAGTGCTGGGGCCGTGACCTGTTGAACCTGCCGGAAGGCGATAAGGGTTTTGGTGTGATCAAGCCATCGGGCAGCGATCAAACCGTGGCATTGGTGACGGCAGATCGCATTCTGGTGCTGCCGAAGGAAATGCCACCGAAGTTGTGGGAATACGAACTGGGCGCCAACCCAACCGGTAAAGTGATCCTCGAGTCGCCGGACGAGGCGGCACTGAAGCAGAAACTCGAGTCGTTCCTGCAGACCGCTACCAAGAGCCTGTTGGATAACACCGCAGGTGTGGTCAACGGCAAGCCGGACTAATTAACCGGCCATAAAAAAGAGGCCCTTTAAAGGGCCTCTTTTTTTGCCTGGCGTTTATATACGCCCAAGCAACAACAGTACCAGCAGCACCACCAGGACAACGCCCAGGATACCCGACGGGCCATAACCCCAATTACGTGAGTGAGGGAACACTGGCAGACCGCCGACCAGCAGGAGGATCAAGATAATGATCAGAATGAGGCTCATGGTTTTTTTCCTTATTGGCCTTCTGCAAAGACCGGTTGTTTAACGATAGGCCCGCATATTAAAGACAGACGCCTTAACAACTCCGACTATGCTTCTTCGCAGAAAATTCAGTATTTTTTTAAAGCATTTCGCACACAGGCTTATTTCTTTTAATGCGCTCGCAACTAAACCTGTTAGTTGAAAAATATTGAACTTAGGCTATACGCAAACATCCGACCCGGCCCACGGTTTGCCAGGGGCATTCATCACTCTGATGGTGGGTGGGTGTAGGAAAAACCTTCGCTACACTGCCGGTCACTTCTTCCGTGAACCACAAGGCAACTTCCTATGCAAAATCGCATGATGATCACTGGCGCCGGGTCCGGCCTGGGTCGTGAAATCGCTCTGCGCTGGGCCCGTGAGGGCTGGCAGTTGGCCTTGTCGGACGTGAGCGAGCCCGGCCTGCAGGAAACCCTCAGGCTGGTGCGCGAGGCCGGTGGCGAAGGTTTTATCCAGCGCTGCGACGTGCGCGACTACAGCCAGCTCACCGCGTTTGCCCAGGCCTGTGAGGTCAAGCTGGGCGGTATCGATGTGATCGTCAACAACGCAGGCGTGGCGTCAGGCGGTTTCTTTGCCGAGTTGTCCCTGGAGGACTGGGACTGGCAGATCGCAATCAACCTGATGGGCGTGGTCAAGGGCTGCAAGGCGTTCCTGCCGCTGTTGGAAAAGAGCAAGGGCCGCATCATCAACATCGCCTCCATGGCCGCGCTGATGCAGGGGCCGGCCATGAGCAACTACAACGTAGCCAAGGCGGGTGTGGTGGCGTTGTCGGAGAGTCTGCTGGTGGAGCTCAAGCAGCAGGAAATCGGTGTGCATGTGGTGTGCCCATCGTTCTTCCAGACCAATCTGCTGGATTCCTTCCGTGGGCCGACCCCGGCCATGAAGGCCCAGGTGGGCAAGTTGCTGGAAAGTTCGCCGATTTCGGCGGCGGATATCGCCGATTACATCTACCAGCGGGTCGCGGAAGGTGAGTTCATGATCCTGCCCCACGAACAGGGGCGCGTGGCATGGGCGTTGAAGCAAAAGAACCCGCAGTTGTTGTATGACGAAATGACCAGCATGGCCGACAAAATGCGCGCCAAGGCACAGGCCGCCAAAGGCTGACCGGGAAGTGGTCTGTCAGGCATTTTACCTACACATGTAAGTAGTGCCTGATTTCACGGCAAGCCATTGATGCACACCACAGCCTGCGCGCATGGTCGAGGTCCTTTCACTGTTAAAAGGACAACCGCCATGCTGGTTTTAAGCCGCGCCATAGGCGAAGTCATCTCCATTGGCGATGACATCGCCGTGCATATCCTCGAGTTGAACGGTACCCAGGTGAAGTTTGGCGTTGAAGCGCCGGCCGGGGTGCATGTACATCGCGCGGAGGTGCATCAGAAAATCCGCGAGCGCCAGGCCGCCAGCCCCCATCCGGTGCCGGTGCCCAATCTCTGACGTCAGTCGAACAGATGCTTGGGCACGTCGTGCTTGAGCATCAACTGGCACTGCTCGCTTTCCGGGTCGAACACGATCAGCGCCTGGCCCTTGGTCAGTGCCTGGCGCACGCGCAGTACGCGGGTTTCCAGCGGCGTGTCATCGCCATTGTCGGTGCCGTCGCGGGTCACGAAGTCTTCGATCAGGCGTGTGAGCGTGTCGACTTCAAGTGCATCGTAGGGAATCAGCATACAAGCCTCGGGTGATGGATCCCGGCGATCCTACTGCGCCGGGACCGTAGTTGCCAGTCTCAGGACTTGTTGCCCACCAGGCTATCCACCGACGGCACTCGCGTGTCGCTTTCCATCTGCGTCTCGTGCTCGATCTGGTGACTGAACCGGTCCAGGGAACCCTGTGCCGGCTGTGCATCGCTGGCGAACACGGGCGGGCTGAGAATGTAGGCGCCCAATAGACGACTCAGCGCCGCCAGACTGTCGATATGCGTGCGCTCGTAGCCGTGGGTCGCATCGCAGCCGAACGCCAGCAACGCGGTGCGGATATCGTGGCCGGCGGTGACGGCCGAGTGCGCGTCGCTGAAATAGTAGCGGAACAGGTCGCGGCGCACCGGCAATTCGTGTTCCGACGCCAGGCGCAGCAAATGCCGCGACAGGTGATAGTCATACGGCCCGCCGGAATCCTGCATCGCCACGCTCACCGCATGCTCGCTGGAGTGCTGGCCGGGGGCGACCGGCGCAATGTCGATGCCGACGAACTCACTGACGTCCCAGGGCAGCGCGGCCGCTGCGCCACTGCCGGTTTCCTCGGTGATGGTGAACAGCGGATGGCAGTCGATCAGCAACGGCTCGCCACTGTCGACGATGGCCTTGAGCGCGGCCAGCAGCGCGGCAACGCCGGCTTTGTCGTCCAGGTGCCGGGCACTGATGTGCCCGCTCTCGGTGAACTCCGGCAGCGGGTCGAAGGCGACATAGTCACCGATGCCAATGCCCAGGGAATCGCAGTCGGCACGGGTGGCGCAGTAGGCATCCAGGCGCAATTCCACATGGTCCCAGCTCACCGGCATTTCATCCACGGCGGTATTGAACGCATGCCCGGAGGCCATCAACGGCAACACACTGCCACGGATCACGCCGTTATCGGTAAACAGGCTGACGCGGCTGCCTTCGGCAAAGCGGCTCGACCAGCAACCCACCGGCGCCAGGCTCAAGCGGCCATTGTCCTTGATGGCGCGCACGGCGGCGCCAATGGTGTCCAAGTGTGCTGATACCGCACGGTCGGGGCTGTTTTTCTGGCCCTTGAGGGTGGCGCGGATGGTGCCGCGCCGGGTCATTTCAAAGGGGATGCCCAGCTCTTCCAGGCGCTCGGCGACGTAGCGCACGATGGTGTCGGTAAATCCGGTGGGGCTGGGAATGGCGAGCATTTCCAGCAGCACTTTTTGCAGGTAGTTCAGATCCGGTTCGGGGATGTTTCGGCTCATAAAGACTCCTGATGAGGTGTGGCGAGCAGCCGTGTTGTGGCTAGCTGGCTCACCACAAGAGGTCCCCTGGTCACAGGGTTATTGAGTAGCAGGCTGGCTGTGGGGAAACAACAAATCCACAAACTTCTCCGCGGTCGGTTGCGGCTCATGATTGGCCAGGCCGGCCCGTTCGTTGGCTTCGATAAACACGTACTCGGGTTGATCGGCGGCGGGCACCATCAGGTCCAGGCCCACCATGGGAATATCCAGGGCGCGGGCGGCGCGCACGGCGGCGTCCACCAGCGTGGGGTGGAGGATGGCGGTGACGTCTTCCAGGCAACCACCGGTATGCAGGTTGGCGGTGCGGCGCACGGCCAGGGTCTGGCCACGGGGCAGGATGCTGCTGTAGTCATAGCCAGCGGCTTTCAGGGTGCGTTCGGTCTCACCATCCAGAGGAATTTTACTTTCACCATCGGTGGCGGCCTGGCGACGGCGGCTCTGGGCTTCGATCAATGCGCCAATGGAGTGATGGCCGTCACCGGTGACTTCCGCAGGACGGCGGATCGCGGCGGCCACCACCTCGAAACCGATGACCAGGATGCGCAGGTCCAGCCCTTCGTGAAAGCTTTCCAGCAACACGCGGCTGTCGAACTGCCGCGCCGCTTCAATGGCTTGCTGCACCTCTTCGATACTTTGCAGATCCACGGCGACGCCCTGACCCTGCTCGCCATCCAGCGGCTTGACCACGATGCGCTGGTGCTCATCGAGGAACTCCAGGTTGTCATCCGCGCTGCCCGCCAGTTGCTGCGAGGGTACTTTCAAATCGGCGGCCTTCAGCACTTTGTGCGTCAGGCTTTTGTCCTGGCACAAGGTCATGCTGATCGAGCTGGTCAGGTCGCTCAAGGACTCACGGCAACGCACACGGCGCCCGCCATGGCTCAGGGTGAACAGCCCGGCATCGGCGTCATCCACCTGTACATCGATACCGCGCCGATGGGCTTCCTCGACGATGATCCGCGCATAGGGGTTGAACCCCGCCTGCGGGCCAGGGCCGAGGAACAACGGTTGGTTGATCCCATTCTTGCGCTTGATCGCAAAGGTGGTCAGCGCGCGAAAACCGAGCTTGGCGTAGAGGTTCTTGGCCTGGCGGTTATCGTGCAGCACCGACAGGTCCAGGTAGCTCAGGCCACGGCTCATGAAGTGCTCCACCAAGTGACGCACCAGCACTTCGCCCACGCCGGGGCGCGTGCACAGCGGGTCGACTGCCAGGCACCACAGGCTGCAACCGTTTTCCGGGTCATGAAACGCCTTCTGGTGATTCAGCCCCATCACGCTGCCGATCACCGCGCCGCTGTCTTCATCTTCCGCCAGCCAGTACACCGGGCCGCCCTGATGGCGCGGCGTGAGGCGTTCAGCGTCGACCGGCAACATGCCGCGCCCCTGGTACAGTTGGTTCACCGCCAGCCAATCGGCCTCGGTCTGCACCCGCCGGATGCGGAAGCCGCGAAATACCCGGGTAGCCGGGCGATAGTCGCTGAACCACAGGCGCAGCGTGTCGGAGGGGTCGAGAAACAGCTGCTGGGGATCGATGCCCAGGATCTGCTGGGGCGCCGCCACGTACAGAGCAATGTCACGCTCACCCGGCTGCTCATGGAGCAGTTCCTGGGCCAGGCTGGCCGGGTCGGGAAAGGTATGCCCGATCAGCAACCGGCCCCAGCCGCAATGCACCGCAATCGGCTCGGCGGCCAATGGGCTGCCGTCTTCCGCGAGGCGCGCCTGCAGGCGCTCGTAGGTCGGCGCCTGGCCCTTGATCAAGCGTTGGCTATAGGCCGCTGCGAGAGGTTTCATCAATCAGATTCCTTGTTCGCTGAGCCACAGGTTCAGCGCTGCCAGTTGCCACAGCTTGGAGCCACGCAACGGCGTCAATTGGCCCTGCGGGTCGGTCAACAAGCGGTCCAGCGCGGCGGGGTTGAACAGGCCGCGATCCTGGCTCGGGTCGAGCAGCAGTTCGCGTACCCAGTTCAAGGTATCGCCCTGCAAGTGCTTGAGGCCCGGCACCGGGAAGTAACCCTTCTTGCGGTCGATGACTTCGCTCGGAATGACCCGGCGCGCCGCTTCTTTCAGCACTTGCTTGCCGCCATCGGGCAACTTGAATTTACCTGGCACGCGGGCCGACAGCTCCACCAGGCGGTAGTCCAGGAACGGCGTGCGCGCTTCCAGGCCCCAGGCCATGGTCATGTTGTCGACACGTTTGACCGGGTCGTCCACCAGCATCACCGTGCTGTCCAGGCGCAGGGCCTTGTCCACGGCCGCATCGGCGCCGGGCATGGCGAAATGTTCGCGCACGAAATCACCGGCTGCGTCGTTGGCGGTCAGCCATTTGGGCGCGACGGTGGCGGCATAGTCTTCGTAGCTGCGGTCAAAAAATGCATCGCGATAAGCCATATAGGGATCGGCGGCACCGTCGACCTGCGGGTACCAGTGGTAACCGGCGAACAACTCATCGGCGCCCTGGCCGCTTTGCACCACCTTGCAGTGCTTGGCCACTTCCCGCGACAGCAGGTAGAAGGCGATGCAGTCATGGCTGACCATCGGCTCGCTCATGGCGCGAAACGCCGCTGGCAGTTGTTCGATGATCTCCCTTTCGGCGATGCGCAATTGGTGGTGGCGCGTACCGTAGTGTCTGGCGATCAGGTCCGAGTACTGGAACTCGTTGCCGGCCTCGCCACCGGCGTCTTCAAAGCCGATGGAAAAGGTCGACAAATCCTGTACGCCGACTTCACGCAGCAGGCCGACGAGCATGCTCGAATCGACCCCGCCGGAGAGCAGCACACCCACATCCACCGCGGCACGTTGACGGATGGCCACGGCTTCGCGAGTGCTGTCGAGCACGCGGTCGGTCCAGTCTTCCAGGCTCAGGTTTTTTTCATCTTCGCGCGGGCCGTAGGGCAGGGTCCACCAAGTTTGCTGTTCAGTCTTGCCGCTGGCATCGATACGCATCCAGCTGGCCGGCGGCAGTTTTTCGATGCCCGCCAGCAAGGTGCGTGGTGCCGGCACCACCGCATGGAAATTCAGGTAGTGATTCAGGGCTACCGGATCGAGGATCGGGTTGATATCGCCGCCCTTGAGCAGCGCCGGCAAGGCCGAGGCAAAGCGCAGGCGCTGGCCGGTGCGCGACAGGTACAACGGCTTCACGCCGAGGCGGTCGCGGGCGATGAACAGGCGCTGGGCATCACGTTCCCAGATGGCGAAGGCAAACATGCCGTTGAGCTTGGGCAAGAGTGCCTCACCCCAGGCGTGGTAACCCTTGAGCAACACTTCGGTGTCGCCGCCGGAATAGAAGGCGTAACCCAGGGCTTCCAGCTCTTCGCGCAATTCCGGGAAGTTATAGATCGCACCGTTGAAGGCCAGGCTCAGGCCCAGGTGCGAATCGACCATCGGTTGGGCCGAGCCGTCCGACAGGTCCATGATTTTCAGGCGCCGATGGCCCAGGGCAATCGGCCCCTGGGCATGAAAGCCCCAGGCGTCGGGGCCTCGCGGGGCCAGGTGATGGGTGATGCGTTCAATCGCCGCCAGGTCGGCAGGTTGGGCATCGAAACGTAATTCTCCAGCTAATCCGCACATAAATTCCTTACCGGTTTTTCCGTTGGGGAGCATAAAACTCAATACGCCCAAAAGGGCGCGTACCCAGAAACTGACACGGGGCTATTCGTGGAGTTTTAGATCAATCGGTTATAAGCAGGGCGGGTCTGTCGCAAGGCGGTATACAAATACCCGGTTGTGACCCAGGCCAGGCTTATCGTTTGGCGTCATGTTCAGCTGGCTGAGGAAACATGCCGATGACGCAAAACCGCGATTTGAGTGAGGTCGCCGCAGGGGCGACCCAGGATGAACTGGACAGGGCATTGCTCGACATGACCGCCGACCTGGACAAGGCGCAGGTTTTGCGCAAAACCCTGCCGCACTGGTTGGTTGAGGCCGACGCTTCGACACTCATGGCCCTTGAGCAGGCGCATATCGACAGCAAGGCGATCCGTGAGAACGTCCGTTATCTATTACAGCGTCTGGAACCGCTGGATCAATACTGCGCAGAGCGCTTGACCAATTTTCTGCGGGCCAAAGGGGTTGAGTCGCCGGATGTCAGGCAAGACCTGCTGGAGTTGCCCAAACGTAAGCTCACCGGCGTCAGCCCTGACCTGGGGGGCGGCTTGCTCCAGACCGTTACCTATACAAAGCAAAGCCTGTTGCATGCAGCGATGCAGAACTTCTCTGACGCGCGCGCCGAGCCCGGGGGCATGTCCGTCGCCGCTGTGGTGCGCTCTGCGGCCACCAAGCAGCCGATCGTCGGGATGACGGTGCCCGAATTTGTCGGTTATTGCCGGGAGCTGGATCTGGGGGCGCTCTATCAAAAGCACATCGAAGAGGTCTTCGACCTGCCCGACCCGAAAAGCAAAGAGGAAGTCAGCTCCTACAACCAGGCTGCTGTCAGTATTGGCCTGGGCAAACTCATGGACATGCGCATGGATCTGCATATTGCCTTGTGCAAGGGGCATATCGAAGCCGGGACCTACGCGCGGTTGCTCAAGTTGATCGGGTTCGACCGTCCGGCCAGTGAACTCAAGAGCAAGTTGCCGGGCAACGACCTGATCAATTGGCAGGGCTTGAACATCGATGACACCTGTGTGTGGAGTGTATTGGTGTTTTCCGGCAGCGTACCGGGCAGCCTGGATACCGGCCCCTTTATTGTCTACATGCCGAACGAACCCTCTAGGCCCTGGTACGAGTACCCGACGCTGGAAGACTTCAAGCTGTACTTGTCCTTGAAGCTGCAAATCAAGAGCTACCGGACGTTTTTCGAAGGGTACCTGGATGAGTCCAACCGCCTGGATTTTTTCGAATCGTTCGACATGACGCGCAAGGTTGGCCAGCTGCGCGCCTTACCCGTCACGACCAGCCTGACGGGGTTCTTCTTCCAGGCATTCGTCGGCAAGATTCAATTGGATGCGTTAGTGCTGGCGGTGCCCAAGGCCCAGGTCGACCAGCAAGCCAGTGAAGAGCGCACGCAGCGCTATCTGGACCTGGGGCTGGACCTGCTGAATGTGGCGTCGTTGGTGGTGCCGGTGTTGGGTCAGTTGATGCTCGGGGTAGCCATCGGACAGCTGTTGGGGGAAGTGTTCGAGGCCGTCGAGGACTGGCAGCACGATGAACATACCGAGGCCCTCAGGCATCTGGTGAATGTGGCCGAAAACGTCGCGGCCATGGCTTTGTTTGTGGCAGGGGGGCGGGTCGTGGGGACGTTGAAGCGCACCCTGACAACCTCTACGGAGTTCTTCGAGAAGTTCGAAACCGTTACCACTGCCGACCAGGGCCAGAAACTCTGGCGGCCAAGGCTCAATACCTATCGACAGCCTGAGCCGGTCGCACACCAGGCCGTGGCCAATTCTCGAGGCGTCTACCAAGTCAACGGCCGCTCTTACATCCGGATGGGGGGAAACCACTATTCGGTTGCCTTCGATACCAGACTGCAGAAGTGGCGGGTTATTCATCCACAGCGCCCGCAGGCTTACCGCCCGCCGCTGGAGCACAACTTCCGTGGTGGCTGGCAGCACGTCTACGAGCGCCCCTTGCAATGGGAAGACCTCGTCTACAGCCTCAGGCGACTGGATCCAAGCCTTGAGGAATTGCCCGCTGAGCCGTTGTCGAACCTGGCAACCCTCACCGGAATGACCCTGCCACACTTGCGGGCATTGGGCAGTGCCTACGAGCCGTTACCCGAGCGTTTTCATGACAGCGTGCTGCGCTACAAGCAAAACGACAGGGTTCGTGAACTGATGGAGTACCTGGCGCGTGGTGAACGTCCGGATGCGAGTACCGCACGCGCCCAATTGTTCGCATTGCCGCTGGTGCCAGGCTGGCCCCAGGGGCGTTTTTTCGAGGTGCTGGACGAGGAGGGCGAACTGCTGGAAAGGCATCCGGAAACAGCACCTTTCGATTATGAGGACCTGAGCATCCATATTACCCGCAAGGAGTTGAGGGACGGGCGGGTCATGGACACCTTGCTGGAGCATCTGAGCGACGAGGAGCGTGTCGACCTGTTGGGCAAGGGCGTGGCGGAAGACGACATGCGCAGCACACTGGAGCGGCGTCTGCTGGACACGCTGCGTAGCCGGCATCAAACCGTACTCGACCGTTTGTACACCTATTACGCCGGTGTTGCCCTGAACGAATTGGTGCCGTTGTGCGACCGCTTCAAACAACTGCCACCCCGTGTGGCGTGGGAGCTGTACTCACAGGCCACATTGTGGGAGCGCCGGTATTTGCGCACCACTGGCCGAGTACCACTGGTGCTTGCCCAGCGGGCACGCGAGGCGGTGGACCAGTTGGAGCAGGACCGTGCGCTGATGGGCCTGTACTGGCCGGAGTTGGCGGGGGACGGCACCCGACGCGTGGCCGTCGGTATGCTGGAGCGAATGCCCGGCTGGCCCCGAGACCTGGCATTGCAGGTACGCAGGCACACCCTGAGCGGGGAGGTGCTGGCCGAGGCGGGCGCTTCAACAGCTGCGACGCAGAGGACGCTGGTCAGTACGCCCCAGGGGTATCAGGCCTTCGATCAAAAAGGCAAGGCCCTGGGGCCGGTCGCGACAGGCGCGGACGGCTTGTATACGGCGCTGTTCGATAGCCTGCTGCCACGCCAGCGCATTGCATTGAAGCTCCAGGCTGAGAATGAGGCGGCCGACCTGCGGGGCCGCCTGCGTGCCACCACGGTGCATGAGCGTGACAGAGTCGCCCGTCACCTGTGGCCGGAACGCGGGCTGCTGGACGAAGAACCGCTGATCTGTACCCAGTCGGCGCGGGGCGAGGCAGGGCATTTCCCGGCGGCGTTGGTGCGTAAGGTCAACAAGCTTTATCCCTTGTTCAGTCCGTCGCAGGTCAACGATTTCTTGCGCGATGCGGGCCATGATCACCTGTCTCGTGCCAAGGCGGTCCAGGCACGTGAGCAGGAGTTTGAAGCGCTGCACACGGCACTCAAACGCTGGCGTGCCGAGAGGTCTGTCAATATCGTGCAGGCCGACCCCCTGTGGGACTATCGATTGAGTCGCCACCAGGCGGCGAAAAGCATCGAAAAGTGCTGGCGACGGATGTCGACCCTGCCCGACGAGCGCGCCAGCCAGGTTCCAGGGCTGTTGCTCGATGATATGGTCATCGGCCCTCTGCCGACATTACCCGCACAGGTGCGCTTCGATCACGTCGAGCATTTGTCATTGCGCCGTTTGAACCTGACCGACGATGTGGCGTATTTCCTCAGCCACTTCAAGGGGCTGCGCACCCTTGAACTGGGCGAAAACCAGATTACCCGGCTACCTGAAGCCCTGTCGCACATGCCGGGCCTGGAGCGGTTGTACCTGAGCAACAACAAACTCCAGCTCACCGAATACACCCGTGCCAAGCTGGCCGATCTGACGCGCCTGAAGGTGTTGAGCCTGGCGGATAACCCGCTGCTGGACCCGCCGGATATCAGCCGTATGTTCGCGCTGCGCAACCTGGTGTTACGCAACTGCCGGCTCAAGGAACTGCCCAAGGACCTGTGGCGCCTGCCTTATCTTGAACAGATCGATTTGCGCGCCAATGACATCAGCGTGCTGCCGGAGTGGCTGTTGCGCGTGCCGCGAAACTTTGCCCTGGGTGTCAACTTGCGGCACAACCCGTTATCGGCTCAAAGCCAACTGGCCCTGAAACATTACCGGCAGGCGTACGGTCCGGGCATGGGGTTCCTGGAAGATGATATTGCGCGTTTGAACGAGCAGAGCGCGCGCGAACTGTGGCTGGCGGACGAACGGATGGCGGGCTATGCGGCGAAGAAACTCACGTGGACGGGCCTCAAGGACGATTACCGGTCGGACGCCCTGTTCAAGTTGCTCGCGGAACTGGGCGGCACCAAAGACGCCGAGTTCGTGCGTGAGGACCTGCAGCGCCGCGTATGGCGGGTGCTGGAGGCTGCCGCAATGAACAGCGAACTGCGTGAGGAAGTATTCGAACGGGCCGCCACGCCGATCAATTGTGACGATGCCGCCGCCGTCAACTTCAGCAGCCTGGAAGTCCTGGTGGAAATCAGCGATGCCAAGGCCCTCATCCAGGGGCGTGCGCTGACGCCCAGGCCGCTGTTGAAACTGGGTCGTGGCCTGTTTCGCCTGGAGCAGTTGGAGGCGATTGCGCGCCGTCACAGTGGCCTGCATCCTGCCGCCGATCCATTGGAGGTCAGCCTGGCTTTCCGCACAGGCCTGGTCGGCGAATTCTATTTGCCCGGCCAGCCTCGGCACATGCGTTATTCGCGGCTGGGTGAGGTCACTCAGTTGGCGCTGGATGAAGCCAAGGCTGAAGTCACGCTGGCCGAGCTGTCCCCCGAGCTGATGACGTATCTCAAGAAGCTGCCGTTCTGGACCGACTACCTCAAGCGTGCCCATGCGGCTCGCTTCGAGGCCTTGAGTTCGCCCTATGACGAGCGCCTCAATGACATCTTCGAGCAAAGCCTGGTACTGAGCGATGCCGATTACCGTAGTCGCATGCACACCGTCCTCAGTGAACGGGAGCAGGCTGAAAGCGCGCTGATCGAGCGCTTGACCGAGGATGCCATCAGGGCCGAAGGGCTGGGCTCCGTGTGTGAGGCCCCAGCCGGTTGATCACTCGACCTTGCCGGTGGTGGTACGGATCAGCGCCCGCACGGCAAACCGGTTGGGGTGGCAGGCGTCAGCCACGGCGCGCGGCACCGGCAACGGCTCGCTGTCCAGCCAGGCGGCGAGCAACTCCGCACTCAGCGGGGCGGTGATCAGCCCCCTTGAGCCATGACCGCTGTTGACGTAAAGCCCGTCCAGCCAGGGGCAAGCGGTGCCTGGCACTTGCCGGGCGTCCTTGCGCAGGGCGGCGTAAGCCTGGTCGAACGCCTGGCGGTCAGCCAGTGGTCCCACAATCGGCAAGTAATCCGGGCTGGTGCAGCGGAACGCGGCGCGACCTTCCAGGGTCGCCGGCTCCAGGGTGTCGGCGCCCAGGCGCTGGGCCAGGTCCTCGGAGATGCCCATGAGCAGCTCCAGGTTTTCGGCATGTTCAGCGGCGGTGGGCGTAAGGTCATCGCTTTTGAAGTCGAAACTGGCGCCCAGGGTGTGTTCGCCCAGGCGTGGCGGGGCGACGTAGCCTTCGGCGCACACCACCGTGGCCAGGGCCTGGCTGTCGGCGGTCTGCGGCAAACGGGTGATCTGCCCGCGAATGCGCTTGAGGGGCAGGTCGGCGAACCGCTGGACTTCGGCGGCGCCGGCCAGCACCGCCACGCTGGCGCTGGCCAGCAGGTGTTCACCGTCCCAGGCTTGCCACTGACCGTCGACATGACGCAGGTCGAGCACATCGTGGTGGGTTAGCACGGTCACGCCCGGTTGATGGGCTTGCCACTCGCACAATGCCGGTGGGTGCACCCAGCCGCCTTCGGGGAAAAACAGCCCACCGTGTGCCAGTGCGATACCGGCGCGGGCCTGGGCCTGGTCGCGGTCGAGCAGGTGCAGCAAGTCCGGCGCGAAGGCAGCGGCCAGTTGCGCCTGGCGCTGGGCCTCCTTGGCATCGAAGGCCAGTTGCAGCACGCCGCAACCGTCCCAGTCGACGCCGCGATGCAAGTGCTCCAGCACTCGACGGGTATAGCCGAACCCGGCCATGATCAACTGCGACAAGGCAGTGCCGTGGGCCGACAGTTTCAGGTACAGCACGCCCTGGGGATTGCCGGAGGCTTCCCGCGCCACGCCGTCATGGCGCTCCAGCAGGCTGACTTGCCAACCCCTGGCCGCCAGGCTGGCCGCCGTCGCACAGCCCGCCAGGCCGGCGCCGATCACCAGTGCGTGGCGGTCACCCGTAATGGCGGGTGGCCTGGCGAACCACGGCTTGGCCGCGACCGGTACCGGCGTGTCGGTCGGCCAACCGAGAAACTCCCCGCGCAGGATCTCCCACTTGTGGCCAATGCCCGGCGTACGTTTCATCTTGAACCCGGCGGCGTTGATCAACCGACGCACCCAGCCGGTGCTGGTAAACGTGCTGATAGTCGAGCCTGGCGCCGCCAGGCGTGCCAGTTCGGCAAACAGCTCGGCGGTCCACATATCCGGGTTTTTCGCCGGGGCGAAGCCGTCCAGGAACCAGGCGTCTATCTGCGCGTCCAGTTGGGGCAGTTGCTCCAGGGCGTCGCCGATCAGCAGGGTCAGGGTCACGCGACCGTTATCCAGCACCAGGCGCTGGAAGCCCTGATGGATGGCAATGTATTGCGCCAGCAGTTGTTCGGCGAAGGGTTGCAGTTCCGGCCAGAGCAGCAGGGCGCGTTGCAGGTCGGCATGGCTGAGCGGGTACTTTTCCACGCTGACGAAATGCAGGCGCGCACCGGCCACGGCGTGTTGTTCGAACAGTTGCCAGGCGCAGAGGAAATTCAACCCCGTGCCGAACCCGGTCTCGCCAATCACCAGCCGCCCACCGGCGGGCAGCGCGGCAAAGCGCTCCTGCAAACGGTTCTGTTCGAGGAACACGTAGCGGGTTTCTTCAAGGCCTGACTTATCGGAAAAGTACACATCGTCGAAGATCCGCGAGTGCGGGCGACCTTGGTCATCCCAGTCGAGTTGGGCGTGGGTGATGGGGTTCATGGGCGGCTCGGTAAAGGCAAGGCCGCCATTCTAGCCGATCAACCGGCATTGAATTGACCCATGGCAAGCGCCGGTGGAATTTCCTCCCGCGTATTGCTGCCTAATCCGCTAGTCTTGAGCCATCTTGAAACGGAGCTGCCCATGTTCGAATCCGCCGAAATCGGTCACGCCATCGACAAAGACACCTTTGAGGCCGAGGTGCCGGCCCTGCGCGAGGCCCTGCTGGAAGTGCAGTACGAGCTGCAGCAGCAGAAGCGCTTCCCGGTGATTATCCTGATCAACGGTATCGAAGGCGCCGGCAAGGGCGAGACGGTCAAGCTGCTCAATGAATGGATGGACCCGCGCCTGATCGAAGTGCGCACCTTCGACCAGCAGACCGACGAAGAACTGGCGCGCCCGCCGGCCTGGCGCTATTGGCGCCAACTTCCTGCCAAGGGGCGCATGGGCATCTTCTTTGGCAACTGGTACAGCCAGATGCTGCAAAGCCGCGTACATGGGCAGATCAAGGACGCCCGCCTCGACCAGGCCATCGCCGGCGCCGAACGCCTGGAGAAAATGCTCTGCGATGAAGGCGCGCTGATCTTCAAGTTCTGGTTCCACCTCTCCAAGAAACAGATGAAGGCGCGGCTCAAGGCCCTGGCCGATGACCCCCTGCACAGTTGGCGCATCAGCCCGCTGGACTGGCAGCAATCCGAGACCTACGACAAATTCGTGCACTTCGGTGAGCGCGTGTTGCGCCGCACCAGTCGCGACTATGCGCCGTGGCATGTGATCGAAGGCGTGGACAGCAACTACCGCAGCCTCACCGTGGGCAAACTGCTGCTCGAAGGCCTGCAGAATGCGCTCAAGCTGTCCAAGGGCAAGGCCAGCGGCATGAACCCGGCGCCGTTGATCGCGTCGGTGGACAAGAAGAGCCTGCTCGACAGCCTCGACCTGTCCCAGCGCCTGGACAAGGACGATTACGAAGAACAACTGATCACCGAACAGGCGCGTTTCTCCGGATTGATGCGCGACAAGCGCATGCGCAAGCACGCCCTGGTCACGGTGTTCGAGGGCAACGATGCGGCGGGCAAGGGCGGGGCGATCCGTCGGGTGGCGGCGGCGCTGGACCCGCGTCAGTACCACATCGTGCCGATTGCCGCGCCCAGTGAAGACGAACGCGCCCAGCCTTACTTGTGGCGGTTCTGGCAGAAGATCCCGGCGCGCGGCATGTTCACCGTGTTCGACCGTTCCTGGTATGGCCGCGTGCTGGTGGAGCGCATTGAAGGCTTCTGCACCCCGGCGGACTGGATGCGCGCCTATGGCGAGATCAATGACTTCGAAGAGCAACTGCGCGATGCGGGTGTGATCGTGGTCAAGTTCTGGCTGGCCATCGACAAGGACACGCAACTGGAGCGCTTCCAGGCCCGCGAGGAAATCCCCTTCAAGCGCTTCAAGATCACCGAAGACGACTGGCGCAACCGTGACAAATGGGATGACTACCGCGCGGCCGTGGGCGATATGGTCGACCGTACCAGCACCGAGGTGTCGCCCTGGACATTGGTGGAGGCCAACGACAAGCGCTGGGCCCGGGTCAAGGTGTTGCGCACCATCAACCTGGCGCTGGAAGAGGCGTTCGCCAAATCCGATAAGCACGACAAAAAGAAAAAGAAAAAATGACGCAGTGAGCCGCGTCGCCATGGTTTTGTATCTATGGGGTGAATGATCGTCGCGGTGGCGCGGGGCGCGATCTATGCTCGATCCGACAACCACAAGATCGAGGTAGCCCATGCGTGAAGTAGTGATCGTCGACAGTGTGCGAACCGGCCTGGCCAAGTCCTTTCGCGGCAAGTTCAACCAGACCCGCCCCGATGACATGGCGGCCCATTGCGTCAACGCGCTGCTCGCCCGCAACGGCATCGACCCGGCGACGGTGGAGGATTGCATCGTCGGCGCCGGCTCCAACGAGGGCGCCCAGGGCTACAACATCGGGCGCAATGTGGCGGTGCTCTCGCAACTGGGCACCGGCGTGGCCGGCATGACCCTCAACCGGTTCTGCTCCTCGGGCTTGCAGGCGATTGCCATTGCGGCCAACCAGATTGCGTCGGGTTGCAGCGATATCATCGTCGCCGGCGGTGTCGAGTCCATCAGCCTGACGATGAAAAGCGTCAATACCGACAACCTGATCAACCCGCTGCTCAAAGAGCAGGTGCCGGGTATCTATTTCCCCATGGGCCAGACCGCCGAGATCGTCGCGCGTCGCTACCACGTCAGCCGCGAAGAACAGGACCTGTACGCCCTGCAAAGCCAGCAGCGCACCGCCCAGGCCCAGGCCGATGGGCTTTTCAGCGATGAAATCGTGCCGATGGCGGTCAAGTACAAAGTCGAAGACAAGAACACCGGTGAGGTGCAGATCCTGGAAGGTGTGGTCGATCGTGACGACTGCAACCGCCCGGACACTACCCTGGCCAGTCTGCAAGGTTTGAAGCCGGTGTTCGCCGAGGATGGTTCGGTGACGGCGGGCAACTCGTCGCAGCTCTCCGACGGTGCCTCGATGACGCTGGTGATGAGCCTGGAGAAAGCCCTTGCACTGGGGCTCCAGCCCAAGGCGTTTTTCCGTGGCTTCACCGTGGCCGGTTGCGAGCCGGACGAGATGGGCATCGGCCCGGTGTTCTCGGTGCCCAAGTTGCTCAAGGCCAAGGGGTTGCAGGTGGCGGACATCGACCTGTGGGAGCTTAATGAAGCGTTTGCCTCGCAATGCCTGTATGCGCGCAATCGCCTGGAAATCGACAATGCCAGGTACAACGTCAATGGCGGTTCGATCTCCATCGGGCATCCATTCGGCATGACCGGCTCGCGGCAGGTGGGGCACCTGGTGCGTGAGTTGCAGCGACGCAACCTGCGTTACGGCATCGTCACCATGTGCGTGGGCGGCGGCATGGGGGCCACCGGGTTGTTCGAAGCAGTGCGCTGATCGGCAAATTAAGTGTTCGCTACACAAAGTGCATCGGGTGCCCCTAGAATGCGGCTCCACTTCCTCCGGCTTCTGGGGTACTCATGCACATCTCTTCCGGCCGCTGGGTCTATGGTTTGCTCCTGACCCTGCTGACCGCGTTTCTGTGGGGCATTCTGCCGATCAAACTCAAGCAGGTGCTGCAGGTGATGGACCCGATTACCGTCACCTGGTTTCGCCTGATCGTGGCCGGCAGTTGCCTGTTCGTCTACCTGGCGCTGACCAAACGCTTGCCCAGCCGCAAGGTGCTTGGCCCCCGGGGTGGTTGGCTGGTGGCGATGGCGGTGTGCGGACTGGTGGGCAACTACGTGCTGTACCTGGTGGGCCTGAAATTGCTCAGCCCCGGCACCGCGCAGTTGGTGGTGCAGATGGGGCCGATCTTTTTGATGGTCGCCAGTGTGTTCGTCTTCAAGGAGCGCTTCAGCCTGGGACAGGGGGTGGGGCTGGTGGTGTTGATCATTGGTTTCGGCCTGTTTTTCAACCAGCGCCTGGAAGAACTGCTGACCTCGCTCGGCGCCTACACCGCCGGCGTGCTGACCGTCCTGCTTGCCACCACGATCTGGGTGTTCTACGCCCTCGGCCAGAAACAACTGCTGACGGTGTGGAACTCGCTGCAGGTGATGATGGTGATCTACCTGTCCTGCGCCGTGTTGCTCACGCCTTGGGCACATCCCCTGGAGGCGTTGGACCTGAGCCCGCTGCAAGGCTGGCTATTGCTGGCGTGCTGCATGAATACCCTGGTGGCCTACGGCGCCTTTGCCGAAGCGCTGGCCCACTGGGAAGCCTCGCGGGTCAGTGCGACCCTGGCGCTCACGCCTTTGGTGACCTTTGTGGCGGTGGCCGTGGCGGCCTGGCTGTGGCCCGACTATGTGCAGGCCGAAGAGATCAACGCCCTGGGCTATGCCGGGGCGTTGGTGGTGGTGCTGGGTTCGGCAACCGTGGCGCTGGCGCCGTCGTTGCTCGCCGGGCTCAGGGCCCGACGGTTGCGCCTGGCGTCCTAGGCTAGGTGCCCAGCATGTCTTCGGGGCGAACCCACTGGTCGAACTCTGCATCGGTGAGGTAGCCCAGTTCCAGCGCGGCTTCCCGCAGCGTCAGCCCTTCGGCATAGGCCTTCTTGGCGATCTCGGCGGACTTGTCGTAGCCAATGTGCGGGTTGAGCGCGGTGACCAGCATCAGGCCACGCTCCAAGTGTTCCGCCATTTGCACAGGGTCAGGCTCCAGCCCGGCCACGCAGTGTTCCTGGAAGTTGTTGCAGCCGTCGGCCAGCAGGCGGATCGACTCCAGCAGGTTGTGGATGATCACCGGCTTGTACACATTCAACTGCAAGTGACCCTGGCTGGCGGCAATGCCGATGGTCACGTCATTGCCCAACACCTGGCAGGCCAGCATCGACAGCGCTTCACACTGGGTCGGGTTGACCTTGCCCGGCATGATCGAGCTGCCCGGTTCGTTGGCCGGCAATTTCACTTCGGCCAGCCCGGTGCGCGGCCCGGAGCCCAGCAGGCGCAGGTCATTGGCGATTTTCATCAGGGCCACGGCCAGGGTTTTCAGCGCGCCGTGCAGCGTCACGAGAGGCTCATGGCCGGAGAGGGCGGCGAATTTGTTCGGCGCGGTGACGAACGGCAAGCCCGATAGCGCCGCCAGCTCCGAGGCGATCGCCTCGCCGAAGCCATGGGGCGCATTGAGCCCGGTGCCCACGGCGGTGCCGCCCTGGGCCAGCTCGCACACGGCGGGCAGGGCGGCACGGATCGCACGTTCGGCGTAGTCGAGTTGAGCGATGAATGACGACAGCTCCTGGCCGAAGGTAATCGGGGTGGCATCCATCATGTGGGTGCGCCCGGTCTTCACCAGCTTCATATGTTTGGCGGCTTGCTCTGCCAGGCCGCCGGACAGGGTGGCAATCGCCGGCAGCAAGCGTTGATGCACCGCCTGCACGGCGGCGATGCTCATGGCGGTAGGGAAGCAGTCATTGGAACTCTGGGAACGGTTGACGTGATCGTTGGGGTGCACCGGGCTCTTGCCGCCGCGCTTATTGCCCGCCAGTTCGTTGGCGCGACCGGCGATCACTTCGTTGGCGTTCATGTTGCTCTGGGTGCCGCTGCCGGTCTGCCACACCACCAGAGGGAACTGGTCGTCATGTTGGCCGGCCAGCACTTCGTCGGCGGCCTGTTCGATCAGGCGGGCGATGTCGGCGGGCAGATCGCCGTTGCGGTCGTTGACCCGTGCCGCCGCCTTCTTGACCAGGGCCAGGGCGTGCAACACCGCCAGGGGCATGCGTTGCTCGCCGATGGCGAAGTTCACCAGCGAACGTTGGGTCTGGGCGCCCCAGTAAGCGTCATCCGGGACTTCGACTTCTCCCAGGCTGTCGGTTTCGATACGGCTCATCGGGCACACTCCTTCAGGTTCGTTTGCGCAGTTTAGGCTGTGAAGAGCCTCGGGGGTTCCCCTGAAAGACTTTTCATCGGGCAATCCCTGTCCGACAAGGCCCGGGGTTGAGCCCTGAGGTTTTTTAGGCGCAGAATGGGCGCCCTTGGGGTCTTACCTCGCCTGCTAGATAAAGGAAACTCGATGACTCGTCTTCGTGCCATCTGTACCGCGGTTGCTCTGGTTTGCGCCAGCGGCCAGGTTCTTGCCGATACCGCCAGCCACAACGCCAGTGCCGAAGCCTTCCTTACCCTGGCCCACGCCGACAAGCTGGGTACCCCGGTGTACATGCAAGTGCAACAAATGTTCGCCCAGCGTTTCGAACAGACCAAGGCGCCTGCCGCCAAGCAGTCCGTACTGGACAGCTACCAGGCCAAGGCCAACGCCGCCCTCGACCAGGCCATCGGCTGGCCGAAGCTCAAACCAGACATGGTCAAGCTCTACACCACCAACTTCAGCGAATCCGAGCTCAAGGACCTGGTTGCCTTCTACCAGTCGCCACTGGGCAAGAAAGTCCTGGAAAAAATGCCGCAACTGACCCAGCAATCGGCCCAGATGACCCAGGCGAAGCTGGAAAGCGCCGTGCCGGTGGTGAACAAGCTGTTGGAAGACATGACCAACGAGCTGACGCCTAAAGCCGCCGCCCCGGCCAAGAAGAAGTAAGCAGGAATGACCATGCAACAGCGTATCGAAACGGCGCTTGCCGCCCTGGGCACCGACCACCTGAGTGTGCTGGACGAAAGCCACATGCACAGCCGTGGGTTGCAGACCCACTTCAAGGCCGTGCTGGTCAGCCCGCAGTTCGAGGGGCTCAACCGCGTCAAGCGCCACCAGAAGGTCTACGCCACCCTGGGTGACCTGATGAGCGAGTTTCATGCGCTGGCGCTGCATACCTACACGCCTGAAGAGTGGGCGAAAATCGACGCAGCCCCGGCCTCGCCGACCTGCGCCGGCGGGCATGATTGATGATCGGGTGTCTCTGACACCGGGCATTTGTTAGAATCCGCGACGCGCCGCCTAGACGGCGCGTTTTTTTTGCATCCGGTTCACCCCTTACGAGGGTAGCCACCTGGAGAGAACACCCATGACTCAACCGATTGTCGTGGCGGCACTGTATAAGTTCGTCACCCTCGAAGATTACGTCGCCCTGCGCGAGCCACTGTTGCAGGCGATGCTCGACAACGGCATCAAAGGCACCTTGCTGATCGCCGAGGAAGGCATCAACGGCACCGTTTCCGGCAGCCGCGAAGGCATTGATGGCTTGATGGCCTGGCTGAAGAACGACCCGCGCATGGTCGACATCGACCACAAGGAATCCTACTGCGACGACCAGCCGTTCTACCGCACCAAGGTCAAGCTCAAGAAAGAGATCGTGACCCTGGGCGTCGAAGGCGTCGACCCGAACAAGAAGGTCGGCACCTACGTCGACCCGCAGGACTGGAACGCGCTGATCAGCGACCCGGAAGTGCTGTTGATCGACACCCGTAACGACTACGAAGTGTCCATCGGCACCTTTGAAGGCGCGATCGACCCGAAAACCACCAGTTTTCGCGAATTTCCCGACTATATCAAAGCCAACTTCGACCCGGCCAAGCACAAGAAAGTCGCCATGTTCTGCACCGGCGGCATTCGTTGCGAGAAGGCCTCGAGCTACATGCTCAGTGAGGGTTTCGATGAGGTCTACCACCTCAAGGGCGGCATCCTGAAGTACCTCGAAGAGGTGCCGCAGGCAGAAACCAAATGGCAGGGCGACTGCTTTGTTTTCGATAATCGCGTCACCGTGCGCCACGACTTGAGCGAAGGCGACTACGATCAATGTCATGCCTGCCGCACACCCGTGAGTGTTGAGGACCGCGCCTCCGAGCACTATGTGGCGGGCATCAGTTGCCCGCATTGCTGGGATAAGCTGCCGGAGAAGACCCGCCGCAGTGCGATCGACCGGCAGAAGCAGATCGAGCTGGCCAAGGCCCGTAACATGCCGCACCCGATTGGTTTCAACTACAAGCAAACTCCTTCCGAGGCCTGAGCCATGTCCGCGCGCCTGCTCTATGTGATGGACCCGATGTGTTCCTGGTGCTGGGGCTTTGCCCCGGTGGCCGAGGCGTTGGTGGAGCAGGCCCAGGCGGCCGGCGTGGAACTGCACCTGGTGGTGGGCGGCTTGCGTACCGGCAGTGGCGCGGCGCTGGAGCCGACCACGCGGCGCTATATCCTGGAGCACTGGCAGGCGGTGACCGACGCCACCGGCCAGCCGTTCAAGCGTGACGGCGCACTGCCCGACGGTTTTGTGTATGACACGGAGCCGGCGTGCCGCGCCATCGTCACGGCGCGCAGCCTGGCGCCGGATTGTGCATGGAAGCTGCTGGGGCTGATCCAGAGCGCGTTTTATGTCGAGGGCCGCGACGTGACTCTCGCCAGTGTGCTGGTGGAACTGGCCGAACAGGCGGGCATCCCGCGCATCGAGTTTGCCGGCGAATTCGACCGCGCCGAGCAGCACGCCGCCACCGCTGCCGATTTTACCTGGGTACAGGACCTGGGCATCGCCGGTTTCCCGACGCTGCTGGCCGAGCGCAATGGCCAGTTGGCGTTGCTGACCAACGGTTACCAGCCGCTGTCCGAGCTTTCGCCTTTGCTGGGCCGATGGCTGGAGCGAGCCACCTGTGCATGAGCAACCTCAACGCACCGACCGCCTGACCTGGGCGGAAATCCGCCGCCTGGCCCTGCGCCACAAGAAGTCCCTGTGGATCGCCAATGGCGTCGCCGTGCTGGCGACCCTGTGCAGCGTGCCCATCCCTCTGTTGTTGCCGTTGCTGGTCGATGAAGTGTTGCTGGGTCGTGGCGATGCCGCGCTCAAGGTGATGAACCACGCCTTGCCCCTGGGCTGGCAGAAAGCCGCCGGCTATATCGGCCTGATGTTGCTGGTGACGCTGTTCCTGCGCTGCGGCGCGTTGGTGTTCAACGTGGTACAGGCGCGGCTGTTTGCGCGGTTGGCCAAGGACATCGTGTACCGCATCCGCGTGCGCCTGATCGAGCGGCTCAAGCGTATTTCCCTCGGCGAATACGAAAGCCTGGGCAGTGGCACGGTCACCACCCACCTGGTCACCGACCTGGACACCCTGGACAAATTCGTCGGCGAAACCCTCAGCCGGTTCCTGGTGGCGATGCTTACGTTGGTGGGCACGTCGGCAATCCTGGTGTGGATGCATTGGCAACTGGCGCTGCTGATCCTGCTGTTCAACCCGTTGGTGATCTACGCCACGGTGCAGTTGGGCAAACGCGTCAAACACCTGAAGAAACTGGAGAACGACAGCACCTCGCGGTTTACCCAGGCCCTGACCGAAACCCTGGATGCCATCCAGGAAGTGCGCGCCGGCAACCGCCAGGGCTTCTTCCTCGGGCGCCTCGGCCAGCGGGCCCAGGAAGTGCGCGACTTCGCGATCCATTCCCAGTGGAAAACCGACGCATCGAGCCGCGCCAGCGGGTTGTTGTTCCAGTTCGGCATCGACATCTTCCGTGCGGCGGCCATGCTCACGGTGCTGTTCTCCGACCTGTCCATCGGCCAGATGCTCGCGGTGTTCAGCTACCTGTGGTTCATGATCGGCCCGGTGGAGCAGTTGCTGAACCTGCAGTACGCCTATTACGCGGCGGGCGGGGCGCTGACGCGGATCAACGAACTGCTGGCGCGGGCCGATGAACCGCAATACGCGGGCGGCGAAGACCCGTTTACCGGGCGCGAAACCGTCGGCATCGAAGTACGTGGCCTGAATTTCGGTTATGGCGAAGACCTGGTCCTCGACCAGTTGAACCTGGCCATCGCGCCCGGCGAGAAGGTCGCAATCGTCGGCGCCAGCGGCGGTGGCAAAAGCACCCTGGTGCAATTGCTGTTGGGCCTGTACACGCCCCAGGCCGGGACGATCCGCTTTGGCGGTGCCACCCAGCAGGAAATCGGCCTGGAGACCATCCGCGAGCACGTCGCCGTGGTGCTGCAACATCCGGCGCTGTTCAACGACACCGTGCGCGCCAACCTGACCATGGGCCGCGAGCGCAGTGACCAGGCCTGCTGGCAGGCACTGGAAATCGCCCAGCTGGATGCGACCGTCAAGGCGTTGCCCATGGGCCTGGACAGTGTGGTGGGGCGTTCCGGGGTGCGGTTTTCCGGCGGCCAGCGTCAGCGCCTGGCGATTGCGCGCATGGTGTTGGCCGAACCGAAAGTGGTGATCCTCGACGAAGCGACTTCCGCCCTGGACGCCGCCACCGAGTACAACCTGCACCAGGCACTGGCGCGCTTCCTCAGCGGCCGTACTACACTGATCATCGCCCACCGCCTGTCGGCGGTTAAGCAGGCAGATCGAGTGTTAGTGTTCGACGGCGGTCACATTGCAGAGGATGGCGACCATCAGCAATTGATTGCTGACGGTGGTTTGTACGCCAAACTCTATGGGCACTTGCAACAAGTACGTTGATTTAGCCTAGGCTGAGCTATCGGAAGCGGTGTTTCGCGTGCGTATCCAGCAGTGCATGTGCAAGGGGCTTCATGAAGCAAAAGCGGACTCTCGGAACGCCACGGTTGTTGGGCATTGTCTGGCCCTTTATCGCCGTGGTGCTGTTCCAGGCATTGTTGGGTTGTGTCAGCCTCTACGTGCTCTCGGCGGTGCGCGGTTATGTGGCTGGCGAAAGCCTGTGGTCCAAGGGCCAGAAAGACGCGATCTACTACCTGACGCTGTATGCCGACAACCGCGACGAAACCACCTACCTCAAATACCAGCAGGCGATCGCCGTGCCCCAGGGCGGGCATGAACTGCGTGTCGCCCTGGACCGCTCCACCCCTGATCTTGCGGCCGCTCGGTCGGGTATCCTCAAGGGCGGCAACCACCCGGATGACGTCGCCAGTCTGATCTGGCTGTACCTCAACTTCCGCCATTTCAGCTACCTGGAAAAAGCCATCGAACTTTGGACCGTGGGCGATGGCTACCTGGTGCAACTGGATGACCTGGCGCGCGAGATGCACGGTGCAATCACCCGTGACCAGGTCAGCGCCAACGATGTGCGCCAATGGAAGGCGCATATCACCGCCATCAACGAAGGTGTGACGCCCGCTGCCAAGGCGTTCAGCGATGCCCTGGGCGAAGGTTCGCGGATGATCCTGCGGCTGCTGGTGATCACCAACCTGGCCACGGCACTGGGCCTGATTGTGCTGGCGCTGTTGCGCACGCATAAACTGCTGGCCCAGCGCCATGCCTTTGCCGACGCTCTGCAGCAAGAGAAGGAGCGGGCGCAGATCACCCTGGAGTCGATTGGCGACGGGGTGATTACCACTGATGTCGATGGCGCCATCACCTACATGAACCCGGCGGCCGAGGCGCTGACCCACTGGAATTCTGCCCAGGCCCAGGGGCTGCCCCTGGCGGCGCTGTTCAATCTGCTGGATGACAATGCCCAGCCCGATGGCTTTACCCTGATCGAACATATCGTCAAGGGCCAGCTCGGCGGCGGCAGCGAGCATTCGAAAACCATCCAGCGCCTGGATGGCAGCACGGTCTCGGTGACCCTGGTGGGCGCGCCGATCCGCAGCGCCGGCAAGGTGACCGGGGCAGTGCTGGTGCTGCACGACATGACCCAGGAGCGTCAATACATCGCCAACCTGTCCTGGCAGGCGACCCATGACGCCCTGACCGGCCTGGCCAACCGCCGTGAGTTCGAGTACCGCCTGGAGCAGGTGCTCCACCCCATGGGGACGCAGCAGGGCAGGCGGCATGCGCTGATGTTCCTCGACCTGGACCAGTTCAAGTTGGTCAACGACACCTGTGGCCATGCGGCAGGCGACGAGTTGTTGCGGCATATCTGCGCGCTGTTGCAATCGGACCTGCGTGAAGGTGACACCCTGGCGCGCCTGGGCGGCGATGAATTCGGCATTCTGCTGGAGAACTGCCCGGCGGCCGCGGCTGAAAAAATCGCCGAGAGTCTGCGGCATACGGTGCAAAGCCTGCACTTCGTATGGAAGGGCCGGCCGTTCATGACCACCGTCAGCATCGGCCTGGTGCACCTTGGGCACACCCCGACGACCCTGGAAACCTCACTGCGCGCCGCCGACATGGCGTGCTACATGGCCAAGGAAAAGGGCCGCAACCGCGTGCAGGTCTACCACGCCGACGACTCGGAATTGTCCGTGCGCTTCGGCGAAATGGCCTGGGTGCAGCGCCTGCACATGGCCCTGGAAGAAAACCGGTTCTGCCTCTACGCCCAGGAAATCTCACCCCTGGGGCACACTGACGGTGGCGATGGGCACATCGAGATCCTGCTGCGCCTGCATGACGAGGCTGGCCGCATCATCCTTCCGGACAGCTTTATCCCAGCCGCCGAACGCTATGGCTTGATGACGTCCCTGGACCGCTGGGTAGTAGAAAATGTGTTCAAGATCATCAGCCGATGCCTGCAGGAGCGCCCGGGGCGTCCCATGGCGATGTGTGCGATCAACCTGTCAGGCATCACCATTGGCGATGATGACTTCCTCGGGTTTTTGCGTGAGAAGTTTCATACATACAATATTCCACCGGGCATGATCTGTTTTGAAATTACTGAAACCAGCGCAATTGCAAATTTGGGCAGTGCGATCCGATTTATCAATGAACTCAAAGCCTTGGGTTGTCATTTTTCGCTGGATGACTTTTGTGCCGGAATGTCCTCGTTCGCATATCTCAAACATTTACCTGTAGACTTCCTGAAGATCGATGGAAGTTTCGTAAAGGATATGCTGGACGACCCGATTAACCGCGCGATGGTCGAAGTGATCAACCACATCGGCCATGTCATGGGTAAGCGCACAATTGCAGAGTTTGTCGAGACACCGCACATCGAACAGGCGTTACTCGAAATTGGTGTGGATTACGCTCAGGGCTACCTGATTGAACGGCCGCAATTGTTTACCTTTGATAGCTTGCAGTGTCGACCTGTGCGGCCGCAGCCTCTGTTATTCAAGGCGCCCGGCACATTCCGCTGAAAACTTTGCTGGTCTGTACAATCACACTTAAAAAGGAGCCTTACAGTGATCGACACATTCAACAGAACCGGCCCGCTTATGGAAGCCTCGAGTTACCCCGCCTGGGCTCAGAAACTGATCCTGGACTGTAGCGAGAGCAAGCGCCGAGTTGTCGAACACGAACTGTACCAGCGCATGCGCGACAACACGCTCAGCGCCAAGACCATGCGCCACTACCTGATCGGTGGCTGGCCGGTGGTGGAGCAGTTTGCCTTGTACATGGCACAGAACCTCACCAAGACCAAATTCGCCCGCCATCCTGGGGAGGACATGGCGCGGCGTTGGCTGATGCGCAATATTCGCGTGGAACTCAACCACGCCGATTACTGGGTCAATTGGGCCCGTGCCCACGGCGTGAGCCTGGACGAATTGCAAGCCCAGGACGTACCGCCGGAGTTGCATGCCCTCAGCCATTGGTGCTGGCACACCAGCTCGGCCGATTCGTTGATCGTGGCCATTGCCGCGACCAACTACGCGATTGAAGGCGCAACCGGCGAGTGGTCCGCCGTGGTGTGTTCCACCGGTGTCTACGCGGCGGCCTTCCCCGAGGAAGAGCGCAAGCGTGCGATGAAGTGGTTGAAGATGCATGCCCAGTACGATGACGCCCACCCGTGGGAAGCGCTGGAAATCATCTGCACCCTGGCCGGGATGAACCCCACCAAGGCATTGCAGGCGGAACTGCGCCAAGCCGTGTGCAAGAGCTACGACTACATGTATTTGTTCCTGGAAAGCTGCATGCGTCTGGAGAAAGAAAAAGCCCCAGCGGTGATGCGTGAGCGCCAGGCGCGGGTTGCCAGCGAGGCTTGATGTAACCATTGTGGCGAGCGGGCTTGCCCCGCGTTGGGCCGCGAAGCGGCCCGCTTTTTATTCAAAAAGCATGGGACTGCTGCGCAGTCCAACGCGGGGCAAGCCCGCTCGCCACAACATGCCCGATTACCCCAACAAGCCTTATTGCCACAGTAAGCCAGTTCGCTACAGCTGAAGGGGTTTACCCCGCCATCGCCAGGCGGTTGCGGCCTTCGCGCTTGGCCACGTACAACGCACTATCGGCCCGGCGCAGCAGGCTTTCGGCAGATTCGGCGGGCAGCAAGGTCGAGCAACCCAGGCTCACCGTCAATTCGATCCGCGTTCCGTCCGCCCAATAATCCTGGGCTTGTGTCGCCTGGCGCAGGCGTTCGCCAACCATCGCCGCCGCATCGCGACCGGTGTTGGACAGCAGGATCAGAAACTCTTCCCCGCCATAACGAAACACCATGTCCACGTTACGCAGCTGGCTCTTGATCGATGCCGCCACAGTGCGCAGCACGTTGTCGCCGGCGGCATGGCCGTGGGTGTCGTTGATGGTCTTGAAGTGGTCGATGTCCAGCATCAGCAAGGACAGCGGGTTCAGGTGGCGGCGCGCCATGTCGATTTCCCGTTGCAGGGTCTGGTCCATGGCGATGCGGTTGCCGGTCTCGGTCAGTGGGTCACGCAGCGCGCTGCGGGTGGCGGCGCGGTAGAGCAGGGCGTTGCGCATCGGGTAGAGCAGGGTCGCCAGTAGCGATTCAAGTTGGCCGAGTTCTTCTTCCGCCAGGCGCTGGTTGCGCCGGAAGATCAGCTCGCCCAGGTGCTCGCCTTCATGGCTCAGGCTGTAGCTCATCGAGTGATGGCCGCGATGGCCGAACTCCAGGCGCAGGTCGCTGGCCTGGTGACGGTAGTGCAGGGCGTCCAGGGGCACCAGGCGTTGGATCTCACGGAAGAACACCGCGAGAATGCGCTCCGGTTCCAGGCTGGTTTGCAGTTGCTGGCCCAGTTGCTGGCGAAGTTCGATAACGGTGGTGGGGCGGCGCGGCAGGAGGGCGGGTTGACCAAAGCCCAGGCGTTGCAATTTGGCACTGTCAAAGTCAATTGCATGGGTCTGGGTAGGTGTTTTCATAACCGTTCGGCCTCTAAGCACTCAGCTGTCTTACAGGCTCGATGAGAGTGGCGAATGCCAGGCGTCTTACTGTTCCTTCAGTTCCGTAAAACATGAATTACAGTCTAGACCGCTTTACTGTGGGTTATAACCCCTGGGCACTGCCGCACGTCTTGTCATCGCTTAACCTGCTTGGAGAGGGTTAGAGCGAGTTTCATGCCACATTCGTTCAATTAAATAAAAAGCCTTACAAATCAAGCGACTGTTTTTATCGCTAAAAACAGTCGCCGAAGGATGACGCCAGTTATTTGGCAAGCGGGCGTCGCGCTTACTGTTTTTGCGGATCGAACTGTTTATCGCGAATAAACAACGCCGGGATGACGCCGCAGATGAAGTACGCGCCGCCCATTACCAGGAACCCCATGCCGATGGAGCCATGGGACGCCAGGAAACCAATGGCTGCCGGTGCCACTGCCGCACCAATGCGCCCGATGTTGTAAGCCCCGCCCACTGCCGAACCACGAAACTTCGCCTCGAAGCTTTCGGTCATGTAGGTGGCATTCACGCCATAGGGAATCCCGTACAGGAAACCGAACACCACCAGCATCCACAAGATGTTCTCCGGGCTCTGGAACAACACGATGACCGGCAGGAAGACCGCCGTGCCCAGGGCGCCAAACGCAAACACGGCGCGACGTCCCAGGCGGTCCGCCGCCAACCCCGCAAGGATCTTGCCGAAGATCATCGCGGCGTAGGTGCCGACCATATAGCTGGTCATCGACTTGAAGTTCATCCCCAGTTCGCTTTCCAGGTAGGACGGCATCCAGTTGTTCACACCGTAGTAGCCGAACTGCAGGAAGCCTGCGGTCAAGGCCCAGAGCAGGAACATGCGGCTGGCCTTGGGGTCGCTGAAGATCAGCTTGAACATGCCGTCGGGCTTTTTCTGCTGGGCTTGCCGGGTGCCATTGGCTTTCTCCTGCACGCGCTCGGCGCGTGCGGTCACCCAGGCTTGAGGCTCTGGCACCAGGCGTTGCATCAGCACGGCGAGGATCACCGGGATGATCGCCACGTAGAACAACCAGCGCCAGCCGTGTTCGGGCAGGATCCAGCCTGCCAGCAGCGTGGCGACGATGTACCCCACCGACCAGCCAGCCTGCAGGGTGCCGAGCACGGTGGTGCGGTAGCGGGTCGGCACGTATTCGGCCATCAACGTGTTGCACGCCACATACAGCGCGCCCAGGCCGAGGGAGGCGAAAAACCGCGTGCTCGCGAACTGCCAATAGCTGTGGGTCATGCCCAGGATCGCCGTGCCCACGGAGAACAGCACGATGCTCCACACCACGGTTTTGACCCGGCCGAAGCGGTCACAGGCCCAGCCCCCGTAGATGCCACCAATGGCCATGCCGGCCAGGGTGAAACTGCCCAGGCTGCCGGCCTCGACGCTGGTCAGGCCGAACTCGGCCTTGAGGCTGCTGAGGCTGTAGGACAGCAACATCAGGTCTGCGCCATCGATCAACAGACCGAGGAAGCAGAAGATAAAGACAATGATCCACAGTTTGCTTTTTGCAGGCGACAACGCGCCCGCCGATGCGGCGACTTCCATAGCGATACCTTGTTGTAGTTGTTAGGGCATTGGGTATGGGTGGTGCTCAGCGTTGCGCCGCGCGAATCATGTTGCGGGCAATCACCAGTTGCTGGATCTGCGTGGTGCCTTCGTAGAGGCGGAACAGGCGAACATCCCGGTAGAAACGTTCAATGGCGTACTCGCTGATATAGCCGGCGCCGCCATGGATCTGCACACAGCGGTCAGCGACGCGACCGCACATCTCGGTGGCGAACATCTTCGAGCAAGAAGCTTCGGTGCCGATGTCCCGGCCTTCGTCACGCTTGCGGGCGGCGTCGAGCACCATGCAGCGCGCCGCATAGATTTCGGCCTTGCTGTCGGCGAGCATGGCCTGGATCAGCTGGAACTCGGCAATCGGCTGGCCGAATTGCTTGCGTTCGATCGCGTAGTTCAGCGCGTCACCCAGCATGCGCTCGGCGGCGCCCACGCTGACGGCGGCGATGTGCAGGCGGCCTTTGTCGAGGACCTTCATGGCGGTCTTGAAACCCACGCCTTCCACGCCACCGATCAACTGGCTGGCTGGCACGCGGACGTTGTCGAAGATCACGTCGCTGGTGTGCGCGCCGTGCTGGCCCATCTTGTGATCGCGCTTGCCCAGGGACAGGCCTGGCGTGTCACGTTCGATGATGAACGCGCTGATACCGCCCGAGCCGCGGATCGCCGGGTCGGTTCGCGCCATCACCGTGAAAATCCCGGCGTGGGGTGCGTTGGTGATAAAGCGCTTGGTGCCGTTGATCACGTAGTGGTCGCCATCGCGTACGGCGGTGGTTTTCAGCGAGGCGGCGTCGGAGCCGGAGTCGGGTTCGGTGAGGCAGAACGAGCTGAGCAGCGCGCCGCTGGCCAGCAGCGGCAGGTAATGTTCCTTCTGCGCGTCGGTGCCGTCGAGCAGGATGCCGATGGAGCCGATGCCATTGTTGGTGCCGAAGTACGAACGGAAGGCCGGGGAGGTGCGCCCCAGTTCAAAGGCGATGGTCACCTCTTCTTCCATGGTCAGGCCCAGGCCGCCGTAGGCTTCGGGAATGGTCAGGCCGAACAGGCCCATGTCCTGGAATTGGCTGATGATGTCCGCCGGGATTTCATCGGTTTCGGCGACTTCGTTTTCCCGTGGGATCAGCGCTTCATCGACGAACTGCGCAATGGCGTCCACCAGGATATGCAGGGTTTGTGCGTCTCGGATCATGTGCAGCCCTCAGCGGCCCGTTCGGCGGGCCTGTTATCGTCAATCTGCCGAGGCCATGCACCTGTCCAGCTAGCGGGTGGCGGCCTCGATATTGTTCACCATGTGCTTGAGGCGGGGGCCGATGTCGTCTTCGAGTTTCTCCCGGGAGAGGTGGAAACTCGGTCCGCCACAGTTGAACGCCAGCAAGCCGTGTTGTGCGTGTCGCAGCGGTACGGCGATGGCGTTGACATCGCGGTGCCACTCACCGATCGACATGCAATAGCCGAAATCGGTGTAGTCCCGGAAGGCGCGTTCCAGCCCCTTGCGGATGTTCGGCCAGTCCTCCAGATGGCGCTGGCGGATGTGGTCGAGAATGAACTCCCGCTCGTTTTCCGGCATCGCTGCCAGGCAGGCGCGGCCTGCTGAACTCAAGTGCAACGGCAACCGTGTACCGACCTGGCGGCGCATGGTCATGTTGGCTTCGCCCTGGACCACATCCAGGTACACCGCGTCGAGGCGGTCGCGGGTGGCCATCGCGACGGCCGCCTGGGCGTACTTGGCCATGGTCTCCATCAACGGGTGGGCCACGGCGCGGATCGACAGGTTCGACAACATGGCGTAACCGAAGGCCATCACGCCCACCTCCAACTGGTACCGGCCCGACTGCGGCAGGTGCCTGAGGTAACCCAAGCGGGTCAGGGTGTGGGTCATGCGGGTGATCGTCGGTTTCGGCAGCCCGGTCTTGCGCGCCAGTTCCTGGTTGCCCAGCACACTCTCGCTCGGCGTGAAACAGCGCAGCAGTTCCAGGCCACGGGCCAGGGCGGTGACGAACTGGCGGTCCTTGTCTTCCTCCTCATCGTTGTGCATCGGGTCAATCAACAAATGCTCGAAGGCGTTGTTGCCTGCTGGGACTTGGTTGTTGTCCGAGTCCGGGTTTCGACGGCGCATGTTAAGCCTCATTTTTTTATAAAATCAACAAAACAAAATAGTATTCCGCACAGCGAAACTAAGCAACTTTTTGCCTGGCGATTATTTGATGCGATAAACCCCGATAAAACAGCAGGTTAAAGACTGTATGTGCATGAGTTCGGGTTTTTACGTTTACACCTGTGGGGACGATACTTATGATTATCGATAAATACGGAATGTTATTTCGCATAGCGAAACAAGTGCAATCCAACTAACAAGAACAGTGCAGCAGGAGTCAATGTGACCAACGCTAACCCACCCGTGGTGACCCTCGATGTCCAGGACAATGGCGTGGCCGTGGTCCGTATCCATCGACCCGAAGTCAAGAACGCCCTGAATGCCAAGGTACGTGAGGCGCTCGCCGAGCACTTCCGCGCTTTGGCTCGCCGTCAGGATGTGCGCGCCATTGTGCTGACCGGGGGCGAACAGTTCTTCGTCGCTGGCGCGGATATCAAGGAGTTCGCCGCCGCCGGGGCGATCGATATGTACCGCCGCCACACCGAATATCTGTGGGAAGCCATCAGTCGCTGCCCCAAGCCGGTGATCGCGGCCGTCAATGGTTTTGCCCTGGGCGGTGGCTGTGAGCTGGCGATGCATTGCGACCTGATCGTGGCGGGTGAATCGGCGCGGTTTGCCCAGCCGGAGGTCAAGCTGGGCTTGATGCCGGGGGCGGGCGGCACCCAGCGGCTGGTGCGGGCGGTGGGTAAATTCCAGGCGATGCGCATTGCGCTCACCGGCTGCATGGTCAGCGCGAAGGAAGCCCTGGCCATGGGCATGCTCAGCGAGATGGTCAGCGACGATCAGACGCTGCCCCGCGCCCTGGAACTGGCCGCGCAGATCGCCGCGCTGCCGCCGTTGGCGGTGGAGCAGATCAAGGAAGTGATGCTGGCCGGTGCCGACCTGCCGCTGGAAAGCGCCCTGGTGCTGGAGCGCAAGGCGTTCCAATTGTTGTTCGACTCCAGGGACCAGAAGGAGGGCGCTGCGGCGTTCTTCGAAAAACGCACGCCGCAGTACCGGGGGGAATAAGCATGAGCGACGCTATCAACACGTTGGGCCTGGTGGGCACCGGTGTCATGGGCGAGGGCATTGCGCAAATCGCTGCTCAGGCCGGTGTTCGGGTATGCCTGTTCGATGCTCGCGACGGCGCTGCGCAAGCGGCCCGTGACAACCTCGGTGGTACGTTTGCGAAGTTGGTGGGCAAGGGCAAGATCAGCCAGGCGGCGATGGATGCAGCGTTGGCCAACTTGCAAGTGGTCGACCGCATTGAGGACCTGCGCGATTGCGACCTGGTGGTCGAAGCCATCGTGGAAAACCTCGACACCAAACGCGACCTGTTGCACCAGCTTGAAGGTATCGTCAGCCCCACGTGCATCCTGGCGACCAACACGTCTTCACTCTCCGTCACGGCCATCGCCACTGGTTGCCGGCACCCCGAGCGTGTGGCGGGCCTGCACTTCTTCAACCCGGTGCCGTTGATGCGCGTGGTGGAGGTGATCGATGGCCTGGCCACCGCGCCCAAGGTCGGTGAGGCATTGCTGGCCCTGGTTGCACGCACCGGCCATCGCGGCGTGCGCGCCAAGGACACGCCTGGTTTCATCGTCAACCACGCCGGCCGGGCCTACGGCACCGAAGCCCTGAAGATGCTGGAAGAAGGCATCGCCGAGCGCGGCGATATCGACCGTATCCTGCGCGACGGCGCCGGGTTTCGCATGGGGCCGCTGGAGCTGCTGGACCTCACCGGCCTGGACGTGTCGCACCCGGTGATGGAGTCGATCTACAACCAGTTCTACCAGGAGCCCCGCTACAAACCGTCGCCCCTGACCCGGCAGATGCTGGTGGGCGGCCGCCTGGGGCGCAAGACCGGGCACGGCTTCTATCAGTATGAACACGGCCAGCTCATCAACGGCCCGCAACCCCAGCCGGTGCCCACGGTGCAACCGCTGCCACCGGTGTGGATCGCCACGGAAAACAGTGAAGACTACGAGCGCTTGAGTGCCCTGGTGATCGACCTGGGCGCCCACCTGGAACACGCTGCGCAACCGTCGCCGCAGGCGTTATGCCTATTGGCGCCTTATGGCCGCGATGCCACCAGCGCGTGCGTGCACTTCGATACCGACCCGGCGCGCACGCTGTGCATCGATGTGCTGACGGACCTGTCGCGCCACCGCACGCTGATGCAAAACCCGCTGACGGCCCCGGCGATGCGCGATGCCGCTCACGCCTTGCTCGCAGCGGATGGTGTGGGCGTCACGGTGATCGGCGACAGCGTTGGTTTTGTGGCCCAACGCACCTTGGCGATGGTGGTCAACCTCGCCTGCGACATTGCCCAGCAGCGCATCGCCAGTGTCGAGGATATCGACCAGGCCGTGCAGCTCGGCCTGGGCTACCCCAGCGGCCCGCTGGCCTGGGGCGATGCCCTCGGGCCACGACGCCTGCTCACGATTTTGCAGCGCATGAGCGAGCTCACCCACGACCCGCGCTACCGCCCCAGCCCGTGGTTGCGGCGGCGGGCGCTGCTGGGGATTTCCCTGCGCCATGAAGCGCCGAAAGCCGGCTGATTTCCCAACCTCACAGGATAAGAACAATGGGTGCATTGACAGGTTTGCGGGTGCTGGATCTGAGCCGTGTGTTGGCCGGCCCCTGGTGTGGGCAAGTGTTGGCTGACCTTGGCGCGGAAGTGGTCAAGATCGAACGCCCGAAAAGCGGCGACGACACCCGTGCTTGGGGCCCGCCGTGGATGAAGACCGACACCGGTGAGTCGTCCGGCGAGGCGTCGTACTATCAGTCGACCAATCGCGGCAAGTTATCCGTGGCCATCGACATTGCCACTCCCGAAGGCCAGGAGTTGGTGCGGGCATTGGCGGCGAGTTCCGATGTGTTGATCGAGAACTATAAAGCAGGCTCCCTGGCCCGCTACGGCCTGGACTACGCAACCCTGGCCGAGCTCAACCCGCGCCTGGTGTATTGCTCCATCACCGGTTTCGGCCAGACCGGCCCGCGTGCCGAGGAGCCGGGCTACGACTTCATCATCCAGGGCATCGGCGGCCTGATGAGCATCACCGGCGAGCGCGATGACCTGCCCGGCGGCGGCCCGCAAAAGGTCGGCGTGGCGTTCTCCGACCTGATGACCGGCCTGTATTCCACCGTGGCGATCCAGGCCGCGCTGCTCAGCCGTGAGCGCACCGGCGTGGGCCAATACATTGATATGGCGTTGCTGGATGTGCAGGTCGCGACCTTGGCCAACCAAAGCATGAACTACCTGGCCTCGGGCAAGGTGCCGCAGCGTTATGGCAATGCCCACGCCAATATCGTGCCTTACCAGGTGTTCCGTGCCGCCGACCGCGACTTCATCATCGCCTGTGGCAACGACAGCCAGTTTGTCGCGCTGTGCCAGAGCATCGGCCTGGCGCATCTGCCGGACGACCCACGCTTTCGCCGCAACGCCGACCGCGTGGCCCATCGCGAAGAGATAGTCGCGCTGCTTTCGGCGCACTTTCTGGGGCGCAGTGCCGATGAGTGGGTGGCGTGTATCCATGCCTCGAAGGTGCCGGTGGGGGCGATCAACTCCATCGCGCAATCCCTGGAAGAACCCCAGGTGATCGCGCGCAACCTGATGGTGAAGATCCCCCATCCGCAAAACCCGGAGTTCGCCATGGTCGGCAGCCCGATCAAAATGTCCGGCACCCCCGTGGAGTACCAGCGGCCGGCGCCGAGGCTGGGGCAGCACACCGACGACATCCTCGGCGAGCGGTTGGGCTTGTCACCGGAGCAACTGGCCCGACTCAAGGCCCGCGGGATCGTTGAACAGCAGGGTTAGACCAGGGTGGTGCGGTCGATCTGCGCGATGGACGTGACGCCAGTCAGGGTCATGGCCACGCGCATTTCCTTGGCAAAGATGTCCAGCAGGTTTTCCACGCCGTGCTGGCCATCGGCGGCCAGCGCGTAGGCGGTGGCGCGTCCCAGCAGGCACGCCTTGGCACCCAGGGCGAGCATGCGCACCACATCCAGCCCGGAACGGATGCCGGAATCCACCAATACGGTGAGGTCATCGCCCACTGCATCGGCAATCGGCGGCAAGGCTTTGGCGGTGGACAACACGCCGTCCAATTGGCGGCCGCCGTGATTGGAGACCACGATGCCATCGGCGCCGAAACTCACCGCATCCTTGGCGTCCTGGGGGTCGAGGATGCCTTTGATGATCATCGGGCCTTTCCAGAACTCGCGGATCCACTCCAGGTCTTTCCAGCTGATCGACGCGTCGAAATTGTTCGCCAGCCAGCCGATGTAGTCTTCCAGGTGGGTGGGTTTGCCCAGGTATTTGGAGATATTACCCAGGTCATGGGGGCGCCCCATCAACCCCACATCGAAGGCCCATTGCGGCTTGGCGACGGCTTGCAGCATGCGTCGCTGTGCGGCGAACGGGCCGGACATGCCCGAATGGGCATCGCGATACCGTGCGCCGGGCGTGGGCATGTCCACGGTAAATACCAGCGTCGTCACACCGGCCGCTTGCGCGCGCTCCAGCGCGTTGCGCATGAAGCCGCGGTCCTTGAGCACATACAACTGGAACCAGATCGCTTGCGCGCTTTGCGACGCCACTTCTTCAATCGGGCACACCGACACCGTCGACAGGCAGAAGGGGATGCCCTTGTTCGCCGCCGCCTTGGCCGCCTGCACTTCACCGCGCCGCGCATACATGCCGGTCAGGCCGACCGGGCTGAGGATCACCGGCATGTCGAGTTCCTGGCCGAACACCGTGGTCTTCAGGCTCAGGTTGTCCACATTGCGCAGGATGCGCTGGCGCAGGCTGATCTCGGCCAGGTCCGAACTGTTCGCACGCATCGTGTGCTCGGCGTAGGCGCCGCCGTCGATGTAGTCGAACAGGAAGCGCGGCAGCTTGCGCTTGGCGGCTGCGCGGTAGTCGGAGGCGGACGAGATGATCATTTTTAGAGGCTCCACGGGCAAGGTGGCTTCAGGATAGGCAATTCTCTGGCATGATAAAAACAACTTTTATCGCTGGCAGCCAGTCGCCAAAGGAATACTGATGAACCTGAGAACATTGCGTGCCTTTGTTGAAGTGGTGCGCCAGGGCGGATTTTCCCAGGCTGCCGAGGTGGTGTCCTTGACTCAATCCAGCGTGAGCAAGGCGGTCAAGACCCTGGAAGACGAACTGGGCACGCCGCTGCTCAATCGCCTGGGCCATCGCAACGAACTCACGGCGGCCGGCGAAATTGCCTACCGTCGCGCCTTGGTGCTGCTCGCCGAGCGCAATGACCTGGTGGCCGAGATCAACGACCTGTGTGGCCTCAAGCGCGGCGTACTGCGCATCGGCCTGCCGCCGGTGGGTTGCGGCGTGCTGTTCGCGACGATGTTCGCCACCTACCGCAGCCGTTACCCGGACATCGACATCGAACTGACCGAATACGGCAGCAAAAAACTGCGCGAATGCCTGGAAGCAGGGGAGGTCGACCTGGCTGCGCTGCTGCTGCCGGTGGACGAAGACTTCGACTTCCAGCCCGTGCGCAACGAACCGTTGATGGCGGTGCTGCCCATCAGCCACCCGCTGGCCCGCCTTGAACGTATCGACTTCACCGACCTGGCCGATTCGCCGTTCATCCTGTTTGAAGCCGGCTTCGCCCTCAACGCCAAGATTCTCGCCGCCTGCGAGCGCAAAGGCGTCACCCCCAAGGTGACCGCCCGCAGCGGGCAGATCGACTTCATCATCGACTTGGTCGCCGCCGGCCTGGGCGTAGCCTTCGTGCCACGCATGCTGGCGCACAAACACAAACACCCCGGCATCGCCCTGATCCCCCTGGACGAACCCCACACCGACTGGCACATCGCCCTGGCCTGGCGCGCCAGCGCCCACCTGCCACCCGCCGCCCTGGCCTGGCTGGAACTGGCCAGGGAGCACGCCGTTTCAACCGGCCATCCGGTTTAATCACGCCAAGTGCCAGAGAAAGCTTGACTTCTCCTTTTCAATCAGTAACATACGGCGCATTCCGCGATAGCTCAGTTGGTAGAGCAAATGACTGTTAATCATTGGGTCCCTGGTTCGAGTCCAGGTCGTGGAGCCAGATAGCGACATAAAGAGAAGCCTGCAGAGATGCAGGCTTTTTTTTGCCTTGGATTTCTCCAGGGTGATCAAAGCGCACAGCGTGACCCGCATGAAGCCGTCTCTGATCCTACGATTCAGAGGGAAGCCCCATGAAAGTCGCTGCAGCGGTTTCAACCAAAGACGGCAGAGTCGGCGTAGCGAACGTCAGGATTCAGCCCCTGGCGGATGACCGAAATACGCCTTGTAGGCGTGGTTGAAGTTGGCAGGGTTGGCGTAGCCCAGGCGGTGGGCAATCTGCGCCACGTGCCATTTGCGTTGGCGCAGCAGGGTGCGCGCCAACTCCAGGCGCTGCTGGCGCACGTAATCGAGCATCGATTGGCCGTACACCCGGCTGAAGGCACGTCTGAGGGTGGTCTCACCCACGCCCAGTTCCCGTGCCAGCGCCAGCGTGCCGGGTGGTTTCATCAGGTTTGCGTCGAGCTTGAAGCGTGCTTCATGTGCCAGGTCCGCATGGCTGCGCAACGGGGCCGTGGGCTTGGCCGGTTGTGGCGCCAGGTGCGTGGCCAACTCGACCAGCACGGCCAGGCTCAGGCTTTCCTGGTTCAGCCGTTCCAACGCCCCCTGGTAGGGCGAGTGATAAAGGCGCTCGAACAAACGCCCGACGGCGCGACAGCCGTGCAGTTCTGAAAAGTGCATGCCATCGTCGAGCAGCCTGGCCAGCGATTGCAGTGACGGGTCTTCTTCGGCCAATTGGCGCAGGTAGTCGCCGCCGATGCGCAGCCCGGCCATGCGCGCACGGCTGCCGGCAGGCATCTGGTCCATGGCTTCCATGCTTTCGCTCAAGCCCAGCACATGGGGCGCACCGGGGGTGTATTCATTTAGCCGACCGTCTACCCGATGCTGCCATTGCCCACCCAGTACCTGCACGATGCACACGCTGTCGGGCAGCACCTTGTGGATGCGTAACGGTTCGGGGAACTGCAGATCGCAGTCGAAATACTGCAGGTGCGGCCGCACCGTCTGCGCACGGTAATGGCCGATCGCGCTGCCCATGACCTGCTGCGCGCTGTCATCGAATACACCGGCCTGGTCCAGGGCCTCTGGGTGATCGAAGCAGAAGTGGGTGTCCAGATAGGGGTTGCGGCGGTCCATTGGCAAAAACGTCCGTCAGAGCGGGTGGGCAGCGTTGCATGATATCGACATCGGGCAGCCCGATCAGTTGTTGTTAGCCACGGCCTTATTATTGTGCGCCACGGCCGGACCGCTTGGCAGGCGTCGGCGCGTTGATTTCAATGGTCGGCTTTGAACTGTCGAGGAAGCCGTAAATGTTGATATATCGCAAGTGGGCAGCGCTGCTGGGCCTGGTTCTGGCCGTGATCGCGGGGATCGCCCAGGCTGACAACCGCCCGGAAGTCGCGGAAAAAGTGCTGGCCTATGCCGGCGAAGGCGGCGTGAAAGTCTGGACCCTGCGCATCGGCGCGCGCAGTGACAATCAGGCGCTGGTGCAGGTAGAGGGCGTGGACCACGACTGGAACATGAAGATCCAGAAAATGGCCGTGGAAAAGACCGGCAAGGACACCCGCTATTCCACCACCGTGGACGGCCAGAAGTTCGTCGTGCTGGTGCTGCGTCAAGGCTGGGGCGAGCTGTACTTGCCCGGCGACGCTCAAGCGTTGAACGTTGGCTATGACGAGTTCCTGTCCAGCCAAGGCAATGCGCAGGCATTCCTGACCGATTATTTGCAGGCCAACTGAGCAGTGGGTCGATTCGCACGGTGGTCGTGGGCGCTGACGATACTGGTACTGCCGCTGGCCCTGATGGGGTGGGCCAGTCTGCAGAGCTGGCGCGCCGATGAAGTGCTGCGGGACGCGCAAAGTATCGACGGCGACTACGCCTGGCTGCGTGTGCGTCAGGCCCTGGCGGGGTTGGCGTACTGGCTGGCCATCGCCGCGTTGGTGGCCGGGCTCTCAACATGGCTCAAGATGCGGCTGGACGCATGGCGCGCGCGGCAATCCAAGGACTTTCTCTACGGCCGTCTGTTCCTCTGCTGGCGTGCTCTGGGCCACTGGTTGGTGGCCTACACCGGGCTGCTGGTCTGCGCGCTGGCGCTGTGCCTGCTGTATGAACTGAGCTGGGGCTGGAGCCACTTCAAGGCCGGCGGCTGGTTCATGCTGTTGGTGGCGGTGCCAGTGATTACCGTGCTCTGGACAGGCTGCCGGTTGATTGAGCGGTTGCGCCGGCAATGGCGCGCCTTGGACCGGCCTTCCTCGGCGTTTCTGGGCCAAACCCTGGGGCGCGCCAAGGCACCGGCTTTATGGGCGTGGGTTGAGCAACTGGCCAATACGGCCGGCGCGCCGGTGCCCGACCATATCGTGGTGGGCATCGACCAGGCGTTTTTCGTCACCAGCGTCGATGTCGCGCTGCAACCCGCCGGTGACGTGCTCAGCGGGCGCACCCTTTACTTGCCGCTGACCTACCTCTCGACCCTGAGCCAGGCCGAGGCGGCGTCGATCATCGGCCATGAGCTGGGCCATTTCAGCAGTCGCGACACCGAACGGGGCAGCGAGATCGGGGCGCATTTCAGCCTGATGTGCCTGCACTTTTCGTATATCAGCGCTGGGGATGCCGACCCGGCGTGGGTCGAGCGCCCGGCTATCTGGATGACGCAGCGTTTCCTGCACCACTTTCAACTGGCGGTGCACCACTGGGGCCGCGCCCAGGAATTGGTCGCAGATAGGGTGGGCGGCAACATCGGCGGTGAACGCTTATTCTGCCAGGCACTGTTACGCGTTATCGCGCTCGACGGGGAGATCCACAGGCTGCTCACCGAGCGCCACCCGAACCTGATCCAGGCCCTTACCGACCACCTGCTTCATACACCACTGCGCTTGGACAAGGCAGCGCTGGACCATGCCATCGCGCACCCGTTCGATACGCACCCGCCGACAGCACTGCGCATGCAGCAACTGGGCGTGCGACTGGATGACGACCTGCTGGCCCAGGCCACTCGCGTGCCTACCGAGCACGACCGCCACTGGTTCAGCCAACTCACCCATGCATCGTCCTCCGATGTCTGGCTGCCTGTATCACCGCCTATATCAATCGCTCAAGGAGAATGACCCATGACCCAACCCTCCGATCCGCTGTCGGATCTCGCCAGCACACTCAGTCAGGAATATGCCGACTCCCGCGAAGCTCAGCGCGAGCGTGCGATCGCCGAACTCGAGCAGGTCATCCATCGCGTGCCCGAGCAGACCGAATTCACCAATTCGCGCCGTTACAAGGTGCGCGGTCCGCTGTTTTTGCTGATTGCCCTGGGCTTGCTGGGCTTCGGGCTGCACCGAGGTTACAACGGCTTGGCCGTGTGTGCCGCGGTGATGGCAGTGGTGTTCGTACTGCTCACTTGGCAGCACCGCAACGCCGGGCAACATGCCTTTATGCGCCTGACCCGCCGCCAGTTGTTTGTGGACACCTTGAGTGCGCCGGTCGATCTCGTCGAAATTGCCGACGTCAGCGTCAGTGAGGAAGGCTGGCTGACGGTGCAGAAACTGATTTTGCGACCCGGTGCGCCCCTGCCTGTGCATCGCGCCACGCGACAGCTGTTCGGCAACCAGGCGCTGGCCCTGAACAAACCCCAGCCGCAGATCCTGATTCAATCCGCCGGCCTGATGCATGAGGGCCATACCCTGGATGACGATCAGATAGCAGACATCCTCAACGCCTATTGCCAAGCCGCCCAGGCCCAACAACATCTTGATGCGCTGCGCCAGGGCACGCAGCGCGATTCCTGAGCGGTTGTACGGTAGAGCCGGTTCAGGGTTGTTGAAATTGCCTCGCTGCATTGACATCCAGATCCGCAAATCAACCTGTTGAGCATTCAGTTTATGACCGTGATCGCGCCAGTTGCGATGGCCGCGATCAACATCACCAGCACGGTGCCGAAGGTCCACTTCAGCGAGACCCGCTGGTTATCGCCATAGTCAATGTCCAGCAGCCCGCACAGTAGGTAGGTGGAGGCCACCAGCGGGCTGAGCAGGTGCACTGGCTGGCCGATCAACGATGCGATGGCCATTTCGTGGGGGCCGATGCCGTAGTGGGCAGCGGTTTCGGCGAGGATGGGCAGCACTCCAAAATAGAACGCGTCGTTGGTCAGGACGTAGGTGAACGGCATGCTGAGCAGCGCGGTGATGACTGACATGCCGTGGCCAGCCTGCTCTGGCAGGATGGCGATCAGGTTATCGGAGATAGCCTTGATCATCCCGGTGCCGCCCATGATGCCGACGAAGATGCCCGCCGCAAAAATCAGCAGGGTCACGGCCAGCACGTTGTCGGCGTGCCGACCGATGACTTCCTTCTGCTGTTTGAGCGTCGGGTAGTTGATCAGGCAACCCAGGCCGAAGGCGACCATGAACAGGATCGGCAGCGGCATCAGGCTGAGCATCATCGAGCTGATGAGGGCGACCGTCAGGACCCCATTGAACAGAAATTTCGGGTCGCTCAGGCGAACGTGTGCGTAGCCTTCGAGCACCTTGTCTTCGCTGACGCTGACAATACCCAAACGGCGGTATTCCATTCGACCTAGCCACCAGGCGGCAAAAATCACCCATACACCGCCAGCAATCATGATGGGAACCATCTGTAAAAACAGCTCGGTGATGTCGACGTGCATGGCACTGGCCGCTCGCGAAAACGGCCCGGCCCACGGCAGGATGTTCATCACCCCGATGGCCAGCAGTAACACGGTGGCCATGACCTGCAAACGAATGCCGGTCAGACGATACAGCGGCAAAAAAGCTGCTGTGGCGATGATGTACGTGGTTGCGCCGTCGCCGTCCAGGCCGACGCACAACCCCAGCACGGCGGTGCCGACAACGATCTTGCGCGGATCGCCCTTGACCAGCCGCAAAAGCACCTTGATCAGCGGGTTGAACAGACCGGCGTCGGTCATCATGCAGAAATACAGGATCGCGAAGGTCAACATGATGCCAGTGGGGGCGAGCATCTTCACGCCGTCGTACATCATGCCGCCCAGTTGCGTGGCGAAACCGCCGAGGCAACCGAAGAGGATCGGCACCAGCAGCAGCGCCACCAGCGGTGAAAGGCGCTTGTTCATGATCAGGTACATGAAGCAGACGATCATGGCGTAGCTCAGAAAGATCAACATGGGCATCCCTTTTATTGGTTTTGTAGGGGGCGAGCGCGGGACGGCTCGCGTTCTTCGGGCCGAACGAAGCCGGTGCAGCAGGCGCACAGGATTCAGCGTGTTGCGGGTTTAGTGGTGCGAGAACATCGGCTGGCCGCTGTGGGGCAGGTCGGTGACCAGGATGGAACCGGTAGAAGAGTCGGTGATGAACAATTGCCGATTGCCCTCGCCACCGAACGCCAGGTTGGTCAGGGTGCGGCCTTGGGTGCACGAGCGAATGCGGTACAGCGGCACGGCGTGAGGGTCGAACACCCAGACGCAGCCGTTACCGGCATCGCACACATACAGATTGCCTTCGCTGTCCAGCGCCATGCCGTCGGCGCCACTGACGCCCCCGGCCATGGCGGTGAAAATGCCCGCCTTGCTGGTGCCGCCGTCGCGTTGGATCGGCAGGCGCCAGACAGCGTTGCCCCGAGTCATCGCCACGAAGAGCGCGTTCTGCGCGAGGTCCATGACAAGGCCGTTGGGGCTCGGGCCGTTGTCGATCAGACGCGTGAGGGTCTGCTTTTCCAGATCATAGGCGTAGACGCGACCGGTCGGGTCCTGCTGGCCGGTCTGGCCCTGATCGGTGAAGTACAGCTTGCCGCCGGCATCGAAGAATAGGTCGTTGACACCCTTGAAGCCTTCGCTGCGACTGTGAGTGAGGAACGGCGTCACCGCGCCGGTGTGCGGAGCGAGCGTCAGGATCCCTTGCTTGTAATCGGCGATGAAAATCCGCCCGTCGCGGTGGATTTTCAAACCGTTGGGCCAGCCATCGTACTCGGCGATCAACGTCCAGTGGCCTTGAGGGTCGATGCGCAGGATGCGGCCGTAGGGAATGTCGGTGACGTACAGGTTGCCGTCCCGGTCGAAGGACGGCCCTTCGAGAAAGCTTTTGACCTTCTGCCCTGGTTTGTTGGCGCGTACCCAGTCGGAGTCGCCGTCTTTCCAGAATGCTTCGGGCAGCGTGGTGAACACGCGGGTCGACAAATCGCGAGGCGGGGCATACAGGCTCACAGGATCAGCTCCTACGGGGGCGAACGGAAAGCACCGATCTTGCTGGTGACGAGACCTTTTCGCCTTATTGTTTTTGTTCTATCTGACAGAACGTTGTGTTTGCAGATAGAACAAGGTTCGACTTTATTTTTTCAGCTGTCAACCCACCGGGATTGTCTGTTTTTCATTTCGCCATTCATCACCAAGCACTCCCAACGCTCTCGGGAGCGCCCTGGCGCATCGCTCGGGATGAGAGGCATTGACAGTGGGATTTTGTCGGCTCATGATTATTTCAGAACAGTGTTCTGTCAGATAGAACTATTGCATTCCACCACCCGGAGACCCGGCGATGAACTCTAATAACAACCTGGACATCCTGATCAGCGAGGTCGGCCCCCGTGATGGCCTGCAAAGCATTAGCGCGACCATGCCCACTGCGCTCAAGCTTCAATGGCTGACGGCCCTGGCCGACGCTGGCTTGAAGGAGATCGAGGTCGGCTCGTTCGTGTCCCCCAGACTGCTGCCGCAAATGGCCGATGCCGCCGAGTTGGTGGCACACATGCGTCAGCGTTCGGACGTGTTCGTTACCGCGCTGGTGCCGAACCTCAAGGGCGCCGAGGCAGCGTTCAACGCCGGCGTACAAAAGATCACCCTGCCCATTTCCGTCAGCGAGCCCCATTCACTGGCCAACATCCGCAAGACCCATCAACAGGTCTACGACGAAGTGCGTACGGTGATGGCCCTGCGCAACGAGCGCTTCCCGCACGTCGAGGTCGAGGCCGGGCTGTCGACGGTGTTCGGTTGCACGATTCAGGGCGAGGTGCCCGAGGACGATGTGCTGCGCATGGCCCTTACGATGGTCGAGCTGGGCGTCGATGAAGTCGGACTCGCCGACACTGTGGGGTACGCCAATCCGACGCAGGTGCGTCGCGTGTTCACCCGTCTGCGCAACGAGATCGGCAGCAAGGCCGGCAGCGCGCATTTTCACAATACCCGTGGGCAGGGCCTGGCCAATGTGGTCGCGGCGCTGGATGTTGGCGTCACCACCATCGATGCCTCTCAGGGCGGTATCGGCGGTTGCCCGTATGCGCCGGGGGCGTCGGGCAATATCGTGACCGAGGATCTGGTCTACCTGCTCGAGTCCATGGGCCTGCGCACCGGCGTGGACATCGACAAGCTGGTGGCCGCTCGCGCCTGGCTGAAACAGGGCCTGCCAGGAGAGCCGCTGTATGGCTTCATCCCTGACGCAGGCGTCGGCAAGAATTTCCATTACGCCGGAGGTGCGCGATGAGCCTGCTCAATCGGAACCTTCAGGCGCTGCCGCTGGCAGGCGTGCGTGTGGTCGAGTTCGTGCACATGGTCATGGGCCCGACCTGTGGGCTGGTGCTGGCGGACCTCGGCGCTGAAGTGATCAAGGTCGAGCCGACGCCCGAGGGTGACAACACGCGTCGCCTGACCGGCTCCGGCGCTGGCTACTGGATGACCTACAACCGCAACAAGAAAAGCTTCGCGGTCGACATCAAGACCGAGGAAGGCATGGCCGCGGTGCGCAAGCTGATCGAAAGCGCCGATGTGGTCACCGAGAACTTTCGTCCCGGCGCCATGGACAAGCTCGGCCTGGGCTACGAGCAGGTCAAGGCGATCAAGCCGGACATCATCTACAGCTCGATGAAAGGCTTTCTGCCGGGGCCGTATGAACATCGCACTGCGCTGGACGAGGTGGTGCAGATGATGACGGGCCTGGCCTACATGACGGGTCCCGAAGGCCGCCCGCTACGCGCCGGTGCCTCGGTCAATGACGTAATGGGCGGCATGTTCAGCGCCATCTCGATTCTGGCGGCGCTGTGGCAACGCAAAAACACCGGGGAAGGGCAGTTCGTGCAGACCGGGCTGTTCGAGAACTCAGCGTTTCTGGTGGGGCAACACATGATGCAGATGGCAACCACTGGCAAGCCTGCCGCGCCGATGCCCAGTCGTTTGTCAGCCTGGGCGATCTACGACGTGTTCAATACCCTGGGCGATGAGCAGGTGTTCATGGGCGTGGTGAGCGACAGCCAGTGGGTCAATTTCTGCCAGGGTTTTGGCTTTACAGAGCTGGGGCGCGACCCTGGACTGGCGAAAAACACCCAGCGCGTGCAGGCCCGGGCGAGGATTCTGCCGCAGGTCCGCGAGCGTCTGGCGCAAATGAGCAAGCAGGAGGTCATGGACCTGTGCGAGCAGACGGGCCTGCCGTTTTCGCCGATCCAGCGGCCGCAGGACCTGTTCGACGACCGGCACCTGAACGAGTCGGGTGGGCTGGCCCATCTGACGCTGGAGAATGGCGACGCGGTCAAGGTGCCAATGCTGCCGTTCGAGATGAATGGTCGTCGCTTCAATACCCGCCTCAATGTGCCGCAAATGGGCAGTCACTCTGCCGAGCTGCTCGAAGAAATGGGCTACGCGTCGGGTGACATCGAAGCGTTGCGCGGGCGTGGCATCGTTCGCTGATACCGCTGGAAGGGATTCCTGATTCCTGTAGCTGACGGACATTCCCGCCGTCAGCCTTATAAAAATAAATGCTGAGGAAACCCGTCATGGCCATCGTCACGACACCCCCGCACAGCAGCGATATCAGCAGCGTGCGCTCCCTGGATGCCGAACAGACCCGCGTCCTGCACAAGGCCGCCTGGCGCTTGATCCCCTTGCTCGCGCTGGCGTATTTCTTCAATTACCTGGACCGCACCAGCGTCGGCTACGCCGCGTTGCAGATGACCGAGCAGTTGGGCCTGACCGCCACGCAGTTCGGTCTTGGCGCGGGCATCATGTTCTTCGGCTACTGCCTGTGCGAAGTGCCGAGCAATCTGGCGATGTACCGTTTCGGCGCCCGCCTGTGGATGGCGCGGATCATGATCACTTGGGGCCTGGCCGCTGCCGCCACCGCGATGATCGTCGGGCCGTACAGCTTCTATATTGTGCGCTTGATCCTCGGCATCGCTGAAGCCGGCTTCTTTCCCGGCGTGATTTTCTTCCTTACCCTGTGGTTCCCCGCGCAATACCGCACGCGGGTGTTGGCCTGGTTTACCGTGGCCACGCCGATCTCGTTTCTGGTGGGCGGGCCGCTGTCGATCTGGCTGTTGCAGATGCACGGTTTGCTCGGGCTTGCGGGTTGGCAATGGATGTTTCTCATCGAAGGGGTGCCAGCGTGCATCCTCGGTTTGATTACCTTGAAGGTGCTGACCAACCACCCGGCCGAGGCCAAATGGCTGACCGCCGAAGAACGCCATGTGCTGACCGGCATGCTCGCCGAAGAGCAGAGCAAAGGTCAGCACAGCCATGGCTTCAAGGCCGCACTCAAAGACCCACGCGTGTGGATTCTCAGCTCGATCACCTTCAGCTTCACCCTGGGCTCCTACGGCATTGGTATCTGGTTGCCGCAGATGCTCAAGGCCCATGGTGTCGAAGTCAGCATGATCGGCTGGGTTGCGGCCATTCCGTACTTCTTTGCCACTGTAGCGCTACTGATCTGGGCCAAACATGTGGACCGTACCGGCAAAGGCATTTTCAACCTGACCGTGGCCATGCTGCTGGCAGGCTTTGCGTTAATCCTGGCGCTGCGAATGGACGCGCTGGTTCCGGCACTGGCAGGGATCACTTTAGCGCTGATCGGCACGATCGCTGGCAAGACGATTTTCTACACTTTGCCGGGCAAGTTCCTGCGCGGGCAAGCCGCAGCGGGTGGAATCGCACTGATCAATTCCATTGGCGCGTTTGGCGGGTTTGTCGGGCCTTACCTGATGGGCTTTTTGAAGGACTACACCGGGTCGTTCACCGCAGGTCTGATGGTCATGGGCTGCATCATGTTCGTTGCCGCAGCAATGGTCGTCTCGCTTCGCTTCTTCCTGCGCGAGTAGTGAGCAGCGGCTGCACTTTTTTCAGAAGGGATCGGGCGGCTCTGATATTGTCTTGCGGGTTGGCGGGGTGGTTTGCGAATCATCCGCCGCCTGCGAGCGACGAATCGACAATGAGTGTCTATGACTACCGAATCTGAAAAAAACCTTTCCGACCAGGCCGCCAATGCCGAAGGCGGCGTGGCTGCCGTCGACCGCGCATTTGCTATTTTGTCGGCCTTCAGCATCGAGCAGGACTGTCTGGCCCTGGCCGAAATCGCGCGGCGGACGGGGTTGTACAAAAGCACCATCCTGCGCCTGATCGCCTCGCTGGAAAAAGCCGGGTTCGTCCGTCGCCTCACCGATGGTCGTTACTCGGTCGGCCCTGAGCCTCTGCGGTTGTCGCAGCTGTACCAGACCTCGTTCCGACTGCGTGACGTGATTCACCCCTTGCTGGAGTCGATCACTGAGGAAAGCGGTGAAACCTCTTCGTTCTACGTGCTGGAAAACGGCAGCCGCGTCGTGTTGTTTCGGGTCGAGCCCAAGCGTGCGGTGCGGGTTTCGGTGCTGGAAGGCGCGCGCTTTCCGTTGCAGGCCGGAGCGTCAGGCAAGATCCTTCGGGCCTTTTCCCACGATGCGGAGCCTGCATTGACCGAGGTCCGCGAACGCTTCTGGGCCTGTTCCTTCGGCGAGCGGGACCCGGAAACTACCGCCGTATCAGTGCCGGTGTTTGCCATGGGCCATGAGTTGAAAGGGGCGCTGACCTTGTCCGGTCCGTCCGACCGTCTGCTCAAGGAACACATCGAACATGCGGCGTCGATCCTGTTAAGAAACGCAGCCATCGCCAGCAATGCGCTAGGCGGTAGTGACCGAGAGCTACGTGCAGCTCTGACACGTCTGGGCGAATCGATGGTCCGTCGTTAACCGGCGAGCGACCGCTTAGGGCTGATGTTGTGAGAGGCAGCAGTCGGCCCACCCAAGGCCGGCAATACCCACTCTCTTGGAGTCGGTAGTGGTACAAAGTTGTACATTTAATTGACGCCACTATATCGCCATCTTAAGATCGCCGCTCATTGATGGCACTACGCCATATAGAGGGATCTAGAAATGTGGCGTTTGGTACGCCGGACCAGGCTCGGCCTGCTGTCCGCTTGTTTTTGCCTGGGCTTCGCCGGGATGGCCCAAGGCGCGACCCCACAGAGCACCCCGGGCGTCACTGATCTGATCCGTGATCGCCAGGATCGTCTGCTTCAAGAGCAACAACGCCGCCTCGACGAACTCAAGGACCTGCCTGGTAAAGCCGTCGCTCCTGCCAAACCGACGGCGCCTGCTGACACCCGCTGCTTCGCCATCAAGGCCATCGAACTCACCGGTGCCGACGCGCTGTCTGAACGCGAACGCAACGCGCTGATCCAGCCCTACATCGGGCAATGCCTGGGCGTACCGCAACTCAATGAGGTGCTCAAGGTCATCACCGACCACTACCTGGCCAAAGGACTGGTCACCAGCCGTGCCTACCTGCCGCAACAAGACCTCTCCAGCGGCGTGCTCAAGATCCAGGTAGTCGAAGGCAGGCTCGAAGGATTGAAGGGCGAGCAGGGCAGCGGCATCACCGACCGGCAACTCGCGATGAGTTTTCCAGGCAAAAAGGGTGAATTGCTCAACCTGCGTGAAATCGAGCAGATGGTGGATCAACTGAATCGTCTGCCCTCGAACCAGGCCCAGATGGAGTTGGCTCCTGGCAAAGAAGTAGGCGGCAGCGAAGTGCTGGTCAAAAACACCCCGCAGAAACCCTGGCGCGTCGGCCTGTCGCGTCACAACGGCGGCCAGCGCGCCACTGGCGAGCAGCAGTGGGGCGCCAGCCTGGATTGGGATAACCCTCTCGGTCTGGCTGACCAACTCTCCGTGCGCGGCGGCCACGATGCCGTCAGCGACCACCAGAAGACCTCGCGCAACTCGATGCTCAACTACAACCTGCCGTTTGGCTGGTGGAACCTCAATTACAGCTACAGCGAGACTGAATACCGCTCCCTGGCCCAGGCCAGCGGCTTCAACTTCAAGCAGTCCGGTGACAGCCAGAGCCACCAGTTGCACTTGGAGCGGGTCGTCCACCGCGACGCCCTGAGCAAGACTTCTTTGAGCACCGGCGTGGCCTACCTGCGCACCAACAACTTCATCGAAGACAGCAAGCTCGCCCTGAGCAGCAACCGCCTCAGCGAAGCCCAGTTTGGCATCAACCACGGCCGGCGCATCGGCGGTTCATTCCTCAACATCGACCTGGGCATGCAGGACGGCATTGGCGCTTTCGACGCCCAGGCCAACCACAACCCACGCCCCGGCCAGGCCGATGCGCGCTACCGCAAATACACCGCGACAGTGAGCTACCTGTACCCGTTCAAGTTGTGGGGCGAGTCATTCAGCTTCAGCAGCCTGATGACCGGCCAACGCAGCGAAGACGTGCTGTTCAGCCCGCAACGCATGAGCCTGGGTGGGCAGTCCTCGATTCGCGGCTACAAGGATCAAAGCCTGTCCGGCGACAGCGGCGGCTACTGGCGCAACGATTTGCGCTGGAGCCGCCCGGTGACCTGGGCCTGGATGCAGCCGGTGTTCAGCGAATACGGCACCAGCCTCGGCTACGACCAGGGCGTGATCCGCCACGGTCGCTACAACGCCGAACAGCATGGGCGCATGACCAGCAATTCCCTGGAACTGTTTGCACGCGGCAAGAACGTCGCGGCCACGGTGACCTTTGCACACTCTTTGGAACGACCGGGGCCGATCACTGAACGTGAAGCGCCGATCTACTTCCGTATGGATTTCTTCCTTTAATTTTTTACCGCCCTTTGGGCATCGGGACATGACATGGACGTTTGCCAGTTCGCCTTTCTTGCGCGCCAACCTTCTGCTGCCTTGAAAAGCCGTTCTACCTTCCTGGGCTTGCCCAAGCGCGGGTTGGCGTTGGTACTGGCGAACGCCATGTTCTGGCAGCCCCTGCTGGCTCAGGCGGACGGCATTGCCGTGAGCGGACCGGGTACGAGCCTTGGGCAGGCGGGTAACGGCGTTCCGATCGTCAACATCGCTGCGCCCAACGCTAACGGGCTATCGCACAACCAATTCCACGACTACAACGTCGGCGCCAACGGGGTCATTCTCAATAACGCGACCAGCCGGACCCAGTCCACCCAACTGGGTGGCATCATCGTGGGTAACCCAAACTTCAATGGCAGCGCCGCCAGTGTCATCCTCAACGAGGTGAATGGCGGCAGCCCCAGCCAATTGCGTGGCTACACCGAAGTGGCGGGGCAGTCGGCCCATGTGATTGTGGCCAACCCCTATGGCATCAGTTGCAACGGTTGCGGCTTTATCAACACCCCTCAAGCCACCCTCACCACGGGCAAGGCGGTCATTGAAAACGGCCAGATCAGCCGCTACCAAGTGGATCAGGGCAACGTCGCCATCGAAGGCACCGGCCTGAACGCCAGTAACGTCGATCAGTTCGAAATCATCACCCGCGCCACCACCATAAATGCGCAGATCCAGGCTAAAAAGCTCACCATCGTGGCGGGGCGCAACGATGTGGACGCGCTCACGTTGAATGCGACGGCGCGTGCGGCGGACGGCAGCAAGGCACCGGACCTGGCGATTGACTCGTCGGCGCTGGGCGGCATGTATGTGGGTGCGGTCAAGTTGGTGGGGACCGAGGCCGGCGTAGGGGTGAAACTATCCGGGGACATGGTCGCCGGTGGTGATATCCAGATTGATGCAGCGGGCAATGTGGTCATGGGCCAGACCTCGGCCGGTACGGCAGTGGCGGTCAAAGCAACCAGCGTAGAGGCCAAGGGCGCCGTGTATGCCGGTACTGCCTTGTCGGTGACCACCCAAGGCGCACTGACCAATCAGCAAACCCTGGCGGCCAGGGACAGCATCACACTGGACGCTGCTGGGCGGTTGACCAACAACGGGATCATCGAAGCGGGCGTCAACGCGGATAACAGCCGCAATGCCCAAGGCGATGTGCGCTTAAAAGCAAATGGCATCGACAACAGCGGCAAAACGGTGATCGCCAGCCGTGACTTGACCATCAACACGGGCAACCTGGCCAACCAGGGTGGCACCTTGAGCGCTCAACGCGATGCGCAACTGAACGCGTCGACTCTGGACAACCAGAACCAGGGCCGCATCCTCAGCGCGGGCAACCTGGGAATCGACGCCAATCAACTGCTCAACAGCCAAGGCGGATTGGTCACCAGCACGGGCAACTTGACGGCGGGCATCGGGCAACTGATCAACCGCAGTGGCGAGCTGTCGAGCCAGGCTCAAGTCGTGCTGCAATTGGCAGCGCTGGACAATGTGGCGGGCCTGGTGTCGGCAGGTCAATCGTTGAGCCTCAACGCATCAGGTCTGGTCAATAACCAGAGCGGTCGAATTGCAGCGCGTCAGTCAGTGCAGGTCAATACCGGCGCTCTAGACAACAGTCAAAAGGGCGCGCTCAACAGCCAAGACTCTCTGACGTTGAATCTCAACCAAGGGCACTGGGATAACCGTAACGGTCTGATCAACGCCAGCGGTCAATTGACCCTTAACAACCTCAAGACCGTCGATAACCGTCAAGGCGAAATCTCCAGCACGCAGTCATTCCTCCTGGCCGCCAATAGCCTCGACAACGGCTCGGGTAAAGTGCTCAGCGACCAAGACTTGACCCTGCGTATCGCCGGAGCGATGAACACTGCTTTGGGCCTGGTTTCGGCGTCGAACCTCGACATCAACGCCGCGAGCCTGAACAACCAGGGCGGCAAGCTCGGCGCACGTAATCATCTAACGACGAACATCACAGGTCTGCTGGATAACCGAACCGGCGAGCTTCTGGCAACCGACCTTGCGTCCACCACCGGTGAACTGAACAACGAGCGCGGCCGCCTGCAAGGTGATCGCGCCCTGGTGCTCAACAGCGGCGCGGTGTCCAACCAGCGCGGGACATTGGCGGCAGGTGCAACCGCTACCCTCAATGCATCCCGCCTGGACAACAGCGCAGGCACGTTCACCAGCGACGGCGCGTTGGTCGCGGCGATCACCGGGCAATTGCTCAACCAGACCGGTCTGTTTGCCGCCAAAGGTGATGCACGCCTCAACCTGGGTCGCCTTGATAACCAACAAGGCACGCTTGTCGCCCATAACCTCACTGTGCAATCGAGCGGCCCGCTGAATAACCAGCGTGGCACCTTGCGCGGTGATGTCGCGTTCAACTTGAGCGCTGGCCAGGTGGATAACAGCGAGGGCGGCCGCATCAGTGCGGGCCAAATGCTGAATGCTGGCGTCGGTGGTCTGGATCAGCACAACGATGGCCGATTCTTCGGCCAGGGGGATGTGCGCCTCGATCTCAATAACGGTCATTTGATCAACCAGGGTGGCACGATCAACGCCCCAGGCCAATTACTGCTGAGCAACCTCGCCAGCGTCGATAACCAGGGCGGCGAAATTTCCAGCACCCAGGCGTTCACCCTGGCCGCGGACACCCTGAATAACCACCACGGCAAGCTCCTCAGCGAGCAGGGTTTGACCGTGCGCATCGCCCACGCACTCGATAACACGCAAGGCTTGATCTCGGCTAAAACCCTGGACGTGCGCGCCGCCAGCCTGACTAACCAAGGTGGCACGCTCAGCGCCGGCGATGGCTTGATCGCGCAGATCGACGGCGCACTGGATAACCGCAGTGGCAAGCTGTTGGCGCGCACGCTGTCGCTCAACAGTGCGTCGCTGGATAACCGCGAGGGCCTGCTGCAAGGCGACGCGATGCTCTCGCTCAACAGCGTGGGCCTGATCGACAATCGCCAGGGCACGCTGTTCGCCGGGCAGGCGATGGACATCAACGCGACGCGCTTGGACAACAGTGGCGGGAAGCTGACCAGCGACGGTCGCCTTACCGCGTTGATCAGTGCGTATCTGCTGAACCAGGCCGGTCTGTTCAGCGCAACCGGCCCATTACAGGTGAGCACGGCAAGCCTGGACAATAGCGCCAAAGGCAATATCCACAGCCAGGCGGGTGTAGCCCTGGACCTGAACCACGGCCATCTGAACAACCAAGGCGGTTTGATTCATGCGCCGGGTGCGCTGCTACTGAGCAACTTAAGCAGTGTTGATAACCAGGGCGGGGAAATTTCCAGTGCCCAGGCCCTGGTGTTTACCGCAGGCAGCCTCGACAACCGGGGCGGCAAGTTGCTCAGCGAGCAAGGGCTTGTGGTGCGCGTTGCCAACGCGTTGGATAACACCAAAGGCTTGGTCGCCGCCACGGGGTTAGACCTGCACGCAAACAGCCTGGTTAACGCCGAAGGCCAGCTCAAAGTCCGCGATGATCTGACGCTGTCCGTCGACACGGCCCTTGACAATCGCCACGGTGAAATCGTCGGTGCTACCACCACCTTGAGCAGTATGAGCCTGGATAACAGCCAGGGGCTGTTGCAAGGGGATCGGTTACTTAACGTCACCACCCGTGGTATCGCGATCAACCGTGGCGGCCGTTTTGTCAGCGGTGAGCAGGCGGACCTGGCGATGGGTCAATTCGATAACCGTGGCGGCAGCGTAACGGCAGCCGGGCCGATGCAGGTAAGCGGCACGCAGCTGGATAACCGCGAGGGTGGCTTGCTCAATGCACGCCAGTCGCTGGTGATGAAGGTTGATAACCTGAACAACCAAGGCGGCGAAGTTTCCAGCCTCTCCGACCTGTCATTTAACGGCAGGCAGTTCGACAACAGCCACAAAGGTCGCCTTCTGGCGAACGGCGCACTGAGTCTGGAACTCGACCAACTGAACAACCAGCAAGGCACCGTGCGCAGTGACAAGCGCCTAACCCTGCAAACCGCCACACTGAACAACGACGGCGGTCGCCTCAGCAGCGGCGCGGCTTTGAGTCTGAGCACCAACGGCGTTCTGAGCAACCGCAGCGGCGAACTGCTTAGCGCAATGGCGTTGACCGTGAGCAGCGCCAGCATCGACAACAGCGGCGGCAAAATGATCGGTGACGGCGCGGTGCGCATCACGACCGGCGCGTTGAATAACCAGAGCGGCGGGCGCCTGACCAGTGCCGATCTCCTGGACCTGACGGCAGGGCAGGTGGATAACCGTTTTGACGGCCATATCGCCAGTAACAAGGCACTGACCGCCAGCCTCACCGGCCTGGATCAGCGCAACGGTGGCCAGCTCTACAGCACCCGCGATTTAAGCCTGGACATGAACCTCGGCGTTCTCAACAACGCCGGTGGCCTGATCCACGCGCCAGGGCAATTGCTGTTGAAAAACCTCGCCTCCGTCGCCAACCAGCACGGCGAAATTTCCAGCGAGCGTAGCTTCGTCCTGGCCGCGCAAAGTCTGGATAACAGCGACGGCCATGTGCTCAGCGATCAGGCGCTGACCCTCACAGTCGACCAAGCGCTGGTCAACCTCAAGGGCGTCATTGCTGCGGCAGGCCTGACTGCTCAAGCAGAACGATTGGATAACACCAGCGGCGTATTCAGCAGTTCCAAAGACCTCGCGTTAACGTTGGGGGCCGACCTGCTTAACGACGACGGCGAAGTTTCCAGCAGCGGCGCCACAGTGGTCAACGCGATGACCCTGAACAACCGCAACGACGGTCATGTGATGGGCGACATCAGCCTCGACCTGACCACCACCGGCGCGCTGTCCAACCAAGGCGGCACCTTGGGTGCCGGCCAGCGTTTGAACGTGACCGCGGCCAGCCTGGATAACAGCCAGTCCGGCAGCCTGGCGACCGATGGCAGCCTGACGCTGAAGGTCGATGGCCTGCTTGATAACCAAGCCAAAGGTGCTGTGCTCGCCAAAGGCGTGATGGACATCCAGGCTGGGAGTGTGGACAACCGCACCGGTCGCCTGTCCGGACAGAACCTGCTGACCCTGCGCAGCAATAGCTTGGACAACCGTGGCGGAGCGGTGCGCGCCAATCAGGGCCTGAACCTGCATGTCGGCCAAGTCGACAACCGCGAAGGCGTGCTAAACAGCAAGCAGGCGCTGGTGCTTGCCGGCCAGTCCTTGAACAACCAGAACGGCCTGACCAGCGCGATTGGCCCGGTACGCCTGACCCTCGATACCGTCGAAAACGCCAAGGGACGCATTGCCAGCCAGGATGATCTGGACGCCACGGTTGGCGTGCTGAATCAGCAGGGCGGTCAGTGGGTCGCCCAGGGCAATCTGAGCCTCAACGCTGACACCTTGGATAACCGAGATGGCGGCCTGCTCGCCGCGACAAAAGTGCTGAAACTCAAGGTCGGCAGTACCGACAACCGCAGCGGGGAAATCTCCAGCCAGCAGAGCATCGACTTCAGCGGCACGCGTCTGAATAACAGCGGCGGCAAGTTGTTGGCCGGTACTGGGCTGGAATTGGTCATGGCCGAGGTGATCAATCAGGCCAAAGGCTTGATCTTTGCCCAGGACGCTCGGCTTACCGGCACTGCTCTAGATAACACCGATGGCACTGTTGGCGCTCAGCGTGCTTTGGCACTTCAACTGAAGGCAGGCCTGGACAACACCGGCGGCAAGCTCACCAGCGAAGGCTCCATGGAGCTGGCAGGCCAGCGCATCGACAACACCCGCGGCAAGATATCCAGCGCAGGACCGCTGACCCTTGCGAGCGCAGCGGCGCTAATCAACCAAGGTGGCACCGTCGAAAGCGGCCAAAACCTCACACTGACCAGTGCCAGCCTGGAGAACACCAACGGCCTGCTCAAAAGCCAAGGCCTGGCGACGGTCAACACCGGACTGTTCACCAACGGCGTCGAAGGCCGCGTGATCAGCGCCGACAAGCTCGACCTCAGCGCCACCCAGCTCAACAACAGCGGGCATATCGGCAGCGTCGGCGCCATGAATGCCAGCCTTACCGGCCTGACGCAGCTGGGCGGCGCCGAACTGGTCAGCACCACGCAACTCAACCTTGACCTGCACAATGGCGAACTGGTCAACGCAGGGGTGATCAACGCACCCCTGCTGACACTCGACAACCTCGCCACTGTCAACAACCAGCACGGCGAAATCTCCAGCCAAAACGCCTTCACCTTGGTCGCAAAAAACCTCGATAACAGCAATGGCAAACTGATCAGCAACCAGGCACTGACCCTGCGTGTGGAGCAACTGCTGGCCAACCTCAAAGGCCATATCAACGCCGCCAGCCTTGATGCCCGCAGCACTCGCCTGGACAACACCGAAGGCCTGCTCAGTGGCCGTGGCGATGTCGCCCTCAGCGCCAGCGAATGGTTCGATAACCAACGTGGCAGCGTGATCGCCGACGGTGCCTTGTTGCTGACCAGCGCAGCGCTGGACAACCGCAATGGCGAGATCGCGGGCAAGGCGCTTGCGATGATCAACGCGAGCAAACTCGACAACCAGAACGGCAAGCTGATCAGCACCGACGCCCTCAACCTGCGCGGCGCAAATCTCGATAACCGCAACGGTCTGGTAGGCGCCACAAAAGCGCTGAAACTCGACGTGGCGACTGTCGATAACCGCAGCGGCGAATTGACCGGCAACGCCGACGTCAGCGTCACCGGCCAACAACTCAACAACAGCGACAAGGGCGTGGTGTTCGCAGGCGGTACGTTGAACCTTGCCGTTGATCAACTCATCAACCGCACCCTCGGCGAACTCAACGGCCAACGCTTGATCCTGACTGGCACATCGCTGGATAACAACGGCGGCAAGCTGCTCAGCCAGGAATCGCTGAAGCTGGATCTCGCAGGTGATTTCGACAACAGCCAAGGTGTGCTTAGCAGTGAAGATGCGTTGGCCGTCAAGGCCCGTAGCCTGAACAACAGCAAAGGCAGCCTGTCCAGCGCCAAGGGCTTGAGCGTCTCCGTCACCGACAGCCTCAACAACAGCGAAGGCAAACTGGTTACCGACGGCGGCCTGACCCTGCAAAGCGCCAATCTGGGTAACCAGCAAGGCATCATCAGCGGCAAAGGCCCGGTCACGGTTAGCACCGGAGAGCTGAACAACCAAAACGGCCGCCTCAACAGCGGCGATACCCTGGCCCTGACCACCGCACAGTTGAACAACGGCGGCAGCATCGGCAGCGCCAAGGCGCTAACCGTCAGCGTCACCGGTTTGGATCAGCAGGGCGGCAAGCTGTTCAGCAACGCGGGTTTGAGTCTCGACCTGAACAACGCTCAACTGAACAACCAAGGCGGATTGATCAACGCTATTGGCCCACTGACGCTCAACCACCTCAGTAGCGTCAATAATCAGGGCGGTGAAATCTCCAGCGCCCAAGCCTTCACCTTGGCCGCGCAAAGCCTGGATAACAGCAACGGCAAGCTGCTGAGTAACCAGGGCCTGACCCTGCGCGTCAATCAAACCCTGGCTAACCTGAAAGGCCTGATCGGCGCCGCCAGCCTCGACGCTCACGCAGGTTCCGTCGACAACCGTGGCGGCACGCTCAATAGCCGCAGCGACTTGCAACTGACCAGCGATGGCCTGCTGAGCAACCAGGACCAAGGCTTGATCAGTGCCAAGCAATCCTTGAACCTCAACGCTGCCAGCCTCAACACGGGCAATGGCGGTGAAGTCTCGGCCAAAGGCGCGTTGACCGCGAACCTCAACGCTCTGGCACTGGCGGGCGGCCGCGTGGTGGGCGAGCAGGGGATGACCCTGGACCTCAACAACAGCGACTTGGACAACCGCAACGGCCTGCTGCTGACTAACGGCCCGCTGACCCTGAAAAACCTGCGTGACCTGAATAACCAAGGCGGCGAAATCTCCAGCCAGCAAAGCTTCGCTCTGACGGCGCGCAGCCTGGACAACAGCGCCGGCAAGCTGATCAGCAGCCAAGTGCTGACTGTCAACGCGGCCACGATGAACAACACCGCAAGAGGCCTGCTGTCCGGCTGGCAAGGTCTGAACGTCAGGGGTGACAACCTCGACAACCGTGACAACGGCACGCTCTCCAGCCGCAGCGGTGCAATTGACGTGCGCCTGAGTGGCGCGCTGCAGAACAACAACGAAGGCGCGCTGGTTAGCCAAGGCCGTTTGGGCGTCAGTGCCGCCAGTCTGGATAACAGTGGCAAAGGCGTGCTGTCCAGTGGCGACGGGCAAACGCTCACCGTGGCCGGTGCGTTGACCAACGTCGATGGCGGTTTGATCGAAAGCGGCAACACGCTGGATCTGCAGGCGGCAACGCTGATCAACCAAGGCACGATCAACGCCCAACAAGCGATGACTGTCGTCGGCACCGACCTGAACAACAACGGCGGCACGTTGGCCACCAACGGCCGCCTGACCCTCAACCTGCTCGGCACCCTCAACAACAGCGGCGGCAGCATTGCCAGTTCCGGCCCCTTGTTGCTGCAACGGGCGATGCAGGTCAACAACGACGCCAAGGGTAAAATCATCAGCCAAAGTCTGTTGACGTTGTTCAGCGGTGGCCTGAACAACAGCGGCAGCGGCACCCTCGCTGGTAAAGACCGCGTAGCGATCACCAGCAGCGGTATCGTGCAGAACAACAGCGACGGTCTGATCTACAGCCAGGACGCCGATGTGCAGTTGACCGCGGTGGGATTGAACAACGCCAAAGGCAAGGTGCAGGGTCAAACCGGCCTGGGCCTGAACATCAGCGGCGACCTCAATAACCAAGGCGGCACGCTCCAGGCCCATAGCCTGAACCTGAATGCCAACCGCCTCGACAACCAGAGCGGCTTCATCGCTGCGCAGACCGGCGATGCAGTGGTCAACGCCAACTACTTCGCCAATGCCAATGGCGGGGCGTATGCCACCGGCTTGATGCGAGTCAGTGGTGTGCAACTGGACAACAGCGCCGGGCAGATTGCAGGTCGTGCGGTTGAGCTGAACGCCGGTAGCGCACTGATCAACCGCAGCGGTGTGATTGAAAGCGACAATACCTTGAGCGTGACGGGCGGCAGCGTCGACAACCAAGGCGGGCAACTGCGCGCGCTGGGCCGCAGCGGCAAAACCAACTTCCAGCTCGGCGGTGCATTCGATAACCGTAATGGTCGACTGGAAACCTCCAACGCTGACCTGACCCTGAATGCCGGCGGCTTCCTGAACCAGGGCGGGAGCCTGTTGCACGGCGGCACCGGCACTTTTGATATCGCCACCGCCAACCTGATCAATGCCGGCGGCAACCTGGTGACCCGTGGCGGCCTGACCCTGGCCGCAGACAGCTGGACCAACAGCAGCGTGATCCAGGCCGGACGCTTGACGGTCAACGTCAATACCCTGAACCAGACCGCCAGCGGCCAGTTACTCGCCTCCGACAGCCTGACGGGCAACGGCGGCAACTGGAACAACGACGGCCTGATCGCCAGTGACGGCACGGCCAATCTGACGCTGGCCGGTAGCTACGGCGGTAACGGGCGCTATAGCAGCCTGGGCAACCTGGGCTTGAGCGCTGCGCAGATAACCGTGAATGAAACCGCCAGCGTGGCTGGCAGTGGCACTTCCCAACTGACCACAGGGGGCCAACTGCTCAACCGTGGGCGTTTGACCTCCAGCGGCGACTTGCGCATCAACGCTGGCAGCATTGTGAACACCGGCACGTTGGGGGCTTCGCAAAACCTGGTGCTGACGGCCCAAAGCCTGCTCAACGATCACGCTGCAAGCGGTGTCGGCGCACGCGGATTCCTGTTCAGCGGCCAGGACTCGACCTTCAACCTGGGCAGCCTGACCAACAACTATTCGGACATCTACAGCCTGGGCAACCTCACGGTAGCGGGTGTAGCCGGTGGAACCCAGGCGCAGAGCGTGCGTAACGTTTCCGCCAGCATCGAGAGCATGGGCGACCTCCGAATCGCGGCCAACGACGTGATCAACGAGCGCGAGAAATTCAAGCTCAACCAGCAGTTGACGTCCGTGGGCGTGGGCATTCGGTGCACCCAGCATTGCAGCGGTGGTTGGAGTGACCGACGCCCTGCGGTGACCTTGAGCCGTACCGTGTCGAGTGTGCTTGAGATCGACTCGCCTTCGGCCACCCTTAGCGCCGGGCGCAACATGGTGGTTACCGGGCAGAACTTCACCAACCGCTACAGCGTGGTGTCGGCCGCCAATGACCTATCGATTACTGGCGAAAACATCCTCAACCAGGCAGCTACCGGTGGTTCCGGTTCTCAGAGCCAGGAATACGGCGGTATTACCAAAATCTCCAAGGGCCAGTACAACCAGATGGTCGCCGCGGTGCAGGCCTATAACCGCGCGCACCCGCAGGGCTCGCCAGTGGATGAGGCGGCGTTTGCGGACTTGATGGCGCGGTTCAGTCCGTCGCTGTTTCCCGGTATCAACCAGCCCATCGCCGTACAAGGCGGCACCCAAGTCGTGGCCCCGGCGATTATTCAGGCCGGTGGCAATGCTGCGCTCACCGCCAGTAAAAGCATCAACAACATCAACGTGATCAAGACCGCGCAGGCGGTGGGTGGGCGTTCGCTGGACACCGGCGTAGGCGCCAATAAAACCCAGGTGGTTGTGCTCAATGCACAGTTGCCACCCGACCTTGCCCAACAGCAGGTCAACCCCCTGACCCTGCCGGGCTTCGGTTTGCCCAGCGGGCAGAACGGATTGTTCCGTTTAAGTGGCCAAAGCGGCACGACGGGGCAGGCGGGCACTGTTAATCAGAATTGGACGCTGGGCAGCGCCAGCCTCGATCCGAGCCAGCGTCAGCAAGCGCTGCCATCCACCCATGGCCGCGTGATTCAAGTCGGCGAAGCGGCGCAAGTCGCCACCAGCACGCGTCAGGTCGCCGTGGCTGCCCGTGAAGCGGGTTTGCTTAATGCGGTCGCCAGTGCCATCGATACCGGCGGTGTAGGCAGCGCCGATGTGCAAATCCGGCTGCCGGGACGCACCAACGGTGCCGACATCACCCGCGTTGACGGCATTGACGCGCGCAATCCCGCGGGTGTTTCCCAGCCTGCGGTCGATGGTTCGCGGCCGGGCATCGGCCTGCCTGCCGTCACGCCAGGCGATAGGGTTGTGCATACGTCGTCAGACGGGGCTCTCCCTGATCTGAGTGTGCCGGGCTTGTCGACCAATGCGCGCAGTACCGACGTTGCGGCGATCGCTGCGTCGGAGACCCAACTGCCCGGCCTTACCCCGGCTGTCCAGGACGTACTCGCTGGCGGTCACATACAACCACCCGTCGTCAACCAGCCCACGGCATTGGCCGGCCAAACCATCAGCCGCGTCCAGGGCCTGCCGGACAGCCGTGCCGTCTCGCAGCCGCACAAATACCTGATCGAAACCAACCCGGTACTCACCGACCTCAAGCAATTCATGAGCTCGGACTACCTGCTGCAAGGCCTGGGCTACAACCCAGACACAAGCTGGAAGCGCCTGGGCGATGGCCTGTACGAACAGCGTCTGGTTCAGCAGGCCGTGCAAGCGCGCACCGGGCAACGCTTTATCGATGGCCAGGCCACCGATGAAAAACTGTTCAAGTACTTGATGGACAACGCCATCAGCAGCAAGCAGCAACTGAACCTGTCGATGGGCGTCAGCCTCACCTCACAACAGGTCGCGGCGCTGACGCATGACATCGTGTGGCTGGAAGAGCACGAAGTGAACGGTGAAAAAGTCCTGGTGCCGGTACTGTACCTGGCCCAGGCCAATAACCGTCTTGCCCCCACCGGAGCCTTGATCGCCGGTAACGACCTGAACCTGATTGCCGGTGAAAACCTGGTCAACGCCGGCACCCTGCGCGCCACCAACAACCTGTCGGCCAAAGCCGCCAATGATGTGACCAACAGCGGGCTGATCGAAGCAGGCAACCGCCTGGACCTGCTGGCGGGCAACAACATCGTCAACAAAGCCGGCGGCATCATCAAAGGGCGCGATGTGACGCTGACCGCCATCAATGGCGATGTGATCAACGAGCGCAGCGTGACCGGTTGGGATGACAAAGGGGCGGGGTATTCGCAGCATCGCGATTATGTGGACAGCGCTGCGCGGGTTGAGGCGGCGAATGATCTGGACATCGGCGCCGGGCGAGACTTTGCCAGTGTCGGTGGTGCTCTGCAAAGCGGTCGCGACACGACCATTGTCGCTGGGCGCGATGCCAGCTTAGTCGCCGCCGAAGAACGCAATGCGATGGATATGGGCAAGCGCCTGCAATCCAGCAGCGCCACACAACACGGCTCCGATGTGGATGCCGGGCGCGATGTGAATGTCAAGGCGGGACGAGACATCGCAGCGATCGCCAGTCAGATCGATGCCAAGCGCGACATCAACATGCGTGCTGGCGGTGATTTGATTCTGGCTTCGGCTGCAGATGAGGAACATTCCTCCCGCAAAAGCAAAAAGGAGAAACGTCAGGAAGATCATGTCAGTCAGGTTTCGACCGCGCTGAGTGCGGGTGGGGATGTATCGCTGGGTGCGGGTAAGGATCTGGCGATGATTGCCAGCCGGATCACTGCGGGGGACGAGGCATACCTGGTTGCTGGCGGTAAATTGGCGCTGCTGTCGGCAGAAGACAGCGATTATTCGCTGTATGACATGAAGAAGAAGGGGAGTTGGGGCACCAAGAAAACCCAGCGTGATGAGGTGACTAAAGTCACCAACATCGGTAGTGAAATTAAAACCGGTGGCGATCTTACGATTCAGAGCCAGGGTGATCAGAAGTACCAGGCTGCCAAGTTGCAAAGTGGCAATGACCTGACCATTGCCAGTGGCGGTAGTGTGACGTTTGAAGGTGTTAAGGACCTTCATCAGGAAAGCCACGAGAAGTCCAATAACAATGCTTTTTGGGTGTCATCCAAAGGCAAAGGCAATACCGACGAAACCGTGCGTCAAACGCAAATGGCT
>NZ_FOKD01000005.1:0-204681 GCF_900112095.1 Pseudomonas sp. NFPP24
GCCTACGGGGAAATCACCCGCCTCGACATCGGAAAAGTCGACAACCCGCTGCGTTTCCAGGGTCAGTATTTCGATCAGGAAAGCGGACTGCACTACAACCGCCATCGCTACTACAATCCGGATGTTGGTCGGTACCTGACGCCGGATCCGGTGAAGCTGGCGGGTGGGATCAATGCCTACCAGTACGTGCCCAATCCTACGGGATGGGTGGATCCTTTAGGACTGAGTGCCTGTCCAGGTGGAGATAAGTGCAAACCAACCACCGAAGTTAAAGAACCAGAAACTAAAGCAAATACCAATGAGGGCGAACCATTCAGCCCCTCGACCTCAAATACCCCACCTAAAATGGGATACCACAAAGAAACCTATGCAAATAAACCAATTAAACCGGAAGAAACCGTCCGGAAGTGGGATGAGTTTCTAGGGCCAGGTCCTCACACGAACATCAATCCACGCACTGGAAAACCCGATCGCGACAGGATTGTTTCCGGTGATGCAAAAAGAAGTATTCGTTATGGCTCTCACGAAATGAGCAGCAAACCAAGCAAGCATCACTACCATGAGGAGACATGGACACTTGAGCTTAAAACCAGCACCATAAATGTAGACAACACCGTTGTTAGAGTCCCACTACCGAAGAAGTGAAATGAAGATAAAAATTATCGAGGCGATGCCTGACGCGGAAACTTTGCTTGTGAGTTTCCACTCACCTGCGGGTAGCGGCACAGCTTTATGGGTGGGCATCGCGCCAAATTTAGGCGATGAGGTGGATGTCGAGTTCGACCTGGATGAAATTTTCTCTTGGGGGAAAAACATTACCCCCTCCTCCAGTAAAGTTCCGAAAATATCCCATACAAACGGCGTCACTCAAATAACAGCTGAGCTGATTCACGCCTCGGACAAAGATTGTGCAGCACTAAAGCTTGGCGGCTCAGTACTCCTGATTGAGCTAGACGGCCCCGTCACTCAAAAATCAGGCTATGTTGACGTGAGAGCAACCAGAGTCCTGTTGTATCCAACAAACATTTAATACCTTCTACCTCAGAGCCAAGAATGGGCAATATTTACATCGAGATGCCTGCAAACTCATCAACCATAAGAAAAGTAATCGACCTAAACATCTTTGCGGTCAAAAGCCGAACAGGCCTCTTTTTTTTATTCTAGCTGATTAGAACCCATCCATTAATCCCTCACCCCCACGCCACCACCAACAACCCCACCCCCAACACCAGACACAACGGCGAATAAAAATACGTATCCCACCTCGCAAACCTCGACCCACCGACCTTCTTGAAGAACCCCACCAACTCCGAATCTCCAATTGCACGGGCAAACATCAGTACGGCAATCGCGCTGATGCCCCACTGCAACGCCCCATGGGATACCGCCGAGAAGTACAACCCGGCGCGCAGGCACACCAGCAGTGCAATGGCCACCAACCCCATCGCGACCAGGAACGTGCCCAGTGCCGAGGGCTTGAATGCAGGTCTGGGTCCGTTGGCAAATTCGCCGGGCAGTTGGGGAATGGCGGCCTGGAAGCCGAGTTTGCCGCCGGCGGCCCAGTACAGGTGGACCATGCTGATGCAGGTAAAAACGCCGACAATCCATCGTGCGACAACGAAGCTCATGGCTGGCTCTCCCTGAAAAGGTGCGAAACAGGATAGTCGCCCTGAGATTTTTTGCAGGCATTTCGTCGGCGGCTGATGGTAAAGTGCCGCCCCATGAAACTTGCCCGTGCCGACCGCTCGCTCATTGCCTGGATGCTCTACTGCTGCGTCCTGTTCAATGTGTTCGCCTGCAGTATCGGGCATGGGCAGATGGTCGGGATGCAGCTCAATGGCATCGGCGGTCAGTTTTGTACGGTGGACCCACGTACCCAGGCGCCCAAGCCGTCCAATTCCACTGAAGAGAATTTGCCGACGCTGTCCAAGGCGTTTGGCTGCCCGCTGTGTTCCACCGGCGGCATGGGCCCGGCGCTGAGTTCCAGCCTGAACGTGGCGGTGTTGCCACAGCCCCATGCTCCACCGCCGGCCATCGTCCTGGCTGCCGATATCCCTGCCCGCTTCACCTGGCCTGCGGCCAATCCGCGCGCGCCGCCTGCCTTCGCCTGATGCCTTCGCTTTCCGATCTGCACTGAGTACCGTTTCCGCAAGGAAGTACGGGCGGCTGTGCATTGTTTTCAAGCCAAGTTTTTCAGGATTCAACCATGAAACATCTACCCCTGTTGGCAGGCCTGTTCGGCTGCCTGCCTGTCTGCGCCTGGTCCCTTGAGTTGGCCCCGACCACCATCGATGGCGAGCAAACCGCCGAACCCGGCCTGGCCCTGGATCAATCCAGCGGCGTGGCGTCGCGGTTGGGCATGAGCGTGCGGGAAACCCCGGCGTCGGTGGCCATCGCCAATCGCAATGACATCGAGCGCCATGGCGCCAAGACCTTCCGCGATGCCGCCAACACCTTGCCCGGCGTCAACGCCAGCGCCCCGCCGGGGTTTGGCGGGTTTGTTTCCTATCGCGGCTTTACCAGCAGCCAGATCACCCAGATGTTCAACGGCATCAATGTCGCCACCGGCCTGGCCCGCCCCGTGGATGCGTGGATCTATGACCGGGTGGAGCTGGTGGGCGGCCCCTCCTCGCTGATCAACGGCGCAGGCTCGGTAGGCGGCTCGCTCAACTACGTGACCAAGCTGGCCACCCGTGAGGAACAGGCCGCCGCAGGCCAGCTCACCTATGGCAGCTACGACACCGCCGGCATGGCCTTCGGCGTCAATCATGCCCTGACCGAACCTGGCGCCGAGGTACAGCATTACGCACGCCTGGATGTGAGCCGCAACACCAACCACAGCTACATCGACCGTGACCAGCGCGACGCCTGGAGCCTGGCGTTTTCCCTGCTCAGCGACCTCACGCCCAACCTGTCCCACACCCTGGCGCTGGAATACCAGGATGAGCATGAAGACAGCCCCTACTGGGGCACACCGGTGCTCAACCCCAAGGCAGGCGAGTTGAAGATCGACAGACACAACCGCTTCAACAACTACAACGTCGCCGACGGGCGCTACGAACAACGCACGATCTGGGCGCGCTCGATCATCGACTACCGGCTCAACGACAGCACCACGCTGAAAAACACCCTTTACCATTTGGACAGCCAACGCGATTACCGCAACCTGGAAACCTATCAGTACAACGCGAACAACACGGCGGTAAACCGCTCGACGGCCTATCAGGTACGTCATCAGGGCGAACAAAACGGCAACCAGTTCGAACTGCGCCACGACGATAGCCTCTTCGGCCTGTCGACTACCTGGTCCGGCGGCTTCGAGTACAAAGTCAACAGCACCACCAACACTCCGTGGAATGTGCCAGGCAACAGCACGGTAGACCCGAACAACTTCGACCCCGGACACTTCTTTGACCTCCCGCGGACCCGGGAACGCTTCGGCAAGGACAAGACCAACGAAGTCACCACCAAGGCACTGTTCGTGGAAAATCGCCTGGGCCTTACCGACACATTGTCGCTGCTGACTGGCCTGCGTTATGACGCTATCGACCTGGATGTGACCAACCACCGTGCGATAACCGCCACCAACCCCCGCCACTTCAAACGCAACTGGGAACCGGTGACCGGCCGTGTGGGCCTGACCTATCAGTTCATCCCAACGGCTAATGTGTATGTGCAATACAGCACCGCCGCCGAGCAACCGAACACCACCACGCAAGTGTTTGATGTCTCGACGGGCAAGCAGTGGGAAGTGGGCAGCAAATTCGACTACCTGGACGGGCGCGGCTCGGCCACCGTTGCCGCATACAAGATCGAGCGCAAGGACTTTGCCGTCACCGACCCGCAGGACCCCACCAACAGCATTCCGGTCGGTGCGCAGTCATCCAAGGGGATCGAACTGGCCAGCTCGCTGCGCATCACGCCAAGACTGCTGGCGGAAGGCAACTTCGCCTGGGTGGATGCCGAGTACGATGACTTCAACGAGAAAATCGCCAGTGGCGCCGTGGTGTCGCGCAAGGGCAACACGCCAACCAACGTGCCCAAGCGCGTGGGGAATCTGTGGCTGACCTATGATTTTGCCGAGGACTGGCAAGGGGGTGTGGACGCGCGATATGTAGCCCAGGTGTATGCAGACAACGCCAACACCCAGACAGTGCCGGCCTACACCCTGTTCGGAACGTTCCTGCGCTATAAGGTGGATTCGCACACCTCGGTGACGGGCCGGGTGCGCAACTTGACGAATGAGGTGTATGCCGAGTTTGCCCATGTGTCGCCGGCGTATTACTTGGGCTCACCACGAACCTTTGAGTTGGCGGTGCAGACCCGGTTCTGATCCTGGAATGCAACTAAATGTGGGAGGGAGCTTGCTCCCGATAGTGTTGGAGCAGTCAACCATGCGGTGACTGACTCGCTGCAATCGGTAACAACCCCCTCCCACACTTGCTTCACATTGAACTTAAAGATCCGTGGTTATTTCAGGCTCACCTCAACCTTCTGCGCCACATCCTCAGTCAACCAGGCCTTCCACACCTCGGGATGCTCCTTGAGAAACGCCTGGGCCACCTCACGTGGCGCCGTGTGGTTCTCACTCATGCTCGCTAATGCCTTGTTCAACGGCTCAATCGGAAACTCGACCTTCTCGAAAAACTGCGCAATCTGCGGATGCTCTTTCTGGAACGGCGTCGAGACCCCGATACTCAACTTCGACGCCAACGACCGGGTCGGCTTCGGATCAGGGTTATCCGCATCCGTCAGGGTTTTCCACGCCTCGGCATCAAACGGCGGCTCTTCCAGCTGGATCAACTTGTAACGCCCCATCAGCGGCGTCGGCGACCAGTAATAGAACAGCACCGGCTTGCCGCGCCGGATCGATGAAGCGATCTCCGCGTCCAGTGCCGCGCCCGAGCCACTGCGGAAGTTCACGTAGCTGTCGTCCAGGTCGTAGGCCTTGAGCTTCTGTTTGTTGACCACTTCCGAGGTCCAGCCGATGGGGCTGTTGAGAAAGCGCCCCTTGCCGGGGGATTCGGGGTCCTTGAACACATCCTTGTAGCGTGCCAGGTCCTTCACGCTCTTGAGGTCCGGCGCCAGGGGCTTGATACCTTTGGCGGGGTCGCCCTTGACTACGTATTCCGGCACCCACCAGCCTTCGGTCGCACCCTTGACCGTGTCACCCAGGCCCACCACTTTGCCTTCGGCCTCGGCCTTGACCCACACCGGGCTGCGGCCGGCCCACTCTTCGGCGATCACCTGGATGTCGTTCTTTGCCAGGGCGGTTTCCAGTGTGATGGTGGTGCCGGGCAAGGTATCGGTGGGCAGGTCGTAGCCCTTCTCGACAATCACCCGCAGCACTTCGGTGATCAGGCTGCCGCTTTCCCAGTTCAGGTCGGCAAAATGTACCGGCGCCTCGGCGGCGCTTACCGGCAACGTGGCCACTGACAGCCCCAGGGTCGTCAGGGACGCAGCCAACAGCGTTTTCAATCCTTTCATGCCTTCGCACCTCGCGATATCGCAGCCAATGGCGGACGGCTTTGCTGCGTATGCGCGAAGCCTCTGAATAGTTAAGTCAACTCAACTGTAGTAGAGGTTCCGGGAGATAACGGGTGTTCGCGTTTTTTTGCTGATTATTCACTGGCCTTGAAGGTGACCAGTTCGCCTTTGCGCCATTTGGCGGCCTTGCCGGTCACAGCCTTCAGGGTTTTGGTCAGGCCTTCCTGCAATTGCTCGTTGGCGGCGAACACCAGCATCACGCTGTGGCCTTCCTTGAACACGATGCCCTGGCCTTCGGCCGACGACACAAAGGCGTAGTCGCCCAGGCCATACACCGTCAACTTGATGTCGCGGAACTTCAATTCGAACTTGCCGCCCTCACGACTGGGCAATACCGCTGCACGAAAATGGTCGCCGACCTTGAGCTCAAGGCGTGGTTTGTCATCCACCACCATCGCCGCCTCGGTATCGATTTCGGCGATGTAAATGCCCTCCGGCGTCTGCTCGGTGATGTAGACAAAACGGGACTGGAACTGTTTGACCAACTTTGCGCGCAAATCACCCAGCACGAACAACGCGTGCATATCCAGATTACTGACTGCCAAGGAAACGCCCCCACATGGAAAAGAGCGCTGTCCGCCAGAGCGGGCAGCACAAAAAACGGCCATCACGGCACGATCACACAACTCATTCTTTGAAAAACTGAAGAAAATCCTGCTGTCGAGCCGAAAGACTAGTACAGACATGCGCGATGGGCCTTGTGCAAGGTCATCAGGCGCCACAGGAGATCACAGGTTCAACGGCCCGAGAATACGGGTCGACCAACTTCAGAGAATAACCCAATTAAAAATGCAGTTTTCCGACATGCATACACAAATAAACACGTTGTCATGGAACCGGACGCTGACTGCTGACGACAATACTAAAACAGCAGCATGGATCAAGACCACTCAAAACGCTGCAATCCAGTCATCCCGCAAGATCGAAAAGGAGCAGGCCATGCAACGATCACCCTACAGCGCTATGTCTTCGCAAACCCGTTCATCCTGTCAGGACGAGGCCCAATACTACCGCTTGAACAGCTTCGAGGGGTACCCGGATTCGGTTCTTTACCAAGTTGTACCTGCCGGCCGGAACTTCTTCCACGTGCGCGAAGTGCTAAGTGGCCGCATCAAAGGCTTCCGCAGCGACCATGTCAAGGCCTGCGAACTGGCCAAAAAACTCGAAGCCGTGTTGCACGCCCAACATGGAGCTATCGTTTCGTCCGCCCGGTAACTTTACCGCGCCGCCGACCCGCAACAACTGCCATACTGGCCCGTCCACTGAAGTTTGCGCCCCACGGGCCAGGTTTCTCCAGTGCAGTTATCTCCAAGGGAAGGCTCTACGTGACGGAATTTGATATCGGCGAATTTTTCATCCATGGCGACGCAAGGGAAGTAGACGGTGAGTTTCAAGCAGTGATCGTGATGCGGGCCAAGCCACCGCTGACCACTGTCACCACGCACCAAGTGGAAAAAGACCGCTGGTTCAAAACCGTCGACGCAGCCGCCGCCGCTGCAAAAGAGGCCGCCAGGGCGTTAAAGACTGCTGTGGATGCCGGGGCCCTTAATTCCTGAACATTCGATAGAACTCCGCCGCGCTACAACCCTCCCATGCATAACGCCCCCCTGCATGGAGAACGAAATGGACGCGCCAATCCCCACCCTTGAAACCCTGTTTGAACAATTGGGCCTGGATTCAACCCCGGACGCCATCGATGCATTTATCGTCGCCCATCCGTTGCCTGAAGACGTGAAACTGATCGATGCGCCATTCTGGTCTGCACAACAAGCCAGCTTTCTCAAGGAAGAACTGCGTGACGACGCCGAATGGGCTATCGCGGTGGATGAGCTGAACCAGCGCCTGCATCAATCGCAATAAACAGCCCTCAATGCAGGCTGTCTGACTGCTCCAGGCGCATCAGAGCCTGCCAGGCAGCCCTGCACTCCTCTGCCTCATCGCGACTGGCGAACGCCGTGCCGCGCTGCTCACCGTTGAGCAATACCACCCAACAGGCCTTTTGACCCAATGCCCGCAAGGCATGCGGTACACCACTGCCAATCATCACGGCGACATCGACTTTGTTTTGCATGGCGCTTCTCCGCAGCATTAGTTAGCTGGCTAACAATGTTGCCCATGCTACGGTTTTACGTCCGCTTGAAAAAGCTATTCCCGGAATAGCTCCCTTGCATAAACGGCAATAATCCTAACGTCAGCCTTTCGCGGCCTCGGGCTTGTAACCCAGGCGCAAACCGCCCCAGTGCCGGCCCTTGACCATGATCGGCACCGACAGATCGTGCATCAGCTCACCCGTGTCGCGGGTATAGGTTTGCAACAACACCGCCTGCTGATGGCTGCCGCAGCGGATTCCGGTACGGTCTTCAAACTTGCGTTTGGTGCGGTTCTGCACGGCGTCCACCTGCGCATCGCCGGTCAGCGCCTGGGAAAAAGCCTTGTTGTGGGTCGGCACATAGCCCTGGGGCGTGCAGGCAATGGCGAACACTAACCCTTCATGACGCGGCAACAGCGCCTCCTGGATCGCTGGCAATACCTGGTCGGTGTAGCCGTCGAAGCGGGTGTGGTACTTGATTGGGCTGGTATTGGCGATCGGCGTATAGCTGCGGTCGAACAGGTCGTCCAGGCTGATGCGGTTCTGTTGCACATCGGCTTCGAATTGCGCGGCAATCCGACTGGCACCTTCGCGGGCCAGGTCATAGATGCGCTGGTGATAGTCATCCAGCCCGACTTCCGCCAGGCGCTCGCTGATGGTTTCGGCCTGGCCTTCCATTTGTACGGCAGCATCCGCCAGCTGGCGGGTTTGCTGATCGCTGACGGCCAGGTCGCTGCGCATCTGCTCAACGGCATGGAACAGGCTGTCGAGCTGGGTGCGGTTGGTGTCGGTACCCTGGGCGATTTCATTGACCTGGCCTTCCACATCCGCCGCCAGGCTGGCGATATTTTGCAGTTGCTCGCCAGCGTGCTCTACCTGCTCGACACCGGTGTGCAGGTCCGCCGAGAGCTGGCGAATCTGCTCTACCACCTGAGTAGTGCGTTGCTGGATGTCGGCCACCATCACACCGACTTCATCGGTGGCCGTGGCAGTACGCCCGGCCAACCCACGCACTTCATCCGCCACCACGGCAAACCCGCGACCATGCTCACCGGCCCGCGCCGCTTCAATCGCCGCGTTCAGTGCCAGCAGGTTGGTCTGGCTGGCGATGGACTGGATCACCAGGGTCACCCGCTGGATTTCCTCGCTGCGCTGGCTCAAGGCCTCAATCAACTCACGGCTGGCATTGGCCCGCTGGCTGAGCTGGTGCATGCGGTTGATCGACTGGGCCAGCACTTCACGGCCTTCGGTGCTGCGCTGATGGGCCTGGCTCGCAGCCCCCAACGCCTCACGGCTGAGCTGGGAGGTGACTTTTTCGGTGCCGATCATCACCTCGGCACTGCTGACGATCTGCCTGGCCGCGCTCAACTGCGACTGCAGGCGCGCCGCCAGTTGCTTGACCGAATAGGCCACGCCGGCGGCGGAAAGTGCGTTGTGGCTGGTGGTATACGACAGATCACGAGTCAACTCGCCAATGGCATCGGCGGCGTCGAAAGCTGCAATCACTGGTGTGCGATTTTTCAGGCGAGGCAGCCAGATCACCAATAGGACCAGTGGCAGGCAAAGGTAGAGCGGCAAGCTGGCGAACGCTAGGCCCAGCAGTACCAGCACCAGAGCGGTGCTCTGCAACAACGGCGTGAGCCAGCCGGGCAGCCCGCGCGCCACCGGTTGCGGTGACACGGCTGCACCCATCAGAGGTCCGTCTCCAGCCATCTTCGTTACCCCACTGCTTGTCATTATTGTCACTGCATTAAACGCCACTATCGGGCCATTATCCATGGGCCTTTAGTGGGGTAGCTTGCAGCAGATCAATAGACAGGGTGTAACGGATCTTGCCCTGGGGAACCGCGTGGCGGCCCCCCAGCTTCAACGCATCAGGCTTGGCGCTGGTGCTTGTCGATCTGCTCGTGGCGCTCTTGCGCTTCGATGCAGTACTTGGTGGTGGGGCTGATCAGCAGGCGCTTGAGGCCGATAGGCTCGCCGCTGTCGTCACACCAGCCAAAGGAATCTTCCTTGATGCGCTCCAACGCGCGCTCAAGCTGCGGCAGCATGCGCTGGTCGCGGTCGATGGCGTTGACCAGCCAGGTACGCTCTTCTTCAACGGAAGCGGCGTCGGCCGGGTCGGCCGGGGTGTCCAGGCTTTCAATGGCGATACGGTTCTGTTCAATGCGCTCGTGGTGTTCCACTTTCATGTCTTGCAGCAACTTCTCGAAAAAAGCGTGCTGTTCGGCATTCATGTAGTCATCCGCCGGCATGGCCAGCAACTTTTCCTTTGTCATTGATTTCTCTATAAAAAATACGTGCATTAAGGCGAATAAGGGAGCGTTCCGGAAGGCCTCTGCAGGTCTCGGAAAGGCGCCGTCCATTTCAAGCGCCACCCGGCACTCAATTTACGAGGGGCGGCAGTCTAAGGCCGACTTGAGGGCGCAGCAACTGAAATGACAGGCATTTTTTCCCGGATAACCCCAAAAGACACCAGGAAGGGCTTGGCGAATGGTTATCGGAGTGCGTTTATAGCAGGAAAGTTCGTGAAGCAGCTATAAGCCGCAAGCGGCAAGCGACAAGCTGCAAACATCAGCATGCTTGCAGCTTGAGGCTTGCCGCTGCGCCTCAGCGCTTGAGCTTGCGCTTGTTGCGGTATTGGTCGATGACCACAGCCACCACAATGATCAGCCCCTTGATGATGTCCTGGATATACGCATCCACCCCGACAAAGGTAAACCCGCTGGCCATCACCCCGAGGATCAGCGCGCCGATCACCGTGCCGGTAATGCGCCCTACCCCGCCCGCCAGGCTGGTACCGCCAATGACCGCTGCGGCAATCGCATCCAGTTCATAGGACATGCCCATGCCCGCCTGCCCGGTCGCAGCGCGTGCCGAAGCCACCACCCCGGCCAGACCTGCCAGCAGACCGGCGATGCTGTACACGATGATCAGGTGGCGCTTGACGTTGATCCCAGAGGTGCGCGCCGCCTGCATGTTGCCGCCGATGGCGTAGGTGTACTTGCCGTACTTGGTGTAGCGCAGGGCGATGTGGAAGATCACCGCCACCACCAGGAAGATGATCACCGGCATCGCGCCGTGGCCAATGGCCGTGTACGAGTCCGAGAGCATGCTCACCGGCTGGCCTTCGGTGTAGTAACGCGCCAGGCCACGGGCCGAGACCATCATGCCCAGGGTGGCAATGAACGGCGGAATGCCGGTGACAGCAATGATGCTGCCGTTGATCGCCCCCGCCAACAGTCCTACGCCCAGCCCCATGGCCACTGGAATCCATACCGGCAAGTCGGTCAGGCTGGGGAACACCGCCCGGGAAAAATCGGACGTCTGCGCCAAACTGGCAGCAATCATCGCCGAAAGTGCCAGCACCGAGCCCGAAGACAGATCGATCCCCGTCGTGATGATCACCTGTGTCACGCCAATTGCCAGCAGGCCGATGATCGACACTTGCAGGATCATCAGCACCAGGCGCTGGGAGTTCATCAGGAAGCTCTGGTCGCGCACGATCCAGCCGAACAATTCAAACACCAGGCCAATGCCGATCAGCACCAGGAAGATGCTCAGCTCGGTGGGCATGCGTCGACGACTTTTGGTTGGCACCGTCGCAGGTTTGTTATCCGTTATTGCGTTCATAGCCCATCACCTTTTTATTCTGTACGTCAGTGGACTGCGGTCATCCCGGAGGCCAACTGCATGACTTTTTCCTGGGTCGCATCGCTGCGGTCCAGGGTGCCCATCAATTCGCCCTCGTGCATCACCATGACCCGGTCGCTCATGCCCAGCACTTCGGGCAACTCGGAAGAAATCATGATCACCGCCATGCCTTCGCTGGCGAGGAACGAGATCAGCCGGTAGATCTCGGCCTTGGCGCCCACGTCGATGCCCCGGGTCGGTTCATCGAGGATCAGCAGGCGCGGGTTGGTCATCAGCCAGCGCGCGAGCAAGGCCTTCTGCTGGTTGCCACCGGACAAGGTGTCGATGCACTGCTCAAGGGACGGGGTTTTCACCCGCAGCTTCTTGCACATGTCTTCGCACAGCGCCCGCAGGGCTTTCTGCTGGATAAAGCCGTTGCCGGTGTAGTGCGGCAGCACCGCCATTTCCATGTTTTCCAGCACCGACAGGCACGGGAACAGGCCACTGAGCTTGCGGTCCTCGGTCAACAGGGCAAAACCTTTCTCGATGGCCATGTGCGGGTCGGTAATGCGCACCGCCTTGCCATCCAGGGTGATCTGGCCGCCGCTGCTGGGGGTGATGCCGAAAATGGTTTCGGCCACGTTGGTACGGCCCGAGCCCATCAACCCGGCGATGCCGAGGATTTCGCCGGCATGCAGATCGAAGGACACGTCCTTGAACACGCCGTCCAGGCTAAGGTCGCGTACCGACAGCAGCAGATCGCCGATGGGCGTCTCGCGCACCGGGAACAATTGGCTCAGCTCACGGCCGACCATCATCGAGATCAGGCTGTCGCTGTTCATGCTGTCGGCGCGCTGCAGTCCGATGTACTGGCCGTCGCGGAACACCGCCACTTCATCGGCGATGGCGAACACTTCGTTCATTTTGTGCGTGATGTAGACGATGCCTTTGCCCTGGGCCTTGAGGTCGGCAATGATCGAAAACAGATGGGCCACTTCCTTCTCGGTAATGGCCGAGGTCGGCTCATCCATGATCAGGATGTCGGAGTCATAGGACACCGCCTTGGCAATCTCGACCATCTGCCGTTCGGCGATGCTCAGGTTGCCCACGTGTTCCTCGGGGTCCAGGTTGATGCGCAGGCGCGCCAGCAACTCGGCGGTGCAGCGATGCATTTCGCGGTGGTTGACCATGTGCAGGCTGTTGAGCTGCTCGCGGCCGATCCAGATGTTCTCGGCGATGCTCATGTGCGGCATCAGGTTGAGTTCCTGGTGGATCATCGCGATCCCGGCCTTCTGGGCCGCCAGGGGGGTTTCAAACACAATCGGCTTGCCGCGCAGGCGAATCTCGCCGGCATCGGGCTGGTAGATGCCAGCGATGATTTTCATCAGCGTCGACTTGCCCGCACCGTTCTCGCCCATCAGCGCCAGCACCGTGCCAGGGCGAACGCGCAACTGCACGTCGGCCAGGGCCACGACGCCGGGAAAGCCTTTGCTGATGTTGACGATTTCCAGCAGGTAGGGTTCGTCCAGCGGCAGCGGCTGGATACCGGGAGGCTGCGAGACAGCGGCTTGAGCGAGCATAGGGAGGTACTCCATCGGCAAGGCGGGCACGACCGCCCTGCCGGCTTATTGTTGTTATGTAGGGACTACTTGAAGTCTTTGACGTTGTCCGGGGTGATCAGCTGGAACGGGATCACCACGTTCTGCTCGATAGGCTCGTTCCGGGCCATCTTGCGCGCGGTCTCCACCGACTTGTCCGCCTGGCCCTTGGCATCCTGGAAGGCCGACACGGTCATGTCCCCCTTGGTGATCGCGTTCAAGCCGTCCGGCGTGCCATCGACACCAGCGATCAACACGCCCTTCTTGCCCGCCGATTTCAGCGCCATGGACGCGCCAATGGCCATTTCATCGTTGTTGGCCAACACCGCGTTGAATTCACGGCCCTGGGTCAGCCAGTCGTTGACCAGGGTCATGCCCTTGTCACGCAACCAGATCCCGGTCTGTTCCTGTTCGATCTTGATGCCCGGGTATTGGGTCAGGACTTCCTTGACCCCCTTGGTGCGGTTAGTGGTGGAGTTGTTCGCCAGATCGCCCAGCAGGATCACGATATTGCCCTTGCCGCCGAGCTTTTCGGCGATGTACTGCATCTGCAGCTTGCCGGCCTCGACGTCGTCGGAGGTCACCGCCGCTACGCCCGGCGCCAGGGTCGGGCTGTCAGGACGGCGGTTGACGAACACCAGGGGGATTTTCGCCGCCGTGGCGGCCTTGATGATGTTGGCTGTCGACGCGGTGTCCACCGGGTTGACGATGATCGCGTCGACTTTCTGGCTGATAAAGTTCTCGACCTGGCTCAACTGCTTGACCACGTCGGCACGGGCATCTTCGAACTGCAACTGCACGCCGTCACCCTTGGGGTAGGACTTGGCTTGCTTGTCCATGTCTTCGCGCAGGTAGGTGAGGAAGGTGTCATCGAAGGCGGACATGCTCACGCCTATCTTGAGATCGGCAGCCGCGGCAACACCGCTGGCGAGCAGCATGGACAAGGCCAGCGCGGTAAAACGGATCGGGGTCTTCATGAACGGTCTGTCTCCACTTTCTTGTTGGTTTTCTGGACGTTGCGTTTATCAGAGCTCGGCAGGCAGCCGGACGACCGGCGCGCCGGGAATGCAGCACACCAGCGCGCCCTGGTTTTCGACGCACAGCACATTAAGGAAGGAGAAGTAGAACGGCCGAGCGCGGGGCAGTCCGCGTGGCGTGTGGGCAGGGCGTAAAACTCGCAGTACAGCGTTGAAGATTTTCATCTGACGGTACCTGGTTGTTTTTGATCTTGTTTTTGTTGAGTCGCCAGGATCGAGTCCGGACGTACTTTCTGCAACCTGGAAAAGACTTTATTGGAAAATAATTTCCATATCAACACTATTTAGAATTTTGTTCTATTTTTATCGAAATCTCCTACAGCAGAGCTGTCTCGATCACTTGTCGGCGCTCCGCGCTCAGGCGCGCGGCGTCCAACAGGCGAGTGGTTTCCAGCGCCTCATGCGCATCCACCGGCAGCGGTCCCTGCCCTTGCACGGCTATTTGCAACTGGCGATAGAACTGCGTCCAGCAGCCTTTCTCCGACGGCACTCGCTCGCGTTCCGCGCCTTGCTCGAACCAGCCCCAGCGTCGGTGTTCCTCTGCCCCCCAATGCTCGCCTTCGGTTTTCGGTGACTTGCCGGCCATCAACGCTTCTTCCTGACCGTCCAGGCCGTCGACGGTGTAGCAACCGGCGGTGCCACTGACTCTGAAACGCGGGGCCTGGCAGTTCTGCAAGGCATTGCCCCACAAGTGCGAGATGACGCCGTTGGCATGGGTCAGGGAGACAAAAAAACCGTGGTCCACCGTGGGGTGTTCGGCGGTGTAGTGCAACTGGGCGAACACCCGATCCACCGGGCCGAACAGTTGCAGGGCCTGATCGACCAGGTGGCTGCCCAAGTCGCGCAGCCAGCCGCCACCGCTGGCGTTGCCCACGGCTTGCGGGCTGTAGCGTTCCACGCGGGATTCAAAGCGGGTGATTGTGCCCAGGGCGCCGGCATTGATGAGTTTGCGCAGGGTCAGGTAGTCCGAGTCCCAGCGCCGGTTCTGGTAGACGCTGAGCAGCGAGCCCTGGCGTTCGGCGGCTGTGATCAATGCCTGGGCCTGTTCGGCGCTGGCGGCGAAGGGTTTGTCGCTGACCACGGTTACGCCGTGTTCGATGGCCTCGAGTACCAGCGCGGGGCGGCCCTTGAGGGTGGTGGAGATGACCAGGGCGTCGACGCCGGCTTCGACGATCTGGCCGATGGAGTCGAAGGCCTTGAGGCCTGGGTGGTCGGTTGCCAGTTGCTGGCGGCGTTCCGCAGACCTGGTGACCACGCCGACAAATGTGGCACCGGCCAATGTGGCAATCAGCGGCGCATGAAAGAAGCGCCCTCCATGGCCGTAGCCGACTAGTCCGATTCGCATACCTACACTCCTTGCTTGAAGTGAAAACCCGATTCAAATGTGGGAGGGGGCAAGCCCCCTCCCACATTTTTCACAGCATTTCTTCAGTGATTCAGCCGTAGAAACGTGGGCGATCCGGCAAGCTCACCTTCACAATCTGCTCACTGCCCTGCGCTTCGATACACGCATCCGCCGCCACCGCTGCGGCAAAGCCATCCCACGCCGACGGCCCCCCGACCTGCCCGGCGCGCACACTGTCGATGAACGCCTGCAATTCCACGTCATACGCGCCGATAAACCGATCCTTCCAGTCCATCAGGATCGCGTTGGACAACTTCGCGCCACTGCGCAGTTGCACCTGGGAAGGCTCCGGCAGCTTGGCGATGCCAGTCTCCCCCACCACTTCACACTGGATGTCGTAGCCGTACTGGCAATTCACAAACACTTCCACGTCGATGCGCGTGCCCTTGGCGGTTTCCAGCAGCACGATCTGCGGGTCACGCAGGTGGGCCAGGGCCTTGCTGGATTTGCGCGGGAACACCACCTGCACCGACACGTAGTCGTCATTGAGCAGCCAACGCAACACATCCAGCTCGTGGATCAAAGTGTCGGTGATCGCCATGTCGGTCTTGTAGTTTTCGCCCACCGTCGGGTTACGGTGCGCGCAGTGCAGCATCAGCGGCTCACCGATCTGGCCGCTGTCGATCACGGCCTTGAGTGCGCGATAGCCTTCGTCATACGGGCGCATGAAGCCGACCTGCACCAGGCGCTTGCCGTAGGCGACTTCGGCGTCGACGATCCTGCGGCAGCCCTCGGCGGTGACCGCCAGGGGTTTCTCGCAGAACACCGGTTTGCCGGCGGCAATCGCTGCGAGCACAAACTCTTCGTGGCTCGGTCCCCAGGACGTCACCAGCACGGCCTCGACCTGCGGCGAGTTGATCAGCGCATGGCCGTCGGCGTACACCTCGGCGTCCAGCTTCAAATCGGCGACGACCTTGGCGGCCTGCTCCAGGTTGATGTCAGTCACCGCCACCACCTGGCTGTTGAGCAAGGTCTGGCTGCAACGACGGATATGGTCCCGGCCGATAGCGCCTGTACCGATGACACCTAGCTTCAAAGACATACAAACACTCCTCTTGTTATTAGTACTGCCGGGCCTTCGCCAGGTGTTCATTGAGTTTTTTCGCAGCGGCATTCGTGCGTTCGCTGGTGGACACTTGCGCCACACCCACCCGCCACCACGACAGGTAGCCGTGGACCATGGTCTTGGGCAGCACCTTGATATCGATCAGCGTCGACACCGTTTGTATACGCGCATCCGCCAGCGCGGCTTCGAGTTGCTCCACGGTGCTGACCTTGTAGGTCTTGCAGCCATAGGCCGCCGCGCTCATGGCGAAGTCCACCGGCACCAGGCCGCCGTCGAGCTTGCCGCTCTCGGGGTTGCGGTAGCGGAATTCGGTGCCGAAGCTGTCCATGCCGTTGCCGATCTGCAGGTTGTTGATGCAGCCGAACGCCATGTTGTCGAGCAGCACCACGTTGATCTTGCGCCGCTCCTGGATCGAGGTGGCCAGCTCCGAGTGCAGCATCATGTAGGAGCCATCGCCGACCAGCGCGTACACCTCTTTAGTCGGCTCGGCGAGTTTCACGCCGAGCGCCGCGTTGATCTCGTAGCCCATGCACGAGTAGCCGTATTCGACGTGGTAGGTGTTGACGCCCTTGCTGCGCCAGGCGCGTTGCAGGTCGCCGGGCAGGCTGCCGGCGGCGGCGACGATGATCGCGTCGTCGGCCAGGGTCTGGTTGAGCACACCCAGTACACGGCTCTGGGTCAGGCACGAGCCGGTCAGCTCGATGAATTCACGCAGCACGCCACGGTCGAGACGGTCGTCGACCTCGGGCACAAACCCGTCGCCGTCATATTCCACCTGGTGCACACGATCCACTTCGGCGTCCAACTGCGCCTTGGCCGCGACGACCTGCCCACCCCAGCCGGAGCGGTAATCGCCGAGGGCATCGGCCAATGCTTCGAGGGCGACCTGCGCATCGGCCAGCACTTGCACGCCGTCGAGCTTCAAGGCATCGCAGGGGCTGACATTGAGGTTGAGGAACGTCACCTCAGGGTGCTTGAACAGCGATTTGGACGAGGTGGTGAAGTCGGTGTAACGCGTGCCCACACCAATGATCAGGTCGGCCTCGGGCGCCAGCAGGTTGGCCGCCAGGCAGCCGGTTTCGCCAATGCCACCCACGTTCAGCGGATGGCTGGAGACCACGGCGCTCTTGCCCGCCTGGGTCTCGGCGAAGGGAATATCAAAGCGTTCGGCAAAGGCTTGCAGCGCGGCATTCGCGCCGGAGTACTTAACACCGCCACCGCAGATGATCAGCGGCTTGCGCTTGCCCCGGAAGGCGGCCAATGCATCACCGATCATCGCGCCGGTGGCCGGGCGACGCTCGATACGGTGCACACGTTTGTGCAGGAAATAATCCGGATAATCCCAGGCCTCGGCCTGCACATCCTGGGGCAATGCCAGGGTCACCGCGCCGGTTTCAGCCGGATCGGTGAGCACACGCATGGCGTGGATCGCGGCGCTCATCAACTGCTCGGGGCGGTTGATGCGGTCCCAGTATTTGCTGACCGAGCGGAAGGCATCGTTGGTGCTGATGCTCAAGTCGTGGAACTGCTCGATCTGTTGCAGCACCGGGTCAGGCTGGCGGCTGGCGTACACATCGCCGGGCAACAGCAACAACGGGATACGGTTGGCCGTGGCGGTCGCGGCGGCGGTCAGCATATTGGCAGCGCCTGGGCCGACGGACGCCGTACACGCGTAGATCTTGCGGCGCAGGTGCTGCTTGGCGAACCCGATCGCCGCATGGGCCATGCCTTGCTCGTTGCGACCCTGGTGCACCACCAGGTCGCCGCTGTCCTGCTCCAGGGCCTGGCCCAGGCCCAGCACGTTGCCGTGGCCGAAAATGGTGAACACCCCGGCGACGAACTTGCTCTGCACGCCATCGACTTCGATGTATTGGTTGTCCAGGAACTTCACCAGGGCCTGGGCCATGGTCAGTCGGGTTGTGGTCATGTCGCGCCCCTTATCGTTTCTGCAGGTGGGCGATGCTTGCGCCCAAGGCCTGCTGGATATCCGCCAGCCCGTGCACGCTCTCGGCAAACGGCTCGAACGACAGGTAGCCGCTGTAGCCGGTGCTGAGCAAGGTGTCGATCTGCGCCGCATTGCCGAGGATGTCGCCCTCGCCCACCAGCACGCGGTGGCCGTCGCGAATCGAACTCAGCGGCGCTTGGGCATCTTCGACGCCGGAGATATGCACCAGGCCGGTCAACTCCGGGAAGAACTCATGTTCGCTGGCCAGGTGATGATGGAAGGTGTCGTGCACCAGCCGGAACACATCCAGGCCGCCGATGGACATGATCGCGTCCACCGCCACGCGCTTGCGCCGCAGCGCACACTCTTCAAAGCCCAGGGGCTCGATAAACCCGAGGATGCCGTACTCGCGCAGGATCGGCGCCAGCTCGCTCAAGGCCGTGCGCAAGCCGGCTGCACGCTGGGCTTCGTTGCGGGTGTCGCCCGGCTCGTTGAGCGGGCACATCACCAGGCCCTGGGCGCCGCACTCGCGGGCGTAGGTCGCCATCTGGATTGCCTGGGCACGGCGCTCGTCGTTCCACACATCAAAGGGGTACAGCGCGTTGATCGACAGCACCGTGATGCCCTGCACCGCGCACAACTCACGCACGCGGCTGGCCGGGGTGCCGAACTCGATCTGCTTGTCCGCCAGGTCATTGCGCAACTCGATGGCATCGCACTTGAGCGCCGCCGCCAACTGGATGAAATCCGGCAGGGACAGGTTGGGCGCGACCATGCGGTTAAGGGCGAAACGTAGAGGCGACTTCATTGTTGTTATTCTCCGTCCGGAACCGCTGATTAGAGGTCCAGCAGCCAGCTGTGCTGCGGGTCGTTGTGGAAATGCCAGGCGCGCTTGGGGCCGGCCATCACGTTCAGGTAATAGGACTCGTAGCCATAGGGCACGCTGACCGGGTGATAGCCCTTGGGCACGACGACCAGGTCACTGTTTTCCACGGCCATGGCCTGGTCGATGCTGCGGTCGTCGGTATAGACGCGCTGGAACACAAAGCCCTGGGGCGGATTGATCTGGTGGTAGTAGGTCTCTTCGAGGAAGCTCTGGCGCGGCAAGTCATCGGTGTCGTGTTTGTGCGGCGGGTAGCTCGACGAATGCCCGGACGGCGTGCGCACCTCCACCACCAGCAGCGAATGGGCTGGCTCGCTGTCGGGCAGGATGTCGCACACGTAGCGGGTGTTGGCACCTTTGCCGCGCACGCTGCGCTTGCAGGTTTGCGGGCGGATCAGCCGCGGTTCGTAGCCTTCGGCGCCGGGCGCGGCGCAGACCGCAATCTGCACATCGCTCAAGGCGGTGACCTGGGCATCGGTGCCCGGCGGCAGGTAAGCGGCGAACGGCGATTTGTCTTCAAACACCGATTGGCGATCCCCCAGGTTCTGCCAGTTGAAGCCCTCCCCCTCGATGTTTACGCGGCCGCTGAGCAATACCAGGCACAACTCCTGGTCTCCGGCGCTGACCGGCAGGGTTTCGCCCAGGCTCAGGCGGTAGGCGGCGAACCCTACGTACTCCAGGCGCCCGGGCTCCAGGGCGACCATGGTCTGCCCGCGTTTGCTGCTTTTGACCAACAAGCTCATTGTCCGGTCCTCTCATTCAGAAGCGCACGCAAGGTGTCGTAGCCTTTTTTCGCATAGATATAGCTGGGCGCCACGGCCGGGTCCTGTTCGGCTTCCACCACCAGCCAACCTTCATAGTGGGCGGCCAGCAGCACATCGAGCAGTTCGGCGAAGTCGATATCGCCATCGCCGGGCACGGTGAAAGTGCCGTTGACGATGCAGTCGGGAAAACTCCACATCTGGTTGCGCGCCAGTTGCACCACCGGTTTGCGCACGTCCTTGAAATGCACATGGCAGACGCGGTCGATATGTTTGCGCAGCACCGCGAGAGGCTCGCCGCCGCCCATGTAGCAATGGCCCGAATCGAACAGCAGGCCGACTTCGGGGCCGGTGCGTTGCATCAGTTGGTCGATGTCTTCCGGGGACTCGACGTACGCGCCCATATGGTGGTGATACGCCAGGCGCACACCCTGGGACAGGGTGAACTGCGCCAGTTCGGTGAGTTTGTCGGCATAGTCCTGCCAGGCCTGTTCGCTGTGGAAACGCGGACGTTCGATCAGGCGGATGCGCGAGCCCTGGATCGAATCGGCCACTTCGCCGTAGACCAGTACCGAGGCGCCGTTCTGTTTGAGCAACTCGACATGGCAGGCGATGGCCTCGATTTCTTCCGCCACCGAGCGCCGGGCCAGGCGGCTGGAGTACCAGCCGGAGACCAGCGCCAGGTCATACGGGCGCAACACATCGCCGACGCCCTTGGCGTCCTTGGGGAATTTGCCGTTGAGCTCGAAGCCTTCGTAGCCGATTTCCTTGCCTTCGCTGAGGGCGGTGCTCAGGGGCGTTTCACCGCCCAGGGCCGGCAGGTCGTCGTTGCTCCAGGAGATCGGGTTGATGCCAATTCGGATTGCGGGCATGGCTGCACCTTTATTATTTTCAGGTATCACTGAGATCTGCTTTTTGCTGTATGTGGGAGGGGGCTTGCCCCCGATAGCTGAGTGTCAGACACCACTGCTGTCACTGAACAACCGCAATCGGGGGCAAGCCCCCTCCCACATTGGATTGCATTTCAAATCAAGAACCGGGTTTAGCCTCGGGCACTGCGCCAGGCGTTGATCAGTTGTTCGAACGTGGCCTGCACCTGCTGGATCAGGGTTTCATCGTCGATCTCCCCCGCCATCCACGCCCGGCTCGGCGCCTGGAAGATCGTGCGGCCCACGGCAAAGCCTCGGCAAGTGGTGCTCAGGCGGGCCTGCTGGAAGCCATCGGCGAGGCATTCGGCCGAGGCATTCAGGCCCAGCAGCACCACGCCTCGGCAGTACGGGTCGCGCTCCTGGATCAGGGCGTCGAGCTTGCGCCAGTCCTCGGCCGATTGCGCCTCGATCTTCCACCACGCCGGGTAGATCCCCAGGTTGTACAGGCGCTTGAGGCTGCGATAGAGCACGTCGGGATAGGTGGACGGGTGGTCTTTGGGTGGGATGACTTCCAGCAGCAGTTCATGACCGCTGACAATCGACGCCTCGTACACCGCTTTCAGTTGCGCTTCCTGTTCCAGGCGCAGCAAGGGTTCGTCGTCCGGGTGGAATTGCACCAGGCACTTGATGATCTGTTCCTGGGGCCAGGCAATCAGGTTGCTGCCCACCGAACGGCCATGCTCGAACGCCAGCGGCCGCGAGTTCTGCACTTCCACCGGGCGCGCGATCCACCAGCCACGACCGCTGGCGGCGTTGAGTGCGTCCTGGCCGAAGCGCTGGTCGGCGAGCAGGCCGACATCGGCCTCTACGCCTTGTTCGGCGAGCTTTTGCTCGACACGTTCGATGGCCTGGATAAACAGTTGCTTGGCCTCGCTGATGCGCGCAAGGTCCTGGCCGCCCTTTTGTGCCAGGTCCACCAGTTGCCAGCGGTGGTCGAAGGCAAACACGAACAGCTGCTTCCAGCATTTGCGCGGTACCGTCACGCGGTGCAGGCGTTGCAGGGTCACGTCCTGGTCCGGACGGGTGATCGGCACCGGGCTGTTGAACAGGTATTCCAGCTCCGCCGGCGTCGGCATCGCCGGTGCGCAGGCGTGGCGCGAAACCACCAGGCCACCGCAGGCATTGGCCAATTGGCTGCAACGCTCGTCGCTGGCATCGTTGAGCCAGCCGCTGAGGAAGCCCGACATGAACGCATCGCCGGCCCCCAGCACGTTAAGCACTTCCACGCGCACGCCGGGGTAGATGGCGCCGTCTTCCAAGCGAGCGGGGATGGCGCCGTGGATGACCGTGCAGCCTTGCGGGCCAAGCTTGACCACCAGCGTCGCCGGGGTCAGTTCACGCACCTTGCGCAAGGCAGCGAGCAAGTCTTCACTGCCGCCCGCGATGAGGAATTCTTCTTCGGTGCCGACGATCAGGTCGAAGCGCGGCAGGATCTTCTGCACGTGCTGGCTGACATTCTGGTCGGCAACAAAACGGGTTTCGCCATCGGCCTTGCCCGCCAGGCCCCACAGCACCGGGCGGTAGTCGATATCCAGCACACGCTTGACGTTGTGCCTGGCCGCGTAATCCAGCGCCTGGATGCTGGCCTTGTACACGCCGTCGGTGGAGAAATGCGTGCCGGTGATCAGCAGGGCTTTACTGGACGCGATAAAGGCTTCGTTGACGTCTTCGGCACGCAGGGCCATGTCGGCGCAGTTTTCGCGGTAGAACACCAGGGGGAAGGTTTCACGGTCCTTGAGGCCGAGCAACACCAGGGCGGTGAGGCGTTCCGGGTCGACCTTGATGCCGCTGACATCGCAGCCTTCACGGGCCAGGGACTCCACCAGGAAGCGGCCCATGTGGTCGTCGCCGACCCGGCTCAGCATCGCCGACTTGAGCCCGAGCCTGGCGGTGCCGAAGGCGATGTTGGCGGAGGACCCGCCGAGGTACTTGGCGAAGCTGGACACGTCCTCAAGCCGCGCACCGACTTGCTGTGCATAGAGGTCGACGCCCAGGCGCCCGAGGCAAATCAGATCCAATTGACGCCCACTGGCAAAACGAGTCTGGCCCATGCTGGCTCCTGTTATTTTTATCAGCCTGCGTTGTGCCGCCGCGGGGCGGCAAACGCTCTTGGTGGGAGCAGACTAGAACGTCCGGCGGCGCCAATCAATATTTATTCCATATATTTTTTCATTGGAATATTTTTTCCATTAAGCTCCTGCAGGGGCGCTCCCACCACAGTGCATCGTTTCAGCAGGCCACGCCAGCCGTGATGCCGGGGTATTTTTTTGCGCCTACCCTGTAGACTTGCGCCACCCATCAGCGCAACAGACGAATACGCCAGAAGGATTGCCCATGTCCCGCACCGATCCCGAGACCACCCTGGAAGACTCTATCGCCAGCCCTCCGATCAATGCCGAGCGCCTGTTGCAGCTGATCACCGACGAATACGAGAGCCTGCCGCGCCAGCTCAAGCGCATCGCCAGCTACATGAGCCAGCAGAGCGACCGGATCATGGTCGACCGCATCAGCGACATCGCCCGTGAATGCGAAGTGCACCCGTCGGCCATCGTGCGTTTCTCGCAGCGTTTCGGGTTCAGTGGGTTCAGCGAGATGCAGGCGCTGTTCCGCGAGGCCTACACCCACAAGACCACGCCGGTGCAGAACTACCAGCAACGCATCCGCAGCATGATCGCCAACAAGTCGCAGAAAGCCAGCGGCGGCGACCTGGCGCGCGAATGCGTCAACGCGACCTTGTCCGGCATCGAGCGTCTGGGGCTGGAGCTGGACGATGCCGCGTTCGACAAAGCCGTGGACCTGGTGGTGAATGCCGACAATATCTACGTAGTCGGCGTGCGCCGCTCTTTTGCGGTGGCCGATTACCTGGTCTACAACCTGCAGCACACCAACAAGCGCATCCACCTGATCTCGGGCCTGGGCGGCAGCTATCGCGAGCAGATGCGCAGCGTGCGCGCCAATGACCTGGTGATCGCCATCAGTTTCACGCCCTACGGCAAAGAGACCCAGCACTGCCTGCGCATCGCCCAGCACCACCAGGCCAAGACGCTGATCATCACCGACAGCAACCTGTCGCCCCTGGCCAAGCGGGCTAACGCGGTGCTGTTGGTGAATGAAGGCTCGTCGTTCGCCTTCCGCTCGTTGAGTGCCACCTTGTGCCTGTGCCAGGCGTTGTTTATTGCGGTGGCGTACCGGTTGGAGTTGAAGGTGGATGAGATTCATGAGCAGGTCGGGTTTGACGACTGAAGCTGCCGGCATTGGAGTTCCCCTGTGGGAGGGAGCTTGCTCCCGATAGCGGTGTGTCAGTCACTGGATTTGTGCCTGATCCTGCGCTATCGGGGGCAAGCCCCCTCCCACATGTTTATCGGCGGCGCATCAGGTAGTAGGCTGCGGGAATGACGAACAGCGAGAGCAACGGCGCGGTGAGCATCCCGCCAATCATCGGCGCAGCAATCCGGCTCATCACCTCACTGCCGGTGCCGCTGCCCAGCAAAATCGGCAGTAGCCCGGCGATGATCACCGCCACCGTCATCGCCTTGGGCCGAACCCGCATGACTGCGCCTTCGGTGATGGCCGCCAATAGATTGCCATCGTTGCGCTCGGCCCAGGCGTTCTTCAGGTACAGCAGCATGATCACGCCGAACTCCGCCGACACCCCCGCCAGCGCGATAAAGCCCACGCCCGTGGCCACCGACAGGTTGAAGCCCAGCCAGTAAAGCAGCCACACGCCGCCGGTCAACGCGAACGGCAAGGTCGCCAGGATCAGCAACGCCTCCCCCACCCGGCGAAAGGTCAGGTACAGCAGTACAAAGATGATCAGCAAGGTGGCCGGCACCACCAGCTTCAGGCGCTGATTGGCGCGTTCGAGGAACTCGAACTGCCCCGAATAACTGAGGCTCATGCCCGGTTGCAGTTGCACCTGCTGGTTGATCGCCGCACGCAGGTCCCTGACCACCGAGGCCAGGTCACGATCACGCACGTCGATATAGACCCAGCCGGAAGGCCGCGCGTTTTCGCTCTTGAGCATCGGCGGACCATCATTGACCTTGATCCTGGCGACCGTGCCCAAAGTGATCTGGCTGCCCTGCGGCGTGTACACCGGCAGGTTGCGTAGCGCCTCCACCGAGTCGCGCCATTCTTTCGGGTAACGCAGGCTGATAGGGAAACGCGCCAGGCCTTCCACGGTTTCGCCAATGGTTTCACCGCCCACCGCGCCCGACACGATGGACTGCACATCGCTGATGTTCAGCCCGTATTGCGCGGCGGCGGCACGATCGATGTCGACGTCGATATAGCGCCCGCCGGTCAGGCGTTCGGCCAACGCCGAACTCACGCCCGGCACGGTCTTGGCGACTTTCTCCACGGCCTGGGTCACCGCATCGATCTGCATCAGGCGGGTGCCTGCGACCTTTACGCCAATCGGACTCTTGACCCCGGTGGCCAGCATGTCGATGCGGTTGCGGATCGGCGGAATCCAGATATTGGTCAGGCCCGGCACCTGCACCACGCGGTCCAGCTCCTTGACCAGTTTGTCCGGGGTCATGCCGGGGCGCCATTGATCCTTGGGCTTGAACGCGATGGTGGTCTCGAACATCTCCAGCGGCGCCGGGTCGGTGGCGGTTTCGGCACGACCGGCCTTGCCAAATACGTGAGCGACTTCGGGCACGGTCTTGATCAGGCGGTCGGTGCGTTGCAGCAATTCGCCCGCCGTCTGTGTCGACAAGCCCGGCAGCGCCGAAGGCATGTACAGCAAGTCGCCCTCATCCAGCGGCGGCAGGAATTCCCCGCCCAGTTTCGACACCGGCCACAGCGCGCTCGCCACCATCAGCAGCGCCACCAGCAAGGTCATGCGCGGCCAGCGCAGCACCGCCTCCAGCGCCGGCTGGTAGAGCTTGATCAGGCTGCGATTGAGCGGGTTGCGTTGCTCGTCGGGTATGCGCCCGCGAATCCAGTAGCCCATCAGCACCGGGACCAGGGTCACCGACAACCCGGCGGCGGCCGCCATGGCGTAGGTCTTGGTGTAGGCCAGCGGCCCGAACAGACGGCCTTCCTGGGCCTGCAAGGTGAACACCGGAATAAACGACAGCGTAATGATCAGCAGGCAGAAAAACAGCGCCGGGCCCACCTCGACCGCAGCGTCCGTCATCACCTTCCAGTGCTCATCGCCCTTGAGTTCCCGGCCGGGATGGGCGTGGTGCCAGGCTTCGATTTTCTTGTGGGCGTTTTCGATCATCACCACCGCCGCATCGACCATCGCGCCAATGGCGATCGCAATGCCGCCCAGGGACATGATGTTGGCGTTGATGCCCTGGAAACGCATGACGATAAACGCGATCAATACGCCCACCGGCAACGAGATGATCGCCACCAGGGACGAACGCAGGTGCCACAGGAAAATCCCGCACACCAGCGCCACCACCAGGAACTCTTCCAGCAGTTTATGGCTGAGGTTATCCACGGCACGGTCGATCAGCTTGCTGCGGTCGTAGGTGGTGACGATTTCCACACCGGGCGGCAGGCTGCTTTTCAACTGTTCCAGTTTGGTCTTGACCGCCGCGATGGCTTCCCGCGCATTCTTGCCGCTGCGCAGGATTACCACGCCGCCGACCGCTTCGCTCTCACCGTCCAGCTCACTGATGCCCCGGCGCAGGTCCGGGCCCAGCTGGATGTTCGCCACGTCGCCGAGGGTGACCGGCACATTGTTGGTGTTCAGGCGCAGCGGGATGGCACGGAAGTCGGAGAGATTCTTCAGGTAGCCGGAGGCGCGCACCACATACTCGGACTCGCCCAGGTTCAATACCGAGCCGCCGGCTTCCTGGTTGGCCTGGTCAATCGCTGCTTTCACCTGTACCTGGGTGATGCCGCGACTGGCCAGGGCCAGCGGATCGAGCTGCACCTGGTATTGCTTGACCTGGCCGCCGATGGTAGCGACCTCCGCCACGTTTGGCAGGGTCTTGAGTTCGAACTTGAGGAACCAGTCCTGCAACGCGCGCAATTGCGCCAGGTCGTGCTGGCCGGTGCGGTCCACCAAGGCGTACTGGTAGATCCAGCCCACGCCGGTGGCGTCCGGCCCCAATGACGGTTTGGCTGATGCGGGCAGCCGCGCCTGCAACTGGCTGAGGTATTCCAGCACCCGCGAGCGCGCCCAGTACAGGTCGGTGCCTTCGTCGAACAACACGTACACGTAGCTGTCGCCGAAGAACGAAAAACCGCGCACGGTCTTGGCCCCCGGCACCGAGAGCATGGTGGTGGTCATCGGGTACGTGACCTGGTTCTCGACGATCTGCGGCGCCTGGCCCGGGTACGGGGTGCGGATGATCACCTGCACATCCGAGAGATCTGGCAAAGCGTCGACGGGTGTGTTCTGCACCGACCAGACACCCCACGCGGTGATGAACAAGGTGGCGAGCAGCACCAGAAAACGATTGGCCACCGACCAGCGAATCAACAGGGCGATCATGGCTGGGCTCCCGGCTGCATGTTCATCGCTGCTTCGGCCGCGGTGGCCGTAACGCCCTTGAGACTGGCCTCGGAGTCGAGCAGGAACTGCCCGGAGGCGACCACCTGCTGACCTTCCTGCAGGCCGCTGAGGATCACCGTGTGGTCCTGGTTTTCTACCCCGGTTTCAACCTCGACCGGACGATAGTGCCCGCCCTCCTCGGCCAGCATCACCAGCACGCGCTTGCCGGTGCGGATCAACGCTTCGCTGGGCACCTGCAACAGCGCTTGCCCGCCGGTCTGCGCCAGACTGACCTGGGCGGTCATGCCAGGGCGCAGGGCGCCGTCGGGGTTGGGCAGCTCGACCCGCACTTGCACAGTGCGGCTGTCCATGGCGGTGGCAGGCAAGATCGCGCTGACCGTGCCGTCGAGCGTCTTGCCCGGTAAACCGACAAAGTGGCTCTGCACCCGTTGCCCCACGTTCAACATTGCGCTTTGGGCTTCAGGCACGGCGACCTGCAACCACACCTGATCCAGGCCGTTGAACCGCGCCAGGGTCTGCCCCGGCGTCACCGTCATGCCTTCGCGCACCTCAAGGGTTTGCAGTGCGCCGCTGATCGGGCTGGTCACGGTCAGGACCGACTGCACCTGGCCGCTGCGCTCCATCTGCGCAATCAACCCCGCCGGCATCCCGCTCAGACGCAGGCGTTGGCGGGCAGCGTCGATCAAGCCGCGCTCGCCGCTGCGCCGCAGGGCCAGGAACTCTTCCTGGGCGGCCGCCCACTCGGGTATCAGCAGGTCCACCAATGGCGCGCCAGCCTTGAGCACATCCCCCGGTGCCCGTGCGTAGACCCGCTCGACAAACCCCGCCGCCCGCGCCTGCACCACCGCCACATCACGCTCGTTGAAGGCCAGAATGCCCGACAGCTCCAGGCGGGACGTCAGCACGCCGCGGCTCACGCTCGCCAGGCGCACGCCGATGTTCTGCGCCAGGCCTGGGTCAATCTGCACCGCCGGCGTAGCGCGGCACCAACTGCATGTCCATGAACGGCGACTTGCCGGGCTTATCGAACTGTTGTTGCGGGAACATCGGGTCGTACCAGTACAGCGCCCGCCTGTCGGCCTTGGCGGGCATGGATGAGGCGCCGGGCTGCCACTGCGCCAGCCCGTAGCCCGCTCCCAGGCCCAGCAGCAATACAGCGGCCACGATTGAATTATTCATTGGCGGGTTCCCCATAGGCGAAATACAGCTGCGCACCGACCAGGGCGCGTTGCTCGATGGCATCGATCTGTTTGAAACGGGCTTCGATCAGTTCACGGCGCGCGTTGACCAGCGTCATCAAGTCGCCTTTGCCGGCGCGATAGCCGGCCAGGCTCAAGCTGACTTTTTCCTCGGCCAGCGGCACCAGGCTGTCCTGACTGCGCTGCACCGCACGGTCCAGACGCTGGTAGTCGGCCAGGTCGTCATCGAGCATCTGGATATGCTCACGGGTAGCGGCTTCGCTCTCGGCGTCGAGTTGGTCCAACTCGGCCTGCTTGGCGGCGATGCCGGGGTTTTGTCGACGGCCGGGGAAGATCGGCAAGTCAAAGGTGAACTGCACGTTGACCATGTCACCGAACTCACGGCTGCGGTGCCCGTAATCGACCTCCCAACTCCAGTCCGAGGTCTTTTGCGCCTTGGCCTCCTGCAACCGCGCCTGCGCTTCACGGGTGCGCGGCACGTAGGCTTGCAGTGCCGGATGCTGATGCAGGTTGTGGTTCAGGCTATGGGGGTCGAAGGTCCAGTCGGGCAGTTGCCCGCTGGGGGCTTCGTTGGCGGCCGGGCCGATCCAGCGCTTGAGCGCGGCGCGGGCCTGGGTACGTTGCTGGGTCAACTCATCTTCGCGCCCGGCCAGCTCCGCGGCTTCCTGCCGGGGGATGACCGCGTCGGCGGCCTGGCCACGGCCGCCGGCCAACTGCGCACGCACGGTGTCTTGCAACAGGCGGTTCTGTTGGTAGAAGTCCTTGAACAGGGCTTGCTTGCGCGCGACCGCATACGCACGAATCCACGCCTGGGCCGTGGCCTGGCGCACGTTGAGGCGCTCGATGCGCCCTTCGGCGGCCGCCCGCTCGACGGTTGCATCGGCCAGCTCGACCCGGGCCTTGCGTTTGTCGCGGCTAGGCACCTGTTGCTGGATGCCGATCATCTGTTGCGTCATCTCGTCGCCATACAACGTGCCGCGATTGGGCCCGCCAATGGGAAAGTCCTGCAGGCCGACCACCAGCTTCGGGTCAGGCAATTCGCCCGCCGGGATCGCCGCCTGGGTGGCGGCCTGCAACTTGGCCGACTCGGCCAGCAGCGACGGTGCATTGTTTTGCGCCAGGCGCAGGGCGTCGTCCAGGGTCAGCGCGTTCGCCAACGCCGGCCACGCCAGCACGCCCACCACCAGGGCGCGCATGTAGGAGGCATTCATGTTGAAAATTCCTGTTCCGTTGCGCTGTGCACCGCGTCAGGCGGCCCACAGCAAAACCATCCCGGTCAGGGGATGCGTCTTGAGGTGCAACAGGAATCAGGCCCGGGGTGGGCGCCAGACGCCGGACGGCGTGCGGTCGGGGATAAAATCGGAAGCGGTGCCGACGAGCAGCGGATGGGCCGGGCTCAAGGGAGCCTTGAGCAGCGGCAGGGAGAATTGCAGCACGCCACCGGTCTTGCATTCCTGACCGGGTTTACAGGCCTTGCCATGATCCGCGCCGTCCTGGCAGCAGTCAGGCGACATGTCGCTCATCATCGGCATGTCCGACATCTTCATCGGGCACGGCTCGGTGCTTGACGGCACCCCCGCCATCCCGGTCAGGGGAAGCGTGAGGCTCAACAACAGGACGAGGACTAAACGCAGAAGGCGGCTCATGGGGCGAGAGTCTAGCCAAGCGCGGGTTAAGCCACCATTAAACAAATGTGGGAGCGGAATTGCTCACGAACGGGGCGTGTCAGTCAACGCAGCAGTTGTTGACACACCCCGTTCGCGAGCAAGCCCGCTCCCACCAGGGATCGAGCCAGGCTCGGGATCAGTGCATGAAGATCGCAATCAGGATGATCACTGGGATAGGCACGCCGAGGAACCAGAGCAGTAATGAGCGCATGTTGTTCTCCTTGAATTGATTAACGAACGAAGTGTTCGGTTTCGACATACACCACGGCATCGCGGCGGCGACCGCCGAAGGTAGCGGCGAGGCTGGCGAAGAACGCACCGATCAACAGCGCGACAAAGGTCCACAGCGAGGTGTACGCAGCGACTTTGGCGGCGGTTTCGGCGGCTTGCTTGGCTTTGAGCTTGGCGTCTTCCACCGCTTTACGGGCATCGCCGTAGACTTTGTCGATACGCGCTTCGGCATCCGCCTGGCTGAGGTTGGTGCGCTGGCTGATCAGCTGTGCCAGGTAGGCACGGTCTTCTGGCGCAAGCTGACCGTCGTTGCTGAGGGTGCGGGTGAAGATGCGCGCTACCACACCGTGGGCGGCGTCATCGCTGACGGCGACCGGGCGATCATCACGGAACAGGCTGTCGACGTAGTAGTCGAAATCGCCACCGTTGACGCCTTTGGCGGCACTGCCGGCGGCTTGGGTGATACCACTGGCTGCACCGGCTGCAACGCTGGCGCCGGCTTTCACACCACCGCTGACCACACTGCCGACCGAACCGACTACCAGCACCGCCGTGATCAACGTGGCAACAGCCCAGGCCAGGAAGCCATGGGCGGTGTCGCGGAAGTACACCTCATCACCGTGCATATTGGCCCACTTCACACGCAACCGACCGGCGATGTAGCCACCCAGGCCGGATGCGACGATCTGGGTAAAGGCCAGCCAGACAATCGTGGAAATGCCCAGCCCTTTTGCGCTGATACCGCTGTCAGCCCACGGCGACACCGCCGAAAAGCCCAGGCCGAAGCCCAGCAGCACCAGGATCAGCGACAACGCAGCGGCGGCGGCGGCCCCGGCAAAAATCGCCCCCCAGGAAACCCCGGAGAGCGCGCTCGACTCTTGCAGCGTGGATGAGGATGTGATCATTGTTGTTTTGCTCCAAGGCAGAAAAATAGTGTTACAAGTCTCAAAACAGACAGTGCAGGCACCATGCCAGTCGGCGCAAAAAATAAATCCCTTACATTTCAGATAGTTAAGTAAATTGAACTAACCTGATCCATGCAACTTGCAAGAAATGGCGGTTTGAAGCGGGCGTTATGCACTCCCCGGCCCGGCGATGAAATCTGTGTCAGTTTTGCCAACATGAAGTTTTATTTAGGAAGCATTCAGCCATTTCTTGGCAAAATGCCCCCACTTCTGCAGGAGCCGGCTTACCGGCGATTGCGGTCTTCCAGTGTAAAGGTAATCCCATGACCCGAATTTTGACCATCGAGGATGACGCCGTAACGGCCCGCGAGATTGTCGCCGAGCTGAGTAGCCATGGACTGGATGTAGATTGGGTAGACAACGGCCGCGAAGGCCTGGTCCGCGCCGTGAGCGGCGATTACGACCTGATCACCCTCGACCGCATGCTGCCGGAACTCGATGGCCTGGCCATCGTCACCACCCTGCGCACCATCGGCGTCTCCACGCCGATCCTGATGATCAGCGCCCTCTCCGATGTGGACGAACGTGTGCGTGGCCTGCGTGCCGGCGGTGATGACTACCTCACCAAACCGTTCGCCTCGGATGAAATGGCGGCGCGCGTCGAAGTGCTGCTGCGGCGCAAAAGCACGGTCCAGGAATTCGAAACCGCCCTGCGCGTGGCCGATCTGGAACTGAACCTGATCAGCCGCGAAGCCAGCCGCGCCGATCAACCCCTGAGCCTGCTGCCCACCGAATACAAGCTACTGGAATTCCTGATGCGCAACACCGGGCAGATCCTGTCGCGAATGATGATCTTCGAGGAAGTCTGGGGCTATCACTTCGACCCGGGTACCAACCTTATCGACGTGCACATCGGCCGTCTGCGCAAAAAGATCGACCCACCGGGCCTCCCGCCGCTGATCCGCACGGTGCGAGGCTCCGGTTATGTCATTGCTGAACCCCTCTAAGGGCTGGCGCTCTTCCAGCAGCCGTTTGCTGGCGCTGTACAGCTCGCTGTTCGTGGCCTGGAGCTGCATCCTCATGGGGGTGCTGTATTACGAGGTGTCCGGTTACCTGGGCGACCTGTCGCGCCACTCCCTGATGCAACGCCAGCACCTGTTCCAGCGCTTCGACGGCGAAGAACTGGTGGAAGCCCTGACCACCAGCATGACCTTCGACATGAAGGGTGTGGATGCCTACGGCCTGTTCGATGAGCAATTCCGCCCCTTGAGCGGGCCGATCCGCGCGGTGCCGCCGGACCTGCCCCTGGACGGCAAGATCCACGCCCTGGTCAATTGTGTCGAGTCCGACGACCCCAAGTTGCCCAAGGACAGCTGCGATGCCGTGGCCACCCACACCGAAGACGGCCGCTGGCTGGTGCTGGTGCGGGCCAACGGCTCACTGTTCGGTGTGACCCGCATCATCTGGCACGCCCTGCTCTGGGCACTGTCCCTGACAATTATTCCGGGCGCCGCCGGCTGGCACCTGTTGCGCCGCCGCCCGTTGCGGCGAATCCGTGGGATCCAGGCCAGTGCCGAAGCCATCGTCGCCGGCGACCTGACTCACCGCCTGCCACTGTCCAACCGACGTGACGAACTGGACATGCTCGCGGCCATCGTCAACGCCATGCTCGACCGTATCGAGAAGCTGATGAACGAGGTCAAGGGCGTGTGCGACAACATCGCCCATGACCTGCGCACCCCGCTGACGCGCCTGCGTGCGCAGCTGTATCGCATCAAACAGGAGGCCGAAGCAGAGTCTGGCTACGCGGTGAAACTGGACGACGCGATTGCCGAGACCGACACCCTGATGGCGCGTTTTCGCGGGCTGTTGCGTATCTCCGAGCTGGAAGACCATCAGCGTCGCTCAGGTTTCCTGGTCATGGACCCGTTGCCGCTACTGCGCGAATTGCACGACTTCTACCTGCCCCTGGCCGAGGAAGGCGAGCTGCAACTGAAGCTCGAAACCCCGGAGTCCCTGCCGTGGATCACCGGCGACCGCGCCCTGTTGTTCGAAGCCCTGGCCAACCTGCTGAGCAACTCGATCAAGTTCTCCCCACCGGGCGGCACGGTGATCCTGCGCGGGGTCAATGATGCGGGCAGCACGCGCATCGAAGTGCACGACTCCGGGCCGGGCATACCGGCGGCGGAGCGGGATGCGGTATTCCAGCGTTTCTATCGGGTGGATGAAAGCGACCAGCAAGGCGGGTTCGGCTTGGGCCTGTCGATTGTGGCGGCGATCATCAACTTGCATGGGTTCAAGTTGGACGTGGGTACGAGCGAACAAGGCGGCGCCCGGTTAGTCCTGGAGTGCCGCCAGCAACTGATGCCCGAGGCCTGAGACCACTGGTGTCCCAATATGGGAGGGGACTTGCCCTTCCCACATTGGACTGGATCAGGCCAGGAAGTTGGCGCGCAGGGCCTCAAGGCCACCGCTGTAGACACCGGCAAACAATTCCTCCACCGCCGCATCCGTAGTCCCCGCCACCGGCGTGAACACACCTGACCAGGTCACTTTCGCTGACGCCTCGCCCAGCGCCTCGACCTGCAACGTCGCCAGGTACGCACTCACCGGAAACGGCGACTGCTCGATGGTATAGCTGTAGGTACGCCCGACGTTATCAAAGCGCTGCAAACGCTCGACGACCACTGCGCCATCCGCCGTTTGCAGGTGACGCACACGGCCGCCATCGCCCGCCTCGCTTTTGACAATAAACGGCAACCAGTCCGGCAGGCCGTCGAAGCCGCCGACCAATTGCCAGACCTGATCGGCCGACACCGGGATTTCAATCACAGAAGACGCTGTTGCCACGATAAATACTCCAGAAAATGAAAAACAACTCAGATCGCCATGCTGTCGACCACACCACCGTCGACGCGCAATGCAGCCCCTGTGGTCGCAGAAGAAAGCGGTGAAGCAATGTACGCCACCAGGTTGGCGACTTCATCCACATTCGCCGCCCGCTGGATGATCGACGTCGGCCGCGCATTGCGCACAAACACATCCGCCTCATCCCGCGCACTGCGCCCGGATTTTTGTGTGGCTTCCTTGAGCATCTGCTCCAGGCCGTCGGTAAAGGTCGGGCCGGGCAGCACGGCGTTCACCGTCACTCCCGTGCCCGCCAGGCGCTTGGCCAGGCCATGGGACACCGCCAGGTTGGCGCTTTTGGTCACGCCGTAATTGATCATGTCCGCCGGTGTCGCCACGCCAGACTCCGACGACACGAAGATCACCCGACCCCAGCCCTGCCCGACCATGCCCGGCACATAATGCCGCGCCAAGCGCACGCCGGAGATCACATTGACCTCATAGAAACGTGTCCATTCGCTGTCCGGGGCCTCGAAAAAATCCACATCGTTGAAGATGCCCAGGTTGTTGACCAGGATGTCGGCACACGGTTCGGCGGCAAACAGTTTCTCTGCGCCCTCTGCGGTGCCAAGGTCAGCCACCAGCCCACGCAGGTCTGCGCCCGGGACAGCCTGACGGATGCTCGCCAGTGCATCGTCGACCTTGCCGGCTTCACGTCCGATCACCACCACCGTGGCGCCAGAGGCTGCAAGCGCCTGGCTGATTCCCAGGCCTATGCCGGCGGTACTGCCGCTGACAATCGCTACTTTACCGCTCACATCAATTTTCATCGGTTGAACTCCTGAATTTAAAGCGGCAGGGGCGCACGGTCCGAAACCAGTCGGGCCTCGCGCAGGGCCTGCCAGAAGGCTGCCGGGATCTGTTCAGACAACGCCGCGACGTCTTCGGCAATCCGCCCCGGACGACTGGCACCTGGAATCACTGCGGCCACCGCCGGATGGGCCAGGGAGAATTGCAGCGCGGCGGCTTTCACGCTCACGCCGAACCCCTGGGCAATCGCCTTGATCTGCTCGACGTTGTGGATAATCGCCGGGCTCGCTGGCTGATACTCGAAGTGCGCGCCACCGGCGAGGACGCCGGAGCTGTAGGGGCCACCGACGACGATCTCGACGCTCTGTGCCAGGGCCGCATCCATCAGGCGTTGCAGGGCGCGGTCGTGGTCCAGCAGCGTGTAGCGGCCGGCCAGCAAAAAGCCGTCGGGCTGGGCTTCGGTAAGGTCCAGGGTCAGTTCGCACGGCTCGACGCGGTTCACGCCCAGGCCCCAGGCCTTGATCACACCCTCTTCGCGCAGACGGGTCAGCACTTTGAAGGCACCGGTGCGGGCCTGGTTGAAATACTCCAGCCACTGGTCGCCGTAGAAGTCCTGGGCGATGTCATGGATCCACACGATGTCCAGCCGATCGGTTTTCAAGCGAGTCAGGCTGTCTTCAATCGAACGCAGTGTGGCATCGGCGCTGTAGTCGTTGAGCATCTTGTTCGGGCGACCGTGTTCGAACACACCGCTTTTTTCGCCGAGGTCGCGAACACGTCGGCCGCGCCGCCGAACGCCTGCACATCTCCCAATCGCCGCTGAGCCGGCAGATCGCCCAGCTCGAAGAACGCCTGGGCCTGACCCTGTTCGAACGCAGCCAGCAACGCATCCGCCTGACCCGTGACGGCCAGACGTTCCTGGCAGAAACCAAGGCGCTGCTGACCCACGCCAACCGCCTGGAATCACTGGGCAAGCGCCTGGGCCGCGGTGAAGAAGGTGGCCTGTGCATCGGCTATATCGAAAACGCCATGCATGCCGGTGTGCTGCCCAACGCGCTGCGGGTACTGCGCGACGACCGGCCGAACGTGCACATCAAGCTGTATAACCTGCCGTCCCTCGAACAACTCGAAGGCCTGCGCCAACGCAGCCTGGATATCGCCCTGGTTGGCGAACCGCCGGCTGCGGATGATCCGGACCTGATCGCACTGCAAGTGTTGGACGAGCCGATGCTGCTGGCGTTGCCCGAGCACCATCCCCTCGCACACCTGAGTGAACTGTTGCCCGAACACCTGGCCGACCAGGAGTGGATCGGCGTGCAGCGCAAACCCGGCGCCAACCCCGCCGACGACTTCGTCGCCGCCTGCATCCGCGCCGGCTTCACCCCGCAGATCCCAATGGAAGCCGGTGAACCCTTTACCGCGTTGGGTTTGGTGGCTTCAGGGCTGGGCGTGGCGATGGTACAAAAAGGCCTGAGTCGCAATGCACCACCCGGTGTGGTGTTGCGGGAGTTGCCGTGGCTGAGCTACACCACGCCGCTGTGGGCGGCGTGGCATCGGGTCAATTTGCGGCCGTTGGTGGAGACGTTCAGGAAGGTGTTGACCGAGGCTTAAGCAACTCGTCCTGTACCTGTCAGAAGTGACAGTTGTGCGTCCATCGAACCGGGCGTTTACTGGTGATCAGGGACTGTGGGGTTCACCCCCAGAGGGTCATTCTGTCAGCCAGGGAGGGCCGGATTATGCAACGTTTGTTGAGACAACTGATTGCACCGATGGTGTTGAGTGTGGGTGTGTTGCTTTGCGGGTATGGATTGAGTGCCAGTGCGGCGACCTACGTGCCTTCAGCTTTTCCGGCCGGGCCGCAATGTGAGACGGTTTGGGTAAACGACAGTGAACAAACTGTCGGAAAATGCAATTCGGCCACCCCCAGTGCCAATGCCATCCCATGGTACTCGTCGACACTGGCAGGTCCCCAGCAAGCCCTGGCGCCGTTGTCCTCACGGAAACCTTGTGAGGTAAGCGCTATTTCCAACAATGGTGGTTGGGTGGTAGGCAATTGTGCCAATGCCAATAATCTGTTTTTCGCCGTGTTGTGGAATGCAGCGACACCAGGTATCACGCCGATCACCCTGGCTCCGCTACCGGCCAGGTGGTTGTTGCTGATTCAAGTGCGCCCTGCCGATACGCAAACAGCACCCACTGCACAGAACCGCAATGGAGCCGTCCTAGCGGTGAGCCTGAGTGCGGATATTGACGCAACTGTGGTGGTTTATAGCGCAGGCAGCACTACTCCCCAACGCGTATCAGACTGGGGCGACAACTGTTATGGCGTCGACTTGACGGAAACCTTGACCAATGGTTGGCCGCGCATTCTCTTGAATTGCCCAGGACCAAGTGGCAAGCCTGTTCTCACCCTGGCCACTTGGAGTACAGGCAGCAATCAGTACGTGTTAACACCGGCGTCGCTACCAGCGGGTGCACTTGACTGCGAGGGGGTCGACATGAATGACCAGGGTCAATTCGTTGGCACCTGCACGTTTCCAGGAACCGCCGCCGACACCCAACAAACCGCATTCTGGAGTACCGCAAGCAGCACGCCTTTACTGTTGACGATGCCCTTGAACGCGCAAAACCACGCGGTGGCAATCAACAACCTTGGGCATGTATTGGCCTATGGCAATGACCCTACGGGATTTCAGAGACCTCTTTACTGGAACGACCCCACAAATTCCTTCAGCGTGCAGTCCATTCCCCCGCTACCTGGTAGCGATGTGGTTCAAGTGGCTGCCTTTGCCGATAACGACACCGTCGCCCTGAATTGCGTGAACAGCAGCGAATACCCAACCGGCTGCTATTGGACTCCATTGCTGGGAACAGTCCCCATATCGCCCATTTCAGGCGGGCTGGCGAGCTACTTGAACGCTATTTCACCCGCAGGCACCTATGTAGTCGGGTCGGCGACCGGCGCCACCTTCAACTTCACTGCGGTGGGGGCCAAGTTGCCATGAAGCCAAGAAAAAGCGTTATTCAGGTCCTATGGACAACATTCAGGCTCAATACCCGTGAGCTGTGCCTTGCGGCATCGATCTGCTTTGGAGTCAGCGTGGTTACGGGTGTGACTGCAGCACCACTCTATAGCCCGGAAAAAAATAGATTTTTTTTGAATAATAGGTACGTCCATAAGGGCGCTATCAGAGACAGTGATGTAATAGCTGAAAATCTGACGGCACTGCCGCGATTTCTGGGTTCTTTTACTAAATTGCCAGGGAACTCGCTATACACTAACAAACAACATCCATAAGTCCGGCGAATCCAATGAAAAATGCCCCCTCAATTCCAGGAGAACTGCTCCCGCAACCGAAACCACATCATCCCCAACGCCAACAACGGTGACCGCAATGCCTTCCCCCCCGGAAAGGTCATATGCGGCACTTGGCTGAAAATATCCAGGCCCGTGCTGTGTCCGCCATGAATACCTTCGGCCAGCAGCCTCGCACACCAGTGCGTCACGTTCAACCCATGCCCGGAATAGCCCTGGGCATAAAACACATTAGGGTACTGCTTCAACCGCCCCACCTGCGGAAAGCGGTTGGCGGTAATACCGATCTTGCCGCCCCACTGAAACTCAATGGTGGTCTGGGCCAGTTGCGGGAACACCTTGAGCATTTTCGGCTGCATATAAGCGGCGATGTCCACCGGATCGCGGCCGGAGTAATGACAGGCGCCGCCGAATAACAGGCGGCGGTCAGCGGACAATCGGTAGTAATCCAGGCCGACTTTCTGGTCGCACAGCGCCAGGTTCTGCGGGATCAACTGGTTGGCCACATCTTCCGACAACGGCTCGGTGGCGATGATGTAGCTGCCCGCCGGGAGCACCTTGCCGCTCAGGCGCGGTTCCAGTTCCTCCAGATGGGCATTGCAGGCCAGCACCAGGTGGTCGGCGCGTACCGTGCCGCCTGAGCAGCGCACTTGCACCGTGTCGCCGTGGATCAGTTCAAGCACCTCAGTGTGCTCGAAGATCCGCACTCCAAGAGACTCGGCCAACTGCGCTTCACCCAGCACCAGATTCAACGGGTGAAGGTGCCCGGAGCCCATGTCCACCAGGCCGCCGGCATACACCGACGAGCCCACCACTTGCTGCATATCCTGCGGACCCACCAGGCGGGTTTCGTGGGCATACCCGAGCGCTGCCAGGTGCGCCTGCTCGCCCTTGAACGCGGCGAACTGCGCGGGCGTGTTCGCCAATTCACAAAAGCCCCAGCGCAGGTCGCAGTCAATGCCGTGTTCGCGAATGCGCTCACCCACCAGCGCCACCGACTCGATACCGGCACGCTCCAGGTAACGCACGCCCTCCTCGCCCACGTACTTGGCAAACCCCGACACGTCATGGCCGATGCCGCGAATCAGTTGCCCGCCGTTGCGCCCGCTGGCGCCCCAGCCGATGCGCCGGGCTTCCAGCAGGATCACCGAGAGCCCGCGTTGCGCCAGCTCGATGGCGGTGTTGACGCCGGTGAAGCCGCCGCCGATCACGCACACATCGGCGGTCAGGTCGCCGCCCAGTGCGGGGCGCTCGGGCATGGCGTTGGCCGTAGCCCGGTAGTAAGACCGGGCGTGGTCGGTTGACTGCATCATTTGTTGGTCTTCACTTTGCTCCAGGCGCGGGTCATCAGGCGCATGGTCGCCGGGGTCGGCGTGGTCGAAATGTAGAGTTTGTCGAGCACCGCCTGCGGCGGGTACACCTCGGGGTTGTTCACCAGTTCCGGGGCCATGAACGCCTTGGCCGCCGGGTTGGCGTTGGCATAGCCCACCGAGGCGCTGACCTTGGCGATCACCTCAGGATCGAGCAGGTAATTGATAAACGCATGAGCTTCCTTGGGGTTGCTCGCATCGGCGGGAATCGCCAGCAGGTCGAACCACAGGTTGGAACCTTCCTTGGGAATCGAATAGGCGATGTTCACGCCGTTCTTGGCCTCCCTGGCGCGGTTGGCGGCCTGGAACACGTCGCCGGAATACCCGAACGCCACGCAGATATCACCGTTGGCCAGGTCCGAGATGTACTTGGAGGAATGGAAGTAGGTGATGTACGGCCGCAGCGTCAGCAGCTTGGCCTCGGCCTGCTTGTAGTCCTGCGGGTTCTCGCTGCGCGGGTCCTTGCCCATGTAGTTGAGGATCGCCGGGAACAGCTCATCTGCCGAATCGAGGAAGGCCACGCCGCACTGGTTGAGCTTCTTGATGTTCTCCGGTTCGAACAGCACCGCCCATGAATCGATGTGGTCGATGCCCAGCACCTGCTTGACCTTGTCGACGTTGTAGCCGATGCCATTGGTGCCCCACAGGTACGGCACCGAATGCGCGTTACCCGGATCGTTTTTCTCCAGCAGCGCGAGCAGCTTGGGGTCGAGGTTCCTGAAGTTGGGCAATTGCGCACGATCCAACGTGAGGAACGCGCCGGCCTTGACCTGGCGCGCCAGGAAGTGATTCGACGGCACCACCACGTCATAACCGGTGCGGCCGGCGAGCAACTTGCCTTCCAGGGTTTCGTTGGAGTCGAACACATCGTAGATCGGCTTGATCCCGGTCTTGGCCTGGAAGTCGGCCAGGGTGGTCTCGCCGATATAGTCGGTCCAGTTATAAATACTGACTGTCGGCGCCGCCTGGCCGCCAGCGCTGAACGCGGCCATCAGGGCCAGCGGGAGAAGCTGTTTCACTAGACGCATATCGACACCCCTTTATTGGTTTTTTAGACGCTCAACAGCAGGAACTCACGCTCCCAGGAACTGATCACCCGCTTGAAATTCTCGTGCTCGGCGCGTTTGACCGCGACGTAGCCGCGCACGAATTTATCGCCCAGGTACTGCTTGACCGTGTCGCAGTCCTCCATGCGTGCCAGCGCATCCTCGAGGGTGAACGGCAGGCGCAGGTTACGACGCTCGTAGGCGCGGCCTTCCACCGCTGCGCTCGGTTCGATCTGCTCGACCATGCCCAGGTAGCCACACAGCAGACTAGCCGCAATCGCCAGATACGGATTGGCATCGGCGCCGGGCAGGCGGTTTTCCACGCGCATGGCGTCCGCGCTGGAAGTAGGCACGCGCAGGCCGACGGTGCGGTTTTCTTCGCCCCACTCGACATTGACCGGCGCCGAAGTGTCCGGCAGGAAGCGGCGGAACGAGTTCACGTTGGGCGCGAACATCGGCAGCAGCTTGGGGATGTACTTCTGCAGGCCCCCGATGTGATGCAGGAACAACGGGCTCTTGTTGCCTTCGGCGTCGACGAACACCGGTTTGCCGGTGGCTATGTCGACCACACTCTGGTGCAGGTGCATGGCGCTGCCCGGCTCGTCGGCCACCGGTTTGGCCATGAAGGTCGCAGCCACGTTGTGCTTGAGCGCGGCCTCGCGCAGGGTGCGCTTGAACACGGTGATCTGGTCGGCCAGGTCGAGGGCGTCGCCATGGCGGAAGTTGATTTCCATCTGCGCCGGGCCGTCCTCGTGGATCAACGTATCGAGGTCCAGGCCCTGGGCTTCGCACCAGTCGTAGACGTCTTCGAACAACGGGTCGAATTCGTTGGCGGCGTCGATGGAAAACGACTGGCGGCCTGTCTCCGCGCGGCCGGAGCGGCCAATGGGGGTTTTCAGCGGCAGGTCCGGGTCTTCGCAGCGCTGGGTCAGGTAGAACTCCATTTCCGGCGCGACAATCGGCTGCCAGCCTTTGTCGGTGTAGAGCTGCAGGACTTTCTTCAGCACATTGCGTGGCGACAGCTCGATGGGGTTGCCCTGTTTGTCGAAGGTGTCGTGGATCACGATCGCGGTGGGCTCGATGGCCCATGGCACCACATAAGTGGCGTGGGCCACCGGGCGACAGACCATGTCGATGTCGGCGGGGTCGAGCAGGTCGTAGTAGATCTCGTCGTCGACAAAGTCCCCGGTTACCGTTTGCAGCAGCACACTTTCCGGCAGGCGCATGCCTCGCTCATGCAGGAACTTATTGGTGGGCGCAATCTTGCCGCGGGCGATGCCAGTCAAATCACTGATCACGCATTCGACTTCGGTAATCTTGTGTTCTTTCAGCCAGGCGGACAGCTGATCGAAGGGGGCGTTCATAAGGACCTCGTCATGGGTTGGGTGCATGCACCGGCTTGTACTCCTGGCGCATTGAGGTCTATCTTGAGGCCGCCGCACCCCGGCATCTATCCACTTTGCACGCACCACAACGCACCAATAGAGTGCGCCCAGGCTTCCCATGACACAGGCAACCGCTTTGCGCGTACAGGCCTTCACCACCGGTGATGTGGCCGCTCAATGCAGTGCGACACCCGGCTGGGTGCAGCAGTACCAACAGATGTCCCCGGGGCATTTTGCCGGGCGCATCCGCTACCTCGACCTGCAAGGCGTGGAGGTGTACGAAGAGAGCATGAACACCCGCGTCGAACAGCATTTCAATGCGCCCGCCGGCTCCCTGGCGTTCTGTTTCGACGGCAGCGACAACGCGCTGTACCTGCTCAATGGCGAAAGCCGCAACACCTGGATCACCCCGGAAAACTATCGTGAAGTAGCGGTGGTGTTCGGCCCGCAGTTCGTGCAGCGCCATGGGTTGGAGGTGGCGACGCTGGAAGGTTTGTTCATGGCGCCGCTGACCGGCCAGCAGAACGCGTTGTTCGCCCGTTGGCTCAGTGGCACGCTGACACGCTTGTCCACGGTCAGCGACCCCGCCGCGCTTATCCAGCAATTGCTCGACGATTGCCTGTTCATCCTCGACAACGCCTGCGTGTGCCTGGACCGCAGCTCCTTGCAGCGCCGCAACGAAGAACGCCGGCTGATGGCGCGCATCGGCGAATGGGCAGCAGACGCGCCGGACGAAACGGTCAACCTGCTGGAACTGGCGCAGATTGCCGGGGTGCCGTTGCGCCAATTGCAACAGGGGTTCAAGACCTACACCGGAATGAGCCCGGCGCAGTGGTTGCGCTTGCGCAGGTTGAATGGGGCGCGGCGGGAGTTGCTCAATTCAACCGGGACCACCGTGGCCGAGGTGGCGATGAATTGGTCGTTCTGGCATTTGGGGCGGTTTTCCAATAGCTACCGGGCGTTGTTCAAAGAACTGCCGAGCGAGACCCTGAAGCGTTCCGTTTGAAATCCAATCCAAATGGTGGGAGGGGGCTTGCCCCCGATTGCAGTGTTTCAGTCGCCACAAAGATTGACTGAACCACCGCTATCGGGGGCAAGCCCCCTCCCACAGTTGATTGCATTTCAAGGTTGGGATTTGAGGAAGGCGGCCATCAGTTGGTTGACCCGTTCCGCCGCCTCCAACTGCACCATATGCCCCTGCCTCGGCAGAATCTCCACCTGGGCATCCAACCCCTCGGCATGCCGGGCCGGGATGATCGCATCGTCACTGCCCCAGATCACCAGGCTCGGCTGCCGGCCCACGCGATGACGTAAGTCCAGCTTCTGTCGTCCGCCCTCGAACAACGCGGTATTGAGCTGCTGCAGCGCCTTGTCCACCCCTTCCAGGCGCTTGAACTTGAGCATGTCCTCCAGCATCTGCCGCGTCACCAGCGTGGGGTCGCTGAACAGTTGGGTCAGTGGCGGCTTGAGCGCATTGCGGTTGCTGGCGTCGGCAAACCCTTGCAAGTAATCGCCGTTGATCTCCTGGCCGAGGCCGGCGCTGGCGATCAGAGTCAATGAGGCAACACGCGCGGGCGCCTGGTCGGCAACGGTCAGTGCGACCAGCCCGCCCATGGAATGCCCGGCCAGGTGTACGCGGTCGAGCCTGAGGTGATCGAGCAAGGCCAGCACCGCAAGGCTCAGCTCCTCGGCATCGCCGCTGCGCAGTTGCTTGCCCGACTCGCCATGCCCTGGCAGGTCCAGGGCAATTACCCGGCGTTCGACGGCCAATACCGGTTGGTTGAACAGCCAGTTGTTCAGATCCCCCCCGAATCCGTGAATCAGTACCAACGGCGTGCCACCCTCGCCCAGCTCGAGATAGCGCAACAGACGCCCGCCTATCTCGACTTTCTGCGCACTCGGTCCCGAAGCTTCGGTTTCGGCACTGCTGGAGACAAACCCGGCATTGAAGCTGTCGATCACCGCATCGACTTCCTCTTCGGTGGCTTCGCCCTCCACCACAATCCCCAGCAACGCACCCACCGGCAGGGTTTCGTCGCTCAGTGCCAACACACGGCGCAGGACGCCACTGAACGGCGCCTCGACACTGCTGGAGAGCTTATCGGTCTCCACGTCCAGCACTTCTTCGCCCTTCTCCACCCGGTCGCCGGGTTGCTTGAGCCAGACATCGATGCGCCCCTCGGTCATCGACAGCCCCCACTTGGGCATGGTCAAGGTATGGATCATGCGGCGTTCCTCTTGTCGGCGATCTTCAGCACCGCGGCTTCGATCTTCGCGGCGTTGGGGATGTACAGGTCTTCCAGCGCATCGGAGAACGGCACCGGCGTGTGCGGCGCAGTGACCATTTCGATTGGCGCGCGCAGGAAAGAAAAACCCTGCTGGGCGACCAATGCACTGATATCGGTGGCAATCGAGCAGCGCGGGTTGGACTCGTCGATCACCACCAGGCGCCCGGTTTTTTCCACGCTTTCGAGGATGCTGTCTGCATCCAACGGACTGGTGGTGCGCAGGTCCAGCACCTCGCAATCGATGCCTTGTCGCGCCAGGCTGGTCGCGGCTTCCAGGGCGATGTGCACCATTCGCCCGTAGGTCACCAGGGTCACATCCCTGCCCTCGCGGACAAAATTGGCTTCACCGAAAGGCACGGTGTACAGCTCTTCGGGCACTTCGCCCTGCAGGCTGTAGAGCATCTTGTGCTCGAGGAAGATCACCGGGTCATTGTCGCGGATCGCCTGGATCAACATGCCCTTGGCGTCATAGGGCGTGGCCGGGCACACCACCTTGAGGCCGGGAATGTGGGTCCACATCGAGGTGAGCATCTGCGAATGCTGGGCGGCCGCCCGCAGCCCGGCGCCGTACATGGCGCGCACTACCAGCGGCGTGGTGGTCTTGCCGCCGAACATGTAGCGGAACTTGGCGGCCTGGTTGAGCAACTGGTCGAGGCAGCAGCCGATAAAGTCGACGAACATCAGTTCGCACACCGGGCGCATGCCACGGGTGGCGGCGCCGACGGCCATGCCCACGTAGCCGACTTCGGACAGCGGCGCATCAAGCACGCGGTCGGGAAACTCCGGGTACAGGCCCTTGGTCACGCCAAGCACACCGCCCCAGGCGTCCTGCTCGCCAGGGGAACCGGTGCCGCCGGACACGTCCTGGCCGATGATGAACACGCTCTGGTCGCGGCGCATTTCCTGGGCCAGGGCTTCGTTGATTGCCTGCTGGTAGCTGATTTTGCGAGCCATGAAATTCTCTCCACGAATTGTTGTTATGAGTGGTAGGCGACGTAGACATCGCTGAGCAAGTCGGCGGCCTGGGGCTTGGGATCCGACTTGGCCAGGCGCACGGCGTCGTCGATGAGCTGGGCGACCTCGCCATCGATGCGCTCGAATTGCGCCGCGTCCAGCCAGCCTTCAGTGCTGCAACGCTGGCGGAACAGCGCCAGGCAGTCGGCGTTTTCCCGCAGGTTTTTCACTTCATCGGGGCCACGATAGGTTTGTGCATCGCCTTCGAAATGGCCGTAGAAGCGGCTCAATTTCACTTCGACCAAGGTTGGCCCGTCGCCCTTGCGCGCACGTTCCACGGCAACACCAAGCGCTGCGTGCACGGCGAAGAAATCATTGCCATCGACGATCACCCCCGGCATGCCAAACCCCACGGCACGCTCGGCGATGTCCTTGCACGCCACCGACCAACCGGATCCGGTGGCCTCGGCATAGCCGTTGTTTTCCGCAACGAACAGGCACGGCAGTTTCATGATCGAGGCCAGGTTCATCGCTTCGAACACCGCACCTTCGTTGGAGCCACCGTCGCCAAAGAACGCCACGGCCACGCCCTGGCTGCCCTTGAGCCTGGAGGCCAGCGCCGCACCGGCCGCCAACGGCGCACCCGCGCCGACAATGCCGTTGGCGCCGAGCATGCCCTTCTCCTGGTCGGCAATGTGCATGGAGCCGCCTTTACCGCCACACACACCGGTTTTCTTGCCGTAGATCTCGGCCATCATGCCGAACACATCCACGCCCTTGGCGATGCAATGGCCGTGGCCACGGTGGTTGGAGGCGATGCAATCTTCATCGTTGAGGTGAGCCATGACTCCGGCGGCACTGGCTTCCTGGCCGGCGTAGAGGTGCACGAAACCGGGGATCTCGCCGGTGGCGAATTCCACGTGCAGGCGTTCTTCGAAATCACGGATGGTGCGCATCACGGTGTAGGCATGCAGCAGTTGATCGGTGGACAGGTGAGTGGACATCTTGTTGTTCTCCAGGTTGTCTCGACACACAAAAGGCTGATCGTGGTCAGCTACAGGGCCTTCAGCACAGCCTGTGCCAAGGCCGTAAAAAACCTGGCATAACCTTGATCCAGAGCGGTTGTCGCAACCGGGCCGGGATCGCAGAATGAGACGCGGCATTGCGACTCGAAGGCGGCGTCTCAGCCGGTTTGAGACGCTGCGTCTCAGCCCGGGCTGTTGGTCAGGCCGCGCTTGTCGCGCCCGACGCATGCGCGCTTAATGGCGGGCATAACAACAAAGACCGAGAACCGGAGGCCTTATGCTCGCCGCGAACTCCAGGGAGCACGTCGACTGCGTCAGTCGCGTGGTCCGCAATGCCGACCGCCTGCCCCAGGCGCCGGTGCCGTCGCTGATCTTCGATTCGTGGCGGCGCTCCATGGAGCAACACCACCTGGACCCCGGCTCCCTGCAGGGGCCACGCATCCTCAGCGAACCCTTGCTCAAGGAATGCCGCGAACGCGCCGAACTGTTCATGCGCATTGCCGGCGAAGCCGTCGGGCAACTGCATCACCGTGTGCGCCAGGCCGACTACTGCGTGATGCTCACCGATGCCCAGGGCCAGACCATCGACCACCGCGTGGACGCCTCGATCCGCAGCGATTGCCGCAAGGCCGGCCTGTACCTCGGCACCTGCTGGTCGGAAGCCGAAGAAGGCACCTGCGGCGTGGCCACCGTGCTCACCAGTCAATCGGCGGTGACAGTGCACAAACGCGACCACTTCCGCGCCGCCTTCATCGGCCTGACCTGCTCCGCCGCGCCGATCTTCGATCCCCAGGGCAACCTGCTGGGAGTGATGGACGCCTCGGCGCTCAAATCGCCGGATGACCGCCGCAGCCAGCACCTGATACGCCAGTTGGTGGCGCACAGTGCCGAGGCCATCGAGAACGCCTTCTTCATGCACAGCGCCCAGCAGCACTGGGTGCTGCAAGCCCACAGCACACCGGGTTATGTGGACAGCCAGCCCGACCTGCTGCTGGCCTGGGACCAGGACGGCCGCCTGCAGGCCTTGAACAGCAAGGCGCGCCAGGCCTTGCGCCGGCGCTTTGGCCAGGTGCCGGCGCACATCGGCGAGGTGTTCGACCTGAGCGCCTTGCGCGCCGTCACCGACCAGTCCACCCAGCAACTGCATTGGCTGGGAGAACCGGGTACGCTACACGTGCGGGTCAACGCGCCCCGACGCAAACAGGCGCGTGCGCCGCTGGTGCCTTTGGTGGATGCCCGTGTCGAAGAACACCTGCGCCTGGCCGTGCGGGTCAAGGACCGCAACCTGCCGGTACTGGTGCAAGGCGAAACCGGCGCCGGCAAGGAAGTCTTCGCCCGCCAACTGCACGAGCGCAGCGCCCGGCGCGGTGAGCCGTTCGTGGCGGTGAACTGCGCGGCGATTCCGGAAAACCTGATTGAGAGCGAGCTGTTCGGCTATGTGGCCGGCGCCTTTACCGGCGCCGCCAGCAAAGGCATGCCCGGGCTGCTGGTGCAGGCCGATGGCGGCACCTTGTTCCTCGATGAAATCGGCGACATGCCTCTGGCCCTGCAGACGCGCCTGCTGAGGGTGATGGCCGAAGGTGAAGTGGCACCGTTGGGCGCGGCGAAAACCCGCACCGTCGATATCCAGGTGATTTGCGCCAGTCACCGCGATTTGTCGGTGTTGGTCAATGAGGGCCGCTTTCGCGAGGACCTGTACTTTCGCCTCGGCTGCGCGCGCTTCTGCCTGCCGCCGCTGCGCGAGCGCACCGACAAACTGGCGCTGATCAACCGTTTGCTGGAACAGGAAGCGCGCAACAGCGGTATCACGGTGGGTATCGGCCAGGCGGCATTGGAGTTGCTGTTGGGGTACGCGTGGCCGGGCAATGTGCGGCAACTGCGACATGTGCTGGCGTATGCCTGTGCGGTGTGTGAGGGCGGGACGGTGCAGGTGGCGGATTTGCCGGTGGAAGTGCGTGGGGAGCGGGTGCGGGAGATGGTTGAAGCGAGCGTGAGCCCCGAGCGCCAGGTGGTGCTGGATGCGCTGATTCGCCATCGCTGGAAGCCGTTACCGACCGCGCAGGCGCTGGGAATCTCAAGGGCGACCCTGTACCGCCGCGTCAACCAACTGGGCATCGACATGCCGAACAAAACCCGCTGATACAACGGGGTCAACACTGTGGGAGGGGGCTTGCCCCCTCCCACATTGGACTGGGTACATCTGAGATGTCAGCGGTAGACAAGGCCACCGTCGATCAGCGGCGATTGCCCGGTCATGTAGTCCGCATCCGGCCCGGCCAGGTACGCGACCAGCCCTGCCACATCCTCCGGCGTCTGCGCCCGGCCCAAGGCGATGCCATCCACATACTTCTTGTAGGTCGCACCGACTTCGGCGCCGGTGATCTCGGCCATGCGCTTGTCGATCTCGACCCACATATCGGTGCCCACCACGCCCGGACAGTAGGCGTTTACGGTAATCCCGGCGCTCGCCAACTCCTTGGCCGCCGCCTGGGTCAAGGCACGTACGGCAAACTTGGTGGCCGAGTACACCCCCAGCAGCGCAAAACCTTCATGGCCGGCGATGGAGCAGGCGTTGATGATCTTGCCCTTCTGCTTGAGCGCCTTGAATTTCTTGCCGGCGGCCTGGATGCCCCACAACACGCCCTGCACGTTGATGCCCAGGGTGCGCTCGACCTGTTCCGGGCTGACGTCCAACAGCGAATCGATCTGCGCCACGCCGGCATTGTTGACGATGATGTGGAAGCCACCCAGGGTCAGGTGCGCATGCTCCACCGCCGCCACCACCTGTTCGCGCTTGGACACGTCAGCGACGAACACAGAGGCCTTGCGGCCCAGCGCGACGACTTCGGCGGCCACGGCTTCGAGCTTGGCGCCATTGATGTCCACCAGGGCGATATCGGCACCGTCCTGTGCCAGGCGCAAGGCGATGGCCCGGCCAATGCCCTGCCCGGCGCCGGTCACCAGCGCGACTTTTCCAGCAATACTCATGGCGTTCTCCTGCAATTGATGAGGGAAGCCTTGTCTATCGCAGGTGCGCTGCGGGCTGTCGAGGTGCACATGGATTGGCATGCGGCCTGAGACGGGATGTCTCAAGGTGCGAATCATTCTTGTAAAAGTGCGCACTTATGCCTAGCTTATGCGCCCCCCGCCCGCGCTTTAAGGCCCTGCCCCCATGGTTTTGCGTTTTCGTCCCGTCGTCACCTCACGTTTCGCCCTCGGTCTGCTGCTCAGCGGCGGCATCGGTCACAGCCTGGCGGCAGACCTTGAACTGCCGGCGGTAAAGGTCCAGGGCCAGGATGCGTCCGGCTACCGCAGCGACACCGCCTCGGTGAGCGGCGTCGACGAAGCGCCACTGCTCGACACCCCGGCCTCGATCACGGTGATCAACGCCGCACTGATCAAGGACCAGCAAGCACGCCTGCTCAGTGAAGTACTGCGCAACGACGCCTCGGTGGGCGACAGCTATGCGCCCATCGGCTACTACGAGAACTTCGTGGTGCGCGGCTTTTCGCTGAATGCGGCGAGCAGCTACAAGATCAATGGACGCACCATCACCGGCGAGCAGAACGTCGCGCTGGAGAACAAGCAGCAGGTCGAAGTGCTCAAGGGCCTGGCCGGCCTGCAGAGCGGGATTTCCGAGCCCAGCGGCGTGATCAACTACGTGACCAAGCGCCCGGAAGACGTGCGCTCGGTGACCGTCTCCACCGATGATCGCGGCAGCGGCTATGTCGCCACCGACGTCGGTGGCTGGTTCGGCAGCGAGCAACAATTCGGCCTGCGCGCCAACGTCGCCCACGAAGACCTCAACTCCTACGTGGAACACGCCAATGGCCAGCGCGATTTTGTGTCCCTGGCCTTTGACTGGAACATCAGCCCCGATGCCGTATTGCAACTGGACGCCGAGTACCAGGACAAGCAACAACGCTCGGTGCCGGGCTACCAATTGCTGGGCGGCACCGAGGTGCCACACGGGGCCTCACCGAAGAAACTGCTGGGGCACCAGAGCGGGTCCAGGCAGGTGGGCATTGATTCGCTGAATCTCAACGGCAAGTTTGAATACCGCTTCAATGATCAGTGGAAAGGCAGCGTGAGCGCGGCGCGCAGCAAGGTGGTGATCGATGACTACAGTTCGTTTGCGTGGGGCTGCTATGGCTCGACCCGTTGCACGTCGAGCGTGCCGAACTACTTCAGCCCCGAAGGCAACTATGATGTCTACGACTACCGCAGCCCTGACGACACCCGCCGTGACGATGAAATCCAGGCGGCCATGACAGGGCTGTTCGACACCGCCGGCCTGGGCCATGAACTGACCTTCGGCACCAGTGCGTTCCGCCGGGTGATCGACAAGCGCAAATCCGTCAATGAATACATCGGCACCACCAGCATCGACGTGGACGCCCCGACGTTTACCCCGACCGAAAAGCCACTGAACGACAGCCACCGCAACCTCGACAGTCGCCAGTACGGCCTGTTCGTCACCGACCGCATCCGCTTCAACGAGCAATGGCAAACCATTCTGGGCGGTCGCGAAGTACGCCTGGATGAGAAGGCCTTCGACAGCGTCACCGGCAACCAGGCCAGGCACACCCAGCAATACGTGTTCTTGCCGCAGGCCTCGTTGATCTACAAACCTGTCGAGAACATCTCGCTCTATACCAGCTACAGCAAAGGCCTGTCCCTGGGCGGCACCGCGCCGTGGTTCGCCAACAACGCCGACGAAACCCTCGCCCCCACCACCTCACGCCAAATCGAAGCCGGGGTGAAATACGACTGGCGCCGAATCAGCTTTGCCGCCGCCGTGTTCCAGACCCGCCAGGCCTATCAGTACGCCAAGCCAGATGGCACGGGCAAATTCGACTACGTGCAGCAAGGCGAGCAAAAGAACACCGGGCTGGAATTGTCAGCCAACGGCTGGGCCACCGAACGCCTGCAGATCGCAACCAGCGTGGCGGCGATTCGTGCGCGAGTGACCGGCAGCGGCACAGCGGACTACGAAGGCCACCAGGCGATCAACGTGCCCAAGCTGCGCGCCAGTGTGTATGCCGATTATGCGTTGCCCTGGGTGAACGGCCTGGCGGTGCTGGGCGGTGTGCAATACAGCGCCAAGAAGTACGCCAACCGCAGCGGCAATGTGCAAGTGGGGGATTACGCGGTGGTGAATGTGGGCAGCCGCTACACCACCCAGGTGAGCGGCTATGACACGGTGTTCCGCCTGAGCGTCGACAACCTGTTCGACAAGCGCTACTGGCGCGACGCGGGCGAGTACATGGGCGATGACTACCTGTTCCAGGGCGCGCCATTGACGGCGCGCCTGAGTGCTTCGGTCAACTTCTGAAGACCCGCGCCGCCGCTAGCCACAATGCCGTCAGGCCGCAGGTCAACAGGCTCCAGCCAAGGTCCTGTGCCCAGGCGACCAGGGTAAGCCCGGCGCCAATCACCAGGTAATAGAGCAAGCCAAATATCGCGGCGGCGGTGCCCAGGCGGTCTTGATAAGCCACCAGCGCCGCCCCCAGCACGTTGGGAATCGCCATGCCGAATGCCAGCACCACCAGCAGCATCGACCATACGAATAGCCAACTGTGTTGCAGCATCAGGACTGACAGGCCGCCCAGCAGTGCCAGCACGGCGGCGGCCAACACCAACTGATCGCTATTGAGCCCACGCTTGAGTAAGCCGTTGTTCAGCCACGCCCCGAGTCCTGATCCAAGCGCCAGCAACACACCGCTGTAGCCGAATTCGGCAGCGGACAATCCCAGCCGCGCGAAGATAAACGGCCCCACGCTGTAGTAGCTGAACAGCGCAATATTGAACGCCGCCACCAGGCCGACGGAACGCCACACTCCGGCGTCCCTGAGCATCAGGCCCACGGTCTCGCCCAACGGCGAGTTCGCCAAGGAGGCGGGACGCGTCTCGGGTAATGCCCACAGGCAGGTGGTCCACACTAGCCCTGCCATCAGCAACAGGCCTGTGAGCACGCCGCGATAGCCGAAGTACTGCACCAACGTCGCACCAGTGAACAGGCCAATTGCCGGGCTGGCAGCCAAGGCAATGCCCATTATGGAAAACACCTGGGCCAACTGTGCGCCCTGGAATCGGTCGCGCAACAGCGTCTGCGTCGCCACCGAACCGACTGCCGCGCCAAAGGCGGCGATGGCCTGGGCCAACAACAAGCCGTTGAACGTACTCACAGTCAAGGCCAGCAGCATGGCGGCGACATACAACCCCAGCCCGGCCAATATCACCGGGCGCCGGCCCCAGCGATCACACAAGCGGCCCCATATCACCACGCCGAATGCAAACGCCAGGAAGTACACCGACAGGGCCTGCCCGGCCCGTTCAGGCCCGACCGCGAAGGCTTGGCCAATATCACCCAGGGCCGGGCTATAGAGGGTTTGAGCCAACTGCGGGAACATCAGCAGTGCCACGGCCAGTACCAGCAAGTATTTAGATGACATGAACAGATCCTTCACGAGAAAAGAGCGTGAGGATTCTAAGCAGACTGGCTTGGGGTATTATCCAGACTTCGACAAATTACCCATCAAATCGGACAACCCATGGCCTGGCTCGCTGCCGACGCATCATTCGACCCGGACCAGTACCCGGCGCCCGTCATTGGCATCGCCGCCCTGCTCGGCGACCACGACTCCGGCCTGCACCAGCACCAGCGCGGTCAACTGCTGTTTACCCAGCAGGGCTGCACCCGCATTACCCTGGACAATCAACTGTGCCTGCTGCCGCCGACCCGTGCGGCGTGGATCCCTTGCGGCGTGCATCACCGTGCGGTGATGAGCAAGACCGTCGATTACCGTTCGCTGTATGTAAGCCCGGCCATTGCGGCCCGGTTGCCGGCACAGGTGCGAGTGATCGAAGTGAGCGGGTTGTTGCGGGCGGTGTTGGAACCGATGGCCATGGCCCCTTTCGAGACCCATTGGCAGACAGGCCGCTACGCGCATTTGCTGGCGTTGTGCCTGGAAGAAATTCAGGAGGCGGCCGAGCAACCGCTGCTCCTGCCCTTGCCAAGGGACAAACGTCTGGCGCCTTTGCTGGCCAATCTGGAGCGATTGCCGCCGACGCTGCAAGACCTGGAAAAGCAGATCGGCGCCAGCACCAAGACCATCGGCCGGATCTTCCTGCGAGAAACCGGCCTGGGGTATCAGCAATGGCGCCAGCAGTGGCGCTTGATGCGTGTCATCGAGTTGCTCGCCACTGGGCGCAGCCTCGGCTACTGCGCCTTTGAGCTGGGGTTTGCCAGCGACAGCGTGTTGATCGCCTTCTTCAAGGGCATGACCGGCACCACGCCGCGCGGTTATTTCAAATCAGGTTGAGACCTCATTTGGGCATCTTGCGAAAGCCAACGGCCAGGCGGTTCCAGCTGTTGATGGTGGTGATTGCCACGCTCAGGTCGACCTGCTCCTGGGCGCTGAATTCGGCGGCCAGTGCGTTGAAGTCTTCGTCGGGCGCGTGGGTGTGGCTGATCAGGGTAAGGCTTTCAGCCCAAGCCAATGCAGCGCGTTCACGCGGGGTGAAGAACGGCGTTTCGCGCCAGGCTGACACGGTGTACAGGCGACGTTCGGTCTCGCCGCCTTTGCGGGCGTCGGCGGTGTGCATGTCGAGGCAGAAGGCGCAGCCGTTGATCTGCGAGACGCGCAGGCGTATCAGTTCCAGCAGTGGCAGCTCGATGGAGAGTTTGCCCACGGCGGCTTCCAGGGCGAGCATGGCTTTCATGGCGTCTGGGGAAGCGGTGTAGAAATCGGTACGGGGTTGCATGGTGATGCTCCAGGGCAGTGGGGATTGATGGCTAGGTTAGTCATCGGGCCTTGGGGGAGGAATAGCCAATTCTGGGTAAGAATGGGTGACCAATTTTTGTGAGTACATATCCGTTATTTAGGTAACGGCCGCTTATGGTTCCGCCCTTAGAGCGGCTCACTTTGGAAAAGCCGGAATGCCGGCCCAGCCCAAAGTAAGCAAAAGGCTCTTGCCCCAACACTCGGCACCTCGCCTAGGCTCGGTGTGCCCGTAATCCGACAGTGATTTGGGGGGCCTAACATCAAAATCAAAAGCAGATCAAAAGCCAGAGCCAGAGCAAACCACCCTTCAACTGATACATGAAGATCAAACTGTGGGAGGGGGCTTGCCCCCTCCCACACTTTGACCGAGTACCGGCCATACAATCCGGTCGGCTCTAAGGCCGCCGCGCTCTTGCTTTTGATCTGGGATCGCCCCGTCAAACACGCTGGCCGAACGCAGGCTTGAATCCGTGGCCCACGGATTCAAGCCGGAGAGAGGGCACACCGAGCCTAGGCGAGGTGCCGAGTGTTGGGGCAAGAGCGTTTTGCTTACTTTTGCGCTCTTCAAAAGTGAGCCGCTGTAAGAGCGGAACCATAAGTAGCCATTACCGAAGCATCGGATATGTACTCAGTCAAACCACCCGAGCCATATGCTCCCCAATCCTGCCCCTCAACCACCGCTCCGCCGGATCATTGTCATGCACCCCACTCCACACCATCGACAACTCCGCCGCATCGATCGCAAACGGCGGGTCCTGCGCCCGTAGCGACGTGCCCTCCGTCAACGCACACGCTGCATAATCCGGCACCGTCGCAATAATCTGCGTACCGGCAAGCAACGCCCGCAACCCGCTGAACTGCGGCACCGCCAGCACCACGCGGCGCGTACGACCAATGCGCGCCAGGTCCAGGTCGATGTTGCCGCTCAAATCCCCCGAAAACGACACCATCGCATGGGGCCGTTCGCAGTAGTCGTCGAGGGTCAACGGTTCAACACCGTCATCCCCACGCAAGACCTTGCACGGAATATCCCGCAGTTTCTTGCGCTTGGCATTCGCCGGCAATTCCGTGGTGTAGCTCACCCCCACCGAAATCTCGCCGCTGGCCAGCAGCGACGACATCAACAGGTAATTGGCCCGACGCACCACCACGATGATCCCCGGTGCCTCTTCGCGCAGTTGGCTGAGCAACGGTGGGAACAGGCCAAATTCAGCGTCGTCCGAGAGGCCAATGCGAAACACTGCACAACTGGTGGAAGGGTCGAAATCCTTGGCACGGCTGACCGCGCCGGAAATGGTGTCCATGGCCGGTTGCAACTCCTTGAGTATCGCCACGGCGCGTGGCGTGGGTTCCATGCCCCGCCCGTTGCGCAGCAGCAACGGGTCGTCGAACAGATCGCGCAAGCGTCCCAGTGCCGCACTCACCGCCGGTTGGCCCATGAAGAGTTTTTCGGCGACCCGGGTCAGGTTCTTCTCGAACATCAACGCCTCGAAAATCACCAGCAGGTTCATGTCGACGCGGCGCAGGTCGTTGCGATTCATGGTGATATCCACACGGTTGGCAAGCTCACAGATAACCACGCCAGGCGCCGGCCACATTGCACGCCTGTGCTGTCTTTTCCTGGTGTGCACCTGGCGAAATTAACAACGATTAACTCGTCAGCCGGACGGTCCGGCAACAAGATTGGCCACGTCTACACTGCATCCATCCACCGGGAACGCTCCCATCGACTGCGGATATCTGTCATGGCCCGACTCGATCAATACCCCCCTCGCTTGTCCGCCACCGGGGGCCTGTGCCCCCGACGCGAGCGCATCGCCAAGCAACTGATCCTGGCCAACCTCGGCGAAAGCCTGGCCATTGCCGACATCGCCCAGGCCTGCGCCCTGTCGCGCAGCCATTTTTCCCGTGCCTTCAAGTGCACCACCGGGCTGTCGCCGCAGGAATGGATCCGCCAACAGCGCATCCAGCGGGCCAAGGAACTGATCGCCCAGTCATCCTTGAGCCTGACGCAAATCAGCCTGGAATGCGGCTTCTGCGACCAGGCGCACTTTTGTCATATGTTCACCCGTAGCGAAGGCGTCAACCCGATGACCTGGCGAAATCACCACTCTCGCCCTAAACCGCAAGTGATCGCGGCCTAGTGGTCCTGGCCTGCCTGGCCTATGCTGGCCGCTCATCCCGTTCCGAGCATGGCCACCCATGAACGACCTCAGCGACCAGGCCGTGCATTTCGGCCCCTACCGCATCCACCCGCGCCAGCGCCTGGTGCTGGAGGCCGGTCGACCGTTGCGGCTGGGCCGGCGTGCGGTGGATATCCTGCTGATCCTGCTGGAACAGGCCGGCAATGTGGTGAGCAAGCAGGAACTGATCGCCCGCGTCTGGCCCAGGAGCGTGGTGGAAGACGGCAACCTGCGGGTGCACATGGCGGCGTTGCGCAAGGCATTGGGCGATGGCCAGGCCGGGCAGCGCTATATCGTGACCGTAGCCCAGCGGGGCTACAGTTTTGTTGCGCCACTGAGCATCGAGCCGATGACCCTGCCAACCGAAGGTGCCCCCCAACGCCCGTGCCACAATTTGCCGCTGCGCCGTACGCGCATGCTCGGTCGCCAGGCCCTGATCGACAGCCTGGTGCAGCAACTGCCCGAGCAACGCTTTATCACCCTGACCGGCGCCGGCGGCATCGGCAAGACCACGGTGGCCCTGCGGGTGGCGGAATTGCTGATCGGGCACTACCGCGACGGCATCCGCTTGCTGGACCTGGCGCCACTGAGCGCGCCATCGATGATCCTGCCCAACCTCGCCGCCCTGCTCGACCTTACCCACGCTGAGCACGAAGCCCTGCCCACGTTTGCGCGGCGCTTGCAGGAGCACCAGTTGTTGCTGGTGATCGATAATTGCGAACACGTGCTCGACGACATCGCCCTGATCAGTGAAACCCTGCTGCGCCACGCGCCCCGGTTGCACATCCTGGCCACCAGCCGCGAGGCATTGCGCGCCGAGGGCGAACACGTGCAACGCCTGGAGCCCCTGGCCTGCCCGCCCGCCACCGGCAACCGCGCCCAGGCGCTGGGCTACCCGGCCCTGCAATTGTTGATCGAGCGGGCCATGTCCCATCAGGACAGCTTTGAACTGAGCGAGGCCGAGCTGCCGCTGGCGATTGATATCTGCCAGCGCCTGGACGGCATTCCCCTGGCCATCGAACTCGTGGCGGCGCAGATCGAACGCTTCGGCCTGCCCGGACTGCTGGTGCAAATGGAAGACAACTTTCGCCTGCTCACCCGAGGCCGGCGCAGCGCCCTGCCCCGTCATCAAACCCTGCGCGCCACCCTGGACTGGAGCTTTGCGCTACTGACCGCCTGCGAACAGATCTGCCTGCGTCGCCTGGCGGTATTTCGCGGTGGGTTCAGCCTGGCCAGCGCAGCGGCGGTGATTGCCGGGGAGCAGATTGCACCACACGAAGTGCTGGGTTCGATCACCCAGTTGGTCGCCAAGTCCTTGCTCAATGTGGAAGCCGGCGATGACGAGATGGTCTACCGCCTGTTGGACATCACCCGCACCTATGCCCTGGAAAAACTCAGCGTCGCCCAGGAACTCCACGCTACCCGCCAGCGCCACGCCGAGCGCTGCCTGGCGCTGATGAACCAGGCCCAGGACGATTGGGAGCTGATCGCAACCCAGACCTGGATCGACCGTTATGCGCCGCTGCGCGAAGACATCCGCGCCGCCCTCGACTGGGGCCTGGGCGACCAGGGTGCGCACCTGCTGGGCATTCGCCTGACGGTGAGTGCGATGCCGTTGTGGCAGGAGCTGTCGCTGCTGCGCGAACATGGCTTGTATGTGGGCAAGGCCCTGGCGCGACTGAGGCAATCGAATGCGCCGAGCCAGCGCTTGAACATGGCCTTGCAGCTGGCGCTGGGCAGTTTTTCCTATCACACCCAGGGCGGCACGCCGCAGACCATTGCAGCATTCAGTTGCGCGCGTCGCCTGGCGGAAGCCGGCAAGGACCTGGCCGGCCAGTTACGTGCGGTATCGGGGCACATGGCGGTAAACCTGTGCTGCGGCAACTACCGGGAGGCCTTGGCGCAGAGCCTGCACTTCGACCAGCTCGGCCCCCGTGCCGAGCCTTTGCTGTCCCTCAGTGCCCAGCGCCTGCGGGTGTTGGCGCAGCACTTCGCCGGTCACCAGGCCCTCGCGCAGCACAATGCCGAGCAAGTGATCCAGCGCATGGCCCAGAGCGGCCATCTCAACCGCTTTACCCATGGCTTTGGCGTGCAGTACGACCAGAGCGTCGCCTCGCTGACCATCCTTGCACGCATCCTGTGGCTGCGCGGTTATCCGGAGCGTGCGTGGCGTACGGCGAGCCAGGCGCTGGCGCTGGCCTTGCAAATCAATCACGGTACGTCGATCTGCTACACCCTGGCATTGGCCGGGGTGGTCATCGCTCGCTACAACGGCGACAGCGCCATGGCCCACGAACACCAGGATCAACTGCTGCAGCAGGCGCAAAAGCACTCGGTGCAGTTGTTTCACACCTGGGCGCGTTGTTATGAGGGCACGCTACCCATCGCGGATGTGCAGGGGTTGGGCCTGGTCGAGGATATCCTGGTGACCTTCAATGCAATCGAGGTCAGTGACGCGGCCTTCGAGCGCGCCAGAAGTGGCGCAGCCGGCTGGTGCACCCCGGAAATCCTGCGAGTGCGCGCCGAAAGCCTGGCCGACAGCCGTGCGGCAGAAGCCCTGTTGCTGGAAGCCCTGGGCCTGGCGCACCAGCAAGGCGCGCTGGCCTGGGAATTACGCAGTGCAACCTCGTTGGCAAGCCTGTGGCAGACGCAAGGCCGCGTACAGGCGGCGCGCGATTTGCTGGGTTCGATCTACGCCCGCTTCACCGAAGGCTTTGCCACCCAGGACCTAGTCCGCGTACGCAGCCTGCTCGACCAGTTGCAGGACAAACGGCCGGCCTGAAAACCGCCCTAGGTAATGCCCGTAGCCCTGTTGCAAACGCGCCACCTGCAACGGGTCGCGCAGTTGCGCCAGGGCGTAGCTGCGCATGCAATTGAGCAGGCGGTAACGCGGGCTGCCTGGGCCCGGCTCTCGGGTCAGCAGCGACGTACCCACCAAGCGCCCCAGCAGGTAGGACAGGTCGGCGTGTTCCAACTCGGTCCCGGCGACCAGTTCACTCAAGGTGGGCAAGGTCACGGCCATCTTGAATAAACCCAATTGCAGGAATAGCCAGCGCTCCGGCAGGCTCAGGCGCTGGTAGGTCCAGTCCAGGGCCGCCGTCAGGGATTGGTGGCGTTCCACCGCGGTGCGCCGGCCTCGGGTCAGCACCTGCAAGCCCGCGCGCAACTGCTGCTGCAAACCGCGCACACCGAGTGCATCCACTTGGGCGGCGGCCAACTCCAAGGCCAGTGGGATACCGTCCAGACGCCGACAGATGTCTCGCAGCGGCGCCAGGTCATGGAGGCGCAGCGCGAACCCTTGCTGGCTGGCACGCACCCGCGCAACAAATAACTGCACCGCCGGGTAAGCCATCGCCTGTTCGATACTGCCCATGGCCGCCGGCGCCGGGATCGCCAGCCTCGGCACACGCTGTACCCATTCACCGGGGACTTGCAGGCTTTCACGGCTGGTCACCAGCACGCTGACCTGAGGCGCGGTTTCGCGCAGCACACGCACCAGATGCCGGCAGGCGCCGAGCAGCAGGTCTGCGCCGTCGAGCACCAGCAACAGTTGGCGCGAGGCCAATTGACGGCACAGCTCGCTGGCGTGGGCGCAGGGTTCCAGGTGCAGCGCGGCAGCCAGGTCGCGCAGCATGGTCATCGGTGCTTCCACCGTGGCCAGGTCAACCCACCACACGCCGTCCCGGTAGCGCGGCAACACGCGCTGTGCCAATGCCAGGGCCAGGGTGCTTTTGCCGACACCGGCGCACCCGGTGAGGGTCATCAGGTGTTGCCCGGACAGACGCCGAACCAGCACGCCCAACACCTCGTCACGGCCCACCACCGCACTGAGCCGCGCCGTCAGGTTGTGCCGAGGCAGCGCGGCGGGCTGCGCGCCCTGCACCGGGGCTGCGAAACAGTAGCCGCGCAGAGGGTCATTAAGAATGAACTGCTGCCCATCGAGCACGCGACGCAGTGCGGCGATGTGCACCCTCAGGTTGTTTTCTTCCACCACGCTGTTCGGCCAGACCCGCTCGATCAGGGTGGCTTTGCTGATGAACTGCCCGGGCGCTTCGAGCAGCGCCGTGAGGATATCCAGCGCACGCCCGCCCACAGGCACCGGCCAACCCGACTTGCTGACCAACCGCTGCTGCCGGTGAAACACATAGGCACCGAAGCGTACCGTGCCATCAGCGTCAATCGCCTGAGGATTGTTCATGTGTGCAATAGCGCTGAAACACCCGGCCCTGGGCGTTTGCGCATCCTTTTCCGTGGGCTTGACGCTATCTTGCCAGCTACCCGTGACAGGACAATGCTGGCACAGGGAGCGATACGGACATTCGGGTGCGCGAGACGGACATTCTGTCGTTAACTGAACTGCTGTCGGTATTGGGTCGGGTTGAGGCCCAGTTTTTCACTGAACAGAAAGCGCATATGCCGCACGCTGCCGAAGCCTGCGTGAAAAGCCACGGTCTTGAGCGGCAGGTCGGTGGTTTCCAGCAATTGCCGGGCGCGGTCGATGCGCGCGCCTTGCAGGAAGACCATGGGCGTCATCTGCACTTCCTTGGCGAACAGCCGCGCAAAATGGCGGGCGCTCATGCCGGCCAACTCAGCCATGGACTCGATGGTGAACGGTTGGTCCAGATGCGCCAGCACATGGTTCTGTACCCGGGTAATCGTGGTTTCCTGCGGTGCCACCGCCGCCGTCATCGGGCTGAACTGCGCCTGGCCGCCCTGGCGTTTCATCACCACCAGCAACACCTTGGCCACGTCCACGGCGACTTGTTTGCCATGGTCCTGGGCCACCACCGACAGCGCCAGGTCGATGCCGGCCGTGACGCCGCCCGAAGTGATCAGGCGCCCGTCCTGCAGGTAGATGCGATCCGTTTCGACCATTGCCTTGGGAAACGCCTTGATCAGTCGCTCGGTGTAGTGCCAGTGCGTGGTCACGCGGTGACCGTCCAGCAGCCCGGCATGCCCCAGCACAAAGGCCCCGGTGCAGATCGAGCCGAAGCGCCGCGCCCGCGGAGCCGCGGCCCTCAGCCACGGCAGCAGCGCCGGATGACATTCGTTATAGGCACCGGGGCCGCCGGGTACCAGCAGCAGGTCGTAGGCATCCTGGGCCTGGTCCAGCAGCAGGTCAGTCTGCACGGCTACGCCATTGGAGGCGCGCAATGGACCGGGCTCGGTGCCGAGGGTGAGGATCTGGTAGTGCGCCGACGCCGGCAGGTAACGGTTGGCAATGGAAAACACCTCGAGCGGCCCTGCCATATCGAGCAGGAGAAAGTCCGGAAACAGCGCCATGGCCACGGTTTTCATAGCGGGAAAGGTCCATCGGGAAGGAGTACGGCAGGCATTATGACACGCTTGAAACTGTCAACTTTAAAGCGACAGTAATTCAGTTTTCATCTTCTTAATGAATATTCCAGTAACCATTAACCTTCTTCTCAACGCAAGAGCCCTGCATCCCGCAGCCCGCTCTCACTTGAGGACAAGGCCATGCTGACCCTTCGCAAAGCTTCCGAACGCGGCGCCGCCAATCACGGTTGGTTGAAGTCGTTCCACACCTTCTCGTTCGCCAACTACTGGAACCCGCAAGAACAGGGGTTTTCCGACCTGCTGGTGATCAACGATGACCGTGTCGCCGCCGGCAAAGGTTTCGGCCAGCACCCACACCGCGATATGGAGATCTTCTCTTATGTGCTCGAAGGCGCCCTGGAACACAAGGACACCCTGGGCACCGGCTCGGTGATCCGCCCCGGCGATGTGCAACTGATGAGCGCCGGCAGCGGCGTGGCCCACAGCGAGTTCAACCACAGCCAGACCCGTGGCGTGCACTTCCTGCAAATCTGGATCGTGCCTGCCGTGGCCGGTGCCGAACCGCGCTACCAGCAGGAACACTTCAGCGAGGCCCAGAAGCGTGGGCGCCTGCAGTTGATCATCTCGCCGGACGGTGCCGATGGTTCCCTCAGCGTGCGCCAGGACGCACGGGTGTATGCCGGGCTGTTCAACGGTGATGAAACCGCGACCCTGGACCTGCCGCCCGATCGCCATGTGTACCTCCATATGGCCCGGGGCAGCGTTGAAATCAACGGCCAGCGCTTGCGCGAAGGCGACGGCGCCCGGGTGCGGGATGAGCGGCAGATCCGCTTGAGCCACGGTGAAGATGCCGAGGTGCTGGTGTTCGACCTGCGCCCGCAGGAACTGCCGCAGATGCCATGACCGGCCCCGCGATGGCTCGCAAAAACGAGCCATCGCTGGCGTCGATAGTCACCATCAGCCCAATGAAGTTCTCTTGAAAAATGCAACGCGTAACATCAACCCCATACCAGGCAACACCCCAACCAACACACTCGGAGCACACTCTCATGAAACGCCAAATCTTGCTTAGCCTCGCTTTCTCGGTACTCGCTGCCAATGCTTTTGCCCACCCGGTCGTGGCTGAAGGCGGTTCGGATCGCCTGATTGAAAGCCGCGTCGCCGAGGGTGGTGCCGACCGCCTGCAAGGCAACCGTGTTGCCGAAGGTGGTTCGGATCGCCTGCTGGAACGCCGTGTCGCGGAAGGTGGTGCTGACCGTCTGCAAGGTAACCGCGTAGCCGAAGGTGGTGCTGATCGCCTGCAGGAACGTGGCCTGGCCGAAGGCGGTGCTGATCGTCTGCAAGGCAACAACGCATAATCCCGCGCTGTTTGCGGGAACCCCAAACCGGCCTGATCAGCCGGTTTTTTTTCGTCTGCGGGCGCTTGATGGACCTGATCGGCGCGACCACCGAATAGGCGACACCGACCCGTTAAGATCCAGGCCTTCAGTGCCGGGGACAATACAACGTTATCCAAGGTCAGCCTTGGCGCATGCAAAACCGGTGGATAATTCGCCCGGACATTAAAAATGCAATTAATTGATATCCAATCAGTTGGATAATTCCACACTTTAATAATTAGGTTAGAACCAATCGGCATTTTACAGACCCCGCCCCTGCCCCTACTTTGGACGCGAATAACCGACCCCCTGCCCGGTGGAGGTGGTAATCACACCCAAGACAAGGACAGACCATGAGCATCGAATTCATCGGCTACATTGGCGGCCATCACGCTTCCGAGATCCATCCGCGCAGCGGCCCTACCCTGCAACCCGACTATGTCGAGAGCGTGGCCCGCGCCCACGAAGAGGCCGGTTTCGACCGTGCCCTGGTGGCCTTCCACTCCAACAGCCCGGACAGCACGCTGATCGCCTCCCACGCCGCCAGCGTGACCACCAGGCTGCAATTTCTCATCGCCCATCGCCCCGGTTTCGCCCAGCCCACACTGGCCGCGCGCCAATTCACCACCCTTGATGTATTCAACGGTGGGCGTACGGCGGTGCACATCATCACCGGCGGTGACGACCGCGAACTGCGCGCCGATGGCAGCCATATCGGCAAGGACGAACGCTACGCCCGCACCGACGAATACCTGAGCGTGGTACGCCAGGAATGGACCAGCGAACAGCCCTTCGACTTCAAGGGCACCTACTATCAGGTCGAAGGTGCGCACTCCACGGTGAAGTCGCCGCAGCAGCCGCATATCCCGCTGTATTTCGGCGGCTCGTCCAAAGCCGCAATCGAAGTGGCGGGCAAGCATGCCGACGTGTATGCGCTGTGGGGCGAAACCTACGAGCAGGTGCGCGAGATCGTGACCCAGGTACGCGCCGAAGCAGCCAGGCATGGGCGTACGATCCGTTTCAGCTTGTCGTTGCGGCCGATCCTCGCCGAGACCGAAGAGCTGGCATGGGCCCGGGCCGAGCGCATCCTGCAGCAGGCGACCGAGCTGGCCGAGAAAAACGGCTTTGTGCGGCGTGAACCGCCCAACGAAGGCTCGCGCCGCCTGCTCGCCGCGGCGGCTCAAGGTGCCCGGCTGGATAAGCGCTTGTGGACCGGGATTGCCGGGTTGCTCGGTGCACAGGGCAATTCCACCTCGCTGGTGGGCACCGCTGAGCAGGTCGCGGAAGCCTTGGTGGATTACTACGACCTGGGGATCACCACGTTCCTGATTCGCGGGTTCGACCCGCTCAATGATGCGATCGATTACGGCAAGCGCCTGATCCCCCTCACCCGCCAATTGATCGCAGAACGCGAACAGGCACAACAAGTAGCCTGAGAAAAACACAAAAACCAATGTGGGAGGGGGGCTTGCCCTCTCCCACATCAAGCTCAGTTTTTGTAGTCGGTATCGCTACGCTCCAACTGCCGGACCAGCGCATTCCAATGCCGCGCCACGCCCGGACCTTCGCCGCTGGCGTGCGCCTTGGCCTGTTGCTCGACTTTGCCCACCACTTCCTGCGGTGGGAAGATCAATTGCGCATTCCCCGCTGCCTGGGCTGCAATCTGGATATTGCAGGCCCGCTCCAGTTGCTGCAGTTGCTGAAACGCATGCTCTACGCTGACGCCCGCGGTCAACAACCCATGATTGCGCAGGATCATCACACTTTTGTCGCCCAGGTCAGCGACCAACCGCTCGCGCTCGTCAAGGTCGAGGGCAATCCCTTCATAACCGTGATAGGCCACGCGCCCGGAAAAACCGATGGAGTGCTGGGAGATCGGCAGCAAGCCGTCTTTTTGCGCCGATACCGCAATGCCGTCGCGGGTGTGGGTGTGCAGCACGGCTTGCAGGTCGTGACGCGCGCCATGGATGGCGCTGTGGATCACATAGCCGGCGTAGTTGATGCCCAGGCCCGTCGGGTCATCCACGATAGTGCCGTCGAGGTCGACCTTGACCAGGTTGGACGCACTGATTTCATCGAACAGCAGCCCAAAGGCATTGATCAGGAAATGCTCCTCCGGGCCCGGCACACGGGCGGAGAAGTGGGTATAGATATGGTCGGTCCACTTGTACAAGGCCGCCAGACGATAGGCGGCGGCCAGCTTGACGCGTACTTCCCATTCTTCTGGCGTGACGCGTTGTCGGACGGTGTTGCTGGAAACGCTGGAAATCGAGGTGACGCTGCTCATGGCAAAACTTCCTGGATGGCCTTAAGGACTTCCAGGCAAGCCTAGGGGATGCAAAAAAATAATAAAAAGCACATTTTAATCTAAGCTAATTATTATTTTTTTTCATATCATGCAGCCTCCTTGATCTTGTGCAACGAGGCAGCGACCAGCTTGCCAAACGCATCCACCGGCCCCTGCAGGTTGCCCAGGAAGTGCGGATAGATCAGCCACAGGTCCATCACCGGCTTGAAGTCCTTGAGCGGCATCACCGCCAGGTGTTCGCGATGGGCGCTGCGCTCCAGCAACGGTCGCGGCACCAAACCCAGGCCCAGGCCGTCCGCCACCAGGCCCAATTGCAGCTCGGTGCCGAAGGTTTCCAGGTTGACCCGCAACGCCAGGCCCTGGTCAGACAAGGTGCGCTGCAGACCGGCGCGGAAGCCGCAACCATCCGGGTTGAGAACCCAGCCGTTCTGGTACACATCCGCCAGCTTGCACGGTTTCTTCGGCAACTGCGCCTTGGCGCACACCACCACCAGTTCCATCTTGCCGATGGACTCGCCGACGATGTTGTCCGGGAAAATCTTGCCCGCCGGGAACAACGCCGCCGCCGCATCCAGCTCGCCGCGCTCGATCTTGCCCACCAGTTGGCTGCCCCACCCCGTAGCGACCTGGGCACGCAGGTCGGGGTATTCGGTGCGCAGGTGCTTGAGGGCATCCAGCAGCACCACGTCGCCGATGGTCTGCGGCACGCCCAGGCGCAACAGGCCAGTGGGGGGCGCATCGGTGGCTACCAATTCGCGCAGCGCGTCCATCTCGCGCAGGATCAACCGGCACTGCTCGTAGACGCGGGTGCCGATCAACGTGGGCTTGAGGGGCTTGGTGTTGCGGTCGAACAACTCCACCCCCAATGCCTGCTCGAAGTTCTGCACGCGACGGGTAATGGCCGGCTGGGTCAATTGCAACGACTCGGCGGCGTGGCTGATGGACTGGCAACGAATCACTTCGACAAAGGCATCGATGTCGTCAATTTTCATTTGGGCCGCACATAGAGAACAGTCATTAAGATGTGTGCGAAGCATAGTTGCAGGAAAGCCGCCTGGATAGCCCGCGCTGTGATCGATAACGTCTAACGCTATTCAGACCAGTTCTAAATTACCTTCAGCTATAAGCTAATCATTAAAAAATAGCATATTAACTATAAACATTATGCTTAGATAAACCCATCACCACCGACCACACGATGGAACTGTCATGACCCAGGCCCGACACCCCGAGAGACTCAGAGCCTTCATAGGCGCCCTGGCGGAATTGATCGACGGTAATCCACGCGAAGGCGACCTGCTGCACCGTGGCGGCAAGCTGCTGGCGCAACTGGTCAGCCATGACGACTGGCTTCCCGACGAATTCGCCCAACCCGATCCCGAGCGCTACCAGCAGTTCCTGCTGCATGCCGATTCACGCCAGCGTTTCAGCATCGTCAGCTTTGTGTGGGGGCCGGGGCAAAGCACACCGATCCATGACCACCGGGTATGGGGCCTGATTGGCATGCTGCGCGGCTCAGAGTTTTCCCAAGGGTTTGAACGCGCCCCTGACGGCAGCCTGGTGGCTGAAGGCAAGCCGATACGGCTGGTGCCGGGCCAGGTTGAAGCGGTGTCGCCCAAGGTCGGCGACATCCACCAGGTGAGCAACGCCCATAGCGACCAGGTGTCCATCAGTATCCATGTGTACGGCGCCAATATCGGTGCGGTGCGCCGCGCGGTGTACCAGCCCGACGGCAGCGAGAAACTGTTTATCTCCGGTTATTCCAACGCCTTTCTCCCGAATATCTGGGATTTGTCCAAAGAAAAGAGCCCTGCCCTATGACCACCCTCTCCACCCGCAGCTTTGCGCGGATTCGCCAAGCCCTGTTGGACCAAGAAGAAGTCGCCCTGATCGATGTGCGCGAAGAAGCGCCGTTCGCCGAATCCCATCCACTGTTTGCCGCGAACATCCCGCTGTCCAAGCTGGAACTGGAGGTGTATGCGCGCATTCCGCGGCGCGATACCCAGGTCACCGTGTATGACAATGGTGAAGGCCTGGCTGCCCGCGCTGCCGAACGCCTGGTTGCCTTGGGCTACACCCAGGTCAGCCTGCTTGAAGGAGGCCTGGACGGTTGGCGCAAGGCCGGTGGCGAGCTGTTCATCGACGTCAACGTACCGAGCAAGGCGTTCGGCGAACTGGTGGAAAGCGAACGCCATACGCCGTCCCTGGCCGCTGAAGAGGTGCAGGCGCTGCTCGACAGCCAGGCTGACGTAGTGGTGCTCGACGCCCGGCGTTTCGACGAATACCAGACCATGAGCATTCCCACCGGCATCAGCGTGCCGGGGGCCGAACTGGTGTTGCGCGCCCGCGAACTGGCGCCGGACCCGGCCACCCGCATCATCGTCAACTGCGCCGGGCGTACCCGCAGCATTATCGGCACTCAGTCGCTGATCAATGCCGGCGTGGCCAACCCGGTGTCGGCCCTGCGCAACGGCACCATCGGCTGGACCCTGGCCGGGCAGAAGCTTGCCCATGGCCAATCTCGACGTTTTGCGCCGACCAGCGAGGAGCATCGCCTGGCCGCCGCCATCGATGCACGCCGCGTGGCCGACAGGGCCCGCGTGGGCCGTGCCACCCTGAGCGACCTGCGTACCTGGCAGCAGGACACCACACGCACCACCTACCTGTTCGATGTACGCACCCCGGAAGAATTCGAAGCCGGCCACCTGCCAGGCGCGCGCTCCACACCGGGCGGGCAACTGGTGCAGGAAACCGATCACGTTGCCAGCGTGCGCGGTGCGCGGCTGGTGCTGGCGGATGACGACGGCGTACGCGCGAACATGTCTGCGTCCTGGCTGGCCCAACTGGGCTGGGAAGTGCATGTGCTGGATGACCTGCAAGCGGAGCACTTCAGCGAGCAAGGTACCTGGGTCGCGCCGGTGCCGGCGCCGCCCCAGGCCGAACCGATCAGCCCCTCGACCCTCGCCGACTGGCTGGCCCATGGCGACACGGCGGTACTGGATTTCACCGCCAGCGCCAACTACGTGAAGCGCCATATCCCCGGAGCCTGGTGGGTACTGCGTGCGCAACTGCCCCAGGCTCTGGCCAAGGTGCCCGCCGCCCAGCGCTACGTGCTGACCTGCGGCAGCAGCCAACTGGCGCGCCTGGCGGTGGCTGAAGTCGAAGCCCTTACCGGCAAGCCAGTGTTCCTGCTGCAGGACGGCACCGCCGGCTGGATCAATGCGCAACTGCCGCTGGAAGAAGGCGAAACCCACCTGGCCTCGCCGCGTATCGACCGCTACCGCCGCCCGTACGAAGGCACCGACAACCCCAGGGAAGCCATGCAGGCCTATCTTGACTGGGAATTCGGCCTGGTCGACCAGCTGGCACGCGACGGCACCCACGGTTTCTATGTGATCTGACCCGCCCACCGCGCAGCCTCGAGCGTGCAAGGTCACCCCGGCGACCAATGAGCACGCGATCCCTTGTGGCCGGGGCTGCCCCCCTCTCACACCTTTCCAAGTCCATCGGGAGATACTAGTGTAGGAAGCGAAACAGGATGATTGGCATGGAGCATTGATCAATGAACAGGTCAGAACAGGCAAAGCCCGCCGCCGCACACCTGCACTGCGCGGACACCCCAGCGCTCTTCAGCATCCAGAACAATGATCTCGGTATCAAACTACCTCTGCACCTGAAACAGATGGGTGCTCCCGAACATTGCGGTCACCGCTCGGGTTGGCGCCATGTCATGGATCATCTTCGCCAATGCCAACGACCTGCCGGCATGCTGCTGGATGACTTTGTCGAGCGCACCTTCCAACACCCAGGCTCCACGCAGGAGTGGCACGAACCCTGGATCGGAATTTTTCATCACCCACGCCACGTGCCCCACTGGTACGACCCCAGCGCCGTGCCATCGGTGATCTTTCAAAAAACCACCTTTCGCAACAGCCTCAAGCACCTGGCCGGCGCTGTGACGTTGAGTACCACCCTCGGCGATTGGCTGGCAAAGGAGCTGGTCGTTCCAGTGAAGGTACTCAAGCACCCCACTGAAATTCCCGACCAACAGTTTTCCATCAACCAATGGGAACAGCAGGCGACCAAGACCATCGTGCAAGTGGGCTGGTATTGCCGCAACAGCCGGGCGATTTATCAGCTGCGCGTACCGGATGACTACAAAAAGGTGCATCTACTGCAAGATCGCCCCTGGGTACACAACGCCCTGCAACGAATCGACAACCTGTCACCGACCCGACACCGCCCGCTGATCGGTGATGTCCAGGTGATCGAGCCGCTCGACAATCCGTCCTACGATAGCTTGCTCGCCCACAACCTGGTGTTCTGTGAATACCTGGATGTTTCCGCCAGCAACACCGTCATTGAAGCCATCGCGCGCAATACTCCTATCGTAGTCAACCGACATCCCGCTCTCGAAGAATACCTCGGCATCGACTATCCGCTCTTCTACGAGCACCTCGATGAAGTGGCCGCCCTTCTCACACAACCGGGATTGATTCGCAGCGCCTACCATTACCTCGGTGCGCTGGATAAAAGCTGGTTATCTGCCGAGACCTTCACCCGGCAGCTGATGACTTTCGTTAACCAGATCGGCACTGGAACGACAAAATGAGGGCCGCTTATGGCTACCGGGTCGAATCCGTTTTCTGTCCTGGGTGAGCGCGTACCCGCCGACGTTGTCCAGGCGCTGCGCCAAGAGATCGTCGAGCACTATTCCCTTGGCGCAACGCCTGCCCAACGACGGGAAGTCGCCTACACCACAGCCTGTCGCGAGCTGGTGGACATCAGCAGTCAAGCTTGGCGGCGCGGCTTGCACGACACAACCCCACTCAATCGATTACAGCATCTGGTACAGGAACGACTACGACCGGTGCTTCCCCATCTCGATGAACAGCGCTCGTTTGGCCGCCCGCAAATCGCCGTGCGCGAACCCGCAGGGCTGGCTACCTCACCTCATCTTGACGGACTTGAACAGGGCGCGTTGACGCAACACCCAGACCTGCCGACCGCGATCATAGGGGTCTACCTGGACGATGTGCTGATCCCGGACGACGCAGCACTGACTATCTGGCCCAGACAGGCGGACCAGGTCGCTCAGCTCCTGGCAAGCGGTACTGAGGGCTGCGCATTGTCAGCACACCTTGTCGCCATTAGCGATGCCTGCCTCGTGGGCGATCCGCATGCTCAAAATGTGCTTGGGCCATGCGGGTACATCTTTCTCCTCCTCGGGACCGTTCCCCACTGCAGCCTCAAGCGCATCACCGCAGGCCTGCGAATTGCCGTTTATTTTCGAGTGTATGCCACCCGAAAATCCGAATATAAAATGCATGATAAAAATAATAAATAATAAATGTCATCAGCTTTTTCAATAATTACGATATAACCAAAAAGAACTTCACATCAGTTTTTTATAGGAATAGTGTTAAATCACTCACCGACCCCTTCTCCAGGCGGAGGTAATCGAACCCTGACTTGATCTGCCTGGAGCCTGCATCCCATGGTCATTACCCTCCCTTTCAAACGCCTGCTCCTGGGCACCGCCCTCGCCCTTGGCCTGATCGGCAGCGCCGCTGCCGCCGACCTGCAACCGCTGCGGGTGGCCAACCAGAAATCGACGATCAAGGCGCTGCTGGAAGCCTCCGGCGAAACCCGGAACGTGCCTTACACAATCCAGTGGTCGGAATTCCCGTCTGCCTCACCGTTGGGCGAAGCACTCAACGCCGGTGCCGTGGACATCGGCGCCCTCGGTGATGCGCCGTACGTGTTCGCCCTCGGTGCCGGTGCGTCTCTCAAGGTGGTCAGCATCATCCACTCCGAAGGGCGCAACACCACCGCCCTGGTCGTGCCCAAGGACTCACCGATCAAGACCGTTGCCGACCTCAAGGGCAAGAAGATCGTCACCGGGCGCGGTTCCATCGGCCATTACCTGGCGATCAAGGCCCTGGCCACCGCCGGCCTGACCACCCGGGACGTGCAGTTCATTTTCCTGCTGCCCAGCGAATCACGCCTGGTGCTGGATAACGGCACCGCCGACGCCTGGGCCACCTGGGACCCATACACCACCGTAGTGACCTCGCAAAGCCAGGCACGCGTGCTGGTCAGTGGCAATAAACTGCTGAGCAACCACCTGTACCTTGCCGCCACCAGCCAGGCCATCGCCGACAAGCGCCCGCAGCTCGACGACTTTGTCGCCCGCGTTGACCGTGCCTATGCCTGGGCCAACACCCACCCCGATGAATACGCCGCCGCCCAGGCCAGGATCACCGGCCTGCCGCTGGACGTGCATGTGACGGTGGCCAAGGACACCCGCCTGAACCCGGTCACGATCGACGACGCAGTGATCAGCGGCCTGCAAGCGACCGCCGACACCTATCAACAGGAAGGCCTGCTGCTCAAGCACATTGACGTATCGCAGGGCTTCGACAAGAGCTTCAACGCCAAGCGTGTCCCCTTCAACCAAGCCTCGCGCTAAAAGGAGCAGCACATGAGCAAGCCACGTCATTTGAAACTGGGAGCCATGGTCCATGGCGTCGGTCACGGCTGGGGCGAATGGCGCCACCCGCAGGCCCAACCGAATGCCAGCACCAGCTTCGGCTTCTACAAGCAGCAGACTGAATTGGCCGAAGCCGCCAAGTTCGACTTCGTGTTCATCGCCGACAGCCTGCATATCCACGCCAAGTCCAGCCCGCATTACCTCAATCGCTTCGAACCACTGACGATCCTGTCGGCACTCGCCGCAATCACCACACATATCGGCCTCGTCGCCACGGTGACCGTCAGCTACACCGAGCCCTACCAGGTGGCGCGCCAGTTCGCGTCCCTGGACCATATCAGCGGCGGTCGCGCCGGTTGGAACGTGGTCACCTCGTGGCTCAGCGGCACCGCCGACAACTTCGGCAAGGCCGAGCACCCGCCCCACGCCGTGCGGTACCGCATCGCCAAGGAGCACCTGGATACCGTCAAGGGCCTGTGGGACTCCTGGGAAGACGATGCCTTCACCTACAACAAACAGTCCGGCGAATTTTTCGCCCCAGGCAAGCTGCATGCACTCAACCACAAGGGCGATTTCTTCTCGGTGAAAGGCCCGCTGAACATCGCGCGTTCGCGCCAGGGCCAGCCGGTGATTTTCCAGGCCGGCACCTCGGAAGACGGGCGCAACTTCGCGGCGCAGAACGCCGATGCGATCTTTGTGCACGTGGACAGCATCGAAGAAGGCCTGGCCTATTCCCAAGACCTGAAACGCCGCGCCAAGGGCTTTGGCCGCGATCCGCAAAGCCTGTCGATCCTGCCGGGCATCCGCCCGATTGTCGGCCGCGACGAGGCCGAAGTGGAAAGCCGCTACCAGCAGGCCGTGGAGCTGGTCACCGTGGAAGATGCCATCGTCGCCCTCGGCCGCCCGTTCAATGACCACGATTTCAGCCAATACCCGCTGGACGCGCCGTTCCCGGAACTGGGGGACCTGGGGTCCAACAGCCAGAAAGGCGGCTCCGACCGCATCAAGCAACTGGCCAGGGACGAAGGCCTGACCCTGCGCGAAGTGGCCCTGCGTTTCTCGCGGCCCAAACGTGATTTTGTCGGCACCCCGGAACAGGTCGCCGATGCGATCCAGACCTGGTTCAAGCGCGGTGCCAGTGACGGTTTCATCATCAACTCGGTGCTGCCGGATGGCTTGCAGTACTTCACCGAACTGGTGGCGCCGGTGTTGCAACAACGCGGCCTGCTGCGCAGCGAATACAGCGGCCAGACCCTGCGCGACAACCTGGGCCTGGAGGTGCCGGTGAACCGCTACAGCGTCGCCGCCGAGGTTGAAGCGCAGCAAGAGGCGCTGGCATGAGCCAATCCTCGCAGCCCTCCTTGCGCTCCGTGGAAGTCGCCCACTTCGACGCCTTGCTCGAACGCCTCACCACCGAGCTGACCAGCACCGCCCATCTCTACGACGAGAGCGGCGCCTTCCCTCACGCCAACTTCAAGTTGCTGCACGAGCACGGCCTGCTCGCCCTCACCGTGCCCAAGACCCTGGGCGGCGGCGGGGCCAGCCTGTCCCAGGCACGCAAGGCGATCAGTGCGATTGCCAAGGGCGAGCCGTCCACTGCGCTGATCCTAGTGATGCAATACCTGCAACACACCCGCCTGCAAGACAGCAAGACCTGGCCCGCGCACCTGCGCAGGCAAGTGGCCGTAGACGCGGTGCGCAATGGCGCCTTGATCAACGCCCTGCGCGTCGAGCCCGACCTCGGCACCCCGGCCCGTGGCGGGCTGCCGGCGACCACCGCCGTGCGCACCGCCGAGGGCTGGCGCATCAGCGGGCGCAAGATCTACTCCACCGGCAGCCACGGCCTGAGCTGGTTCAGCGTGTGGGCCCGCAGTGACGACGCCGACCCGCTGGTGGGCGCCTGGCTGGTGCCCAAGGCCAGCCCCGGCGTGAGCATCATCGACACCTGGGACCACCTGGGCATGCGCGCCACCTGTAGCCATGAAGTGGTGCTCGACAACGTGCTGGTGCCGCTGGACCACGCTGTCAGCGTCAGCCCCTGGAGTGCGCCGGCGCCAGAGTTGGACCCCGAGGGCTTCCTGTGGATGTCAGTGTTGTTGTCCTCGGTGTACGACGCCGTGGCCCAGGCCGCCCGGGACTGGCTGGTGAACTGGCTGGAGGAGCGCCAACCGTCCAACCTCGGTGCGGCGCTGTCGACCCTGCCACGCTTCCAGGAAACCGTTGGACATATCGACACCCTGCTGTTTGCCAATCGCAGCCTGCTCGACGCTGCTGCCGAGGGCCACACCCCGGCCGCCAACGCCGCGCAATTGAAGTACCTGGTAACGAACAACGCGATCCGCGCCGTGGAGCTGGCCATCGAAGCCTCGGGCAACCCTGGCCTGTCGCGCCATAGCCCGCTGCAACGGCACTACCGCGACGTGTTGTGCAGCCGCGTGCATACCCCACAGAACGACGCGGTATTACAAGGTGTCGGCAAGGCCGCCTTCGCCCAACGCCACAAGGAGCGCACATGAGCCAGGTGATTATCGCCAGCCAGCTGGACGAGGATTACAACGAGGTGATCCGCCAGCGCCTGGCGTCGATCCATCCCGAAGCCCAGGTGATCGGGGTGCCCGTCGGGGTGCCCAGCGACCTGCCGCCCCAGGCGAATATCCTGCTGCTGCGCCCGATCAACGTGCGCGGCTACACCGCCCCGGACACTCCGCCACCCGGTTGGCCCTATGGCGCACAGTGGGTGCACCTGGTGTCGTCGGGCATCGACTTCTACCCGCAGTGGCTGTTCAACGGCCCTCCGGTGACGACATCGCGTGGCAGCGCCGCCGACAACCTGGCCGAATTCGCCCTGGCGGCGATCTTTGCCGCGTCCAAGCACCTGCCGGCCATCTGGGTCAAGGATGACCAGTGGCACTTCACCCCGCTGCGCCCGCTCAAGGGCACCACACTGGGCATCCTGGGGTTTGGAGCGATTGGCGAACGCCTGGCGCAGAAGGCCCTGGCCCTGGGCATCAGGGTGGTGGCGCTGCGTCAAAGCCCGGCGCCGTTCAGCGCAGGCGTGGAAGCCGCCAGGGACATCCACGACCTGTTCGCCAGAGCCGATCACCTGGTGGTGGCGGCGCCGCTGACCGAGGCCACGCGGCATATCATCAACCGCGACGTCCTCGCCAGCGCCAGGCCGGGGTTGCACCTGATCAACATCGCACGGGGTGGGTTGCTGGATCAGGAGGCGTTGCTGCAAGCGCTGGACAATGGGCAGGTTGGTTTGGCGTCGCTGGACGTGACCGAGCCGGAGCCATTGCCGCTGGGGCATCCGTTGTACACCCATCCGCGGGTAAGGCTGTCGCCGCACACCTCGGCGATTTCCACCCGCAGCAAGGAGGAAATCGCCGATACGTTCCTGGCGAACCTGGCGCGGTATGCTGCCAATGTTGAGCTGTACAACCGTGCCAATTGATCGCCGCTTACTTGATGCGGTAATGAAAGGTATTGCGCACCGCCGGCACCGCAACAGCCTTGCCATCGACGATCCTCGGCTGGTAACGGAAGGTATTCGCCGCCGCCAGTGATGGCCGCATGAACAGCGGATGGCAGCCGTCCAGCACCCTGGGGTTTTCCACGCGGCCCTGGGTGTTGACGGTGTACTCCACCGAACAATCGCCTTCGATGTTTTTGTCCAGGGCACGCTCGGGGTAGTCCGGCGCTTCCTTGCTCAAGGGCTGGTACTGGCGACTGTCGAACGCCGGTGCCGCAACCGGTGTCGCGGCCCGCGCTGTTTCAGCGGCCAGGCGCTGCTGGTCAGCACGCTGTTGTGCCTGCTCACGATTGTGCTGTTCAGTGGCCAGCCGTTGCTGCTCCTGCTGTTTTTCATCGACGCGTTTGCGCGCCAGGGCGGCCTTTTCGAGTTTGCGCGCCTGGATCTGCGGATCGAGCGTGGGCTTTACCGGTACGGGAACCGCGACGGGCTCCGGGGGTGTGACGGCCACCGGTTCAGGCGCTGGAGCTGGAGCTGGAGCTGTCGCCGCCGGCAGCATCACCAGTTGGGTACGCATCACCCTGGGGGCCTCCACTGGCGGTACTTCCGTGGACCAGCCAAGCATCAATGCGGCCAACACCCCCACATGCAGCGCCACCGCCAGGCTGGCCGCCAAACTGTTTCGCCAGAATCCGGAAGGCCTCCGGGAAGGCATCGTCAGCGTCGGACTGTGCATGATCATCGCCGTCATTGCGGGGCCTCGGTCACCAGCCCCAGGTTGCTCACCCCACCCTTCTGCAACACCGCCATGGCCGCGACCACACGGCCGTAACCGGCGTTATCGTCGGCGCGGATGTACACCTGGGTGTCGCTGCGCGCCGCCACCACCTGCATGACCTTGGCGCCCATTTCGTCGAGGGTCACCGCGCTGTCGGTCTGGTGCCGGGTGTCGAGTTCACCGCCGAGGTTCCAGTAGTAGCCGCCATCGGCCTTCACCGACAGCGTGAGGATCTGCTGGCGGGTGTCGGTGGCCAGTGCCTCGGCGGCGACCTTGGGCAGCTCGATCTTCACGCCCTGGGTGAGCATCGGTGCGGTGACCATGAAGATCACCAGCAGCACCAGCATCACGTCGATATAGGGCACCACGTTCATCTCGGCCTTGGGCCCGTGCTTGCGTTGCGGCCTTGCTAACATGAAATCGCTCCTGTTCAGGCGGCCACGGCCAGGTGGCTCGACGTGCCGCGCAGCGTGCGGTGCAGGCGTACTTGCAGTTCGTTGCCGAAGGCGTAGTAACGGGTGAGCAAGGTCTGGCCGCGTGCCGCAAAGCGGTTGTAGGCGATCACCGCCGGGATGGCCGCGAACAGGCCGATAGCCGTGGCGATCAGCGCTTCGGCGATGCCCGGCGCGACCGTCGACAGCGTGGCCTGCTGCACCTGGGACAGGCCGATGAACGAATTCATGATGCCCCATACGGTGCCGAACAGGCCGATGTAGGGGCTGACCGAACCCACCGTCGCGAGGAATTGCAGACCTTTTTCCAACTCGATTTCCTGCTCGGTGATCGCCACCTGCACGGCGCGCTCGACACCGTCCAGCACCGCCGGATCATGGCTGTGCAGGTGCTGGTATTCCTGAACGCCGGCGATAAAGATCGGCGCAATACCGCCCTCGCCCGCCTGCACGGTGTCGCGGTACAGCGGTTGCAAGTCCGGCGCAGCACGAAAGCGCTGCACAAAGCCATTCAACTGGCGCTCCAGGCGCCGCAGCACACTGCCGCGCTGGATGATCAGGTACCAACTGAGCAAGGAGGCCAGCAGCAAGGTGATCATCACCGCCTTGACCAACAGGCTGGCGTCGCTGATCAAGCCCCAGATCGTCATATGTTCCATCGTCGCGTGCATGGTGAAGCTCCTATTCGATAAAAAAGTGATGACCAGGTGATGACGGCTCAGGGCAACTTCAGCGCGCGAGTCACCTCGACCCAGGGCACCAACTTGAAGTTCTGGGTCTGCTCGGGCATGCGCTTGCGCCCGTCCTGCACCACCAGCATGCCTTGGCTCCACGGCCCGCCGAGGTTGAGGGCGGTGACTTCCAGGCCATCGGTTTCCGAGGCTCCATCGATCCCGGCCGGCGCATTCAGGCCGACGCGGAAGGCACCGTGGGTCGCGAACGGCGGCTCGGCATCCAGCACCAGGTAGCTGTCATTGCCCTGGCTGGAGATCACCAGGTAGTCGCGCTTGTCGCTCTGGTACAACGCCAGGCCCTCGACATCGGCGTGCAGCTGCGGGCCAACCTTGATCACGCTGGTGAGGGTGGCCGGCTGGTCGGCACGCGCATCCACCGCCCAGACACCGACGTCTTCTTCCCCGATAAACAGACGCTGGCGCTGGTCATCGGCCACGCAACCCTCGGGCTGGCTGTCGACCTTGAACTGGCGCACCAACTCGCCCTGCACACGACCATCCGGTGCGCTGAGGCGGTATTGCAGTAAGGTGCCGTCCTTGCCGTTGGCGATCGCGTAGATCTCGCCACTGGCGGGCTGGTACAGGCAGATACCGTAGATCTCCTTGAGCGGTGTCGGCACTTCACCGGCTTCGCGCAGTTCGCCGCTCTGGCGGTCAATGCTGAACAGGCTCAGGCTGTTGTGATCGCGATTGCTCGCCACGGCCAGGTCGACAGTCTGCGCGCCGAGCTTGAAGTCGGGGCGTACGTCGACATTGTTGAGACGGCCCACCGCCAGCTCCTGCAACAGCTTGCCGTCAAGGTCGTAGGCCAGCAGGCCCTGCTTCTTGTTGGTGCCGAGTACGCGGCTTTTTTCCGGTTGCGCGGGGTGAACCCAGATCGCCGGGTCATCCGCCGCGTCGCCCTGGCGACCGACCGGGTCGGTCTGGCGTACAGCGGCGACTTCCGGCAGTACCGGTCCAGCCGTCACGGGTTTGGCTTTCCAGTCAAGCCTGCCCTGGTAAAGCTTGCCATTGTCGTCATCGCGCACCAGCAGTTGCTGACCGTTGACGCTGAGTTGTTCCGGCTCCTTGAGGCCTGGCAGCGTCAGGCTCGATTGTTCGACCCAGCGCTTGCCGGTGTGCTGGAACAGGTGCAACTGGGCCGTCTTCGGATCGAGGGCGACCATCCCGCCCGGCACCAGCGCCATGGCGCCCGCTTCACGCCTGGGGTTGTCGAACAGCGCTACCGGCGTGCGCTTGACCTCGGCTTCCGGGTGCGCCGGGTAGGCCCACCAGCCGACGTTTTGTTCATTCACCACCAACTGATGGGTTGTGTCATCCACCTGGCAGAACTGCGCCGACGGCGGCAACGGCAGACCGCGTACGCGCTGGGGTTCGCTGAGCAGTGTGGCGCCATTGCCCACCAGCCATTGCTCGCCCTTGCCCTCTTCACCCACCAGGAACACAAACAGGTGGGCGGCGCCGTCACGATAAAGGCACAGGCCGTTTACCGGGTAGTCGCGAGCGGGCAGGTACAGCGGTGTGCCAAAGGTTTTGGCGGACGCGTCAAGGTTGATCAGCACGGCTTGCTGGCGGTCGTTGTCGAGGCTGGCGACCAGTACCTGGGTGCCTGCAGCGCGGGTGTCGAGGCTGCTGAAGTTGCCGTTGAAACGGGCGAGTTCGGTGCCTTTGGCGTCGAGCAGTTGCAGGCCGTTGCGGGTGCTGGCGGTGAGGCGCTCGGTGCTGCTCAGCACGGCCATGGCCTCGGCATTGAGGCTGGGTGCCCAAGGGGTCAGGGCCAGGTCCGTGGCCATTGCCGGCGCACAGAGGGTCAAGGCTATTAGTAGGTACAGCTTGGAAATCTTCATGTACGGCTCAATCCGTCAAAAACAATGGAGATCCAATGTGGGAGGGGGCTTGCCCCCCGATAGCAGTGTGTCAGTCAACACAGATGCCAGCTGGGCCACAGCCATCGGGGGCAAGCCCCCTCCCACATTGGAATGGAGGTGTGGGTTAGAAGTGGGTGAAGGTCAGGCCCAGCTTGTAGGTCGGGCCGTACTCTTCGTATTGGCCGTTGTAGCTGCGGTGGCCGGTGTAGACGAAGTACGACTCATCGGTGAGGTTCTGCGCTTCGAAGCTGACTTGCAGGTTCTTGGTCAGCGAGTAGCGCGCGCTGAAGTCGACAAAGGTCTGCGCGTCCACATGCAGGTCGTGGGCCTTGTCGTTGATCGACGCCAGCTCAAAGAGGTAGGCCGATTTGTAGTTGGCCGACAGGCGCAGACTGAGCGTGTCGTCTTCCCAACCGAGCATCAGGTTGCCGACGGTGTCGGACTGGTTGGGCAGGCTGATGTGGCGCTTGCGGTTCGTACCACTGGCACTGTCGAAACCTTCGATGTCGGCGCTGGAGCGGCTGAACGTAGTGTTGGCGCCGATCAGCAGGCCGTTCCACGGCGCGGGCAGCCAGTCGAATTTCTGTGAGTAGGCCAACTCCAGGCCGTAGAGCCTGGCGCTGTCGCCGTTGGCGTAGGTGTGGGCCTCGGCGAAGTTGGTCCAGGCGCCGGTGCCGGCCAGGTCGGTGTTGTAGACGAAGTTCTTGATGTCCTTGTAGAACACGAACGCCGAGACGGTGCCGGCGCGGCCCATGAAGTGCTCGATGCCCAGGTCCAGGTTGCTCGATTCCAGGGGCTTGAGGTCCGGGTTGCCGAAGGTGGCTTCGTCATCATCGATCACAAAACCCGGCGCCAACTGGCCAAAGGTCGGGCGGACCACGGACTTGGTCCAGGCCGCGCGCACCTGGGTGTTCTTGTCGATCTGGTAGCGCGCATGCAGGCCCGGCAGCCAATGGTGATAGCGACGCTGGGTGTCGGTCGGGGTGAACACGCCATCGGTGGCGCCGGTGCCCTTGGCTTCGAACTCGGTGCCTTCGTAGCGCAGGCCAGCGATGAAGCGCCAGTCGTCGATGTCGACGGTGTTCATCAGGTAGCCGGCGTTGATGTCTTCGCGAATGGTGAAGTCGTTGACCCGGGATTCGGTCTCGTCGTAGAAGTCCGCCGGGTTGAGGCCGCCTATCAGCTGCTTGATCGCGCTGGGGCTGATGCCGGGGCCGTAGCTGCCCAGGCGGTAGTCGACAGTGCCCTTCTGGAACTGGCTGAGATTGAGCTGGTCGGCAGTGAAGCCGAGGGTGTCGAAGTCTTTGTAGACCCAGGCCTCCAGGTCGTTGTCCTTGTTACGGCGGCTGACCTTGCCGCCAAATTTGACCTGGGACGCATAGCCGTTCAGGTCGTAGTCGCGGGCCAGGTCCAGGCGCAGGTTTTTCTCGGTGTCCTGGGTGTTCTGTTTTTCCCAGTCGACTTTGTCGAGGCTGAAGTTGCGCGCGTCGTAGAAGGCGCTGCCGATGATCGGGCGTGGCTTGTCCTTGTCATGGAAACCACTGTTGGCAAAGTCGCCGCCGTCAAAGGTGGCACCGGCGATGTGCGCCGGGCTGTCTTCGCTGGATTGGCTGAAGCCGGCCTGGCCGCTCAGGGTCCACAGGCCGAGCATGCGTTCGCCGCCGAATACGTAGGACTGGATTTCCTGGGTCTCTTCGCGGTTCTTCAGCTTGCGCTTGCCCTCGGCATCGCCCAGTTGGCCGGGGGCCTGCGGGTCGGCGAATTCGAGGCTGGTGGAGTTGCGGGTTTCGGTGTCTTTGTAGCGGCTGTAGAGAGTGCGCAGGTAGTAGCTGCTGAAGTCGTCGGGCTTGTAATCGAAGTTCAGGCCGCCACCGGCCCGTTCGCGGCTGATGTCGTAGTCACGCTGTTCGAACTCGTTGAGCCGGGCGCCGTCGGTGAAGTCCCAGGCGCCGCCGGTCTCGACGTTGTCCGAGCCGAAGTCGCGCTTCTGCCAGCTCAGCGCGGCGGCGACGCCGAAGTTGTCGATGCCGTCGCCGAGGCTGAAACGGTTGCTGGCCGCGCCGGAGAATTTGGGGCTGGTCTGGCTCGTGTTCTTGTCGTAGCTGGCCTCGGTGCTGCCGGTGTAGAACAGGCCCTTGTGGTCGAAGGCCGACAGGCTTTGCACATCGACGGTGCCGCCAAGGGAGTTGGCGTCCATGTCCGGGGTGAGGGTCTTGATCACCGACAGCGACTGCACCAATTCCGCGGGCAGCACGTCGAGGGCCACGGCGCGGCGGGCGCTCTCCGGGGCAGGCACCAGGGTGCCGTTGATGGTCACGCTGTTGAGGTCCGGGCCCAGGCCACGCACGCTGACGAAGCGCCCTTCGCCCTGGTCGCGCTCCACGCTGATACCCGGCAAGCGCTGCGCCGCTTCGGCGACGTTTTCATCCGGTAGCTGGGCCACGCCGTCGGCATGCACCACGCTCTTGATGCTGTCGGAATTGCGTTGCTCCTTGAGCGCCTGGTCGATGGCCGCTGCCTGGCCGACCACTTCGACGTGCTCAGTGTTGGCCGCCTCGGCCGCGTTGAGCCGCTCACTGGCAATCGCCAGGGCCAAGGCAGTTAGCGTAAAGCTGACGAGCCCGGTGCGCTTGTACATGCAATCCTCCCCAAGAGTCCGTTGGCGCCAGGCAAGAGGCCCGGCAACTGGGAGGGCACGCTAGGGGTGGGGGATGACGGTTCTGTGACAGAGTGTGGTAGGAAGGCCCGTAAACCGGGGGTTTGAGCAGGATCCTGAGTTGGAATGAGCTGAAATGACCTGTGAAGATCAACTGTGGGAGGGGGCTTGCCCCCGATAGCGGTGGTTCAGCCCATGGTTTCTCACTGACGCACCGCTATCGGGGGCAAGCCCCCTCCCACATTTTCTGCTTTTCATTGTCGACGGGATGAGCTGATTCGACCCTCCCCTACCGTCATGCAACCGTCACATCCATCTGCTGTGCTGGCGCCCACGACTGAACCTTGCAAGGACTCGCGGCCATGTTTTCCGTGCTCAAACCCCACCGCTGGAAACTCTCCCTGCTGCTGATCGCGGCCAACCTGGGGCTGATCCTGCACCTGGCCTGCGGCGAGTTGAAAAGCGTCAGCGAGTGGGCATGGCTGGATATCTTCGGCGAAGGCGGTTCCGCCCTGCTCGCCCTGGTCTGGCTGGGGCTGGTGCTGAAAAGCCGACCGGCCGGGCGCGTGACCAACTACCTGGCGCTGGGCCTGTCATGCATCTTCTTCTCCTGGTGGATCGACAGCCTCGACGAATTCATCCGCCTGCCCGACAGCATCACCTGGGACCACTGGCTGGAGTCCGGGCCGATGCCGGTGGGCATGATCCTGCTGACCATCGGCATCTACCACTGGCACCGCGAACAACTGGCGATCAGCGCACAGATGGAGAAACGCGAACGGTTGTTCCGCGAGCATCGGCTGTTCGACAAACTCACGCCCCTGGCCGGCGCCGACTACCTCAAGCGCCAGTTAGCCGACAGCCTGCAAGACAGCCAGACCCAGCAGCAACCACTGTCCCTGCTGGCCCTGGACCTGGATCACTTCGCCGCCATCAACCAGGCCTACGGGCATGCCGAAGGCGATGCGGTGTTGCAGGCCCTCAGCCATTTGCTGTTGCTCAACCTGCGTCGCCAGGACCTGCTGTGCCGCCTGGCCGGCGACCGTTTTGTGGTGCTGCTGCCCAACACCGGTGAGCGCCAGGCCAAGGAGCTGGCGCTGGAGTTGCAGCAGGCGGTGCGCGGCCTCGCACACAAGACCCGGCTGCACGGGGAACGCCTGCAACTGGTAGCGACCACCGCCGTGGTCATGGCCCTGGACGAGCCGCCCCAGGACTTGCTCAAACGCCTCAACCTGGCGCTGGCCAGGGCCAAGCAACCCCTGGCGAAAAGCGCCTGAGATGGCCGTGAAAACCAGCTGGTATGAAGCCGACAGCCGCTTCATACCAGGGCACTGCCAACCCGCCACGCTGATCGACCTGGCCTTGTCCCGGGACATCGACAGCCATCGCCTGCTGCGCGGCACGGGACTGTTTCACGAGGACATCCTGGCCGGTACGGCGCGGTTGAGCCCGCAGCAGTTTTTCGGGTTGATCGGCAACAGTCGCAAATTGCTCGACGCCGACGACAGCAGCTTTCTGTTCGGCCAGCGACTCCTGCCCGGTTATTACGGCGCGGCCAGCCATGCCCTGGGCCATGCACAGAACCTGCACCAGGCCCTGGAGATCCTGATCCAGCAACAGGTGCTGCTCAGCCCGCTGGTCACCTTGCACCTGGAACTGGATGCGCACCATGCCTACCTGTACTGGCGGGACAGTTGCGGCGCCGGCGAGCATTGGCGGTTTTTACTGGAAGCCAGCATGACCTCGCTGGTTGCCATGAGCCAGTGGCTCAGTGGCGAGCGCTTGCCGTGGGTGTGCTGTTTCAGTCATGCCGAACCGCGCTACATCGAGCAGTATTGGGTGCACCTGGGCGAAGAGACGCGCTTCGAACGGCCGCTGGATATGCTGAGCATCCCCCGCGAGTACCTCACCCGCGCGTGGCCGGGCGCCTCGGCCACCGCCGGCCAGGTCGCACGCCAGCAGGCCCGCGAACAGATCGAACAGCTGGGCTTTGCCAGCAGCTTTCTCGACTGCCTCTACGACTACCTGCGCGAACAGGTACGCCAACCGCCCAGCCTGGAACAGGCCGCGCAGGCCTTCGCCATGAGCCCGGCGACCCTCAAGCGCAAGTTGCACAAGCATGACACCGGCTTTCAGCAGCAGGTGGACCGCGTGCGCAAGCAGGTGGCGCTGCACCTGTACCAGGTCAAGGGCTACAGCAATGATGAAGTGGCGGCGTACCTGAACTTCAACGATGCGGCGAACTTTCGCCGTTCGTTCAAGCGCTGGACCGGCAGTACGCCCAACCTGATCCGCCAGCTGTTCAACAGCCGCTAGCCAGGCGTTCGCGCAGGAACTCCACCAGCGCCTGCACCGGCCGCGAGCTTTGCCGGTGCTGGGGGTACACCGCCGACAGTGTCAGGTCTTCGGGGGCGAACTCATCCAGCACCGTGACCAGGCGGCCATCCTTCAACGCCTCGCCGACGATAAAGGTCGGCAGGTAGGTCACGCCCAGGCCGGCGATGGCGGTATCGCGCAGCAAGTCGCCATTGTTCACGCGCATGCGCCCACTCACGCTCAGCGCCTGCAACTTGCCCTTGAAGCGCCACTGCACCTGGCGGCCATGGCCGTAGGGCAGGCAATCGTGGTCGGCGAGGTCATCGGGTTTCTGCGGCGTGCCGCGCACGGCCAGGTAGTCGGGGCTGGCGCAATACACCCGGGGGATGCTGGCGATACGCCGAGCGATCAGGGTGGAATCTTCCAGGGTGCCGATGCGCAAGACCAGGTCGTAGCCTTCGCCGATCAGGTCCACGGGGCGGTCGCTCAAGTCGACCTCCACCGCCACCTGGGGATGGCGCTGCAGGAACAACGGCAACAGACAACCCAGATGGGCCATGGCAAACGACAACGGCGCGCTGAGGCGAATGGTGCCGCGCGGTTCGCTGTTCTGGCCGGCAATGCCCTGCTCCACTTGCTCGACTTCACTGAGCAGGCGCAAGGCGGATTCGTAGTAACTCTGGCCGAGTGGCGTGACATCCAGGCGGCGGGTGGAGCGATTGAGCAGGCGTACGCCAAGGCGATCTTCCAGCTGGATCAGGCGGCGGCTGACGAATTGCTTGGACAGGCCCAACTGTTCGGCGGCGGCGGTGAAGCTGCCGGATTCCATGACTTGGCAGAACAGGCGCATGTCTTCGAAGGGGTTCATTGTCGCTTCTCGGTGGACATTTGGTGGTTTTTATAACGGGTATGTCGCCACACCACAAATCAAATGTGGGAGGGGCGGTGCGACGATTCGACTTGCCCCCGATGGCAGTGTGACTGACACACCGCTATCGGGGGCAAGTCGAATCGTCGCACCGCCCCTCCCACAGGGATCACCTACAGACTTGAGAGCCAGTTACTTGGTAAACGCCGAGTAGCTGTTCATCAGGTTGCGGTAGTTGGGGATGCGTGGCGACAGCAGGTTGGCCAGGCCTTCCATGTCGTTGCGCCAGTCGCGCTGCAGTTCGCAAGCCACGGCGAACCAGTTCACCAGTTGGGCACCGGCGGCGGTCATGCGCGCCCAGGCGGCTTGTTGTACGGTTTCGTTGAAGGTGCCGGAGGCGTCGGTGACCACGAACACCTCAAAGCCTTCCTCCAGGGCGCACAAGGTCGGGAACGCGACGCACACGTCCGTCACCACGCCGGCAATGATGATCTGCTTGCGGCCGGTGGCCTTGACGGCCTTCACGAAGTCTTCGTTGTCCCAGGCATTGATCTGGCCAGGGCGGGCGATGTACGGCGCGTCCGGGAAGAGTGCCTTGAGTTCGGGCACCAGTGGGCCGTTGGGACCGCTTTCGAAGCTGGTGGTGAGGATGGTCGGCAGGTTGAAGAACTTCGCCACATCGGCCAAGGCCAGGACGTTGTTCTTGAATTCGTTGGGGGAGAAATCCTGCACCAGGGAAATCAGGCCAGTCTGGTGGTCGACCAACAGTACAACGGCGTCATCTTTGTTCAAACGAGGGCTAGCCATGGTTCAACTCCTACGGGGGGATGGGTAATCAAAACGCAAAACACGAGCAGCCGAACGCACCCCAGAAACCCTGGAAGTCGCTGACCGGCACGCTGGAATGGCGGGCTTTTTCGTGGCTGTGGGCATGCACGCCGCACGGGCCGCTGCACTGGTGCACCTGCGCCTGCAACGGCGAGCCTGGACGCCAGTGCCCTGGCACCTTGACCACCGGCGACCAATCCGGCAGTACCGGCACGCGCGGGGGTGCGAAGTCTTCGAAGTCACCGGCACCGTAGACCACCTTGCCGCCGACCACGGTGAGGACCGACTCGATCCACTTGATGGCTTCCTCATCGACACTGAAGAAGTCCGCCGACAGCGCCGCCACGTCCGCCAACTGCCCGACCTTGATCTGGCCCTTCTTGCCCTGCTCGGACGAGAACCAGGCGCTGCCGTGGGTGAACAGTTCCAGCGCGGTCAGGCGCGGCAGGCCTTCGGCATGCAGTTCCAGGCCACCGACGGTGCGGCCGCTGACCATCCAGTACAGCGAGGTCCACGGGTTGTAGCTCGATACCCGCGTCGCATCGGTGCCCGCGCCCACCGGCACGCCTTCGGCCAGCATGCGTTTGATCGGTGGCGTGGCTTCGGCGGCCTTGGCGCCGTAGCGCTCGACAAAATATTCGCCCTGGAACGCCATGCGGTCCTGGATCGCAATACCGCCACCCAGGGCACGTACACGCTCGATATTTCTCGGGGTAATGGTTTCGGCGTGGTCAAAAAACCACGGCAGGCCATTGAACGGAATGTCGCGGTTGACCTTCTCGAACACGTCGAGCATGCGCGAGATGGACTCGTCATAGGTGGCGTGCAAACGGAACGGCCAGCGCTGTTCAACCAGGTGGCGCACCACCGGCTCCAGTTCCTGCTCCATGGTCAGCGGCAGGTCGGGACGCGGTTCCAGGAAATCTTCGAAGTCGGCGGCCGAGAACACCAGCATTTCGCCAGCGCCGTTGTGGCGCAGGTAATCGTCGCCCTGGTGCAGGGTGACGCTGCCGGTCCAGTTCTTGAAGTCGCTGAGTTCTTCCTTGGGCTTCTGGGTGAACAGGTTGTAGGCGATACGCACCGTCAGCTGTTGGTCCTTGGCCAGTTGCTCGATCACTGCGTAGTCATCGGGGTAGTTCTGGAAGCCGCCGCCGGCGTCGATGGCACTGGTGAGGCCCAGGCGATTGAGTTCACGCATGAACTGGCGGGTGGAGTTGACCTGGTATTCCAACGGCAGTTTCGGGCCCTTGGCCAGGGTCGAGTACAGAATCATCGCGTTCGGCCGCGCCACCAGCATGCCGGTGGGGTTGCCGTTGCTGTCACGCACGATCTCGCCACCCGGCGGGTTCGGCGTGTCCTTGGTATAGCCGGCCACACGCAGCGCTGCGCGGTTGAGCAAGGCGCGGTCGTACAGGTGCAGCACGAACACCGGCGTATCGGGCGCGGCCTGGTTCAACTCTTCCAGGGTCGGCATGCGTTTTTCGGCGAACTGGAATTCGTTCCAGCCCCCCACCACGCGCACCCATTGCGGGGTCGGCGTGCGGTCGGCCTGGTCCTTGAGCATGCGCAGGGCATCGGCCAGGGACGGCACGCCTTCCCAGCGCAGCTCGAGGTTGTAGTTCAAGCCGCCACGGATCAGGTGCAGGTGCGAGTCATTGAGGCCGGGGATGACGGTGCGGCCCTTGAGGTCGATGACCTGGGTACCACTGCCGCGCAGGGCCATGGCTTCACCGTCGGTGCCCACGGCTACAAACCGCCCCTCACGGATGGCGACGGCCGTGGCGCGCGGGTTTTCACGGTCCACGGTGTGGAACTGGCCATTGAACAGAATCAGGTCGGCGTTCATAGGGTTTCCTTTACAGAGGCTTCGAGCCAGGGAGCGAACAGGCGGGTGGCCGCCGGCATCAGCAGGTAGACCACCAGCACGACGATGGTCACGGTTACCAGAAACGTGGCGACCACGTAGTTGGAGAGAAACGGGTGCAGGCGCAGCACCGGGCCCCATACGATCGGCACCAGCAGGGTCAGCGGCAGGATCACGCACAGGGTGACCACCGCCTGCTTCCAGCGCGGCGGCTTGGCGGCGTTTGGGGTTTCGGGGTTGAACCAGAATTCGTTGACCCCATTGATTTCGGTGTTGTCGCCGTCGGCGAGCATGGGCGCGGCTTCGGCGATCAGGGTTTTGCGCTCGGGGGAGTCGAGCCAGGTTTCCAGGTCGTCGGTGGAGCGGTAGCGCAACACACAGGTAAACAGCGCCAGGTTGCCCTGTTTGCCGCGTACCACGTCGACACCGAGGTGGCCGGCACGGGCGCCGGCGATACGCACGATGCGGCGCAGCCAGGCTTCGTAGTCAGCCTCCAGGCCGGGTTTGATGAGGTGCTTGACCACCAGGGTGACGACTTCGTCGGGGCCTGGTTTTGTGGTTGGGTCCATGGGGTATCCCTCTGCCGTGAAGATTCAGCGATGAGGGAGTTTGAGGGGCGATGGGGTGGGGAAAATTGGATGTACGTGCTGTTTGGGGGGGGGTTGTGCTGAGTACATATCCGTTATTTGGGTGATGGCGGATATTGGTTCCGCCCTTACGGCGGGTCACTTTTGAAAAGAGCCCAAAAGTAACCAAAAGGCTCTTGCCCCAACACTCGGCACCTCGCCTAGGCTCGGTGTGCCCGTAATCCGACAGGGATTTGGGGGGGGGCGCCTAACATCAAAATCAAAAGCAGATCAAAAGCCAGAGCCAGAGCAAACCACCCTTCAACTGATACATGAAGATCAAACTGTGGGAGGGGGCTTGCCCCCGATGGCGGTGTGTCAGCCAACTCATCAGCGACTGACCCACTGCCATCGGGGGCAAGCCCCCTCCCACACTTTGACCGAGTACCGGCCATACAATCCGGTCGGCTCTAAGGTCGCCGCGCTCTTGCTTTTGATCTTGGGCGCCCCGTCAAACACGCTGGCCGGAGTGAGGGCATGCCGAGCCTAAGCGAGGCACCGAGTGTTGGGGCGAAGGCCTTTTGCTTACTTTTGGCTGGGCCGGCTTCCGGCCTTTCCAAAAGTGAGCCGCTGTAAGAGCGGAACCATAGGTGGCCGTTACCGAAGCAACGGATATGTACACAACACGACACCACCCCGCCATCACCCCGGCACCGGAATCACCCGCAACCCCCTCACCGACTTATAGGAAAAACTTGAATAAATCTCCTTGACGCAAGGCAACGTCTGCAACACCTCCCGCGCAAACTCCCCAAACGACTCCAGATCCCTCGCCACCACTTCCAACAAAAAATCATACCGCCCCGACACGTTATGGCACGCCACGATCTCGGGAATCGCCAACAACCGCTGCTCGAATGCCCGGGCAATTTCCTGGGTATGACTCTCCATCATGATGCTGACAAACGCCGTCACCCCATACCCCAGCGCCTTGGGCGAGAGAATCGCCTGGTACCCGCTGATCACCCCGCTCTCCTCCAGGTTGCGCACCCGGCGCCAACAGGGCGAGGTCGTCAGGGAGACGCGGTCGGCCAATTCAGCCACCGTGAGGCGGGCATTGCCTTGCAGCGCGTTTAAAAGCGCTTTATCGGTGCGATCCAGACGGATGGGCATAACGTGCCTCTATTCGTTATTTTTATGAGGTTTTTATCCCGGGACGCGGGAATTACCGGCAAATATTGCAAAGTTCATCTCTGGTTATGAGCATAGCATTGTAGGAAATAAGGAGCGTCCGACATGAACAATAAACACAATGCATTCGGCTTTTCCACCCGCGCCATCCACCACGGCTACGACCCCAAAGACCACCACGGCGCGCTCGTCCCGCCGATTTATCTGTCGGCCACCTTTGCCTTCCCCACCGCCGAATACGGCGCCGCCTGTTTTGCCGGCGAAGCCAGCGGCCACTTCTATACGCGCATTTCCAACCCGACCCTGGCGCTGCTGGAGTCACGCATGGCGACCCTGGAAAACGGCGAGGCGGCGGTGGCCTTCAGTTCCGGGATGGGGGCGATTGCCGCGACGTTCTGGACCCTGCTACGCCCCGGCGACGAGGTGATCGTCAGCCAGACGCTGTACGGTTGTACCTTCGCCCTGCTGCACCACGGCATCGGCGAGTTCGGCATCAAGGTGCGGCATGTCGACCTCACGGACCTGGCGGCCCTGCAAGCCGCGCTCAGCCCCGCAACGCGCATGATCTACTGCGAAACCCCGGCCAACCCCAACCTGCAACTGGTAGATATCGCCGCCGTCGCCACCCTCGCCCACCACCAGCCCAATGTCACCGTAGTGGTCGACAACACCTACTGCACGCCCTACCTGCAACGCCCCCTGGAACTGGGCGCCGATGTGGTGGTGCATTCGGCCACCAAATACCTCAGCGGCCACGGCGATATCACCGCGGGCATTGCCGTGAGCAGCCAGGCGCTGGCCCAGCGTATTCGCCTACAAGGCCTCAAGGACCTGACCGGCGCCGTCATGTCGCCCCAGGATGCCTCGCTGTTGATGCGCGGCCTCAAGACCCTGGCCCTGCGCATGGACCGCCACTGCAGCAACGCCCAGGCCGTGGCCGAAGCCTTGCAGGCGCACCCGGCCGTGGAGCGCGTGACTTACCCGGGCCTGCGTTCTTTCCCTCAATACGAACTGGCGACACGCCAGATGAAAATGCCCGGTGGCATGATCGCCTTCGAACTCAAGGGCGGGATCGAAACCGGCCGGCGCTTCATGAATGCACTCAAGCTGTTTACCCGCGCGGTCAGCCTGGGCGACGCCGAATCACTGGCCCAGCACCCGGCGAGCATGACCCACTCCACCTACACCCCGGAAGAGCGGGCCGCACACGGCATCAGCGAGGGGTTGGTGCGCTTGTCGGTGGGGCTTGAAGACATCGCCGACCTGCTGGCGGATGTACAGCAGGCACTGGCCAAATGCACGCGCACGCTGCAACGTCCTTCCAGGCTCGTGAGTCTTTAAATCCGATTTTTTAAGATTGGATCCCCTTCCCGCCGCCAGGCTGTACTAGCATAGGTTCCGGCGGGAAGGACTATCACGGTAGGTTATTCGCATTGGCTTGCATCTTAATCCCCGCTGCTATAAGGCCGAATACCTGCACGCCTCATGGATGAATTGATGAACTCACAGTTGTTTCCGCATATTGGCAAGGTCATCGCCAGCACCGGCAGCCGCCATTTTCCGCGCATGCTGCATGACCTGATCCTCACCCAACTGGCCGTGGACGCCACCCATATCACGCAACTGCAGGTGAGTGCCGAAGGGCAGGTCCGGCGCAAGATCAGCCCGGTCTACACCGACTCGGTAGAAGCCTTGGGCGAAGAGCAACCTGCCGCACAATTGCACCTCACCCGCCGCCGCGACGACGTGCGCTATGTGTTGTCGGTGTATCGCTCACACCAGTCCGAAAATTTCTCGCCGCAGGAGCGCAGCATGCTGCAGGACTTCTCCACCCTGCTGCTGCCCATGGTCGAAAAACACATCGCCGCGATCCAGCCTTGCCGCCAGGACAGCGAGCCGGTGACCGCGGAAAACCAGGGCCTCGAAACCCTGCGCCGGCGCATCGAGGAACGCCTGGTGCAATCGGGGCTGACCCTCTCCAACCGTGAACTCGAAGTGTGCGTCGGCCTGCTGGCCGGGCGCACGGCGCCGGAGCTGGCGGAGCAATTGGCATTGAAGGTCAACACCATCGAGAGTTACCTCAAACGTGCGGCGATCAAGCTGGGGATCAGCGGGCGGCATTCGTTGTTGCGGTGGATGTATGCCACCGAGGAAAGTACGGGGCTTTAAGCTCACACCGATCAAAATGTGGGAGGGGGCTTGCCCCCGATGGCGGTGGGTCAGCAACCGAAATTGTGGCTGATACACAGCAATCGGGGGCAAGCCCCCTCCCACATTGGGTTCTCATTGACAAGCAGGACTCAATCCCTTGCCAAGGCCTCGATCGGATCGAGCCGCGCCGCATTCCGCGCCGGCACAAAGCCAAACACGATGCCGATCAATGTCGAACAGGCAAACGCGGTCAGAATCGAGCCCAGGGAAAACACCATCTCCCATTCCTTCACGAACACTGAAAACAAAAAGCCCAGGGCATAGGACAGCGAGATTCCGATCAGCCCACCGATCAAACACACCATCACCGCCTCCACCAGGAACTGCTGGCGAATGTCCGATTGCCGGGCGCCTACCGCCATGCGAATACCGATCTCGCGGGTACGCTCGGTCACCGACACCAGCATGATGTTCATCACCCCGATACCGCCCACCAGCAGCGAAATCACCGCGATCAACGACAGCAACAGCGCCAGGGAGCGACTGGTTTTCTGCACCGTCTGCATGATGCTGTCGAGGTTGTTGGTGAAGAAATCCTTGGTGCCGTGACGTTGCAGCATCAGCTTGTTGACGTTGTCTTCCACCACCTTGCTTGGCTGACCGTCCTTGATGCGCACGGTGATACTGTCCAGATGGCGCTGCCCCAACAGGCGCCCCGCCGCCGTTTCATAGGGCACCCACACATTCAATGCCTTGCTGGCGGCGAACATGTTTTTATTGTCGGCCGTCACGCCGATCACCGTGCACGGCAGGTTACCCACCAGGATCACTTGGCCCAGCGGGTCGACGTTCGGCCCGAACAGGCGATGGCGGGTGTTGTGGTCGATCACCACCACTTGGGCCTGGCGCCGTGCGTCGCTTTCGCTGAAGGCGATGCCGGCTTCAAGCTTCAGGCCCTTTACCTTGAAATAGCGGTCACTCACACCGTTGACCTGCGCATCCAGGTCGATATTGCCAAAGCGCAGCAACAGGTTGCGGCCCACCACCGGCGTGGCGCTGTCGACGTAATACAGCTGGTTCAACGCGTCGACATCCGAGGGCATCAACGTCTCGATGGCCGAGGCGCGGCTGTCACCGAAACTGGTGCCGGAAAAGATATCGATGGTGTTGCTGCCGATCGCCTGGATGTCCTTGAGCACATAACGCTTGGCGCCTTCGCCGATGGCCGAGATCGACACCACCGAGGTAATACCGATGACGATACCGAGCATGGTCAGCAAGGTGCGCATGCGATGGGACACCAGCGCGACCCAGGCCATGTTGAACGCTTCCTTGAACAACCCCAGGCTCGCCACCAGACGCCTGGCGCCATTGCGCCTGGGTTCGATGGGCGTTTCGCCGGGCAGCGCCAGGCCGACACTGTCGTTGGCCTTGTCGCTGACAATCTCGCCATCGCACACCTCGACGATGCGCTGGGCGTTCGCCGCGACCTTGGGGTCGTGCGTCACGATAATCACCGTGTGCCCCGCAGCGTGCAGCTCGGCGAGGATACGCATGACCTCCTTGCCGCTGTGGGTGTCGAGGGCGCCGGTGGGTTCGTCGGCCAGGATCACTTCACCGCCGTTCATCAACGCACGGGCAATACTCACCCGCTGCTGCTGCCCGCCCGACAGCTGGCTGGGACGATGGGTGGTGTGGCTGGCCAAGCCCAGGCGGGCCAGCAACTCCCGCGCACGGCTATGGCGCGCGGTCTCCGGCGTACCGGCATAGATCGCCGGCATCTCCACGTTGTGCAACGCGCTCAAGTGCGCCAGCAAGTGGTAGCGCTGGAAGATAAAACCGAAGTAGTCACGGCGCAGTTCGGCCAATTGCTCGTCGCCCAATGAGCGGGTTTCGATGCCATTGATCTTGTAGCTGCCGGCCGTGGCGTAATCCAGGCCGCCGAGGATGTTCATCAGGGTGGACTTACCCGAGCCCGAGGCGCCGATGATCGCGACCATTTCCCCGGCGTGAATCGTCAGGTCGATGCCCTTGAGCGCAATGAACTCACGCTCGCCGGCCATGAAACTGCGGGTGATGCCCTTGAGTTCCAACAGTGGCTGGGTCATCCGTCAGTTCCCCGCCACAGCCGGCGTGGCTTCGCCGATCACCACTTTGTCACCTTCGGCCAGGCCTTCGAGGATCTGCACCTTGACGTTGTTGTTGATCCCGGTCTTCACATCCCGCGACACCGCCTTGCCCTTGGCATCCAGCACCCGCAGCGGGTAGCTGCCATCGTTGTTGCGCGCACCGAGCGCCGCCACCGGCACCATCAACGCGGCCTGGGCGGTGTCGAGCACGATACGCACCTGGGCGGTCATGGCGATACGCAGGCGGTGATCGGGGTTGGGCACGTCGAACAGCGCGTTATAGAACACCGCGGTGTTCTGCTTTGGCGTACCGGCGGTCTGGGTTTCCAGGAAATTCTGCGGCGCCGGCTCGGTGCCGCGCAGCTTGGCGTAGTAGCGCTTGTCGGCCTCGCCGAGGATGGTGAAGTACACCTGCTGGCCGGGGCTGATGTGGATCACATCCGCCTCGGAGACCTGGGCCTTGACGGTCATGGTGTCCAGGTCCGCCAATTTGAGCAGTACCGGCGCCAGTTGGCTGGCGATCACGGTCTGGCCTTCCTGGGTGACAATGCCCACCACATCGCCGTCGATGGGCGCGACGATGCGGGTGTAGGCCAGGTTGACCTTGGCGGTGTCGATCTGGATGTGCGCGCTTTTGATCTGCGCATCCAGGGACAGCAGGTTGGCCTGTTGCACCTGGAAGTTGGACTCGGCGTCTTCGAAGTCCTGACGGGATACCGACTCGTCGATCTGCAGGCCTTTATAGCGCTCGTACACGGACTTGGCCTGCTTGAGCTGGGCCGCCGTGGCGCGGCGTTGGGCCTGAAGGTTTTCTTCGTCGACCTGGGCCTTGCGCAGGGTGTTTTGCAGGACCAGTGGGTCGATTTCGGCGAGCCATTGACCCTTTTTCACTTTGTCGCCGACCTTTACTTTCAGGGACTTCAATTGGCCGGAGACTTGGGCGCCCACGTCGACCTGTTTGATGCCTTCGAGCAGGCCGGTGGCCAGCACGGCGTTTTCGATGTCACCGCGTTGAGCGGTGGCTGTGAGGTATTGGGGGGCGTCGGCGGGGGCCTGGACCGTGTAGATGATCAGGCCGATGGCGACTGTGATTACTGTGAGCATTCCTAGTTTGCGTAACTTTGACTTTTCCATGGGTGGCCTTTGATCGAGTACATATCCGTTACTTGGGTAACGGCTGATAGGGGTTCCGCCCTTACGGCGGGTCACTTTTGAAAAGAGCCCAAAAGTAACCAAAAGGCTCTTGCCCCAACACTCGGCACCTCGCTTAGGCGCGGTGTGCCCGAACGCATGCCAGCGTGTTTGACGGGGCGTCTGAGAGCAAAAGCCAGATCACCAGCAGATCAAAAGCAGGCTGATATCTACCTGATGTATGGAGATCAAACTGTGGGAGGGGGCTTGCCCCCGATTGCAGTGGGACAGCCACAGATGCATCAACTGACACACCGCCATCGGGGGCAAGCCCCCTCCCCCATTTGAGCCGCGCTCGACAAACACAATACCGGTCGGCCCTGAGGCCGCCGGGCTAGCCGTTACCGAAGCAACGGATATGTACACCGACAATCCACTCACGAAACCACCTCCCCAACCACCACGCCCCCCAGCCACCACCGTGCCAACCCCGCCACATTCGGCGCCTTGAGCAACGTAAAGTGATTCCCCCCGCCATACCAAACCTGCAACCCACTCCCCTGTCGCCGCCACCCCTCGACCATCATCCCCTGCTCCCGCTGATTCCCCGCCGCATCCAGCGCCGGATCCTCAGCCAACACCAACCGCACCACGCCCTTGAACCGCGCACCAGGCCGATACGCCGTACGCAACGCCGCCGCATAAGTGCGCGCCGGCCCCTCCATCGCATCCACCGCAGAACGCCCCGGCAACAATCCCACCCCGACCATGCCGGCATGTAACCGCTGCCGCTGCGCCTCCTCATCACACGCGGCAAAATCTCCAGGATCAATTCCCAGCGACCTGCCCGCCGACAACTGCATCGCCTCGATCAACCGCAGCAACGCCGCCGTCGTGGTGTACACCTTCGCGGTCCCCCCAGGTGCCTCACTGTCGATCACCGTCAATGACGCCACCTCCCGCCCGGCCGCCTGCAACCGCAGCGCCATCTCCAGCGCGACCCAGCCCCCGAACGAATGCCCCACCAGATGCACCGGCCCGTGCGGACATTCCTGCTCCAAGGCCATCAAGTAACAAGCCGCCGCCGCTTCCACCTGGCTATGGGGCACCGCTTCGCCGTCCAGCCCACGCGGCTGCAAGCCAAACAAAGGCCAGTCACGCCCCAGTGCCTCGCCCAAGCCGACGAACCCGGTGACACTGTCTCCTGCCCCCGGTACGCAGAACACCGGCGCATACCCCGCCCGGCCACTCTGAATGCGCAACAACGGCTGATGCGGCGCCTGGGCCTGCGGCAAACAGGCCGCCAGCACCTCGCTCATCGCTCGCCCCAGTGCCTGGATATGCGGCGTTTGCATCATGCTCTGGTGATCCCCCGGCACCTGTACCTGGCGCAACTGGCCTGGCGCCAATACCTCATGCCACCCCAGGGACTCACTGCGCCGCGACAACTCGGTCGGCCGCTCATCCGCGCTGAACAGGTGCACCGCCACGGGCAACGGGAACAGGCTGTAGTGCGCCAGCGCATGCCCGTGCCCCACTTCCCGTTCGATAAAGCTCAAGAGGTCCGCGTCCGCAGCCGCCGCCATTTGCGCGTATAGCAGACCTTGATCGCGACAGCGTTGCAGCAGGCCCGCAAAGTCCAGCTGTTCAATCTGCGACGCCAACTGCCCAACGTTCGCCAGTTCATCCACACCTCCCTGTGCTTTCCAATACGCCGTGCACTGCAACAACAAATGCCGCTTGAGCGCGTCCGGCCCACTCCAGCGCGCCTTGCCCTGGTCGGTCATACGCGGCACGTAGCTGTCGATCAAACCGAGGAATGCCACCGGTTCATCCAGCCCCACTAGTTGCATCGCCACTTCATAGGCCAGCACCCCGCCAAACGACCAGCCGGCGACCCGGTAAGGCCCATGGGGTTGAATACCCCGAATCAACCCGACCAGGCGCGCCGCCAGGCCTTCCATGGTGTCCAGGTGCGGCTCGCCGAGCGCCAGGCCCGGCAGGCCGTAAATCGGGTAGTCGCCGGGCAGATGCTGGCCCAGCGCCGGGAAATACACATCCATGCCACTGAATTCATGCACAAGGAACAACGGCGCCTGCGAACCACTGCTGCGCACCGTGATCACCGCAGGATCGCGCACCGGCTCATCAGTGCGCTGACGCAGCATCGCGGCGACGGAGGCCACGCTGGCATGCTGGAACAACTCCGCCAGGGACACGGACAAACCCGCTTCCTCCATCAGGTTGACCAACCGGATCGCCAGCAGTGAATGCCCGCCCAGTTCGAAAAAGCTGTCGTGACGCCCGACCTGTTCCAGCTTCAATACCTCTGCCCACAGCGCTGCCAGGGTCTGCTCCAACGCATCCACCGGTGCTTCAAACTCGCGGCGGTGCAAAGCTTCCAGGGCGGGCACCGGCAAGGCTTTGCGGTCGATCTTGCCATTGGCTGTCAACGGCAGGGACTCCAGCGGCACAAAGGCCGACGGCAGCATGTAGTCCGGCAACTGGTCTTGCAGGCAAGCCCGCACGCTGTCGATGCCGACAGGCGTGTCGCCCCAGGTGAAATACGCCACCAGGCGCTTGTCCCCTGGGGCGTCCTCGCGGGCCAGCACCACCACATCCTGGATACCCGCAACGTTGGCCAGGCGCGCTTCGATCTCACCCAGTTCGATACGGAAACCACGGATCTTCACCTGGTCGTCATTGCGCCCGATGCACTCCAGCAAACCCTGCGCCGTCCAGCGGCCAAGGTCGCCGGTGCGGTACATCAAGGCGTCTGGGATAAACGGGTCCTGCACAAACTTTTCAGCGGTCAGTTCAGGACGGTTCAGATACCCCTTGGCCACGCCATCCCCACCGATGCAGATTTCACCGGTCACGCCCACGGGCACCGGTTGCAACTGCGCATCCAGCACATGCACCTGCGTATTGGAGATCGGCCGGCCGATGGGAACGCTGTCGGCCGTTTCGGCCAGCGACCGCACTTCGTAGGTGGTGGCGTAGGTGGTGGTTTCGGTCGGCCCGTAGCAATGCACCAGGCGCAATGCCGGTGCCTGGGCCAACAGACTGCGGAACGCCGCCGGGTCGGCCCGTTCACCACCGCACAGCAGGATGCGCAGGCCCGCCAGGGCCTGGGGAATCAGCTGCACGTACTGGTTGAACAACGCCGTGGTGACGAACAATACCGTCGCATCCGCCAACGCCAGGCCAAACGCAGCGGGATCGAGCAAGGTGGCGTGGTCGATCACCTGCACCTGGCCGCCATTGAGCAACGGCCCCCACACGTCCATGGTACTGGCGTCAAACGCCGGGTTGGAGGCGAAGGCGACGCGGTCACTGGCGTTGAAGTCGGCGTAGCCGTTATTCAGCACCAGGCGCGTGATGCCGCGATGGGGCACCAACACGCCTTTGGGCGTGCCGGTGGAGCCTGAGGTGTACATGATGTACGCCACGCTGTCCGAGGACTGCGACAGGTCCGGGTTGTGGCTCGGTTGCGGATCGAGGGCCAGGGTGTCGAGGTCCAGGCGTTGCACGGCGTAGTCGACGGCACGCTCGCTGCCGGTCAACAACCAGGCCGCGCCGCTGTCCTGCACCATGAACGCCTGGCGCTCCGCCGGGGCGTTGATGTCCAGCGGCACATAGGCGGCGGCGCACTTGAGCACGGCCAACTGGCTGACCAGCAGGTCCAGCGAACGCGGCAACAGGATCGCCACGTGATCGCCGGGGCGTACTCCAAGGCCCAGCAAATGATGGGCCAGGCGATTGGCGCGGCTGTTCAGCTCGCCATAACTGAGTGACTGCTCGCCCTGCAGCGCCGCCAGCGCAGCCGGCCGTGCATGGGCCTGGGCTTCGAACAGGCGTTGCACCGTATGTTCACGCGGGAATGCCCGGGTGGTGGCGTTCAGGTCCAGCAATTGCTGGCGTTCGGCGGCGGGCAGGATCGGCACATAGGCGATGGCAAGCGTACCGCCCTGTTCCAACGCCTGTACCAGTTGCTCCACCGCGATGTGCAGGTAGTCGCACACGCGACGGGCGCCCTGCCCCACGACTTTCAAGGAGAAACCCGCGCCCAGGTCATCCACGCTCACCGACAGGCCATAGTTGCTGTGTTCCTCGGCCTTGAGCAACCGGATGCCCTGCCAGGCCTCGCTCGCCACCTGCGGCGCACTGTGGCGATAGTTGAACAGCGTATCGAACAGCGGCGTGGTCACCGGCACGCCACTGCAGCGCTGGGCCAAGGCCAACGGCGCCTGCTCATGGCTGAGCAATTGAGTGAGGCGTGCGTGGGTGGCGCGCAACGCGTCGCGCACGCTGTGCCGACCCAGGTCGACCCGCAGCGGCAGGGTGTTGATGAACACGCCCATGGCCCGCTCGGCCCCTTCGCCGCCTTGCAGCCGGCCAAGCATCACGCTGCCGAACACCACTTGCTCCCGACCCGAGACCTTGCCCAGCACCTGCGCCCAGGCCAGGTGCATCAGGCTGGCGGCGCTCACCCCGGATTGCCGGGCCTGGGTGCGCAGGCGTTGGCTCAGCTCCAGGTCAAGGGGGCAGTGAACCTGCTCATTGCCGCCAAGGGTTTCCAGGCGGGTCGGCTCGTCGATCTCGCCCAGCATCTCACGGAAGAATGCCTCGTGATCGTCAACCCCAAAGCGGGTCTGGGCCACATAGTTGCGATACGGCACCGGCGCGCCCAGGGTGTGTGGCGTGCCCGAGAGAAACGCCTGCATTTCGTGCTGCAAAATCTCCAGGGCGATGTGGTCCATCACCAGGTGGTGGAACAGCAAGATGGCACTGCCGTCACACACCACCAGGCGCATCAGCGGTGCCTGGGACAGGTCCAGACGCTCCGGCACCGGCCCGTGTTCGACCCGCAGCGAAGCCTCGCGCCACACCACCTGAACCGGTTCTTCCAGGCCGTCCCAATGGAACGACGAACGCAGGATGTCGTGACGCTGGATCACCGCCTGCAAGGCCAGGGCAAATGCCTCCAGTCGCCGGGCGCTGTCGAATGCAAACTGCGCCCGTAGCACATAGTCGTCACCGCCCTGCGCGGCGCGATGGTGATAGAGCATGCCGGCCTGCAACGGCGCCAGCGGGTAGATGTCCTGCACATTCGCCGCGCCGCCGGGGATACAGGCGACGATACGCTCGATGGCCGGCTGATCCAGTTGGATCAGCGGCAACATGTCCGGGGTGATCGCCGTGCAATCGGCCGTAATGCCATTGACCGGCACCGCCACTTCACGCCCTGCGCCCAAGGCCGCCGCCAGGGCCGACAAAGTCGGCTGGCCAAACAGCACTTTCACATCCGCCGACAACCCGAGGCCGCGCATGCGCCCCATCAGGCCCACCGCAAGCAACGAGTGGCCGCCCAGCTCGAAGAAGTTGTCGTGACGGCCCACGCGCTCCACGTTGAGCAGCTCGGCCCACAGGCTGGCCAGGGCGATCTCCGTGTCGCCCTGGGGCGCTTCGTACTCGCGCACCACCACCGAGTCCAGGCCCGGCGCGGGCAGTGCCTTGCGGTCAAGCTTGCCGTTGGGGCTCAAGGGCAAGTTATCCAGGTGCACGAAAATCGACGGCACCATGAATTCCGGCAGATGCTGCAAAAGATGCGTGCGCAAGGCGTCGATCTCGCTGGACACACCGGTGTAGTAGGCAATCAGGCGATTGTCGCGGGCGATCACCGCGGCTTCATTGACCTGCGGGTGGTCGGTGAGGCGCGCCTGGATTTCCCCCAGTTCGATGCGCAGGCCACGGATCTTCACCTGATCGTCGTTGCGCCCCAGGTACTCGATCGTCCCGTCCGCCAGGTAGCGACCAACGTCGCCGGTGCGGTACAGGCGCCCATCGGTGAACGGGTCCTTGAGGAAGCGTTCGGCGGTCAGTTCCGGCCGGTTCAGGTAGCCGCGCGCCACTTGCACGCCACCGATGAACAGCTCGCCGACCACGCCCAATGGCACGGGCTGCATCTGTGCGTCGAGCACGTACATGCGGGTGTTGGCGATCGGTTTGCCGATCGGCGTGTTGTCCGGCGTCACCGGCCCGGCGCAGTTCCATGCGGTCACATCGACAGCGGCTTCGGTCGGGCCGTACAGGTTATGCAATTGGCTACCTGGCAATTGCTGCTTGAAGCGCCGCACCAGGCTGCCCGGCAGGGCTTCGCCGCTGCACATCACACGCACTAACCCTTCGGCCTGGCTCACATCGCCATGGGCCAGGAACACATCCAGCATCGACGGCACGAAGTGCAGCGTGGTGATCTGCTCGGCGGCAATCACCTCGCACAGGTACGCCGGGTCTTTGTGCCCGCCCGGGCGCGCCATCACCAGGCAGGCGCCGGTGAACAGCGGCCAGAAGAACTCCCACACCGACACGTCGAAGCTGAACGGCGTTTTTTGCAGCACCCGGTCATGGGCTTGCAGGCCATAGGCGTCCTGCATCCACAGCAGGCGGTTGACCACGCCGGAGTGGTCGTTGATCACGCCCTTGGGCTGGCCGGTGGAGCCGGAGGTGTAGATCACGTAGGCACTGACGGCTGGCACGTGAGGGTTGCTGACAGGCTGGTGCTGCCAGCTCGGTTGGTCGAGATCGACCACCGGCACATCCCCCAGCAATGCCCGCGTCGCCCCCTGGGCCAGCACCGCCACCGGTGCGCTGTCCTCCAGCATGTAGGCAATGCGCTCCAGCGGATACGCCGGGTCCAGCGGCACATAGGCGGCACCGGCCTTGAGGATCGCGTACAGGCCGATGACCATGTCCAGGCCGCGCTCCACGCAGATCGCCACCCGTGAATCCGGCTGCACACCCAATTCCAGCAGGTGGCGGGACAGTTGATTGGCCCGCGCATTCAGCTCGGCATAGGTCAACACGCCGTCATCGGCTTTGACGGCAATGGCGTCCGGCGTCCGCGTCGCCTGCGCTTCGAACAGGCCATGCAAGGTCTGCTCGAGGTCATAAGCGACTTCGGTGGCGTTGAAATCAAACAGCAGGTGCTGGCGCTCACGCTCATCCACCAGCGGCACCTGTTCCAGCACCGCCTGGTCGTTATCCACCATGGCCTGCAACACGCGGGTGAAGTAGCCGACGTAACGCTGCACCGTCGATGCGTCGAACAGCGCCACTGCGTATTCCAGCGCGCCGATGAGGGTGCCCTGCACTTCCGACAGGTCCAGGGACAGGTCGAACTTGGCGAAGTGACTGTCCTCGACGATGCCTTCCAAGGCCAGGTCGCCCAGGGCCAGGGTCGGCGCACTGCTGTCCTGCCAGGTCAGCAGGGTCTGGAACAGCGGGCTGTGGGCCAGGCTGCGCGGTGGCCGGGTGATCTCTACCACTTGTTCGAACGGCAGGTCCTGGTGGGCCTGGGCTTCCAGGGCCTGGGCCTTGACCCGCGCCAACAGCGCTTCGGTGCTCAGCTCGCCCGAGGTGTCGATGCGCACCGCCAGGGTGTTCACAAACAGGCCGATCAGTCCTTCCACTTCGCTGCGCGTGCGGTTGGCCACGGGTGAGCCGATCACCACATCGTGCTGCCCGGAGAGCCGTGCCAGCAGTGAGGCCCAGGCGCTCATCAAGGTCATGTACAGCGTGGTGCCGTGGCGTTGGCTCAAGGCCTTGAGCCCGGCGGTGAGGCGTTCGTCCAGGCGCACCTCGACGCTACTGCCGGCGTAGTCCTGCTGCGCGGGGCGCGGGCGGTCGGTGGGCAGCGTGAGCAAGGCCGGCGCACCGGCCAGCGCCTGTTGCCAAAAGGTGCTCTGGCGCTGCAGCACTTCACCGCTGAGCCACAGACGCTGCCATACCGCGAAGTCGCCGTACTGGATCGGCAGCGCCGGCAAGGGGTCGGGCTGGCCGTGGCTGAAGGCCTGGTACAGCGCCATCAGTTCGCGGGTGAGCACGCCCATGGACCAGCCATCGGACACGATATGGTGCAGCGTCAGCAACAGCACATGGTGATCGTCGGCCATTACCACCAGACGCCCGCGCAGCAGCGGGCCGCGCTCCAGGTCGAACGGCGCCGAGGCCTCGCCATGGATCAACGCGTCCAGCGCCTGCTGTGGTTGCGGGTGGCGGCGCAGGTCCTGCACTTGCAGGGGCAACACGTCTTCGGCGGGCACGATCACCACCTGGGCCTCGTCGCCGCGCTGGGCAAAGCGGCTGCGCAGGGTTTCGTGGCGTGCGACGATGCGCGCCAGCGCCCGTTGCAGCGCCTCCACATGCAACTGCCCACGCAGACGCAGCCCGATGGGAATGTTGTAGGCGGTGTTGGCGCCTTCCATCAGCGCCAGGAACCACAGGCGCTGCTGGGCGAAGGACAGCGGCGTGGGCTCATCACGATTGGCCGGGAGGATAGCTGGCAAGGTGCTGCGACCGGACTGGGCCAGCACCTCGGCCACCACCGCCAACTCGGCATTGGCAAACAAATCGCCGAGCAGCAACTCCACACCCAGGCGCTGGCGGATCTGCGAGACCATGCGCATCGCCAGCAAGGAATGCCCGCCCAGTTCGAAGAAATGATCGCGACGCCCGACGCGCTCCACCTGCAGCACATCGGCCCAGATCTGCGCCAGTACGGTTTCGATTTCACCTTCGGGAGCCACGTACTCGCGGGTAAACACTGCGGCCATGTCCGGCGCCGGCAGGGCCTTGCGGTCGAGCTTGCCGTTGGCGGTCAGGGGCAACGCGTCCAGCTTCACATAGGCGACCGGCACCATGTAGTCCGGCAGGTGCGCCACCAGGTGGGCGCGGAGTTCGGCTACCACCAGCGGGTCGAGCTGGCGGTTTTCGGTGAAATACGCCACCAGCCGCTCTTCACGCACCAGCACCACGGCTTCCTGGATACCCGCCAACTGGTTGAGTTGGGCTTCGATTTCGCCCAGTTCGATGCGCATGCCACGGATCTTCACCTGGTCGTCATTGCGCCCCAGGTACTCGATAGTGCCGTCCGGCAGCCAGCGTGCCAGATCGCCGGTACGGTACATGCGCCCGGCGTTGAATGGGTCCTGCAGGAAACGTTCGGCCGTCAACTCCGCACGGTTGAGATAACCCCGCGCCACGCCTTTACCGCCCACATACAACTCCCCCGCCACCCCCAGCGGTACCGGCCGCTGCTGCTCATCCAGCAGGTACACCGTGGCATTGGCGATGGGTTTGCCGATGTGCAACGGCTGGCCGGCCTCGACCTTGCCGGAGGTGGCGACCACCGTGGCTTCGGTCGGCCCGTAGTTGTTGATCAGGTCGAAACGTTGGGCGCGACCGAACTGGCGCAAGCGATCACCACCGATCAGCAGCGTGCGCAGCGTCGGGTGTTCGAGCTGCTGGCTGAATGCGTACTCGGCCACCGGCGTGGGCAGGAAGCATACGTCCAACGGCTGCGCGCACCACCAGGCCAGCAGTGCGTCGACATCCTCGGTGCCGTCATGGGCCGGTGGCAGGTGCAGGGTCGCGCCCACGCACAGCGCCGGCCAGACTTCCCAGGCCATCGCGTCAAAGCCGAACCCGGCGACGCTGGCGGTGTGGCGCCCGGCGCACAGGTCAAAGGCATGGCAATGCCAGTCAACCAGATTGGCGACGGTGTGGTGCTCCACCATCACGCCCTTGGGCAGACCGGTGGAGCCGGAGGTGTAGATCACATAGGCGAGGTTGGACGGCGTGACCGCAACCTTCGGGTTGCTCGCCGAATGGTGCTGCCAGGTGTAGCGGTCGAGGTTGATCACCGGCACGTCAAGGGCCGGCAGGCGCTCGAGCAAGGCGTGCTGGGTCAACACCGCCACCGGGGCGCTGTCGCTGAGCAGGTAGTTGAGGCGCTCAGCCGGGTGCGATGGGTCCACCGGTACATAGCAGGCGCCGGCCTTGAGAATCGCCAGCAGGCCGGCCAGGGTATCCAGCCCGCGACGGGCGACGATGGCGACGCGGTCGTCAGGCCTGACCCCCAGCGCCAGCAGATGATGGGCCAGCAGGTTGGCTTGCTGGTTGAGTTCGGCATAGGTGAGCTGGCGACCCTGATGCACGGCGGCAATGGAGTCGGGGCTCAGCGCGGCCTGGGCTTCGATGCGCCCGTGCAGCGTGGTGCCTTGGGGGAAATCCGTGTGGGTGGAGTTGAAGTGTTCCAACAACCACTGCTGCTCGGCGAACGGAAGCACTGACACCTGGTTGAGCGCAGTGTCTGGCGCCTGTTCGAGCGCAGTCAGCAGGTTTTCCAAGGCGGTCTGCACGTAGGCACAGACGCGCTGCGGATCCACCAAGGTGCTGGCCAGCAGACTCAGGGCAAAGTCATCGCCGAAGTCGTCGACACTCAGGGTCAAGGGGTAATTGGTACGTTCCTCGGCGCTCAGCGCAGCGATGCCCTGCCAGGCGGAGATCGCTTCGTCACTGGCCGCCGAGGCACTGTGGCGATAATTGAGCAAGGCGCTGAACAACGGCGTCGGCGCCACCACGCCGCTGCACCGCTGGGCCAGCGCCAACGGTGCGTGCTCATGCCGCAGCAACGTCGTCAGCCGCGCATGAGTCGCCTTGACCCCGGTGCGCACGTCCTCGCGGCCCACGTCCACGCGAAACGGCAAGGTGTTGATGAAGATACCCAGCGCCCGGTCTGTGTCATGACTGCCCTGCATGCGGCCCATCAATACCGTGCCGAACACCACCTGTTCCTTGCCGGCCAACACCCCCAGCACCTGCGCCCACCCCAGATGAAACAGGCTGGCTGCGCTGACCCCCAGTTGCCGTGCCTGTGCTCGCAACCGTTGCGACAACGCCGCCGGCAGCGCCAGGTGTACCTCGGTAATCCCCCGCGCATCGCCCTGCACATCGCTCAAGCCAAACGGCAAGGTGGGTTCGCTGATGTCGCCAAGCATCTGGCGGAAGAAGTGTTCGTGCGCCTGCTCGCTGATCCCCAACCGCGCCTGAGCCACGTAGTTGCGAAACGGCACGGCCTGGCCCAACGTCGCGCCCTGCCCCAACAGGCAGGCCTGCAGCTCGTGGCACACGACTTCCAGGGCACTGTGATCAAGGGCCATATGGTGGAACAGCAGGCTGGCAACGATACGTTGATTGGCCACGTCCTCGGCCCGCACCAGACGCAGCAACGGCGCCTGGGACACGTCGAGGCGATAGTGGCGGGCATCAAATAGCGCGCGCAGTTGCGTGGCGATGTCGCCGTCGGCCGGGTCCAGCGCCAAGGCCTGCACCGGCAGGCGCGCGCGGCGCCACACCACTTGCGACGGTTGCTGCACACCCTCCCAGACCACTCCTGTGCGCAGGATGTCGTGGCGGTCCATCACCGCTTGCAGCGCCTGGGCAAACGCCTCGAACCGCTCCAGGCTGTCGAAGGAAAACTGCGATTGCATCACGTACGGGTCGCCCCGCTCGGCACTGACGTGGTGGAACAGAATGCCTTCCTGCAAGGGCGCCAGCGGGTAGATATCCTGGATATTCGCCACGCCGCCATCGACGCTGGCGACGATGCGGTCGACCTCGTCCTGGCTCAGCGTCGACAACGTCAACATCGACGGCAGGATGCGCTCGGCGTCCGCCGGTATGCCATTGGCGGGTACGTCGACTACGCCCGCCTTCGTCGCCGAGTATTCACCGGCCTTGATCAGCTCGATCAACGCCGGTTTGTGCTCGCGCAGGGCGGCGAGGATCGCCGGGTCGCTCAAGGCTTGCTTGTTGCCCTGGACCGATAGCTGTTCGCCCTTGAGCGCCAGTTGGATGTCCTTGGTCTTCAGCGTCGCCAGCAGTTGGTTGATGCTCACAGGACGATCTCCATTCGTTCAGTCAATGCGGCGTAGCCAGCCAGGGTCGGCTGTTCGAACAACGCGCGCACGTCGGCTTCCATGCCTTCCTGGCGCAAGCGCCCGATGAGGCTGACGGCGAGCAGCGAGTGCCCGCCCAGTTCAAAGAAATTGTCGTGGCGCCCTACCCGCTCCACGTTGAGCAGTTCTGCCCAGAGCCGGGCCAGCAGGATTTCGGTCTCCCCTTCGGGGGCTTCGAACGCGCGTACCAGCCGTGCTTCCATGCCCGGTGCCGGCAGGGCCTTGCGATCGAGTTTGCCGTTGGGGCTCAAGGGCAACGCGTCGAGGTGCACGAACAGCGCGGGCACCATAAAGTCCGGCAGGTGCAGTAGCAGTTGGGCACGCAGGCTTTCGACGGGCGCATGTTCTCCGGTGTAGTAGGCGACCAGGCGCTCGTCGCGGGCCACCACCACGGCGTCCTTGACTGATGTGTGCTCGGTCAATCGCGCCTGGATTTCCCCCAATTCGATACGCAGGCCACGGATTTTTACCTGGTCGTCGTTACGCCCCAGGTACTCGATATTGCCATCGGGCAGGTAACGACCCACATCCCCTGTGCGATACATGCGCCCGCCGGTGAACGGGTCTTCGAGGAAGCGCTCGGCCGTCAGTTGCGCACGGTTCAAGTAACCCCGCGCCACTTGCACCCCGCCGATGAACAACTCGCCCACCACGCCCAATGGCACCGGTTGCAACTGTGCATCCAGCACGTACATGCGGGTATTGGCGATGGGTTTGCCAATCGGTGTGTTGTCCGGCACCTCGGGCCGCGCACAGTTCCAGGCGGTCACGTCCACCGCCGCTTCGGTAGGGCCATACAGGTTGTACAGGCCGATGCCCGGCAATTGCTGCTTGAAGCGCCGCACCAGGCTGCCCGGCAGGGCTTCGCCGCTGCACATCACACGCACTAACCCTTCGGCCTGGCTCACATCGCCATGGGCGAGGAATACGTCGAGCATCGATGGTACGAAGTGCAAGGTGGTGATCCGCTGCGCCTCGATCACTTCGCACAGATAGGCCGGGTCCTTGTGCCCGCCCGGGCGCGCCATCACCAGGCGTGCGCCAGTGAACAGCGGCCAGAAGAATTCCCACACCGACACGTCGAAACTGAACGGGGTTTTCTGCAGCACTGCATCCTCAGCATTGAGCCCGTAGGCGTCCTGCATCCAGAGCAAGCGGTTGACCACCCCGGCGTGCTCGTTGATCACCCCCTTGGGCTCGCCGGTGGAGCCGGAGGTGTAGATCACGTAGGCGGCGTGGCGAGCGGTGAGGCCCGGGACCTGGAGGTTGGTCGCGGGCTGGCGTTGCCACGTGACGTGATCAAGCTCGATCACCGGCACGTCGCCCAGCAGCGCACGGGTGGTCGCTTGCGCGAGGACCACCACCGGCGCGCTGTCCTGCAGCATGTAGGCGATGCGCTCCTGGGGGTAGGCCGGGTCCAGCGGCACGTAGGCGCCGCCGGCCTTGAGAATGGCGAACAGGCCGACCACCATGTCCAGGCCACGCTCGAGGCAGATCCCCACCCGTGTATCCGGCTGGACGCCGTGCTCACGCAGATGATGGGCCAGGCGATTGGCGCGTTCGTTGAGTGCCCGGTAGGTCAGCCGTTGCTCGGCGGCAATCACTGCCACCGCCTCCGGCGTGCGCTCGACCTGGGCTTCGAACAGCGCCTGCAGGGTCTGATCGAGATCGTACGGCACCTCGGTTGAGTTGAATTCGACCAGCAGCTTATTGCGCTCTTCGACGCCCAGGATCGGCAAACGATCGAGCGCGTGTTGCGGCGCGTGCTCCAACGCCTCGACCAGGCCCGACAACGCCGTGTGCAGGTACTCGCACACGCGTTGCGCATCGGCGCGTGCCAGGGCGGTGATGTCATAACCGTCGCCCAAGTCGTCCACGTTCAAGGTCAACGGATAGTTGGTACGTCCGTCGTTGGCCAGGGTCTGCATGCCTTCCCAAGCCTGCTGCGCCTCCTGCGAGCGGGTGGCCGTGCCACGATGACGGTAATTGAGCATTGAGCTAAACAGCGGGGCCGGGGCAGCGACCCCACTGCAACGCTGGGCCAGCGCCAGGGACGCGTGTTCATGGCCAAGCAAGGCGCTGAGCCGTTCGTGGGTCGCCCGTACGGCGGCACGTGCGCCTTGACCGTCGATATCCAGACGCAGCGGCAAGGTATTGATAAATACCCCCAGGGCGCGGTCGGCGCCCTCGCCACCTTGCAGGCGACCGACCAATACGGTGCCGAACACCACACTGTGGCGGCCCGATGTCGCCGCCAGCACCTGGCCCCACGCCAGGTGAAACAGGCTCGCCGTGCTCACCCCCATCAGCCGGGCCTGGGCCCGCAAGCGGCGGTTGAGGTCGCTGTGCAGGCGCAGGCTGTGTTCCTCGACGGCGCTGCCGTCGCCGCGCACGTCCTGCCAGCCGAAGGGCAATGTCGGCTCGTCGATATCGCCGAGCATGGCGCGGAAAAAGCCTTCGTGCTCCTGTTCGCTCACGCCCAACCGCGCCTGCGCCACGTAGTTGCGGTACGGCATCGGTGCAGCCGCGGGCACTTGCCGGCCGAGCAGGAAGCCCTGCATTTCCCGCAGCACGACGTCAAACGCGGTGTGGTCGAGGACGATATGGTGATACAGCAATACCGCGACCACCCGTTGGTGGGAGGGATCCTGGGCGTACATCAGGCGGATCAGCGGAGCCTGGCTGATGTCCAGGCGATAGCGTCGTGCATCGAAACGTTGGTGCAGGCCGGCCAGTACATCGCCTTGCAGGTGCAGCGCCTGCACCTGCAGTTCGGCGGTGCGCCACACCACTTGCAGCGGTTGCGCCAACCCCTCCCAGACCACACCGGTGCGCAGGATGTCGTGACGATCGATCACCTGCTGCAACGCCTGGGCAAAGGCATTCAGGCGGTCGAGGCTGTCGAACGCCAGGTGCGTTTGCAGCAGGTACGGGTCGCCCTGCTCAGCGGTGATGTAATGGTAGAGGATGCCCTCTTGCAACGGCGCCAGCGGGTAGATGTCCTGCACATTGGCCACGCCACCGGGCACTTGCGCGACCACTTGATCGATGGTTGCCTGGTCGAGTTCCACCAATGTCAGCAGGTCCGGCGTAATGCGCCGGCAGTTGGCGGGAATGCGATTAACCGGCACCTGCACTTCGCGACCGCTGCCGACAGCGGCGGCCAGAGCGGCCAGGGTCGGCTGGCTGAACAGCACGCGCACATCGGCACTCAGGCCGACCTGGCGCATGCGTTCGATCAGACTGACGGCCAACAATGAATGGCCGCCGAGCTCGAAGAAGTGGTCATGGCGACCCACCCGTTCAACCTGCAGCACTTCGGACCAGATGCGCGCCAGAGTGGTTTCCACGTCGCCCTGGGGGGCTTCGTATTCGCGGGTCAGCAGCGCGGCCTGATCCGGCTCCGGCAGGGCCTTGCGGTCCAGCTTGCCGTTGGCGGTCAGGGGCAGTGCCTGCACCTGCACATAGGCGACCGGCACCAGGGCCTCGGGCAACCGGGCTTGCAGGTCGGCACGCAGGGTCTCGATAGCCAGCGGTTGCCGTGCGGTGAACCAGGCGATCAGGCGGCCTTCACGCACCAGCACCACCGCTTCGCCGACGCCTTCCACGGCAGCCAGGCAGTTTTCGATCTCCCCCAGCTCAACCCGCACGCCACGCACCTTGACCTGGTCATCGTTACGGCCCAGGTACTCGATATTGCCATCGGGCAACCAGCGCGCCAGGTCGCCGGTGCGGTACATGCGACCGGCGTTGAACGGGTCTTGCAGGAAGCGTTCGGCGGTCAGGTCCGGACGGTTCAGGTAACCCCGTGCCACGCCGCTGCCGCCCACGTACAACTCGCCCGCCACGCCCACCGGCACCGCACGCAAGTGCGCGTCCAGCAGGTAGACACGGCCGTTGGCGATGGGCCGCCCGATATGCAGCACCTGCCCGGCGCGTACGCGGCCAGAGGTGGCAACCACCGTGGCTTCGGTGGGGCCATAGTTATTGATCACGGCAAAGCGCCGCTCCTGGGTGAACTGGCGCAGGCGATCACCGCCGATCAGCAGGATGCGCAAGGTCGGGTGTTGCAACTGCTGGCCGAAAGCGTATTCGGCCACCGGGGTCGGCAGGAAGCTGACGTCCAGTGGTTGTGCCAGCCACCAGGCCAGCAGTTCGTCGATGTTTTCATTGCCGACATCGGCCGGCGGCAGGTGCAAGGTAGCGCCCACACACAGCGCCGGCCAGACTTCCCAGGCCATCGCGTCAAACCCGAAACCGGCGACGCTGCTGGTGTGGCTCGTCGCATCCAGGCCAAAGGCCTCGCAGTGCCAGTGCACCAGGTTTTCCACGCTGCGGTGTTCCACCATCACGCCCTTGGGCTGGCCAGTGGAGCCGGAGGTGTAGATCACGTAGGCCAGGTGCGCAGGGGTCAGGAGGCTGAGCTGCGGATTGCTGACGGCATGTTGCTGCAGACATGGGTCGTGCAGGTCCACCGTGGCGATGTTGCCCAACAGGTCGCGGGTACTGGCTTCGGCCAGCACCGCCACCGGCGCGCTGTCGTGTAGCAAATAAGCGATGCGCTCGGCGGGATACGCCGGGTCGATGGGCACGTAACCGGCACCGGCCTTGAGGATGCCCAGCAAACCCACCAGCATCTGCGGGCCGCGACGACAGCACAGGGCTACTCGGTCGTCGGGCTGTACACCGAGTGCCAACAGGTAATGGGCCAGTTGGTTGGCGCGCCGGTTGAGCTGTTCGTAGGTCAACGCCTCACCGTCTTGCATCACCGCGATAGCCTGGGGTTGGCGTTCGGCCTGCACCTCGAAGGCACCGTGGACGGTGTGCCCCTGCGGGAAATCCTCGGCCGTGGCGTTGAAATCACGCAGCAGGGTTTCACGCTCTGCCGCCGGCAGGATCGTCAGCTGGTTGAGCAGGGTCTTCGGTGCGTTTTCCAGGCAGGCCACCAACTGTTCTACGGCGTTATGCATATAGGCACACAGGCGCTGGGCGCCGATCTGCGGCAGCGCCAGTACCGTGAGACCAAAGCCTTCACCCAGGTCATCCACGCTCAAGGTCAGCGGGTAGTTGCTGCGTTCTTCGCCGCCGAGCAATTGCACGCCTCCCCAGATGCCGTGGCCGTCGCGGGCCATTTCACCGGGGCTGCTGTGACGGTAGTTGAGCAAGGCGCTGAACAGCGGCGATGCACCTGCCACGCCGCTGCAACGCTGGGCCAGCGCGAGGGACGCGTGTTCATGGCCGAGCAAGGCACTCAAGCGCCCGTGGGTGGCCTTGACCGCAGCGGCGGCAGTGGCTGCCACGTCCACGCGCAAGGGCAAGGTGTTGATGAACATGCCCAGCGCACGGTCCGCGCCATCACCGGCCTGCATGCGCCCCATCAACACGGTGCCGAACACCACGTCGTCACGCCCGGATACCAGCCCCAGCACCTGCGCCCAGGCCAGGTGCATCAGGCTCGCGGCGCTGACGCCCAGTTGCCGCGCCTGCTCGCGTACCCGTTGGGCCAGCGCGGCATCCACGGCCTGTTCAGCTTCCTCGATATCGCGCCCATCGCCCTGCACGTCCTGCACGCCGAACGGCAAGGTCGGCTCATCCACATCGGCGAGCATGTCGCGGAAGAACGCCTCGTGTTCCTCCACGCTGACGCCAAGGCGAGCCTGAGCCACGTAGTTGCGAAACGGCGCCGCCTCGGGCAAGTCCTGGGCCTGGTTGAACATGAACGCACGCATTTCCTGGCCCACCACCTCCATGGCGGTGTGATCGAGCGCCAGGTGATGGAACAGCAGGATCGCCGCCACACGCTGATTCGCCGGATCCTGGGCATACACCATGCGCAGCAACGGTGCCTGGGTGATGTCCAGGCGGTAGTGACGGGCATCGAAGCGTGCATGCAACTGCTCGATGATGTCGCCTTCGGCCGGGTCCAGGTCGACCTCTTGCACGATCAGTTTCGCCTCGCGCCACACCACTTGCACCGGGCTGTCCAGGCCTTCCCAGACCACGCCGGTACGCAGGATGTCGTGGCGGGCCACCACCTGTTGCAGCGCACCCATGAACCCCTGCAAACGCTCCAGACTGTCGAACGCCATGCGCGATTGCAGCAGGTACGGGTCGCCCTGCTCGGCGCTGATGTGGTGATAAAGAATGCCTTCCTGCAACGGCGCCAGCGGGTAGATGTCCTGCACATTCGCCGCGCCGCCCGGCACGTTCGCGACGATACGTTCGATGGCTGCGGGGTCGAGTTGCACCAGCGTCAGCATCGACGGCGTGATCCGGGTGCAATCCTTGGGGATGCCATTGGCCGGCACCACGATTTCCCGGCCACTGCCCACGGCAGCGGCCAGCGCCGCCAGGCTTGGCTGGCTGAACAACACGCGTACGTCGCAGCTCAGGCCGACCTGGCGCATGCGTTCGATCAGGCTGACCGCCAGCAGCGAATGCCCGCCCAGTTCGAAGAAATGATCATGACGGCCAACCCGCTCCAGCTTGAGCACGTCCTGCCAGATCTGCGCCAGCTGGGTTTCCACTTCGCCTTCCGGCGCCTCGAAGCCGCGGCTGAGCAGCGCGCTCTGGTCCGGCACCGGCAGGCCCTTGCGGTCGAGTTTGCCGTTGGCGGTGAGCGGCAGCAGCTCCAGCCACACATACGCCGACGGCACCATGTAGTCCGGCAACTGGCCTTGCAGGTGAGCGCGCAGGGCTTCAATCTCCAGCGCCACACTGGCCGTGTAGTAGGCCACCAGGCGCTTGTCACCGGGCTGGTCTTCGCGGACCAGCACCACCACGTCCTTCACGCCCGGGAAACTGGCCAGGCAGGTCTCGATCTCGCCGGGTTCGATACGGAAACCACGGATCTTCACCTGCAGGTCATTGCGCCCCTGGTACAGCAAGGTGCCGTCGGCCTGCCAGCAGGCCAGGTCACCGGTGCGGTACAACAGGCCCTCGCCGAAGGGGTTCGGGATAAATTTCTCGGCTGTGAGTTGCGCTTGGTTCAAATACCCCGTGGCCACGCCCGCACCGCCGATGTACAGCTCGCCGACCACACCCAACGGCAGTGGTTGCTGGCGCGGGTCCAGCACGTACGCCTGGGCATTGGCGATCGGGCGCCCGATGGGGATGCCGCCCTCGCCGACCCGGGTGATTTCGTGGGTGGTGGAAAACGTGGTGGCTTCGGTGGGCCCGTAGCCATTGAGCAGGTGCCGGGGCTTGCCGTGCCTGAGCACCCGGTCGATCACCTGCGGGTCGAGGACGTCGCCGCCGACGATCAGGTAGCGCAACTGCGCGAATACCGGCAACAGCGCGTCAGCGTACTGGTGGAACAGCCCGGCGGTCATCCACAGCACGCTGACGGATTGCTCCTGCAACAACGCGGCGAACGCGGCCTGGGACAACAGCACCGCATGCTCGACCACCACCACACAACCGCCATTGAGCAGGGGCGCCCACACGTCGAGGGTGCTGGCGTCGAATGCCGGGTTGGAGGCGAAGGCCACGCGGTCGCGGGCATTGAAATCGGCATAGCCGTTATTGAGCACCAGGCGCGAGATGGCGCGGTGCGGCACTTGCACGCCTTTGGGTGCGCCGGTGGAACCGGAGGTGTAGAGGATATAGGCGACGCTTTCGGCAGACTGCGGCAGCTCAGGGTTGCGCGGCGACAATGTGTCCAGGTTCAAGTCGGCCAGGGTCGTGAGCACCCGGTGCGCGCCGCTGTCCTGCACGATGAATGCCTGGCGTTCGACCGGCGCGTTGATGTCCAGCGGTACATACACCGCACCGCACTTGAGGATCGCCAGTTGGCAGATCAGCAGGTCGAGCGAGCGCGGCAGCGCGAGCGCCACGCTCTCGCCAGGTTGCACACCCTGGTTGAGCAAGTGATGGGCCAGGCGGTTGGCACGCCGGTTGAGGTCGCGGTAACTCAGGGACAATGCGCCCTGCACTGCCGCGACCGCTTCCGGACGGGCCAGCGCCTGGGCTTCGAACAACTGGTGCACGGTCAGGTGCGCCGGGTACTCACGGGCGGTGGCGTTGAAGTCCACCAGTATCTGATGACGCTCGGCGGCCGGCAGGATCGACACGGCCTGCAACGGCGTGGTCGGTGCCTGTTGCAACGCCGCCACCAGGTGGCGCAGCGCGGTGAGCATATAGTCCCCCACGCGCTGCACATCCAGGCTCGCGACGCCTTGTACCGTCAGGGCAAAGCCTGTGCCCAGGTCATCGACGTTGAGCACCAGCGGGTAGTTGCTGCGTTCCTCGGAACTGAGGATCTGAATGCCGGAGGCCGCGAACGGGTTGTCTCCCGGCGCGTCCCCCGGCGCACTGTGGCGATAGTTGAGCAAGGTGCTGAACAGCGGCAGCGAACCCGGCACGCCACTGCAGCGCTGGGCCAGGGACAACGACGCATGTTCATGCCCGAGCAACTGCGCCAGGCGCGCATGGGTGGCGCGCACGCCGGCTTGCACACCCACGGCACCGAGGCTGACCCGCAGCGGCAAGGTATTGATGAACATCCCCAGCGCCCGGTCGGCACCTTCGCCGCCTTGCATGCGCCCCAGCAGCACGGTGCCGAATACCACCGACTGCTGGCCGGACACCTGCCCCAGCACCTGCGCCCAGGCCAGGTGCACCAGGCTCGCGCTGCTCACGCCCAGTTGCCGCGCTTGTTCGCGCAGCCCCAGGCTCAGTGCCGGCTCCAGGGGCAAGTGGGCCTCGATGATGCCGCTGCCATCGCCATTCACGTCCTGCAGGCCGAAGGCCAGGGTCGGCTCGTCGATATCGCCGAGCATCTCGCTGAAGAACGCTTCGTGCTGGGCCTGGCTGACCCCAAGCCGCGCCTGGGCCACGTAGTTGCGGTACTGCACGGCGGCGGGCAGTTGCGCGCTGTTGCCGGCCAGGCTGGCGCTCATTTCTTCCACCAGCACTTGCAAGGCCGTGTGGTCGAGCAGGATATGGTGCAACAGCAGGATGCCGACAAACCGGCCCTGCTCTTCGGCGTAGACAAAGCGCATCAGCGACGCACGGCTCAAGTCCAGTCGGAAGTGACGCGGGTCGAAGCGTTGCTGCAACTGCGCCAGCGGTTCGTCGATACGTTCCACGGTCAGCGCCGCCTGGCGCAACACCACCTGCACCGGCTCGTTGAGGCCTTCCCAGAGGATCGCGGTGCGCAGGATGTCATTGCGCTCGATCACGCTGTGCAGCGCATGGACAAACGCGTCCACCGCCACCTGGTCGTCGAAGCTGAACTGCACCTGCAACACGTAGGGATCGCCCTCGGTGGTTGCCAGGTGGTGATACAGGATGCCGGCCTGCAACGGCGCCAGGCCGTAGATGTCCTGCACATTGCTGATGCCGCCGGGCACGCCCTGGATAATGTGGTCGAGGCTGGCCTGGTCCAGCTCCACCAGGGGCAGCATGTCCGGGGTGATGTGCTGGGTGGCGGTGGTGATCCGGTTGGCCGGTACCAGCACCTCTTGCTGCCCCCCCACTGCGGCGGCCAGCGCCGCCAGCGTCGGTTGGCCGAACAGCACGCGCACATCGGCGCTGAGATCGACCTGGCGCATACGCTCGATCAGCTTGACCGCCAACAGGGAGTGGCCGCCGAGTTCGAAGAAGTTGTCGTCACGCCCCACCCGGTCAAGCTTGAGCAGGTCTTGCCAGATCGCCGCGATGGCCGTTTCCACCGCGCCTTGGGGCGCCTGATAACCCCGGCGCGCCAGGGCATCGGCATCGGGTGCGGGCAGCGCCTTGCGGTCGAGCTTACCGTTGGTGGTGAGCGGCAATTTATCCAGTTGCACAAAGGCACTGGGCACCATGTAGTCGGCCAGGCTCTGCAACAGATGGTCGCGCAGATCGGCCACACGCAGCTCGCCCTCGCTTATCACGTAGGCCACCAGGCGCTTGTCGCCCGGCTGGTCTTCCCGGGCGATGACTACCGCGTCACGCACGCCGTCGGCGCTGGCCAGGTGCGCTTCGATCTCGCCCAGTTCGATACGGAAACCGCGGATCTTCACCTGGTCATCGTTGCGGCCCAGGTATTCGACGCTGCCGTCGGCCAGCAGGCGGCCAAGGTCGCCGGTCTTGTACAGGCGCTGGCCGGTGGCCGGGTCGACCAGGAAGCGCTCGGCGGTGAGCGCCTCACGGTTGAGGTAACCGCGCGCCACCCCGGCACCGCCCACGTACAGCTCGCCGACTACGCCCAGCGGCAACGGCTCGCGGCGCGCGTCGAGTACATACAACTGCAAATCGGGAATGCGCACGCCAATCGGGCTGACGCCGACCAACTGCGCATCCGCCGCTTCCAGGGCGCGATAGGTCACGTGCACGGTGGTTTCGGTGATGCCGTACATGTTCACCAGTTGCGTGCCGGCGTTGATCGCCCGGGCGTACCACGGCTTCAGCACGCCCGGTTCCAGCGCCTCGCCGCCGAAGATCACCTGGCGCAGGGAATGGGACCGGGGGTTCTGGCCTTGCGCGGCGATCAATTGGCGGAAGGCGCTGGGCGTCTGGTTGAGGATGCTCACGCCCGCCTCGCAGAGCAGCGTGTAGCACTCGTCCGGCGAGCGGCTGACCAGTTGCGGCACGATCAGCAACTGGCCGCCGTGCATCAGCGCGCCCCAGATTTCCCATACCGAGAAGTCGAAGGCAAAGGAATGGAACAAGGCCCAGACGTCGTTGCGGTTGAAGCCGAACCAGTGTTCGGTAGCGGTGAACAAGCGCGCGACCTGGCGGTGTTCGATCATCACGCCCTTGGGCTGGCCGGTGGAGCCGGAGGTGTAGATCACATAGGCCAGGTGGGCCGGGCTAAGGTCGACGCGGGGGTTGACGATGGATTCGCCGCGCAAGCCGTTGAGGTCGATCTGCGGCAGGTCGCCGCCCAGGTGGCGCGTATTGGCCTGCACCAGCACCGCCAAGGGTGCGCTGTCGGCCAGGGTGTAGGCGATGCGTTCCTGCGGGTAGGCCGGGTCGATCGGCACGTAGCCGGCGCCGGCCTTGAGGATGCCCAGCAGGCCGATGATCATCTCCGGGCCGCGCTCCACGCAGATCGCCACGCGATCATCCGGGCGGATGCCCTGGGCCAGCAGGCGATGGGCGACCTGGTTGGCACGTTCGTTGAGTTGGCGGTAGCTGATGCGCTGATTGTCGAAGCGCAGCGCAATGGCGTCAGGCTGGGCGGCGGCGTGGGCTTCGACTTGAGAGTGGATCAGCGCGGTATCGGCGTAATGCGTGGCGCTGTGGTTGAGGCCGTGCAGCAGGGTATGGCGTTCGGCGTCAGGCAGGATGTTCAGGCCGCTGAGCGGCATATCCGGTCGCTGCTCAAGGGCGTCGGCCAGGCTTTCCAGGGCGGTGTGCAGGTAGGTGGCGACACGTTCGGCGCCGATGGAGGCATCGACCATCACCGTCAGCGCGAAATCTTCACCCAGATCGTCGACGTTGACCGTCAGCGGGTAGTTGGTGCGCTCCTCGGCGCTGAGCACGCGGATGCCCTCGGCCACCTCGATCACCTCGGCCATGTCCGTGGCGGCGCTGTGGCGGTAGTTGAGCATGGCGCTGAACAACGGCGTCGGTGCCGCCACGCCACTGCAGCGCTGGGCCAGCGCGAGGGACGCGTGTTCGTGGCTGAGCAATGCCGTGAGGCGCTCGTGGGTGGCCTTGACCCCGGCCCGCACGCCCTGCTCGCCCACATCCACGCGCAATGGCAGGGTGTTGATGAACATGCCCAAGGCCCGTTCACCGCCCTCGCCCGCCCCCATGCGCCCGAGCATCACGGTGCCGAACACCACTGAGTCACGCCCGGCGACCACGCCCAATACGCGGGCCAGCGCCAGGTGCATCATGCTCGCCACGCTCACGCCAAGCGGGCGGGCCAGGGTGCGCAGACGGCGGCTCAGTGCGCTGTCGACGGGCACCCGTGCCTCGTCGATGCCCAGGCCATCGCCCTGCACATCCTGCAAACCGAACGGCAGGGTCGGCCCGTCGATATCCGCCAGCATCTCGCGGAAAAACGCCTCATGGGCCTGCTCGCTGACGCCATGGCGCACCTGGGCAATATAGCTGCGGAACGGCACCGGCTCACCGGCCTGGGCTTGCTCGCCGGCCAGGTACAGCTGGATCTCGTGGCGCACTACGTCAAGGGCGGTGTGGTCGAGGATGGTGTGGTGAAACAGCAACGTTGCCGCCACACGCCCGTCCGCTGGATCTGCGGTATACACCAGGCGCAACAGCGGTGCCTGGCCCAGGTCCATGCGATCGGTGCGCGCCTCGAAGCCAACGGCCTCGCACGCCAGGGTCGCCTTGCGCCACACCACCTGCAACGGCTCATCAAGTCGCTCCCAGACCATCGAAGTGCGCAGGATGTCGTGGCGATCGATCACCCACTGCAAAGCTTCGGCAAACGCCTGCAAACGTGCGTGGCTGTCGAACTCGAACTGCGCGTGCAGCACGTAGGGATCGCCCTGTTCCGCCGACAGATGGTGGTAAAGCATGCCCTCCTGGAGCGGCGCCAGCGGGTAGATGTCCTGCACATTCGCCGCGCCACCGGGGATGGCAGCGACGATACGGTCAATGGCCGCCTGGTCGAGGCTGACCAGCGGCAGCATGGCCGGCGTGATGCGGTAGGCCGGGCTCAGCCAGTCACCGCCATGTTCGGCGACCAGCTCCAGCAGGCGCGGCTTGTGGGCGATCAGTTGGTCCCACAGCGCATCGTCCAGCGCCTCGTCGTCACCCAGGATGACCAGGTCGCCTTCTTCCCGTTGCAGACGGATCGCATGGGTGGAAATCGCTGCCAATAATTCGCTGAACTGCATGGGGGTAACCTGCCTGATAAGTCACGGTTGAGGAGAAAGTCCGTTTTCAGCTGCCGCTTGGATCGGGTCTGCTGGACGCCCGCCATTAAAAAAAGCGGGCGCCGCCGGGGGCCTGGAGAGGCTTCCGGCAGGCTTGGAAAATTAAGGGATTTGGCGGACGGGGGGTGACATGGGAAGCGGGGACAAGGCGGGACGGGGTTGGTTCAATTTAGCTTGCTGTGGCGAGCAGGCTTGCCCTGCGTTGGGCTGCGAAGCGGCCCTAATCCGGCCACCTCGTTTTACCTGAAAGAACACAGCGGTCTTGATGGGGCCGCTTCGCGCCCCAACGCAGGGCAAGCCTGCTCGCCACAGCAAGCCTGCTCACCACAACAGCCCCATTCACCACAGCAAGCCTGCTCACTACAGGTTCAGGCAAGTTTCAGGTGACGGGCATACCACGGTCGTCTCGGCACCCGCTTGAACAGCCCCTGCAGCCTGTTCTCGTCTTCACCGAAAGTGATGCGCAACGCCAGCTTCATGGTCTCCGGATCCATCTCCATCGAACGCCCCATCTGCAACCCCGGCGTGGTGCTGCAGCCATGGGTATCCGGGCCCAGCCAGGGGTCGCCGACTTCCACCCAGCGGCCCGGCGCGAACCAGGCTACACCGTTGACTTCCATGCGGCGGACTTCCCCTGGATTGAAACGCTCATGGGCGCGAAACCAGTCTTCGATGCGGTCGTCGATCCAGCCGTGGAAGTGCCAGAACACCGGGTTGACGTGGGAGGAAAACGGATCGCCGAGGAAATCGTTTTCCGCCGCGTACCAGCGCGCAGCAAAGTCGGAGGGGTCACGGGCCATGGGCACCGGCGCACCGTTGGACGGGTCGCGGGGCACCGAGGCCCAGCGCATGTGCAGCCAGTCGTGCAGGCCCAGCTCCATTTCGGAACCGAGCTGCCCCAGGGTGAATCTGGCCAGGTAGCGTGGGTCGCGGTACTGCGACTCCCACACCTGGAAGTTGCTGTGGTAGGTCTCAGCACTCTTGATGTCGCTGACCCACTGGGTGTAGTCGCTGTCGTCCGGCGCCGACCAGGTCGGCGGCAGCGCAAAGCCGTCGTGGTTGTCGAAATAGCGCAGAAAGCCCAGGCGATCACGCTCCAGGGCCGGTTGCGGCTCGGGGAATTGCGGCCATGAGGGCAGGTCCTGCATGGAGCGCGCGGTGCCGAGCATGTGGCGGTGCATGAAGAAGAAATCGATGCCCGAGCCGTTGCGGTCCTTGCGCTTGCCCCGGGCGTCGCGTTCCTGGCCCCGTGGCCCGGGTTGCCAGCCGATGCCGCGCAGGGCGTCGCGCTTTTCTTCGGAGAGTTTGTGCCACTGGTCACGGGTAGCGTGCCACAGTTGGTGGAACAGACGGTGTTCGGGGGAAATCAGCCAGGCCAGCAGGGTCGGGTTGAGGCCGATGCGTTGCCGCGCCTCGGGGAACCACTGTTTGCGGGCGATGAAGCGGTTATCGCGCTCGACCAGCGCCAATGGCCGAGCAAGGTCAAGGATCTGCCCGCTGAGCGTGCTGCTGCCGGCATTGGCAAAATCCGCCCAGACTTCGTCAAGGGTCATCTTGAATTCATAGGCGGGGGCGCCGTCAATCGAGTCGCGGTCGATCAGGCGCCAGTAGAGCACGGCGCTCTCGCCTGTCAGCAGATCACCCAGCACGCGGTAACGCGGCTCGCCCTCGGCGCGCAGGTTGCCAGCGGTGTCCAGGTACCCTCGCAAGCCACGTCCACGCGGGGCGATGTCGAGCAGCAGCTCCAGACCTTCCAACGGCAGGCCCTTGAGGCCGGCGTCGCGGCCTTCCAGGCGCAGGCTCCACACCCCACGCAGCATGTTCGCCAGGTGCTGGCCGGCGGTGTCGGCCAGGTCCACCGTGGCTTCGCCGGGAGTGATGGGCAATTCTTCTTCGCGCGTCAACTCGCGATGGGCATAGAAGGCGGCCGGCACAGCGGCGCCGGTCAGCGCCAGGCCTGCGATGAACCCACGTCGAGAGATGGTCATTGTCTACCTTAGGAAACGGCTTTATCAGAGCTAGAACGTTTGCACGCCGGGGAAATTTACCGGCGCGCCCTGCCCGCCTAAATTTCCCCGCCCATCACTCGTTCCTCCCTGATAGCGAAGGCCTCAACTGACTGAGATGGCAATGACAAAACCACGTTCGAAAAAGGCGCTGTATATCGGCTTGCCGTTGGCACTGGCCATCGGTGCCGGGGCCGGTTTCCTGGTCTGGGATCACTGGTTCAAGGGCAGTGCCGGTTACCCGCTGGAGGTGATCAAGCAGGCCAATGAAATGCAGGACCGGCTGTTGTCGTTCGACAGCCATATCACCGTGCCCATCGATTTCGGCACCGCCGGCAACGAGGCGGACAAGGACGGCAGCGGCCAGTTCGACCTGGCCAAGGCGGCACGCGGGCGCCTGTCCGGTGCGGCACTGACGATTTTCGGCTGGCCGGAAATCTGGAACGGCCCCAATGCCCCGCACAAGCCCACCGATGGTTTTGTCGAAGCAGCCCGCAACGAGCAGGAAGTGCGCTACAAGATCATCAGCGGCATGGTGCGCGACTACCCCAACCAGGTCGCCATCGCCTACACCCCGGATGATTTCCGGCGCCTGCATGGCGAAGGCAAGTTCGCGATCTTCATCAGCATGCTCAACGCCTACCCGCTGGGCAACGACCTGAACCTGCTGGACCTGTGGGCGGCGCGCGGCATGCGCATGTTCGGCTTCAGCTATGTGGGCAACAACGCCTGGTCGGACTCGTCGCGCCCGCTGCCGTTTTTCAATGACTCCACCGACGCCCTCGACGGTTTGTCGGACATCGGCAAGCAAGCGGTGCACCGCCTCAATGACCTGGGAGTGATCATCGACGTGTCGCAGATGTCGACCAAGGCCCTGGAGCAGGTCGCGCAATTGAGCCGCACGCCGATGGTGGCGTCCCACTCGGCGCCGCGCGCGTCGGTGGACATCCCGCGCAACCTAAGTGACAAAGAGCTGCAACTGATCAAGCAAAGTGGCGGCGTGGTGCAGATCGTGGGCTTCTCCGCCTACCTGCGCCCGTTGAGCCAGCCGACCCAGGACAAGCTCAACGCCCTGCGTGCGCGCTTCGACCTGCCGCCCCTGCCCAACCTGGCCGTGGCCTTGATGCCGGGCGACGCGATCATCGCCGCGTGGCCGGAACACAAGTTCGGCGAATACGCCAGCGCGCTGTACGGCATCCTCGATGAAGAACCCAAGGCCACCCTCAAGGACCTGGGCGATGCCATCGACTACACCGTGCGCAAGATCGGCATCGACCATGTCGGCCTCGCCTCCGACTTCAACGACGGCGGCGGCGTGCAGGGCTGGAACAACGTCGGTGAAATCCGCAACGTCACCGCCGAACTGATCCAGCGCGGTTACTCCGAAGCCGATATCGCCAAGCTGTGGGGAGGCAACTTCCTGCGGGTGTGGGACCAGGTACAAAAAGCCGCCAAGCCGTTGGCCAACCGTTAATCATCCAGAAGCCAGTCCATGACCGACCGCCGTACGTTCCTCAAGCAGGCCGGGGTGTTTGCCGCCAGCCTGCCACTGGGCGCCGCCCTGCTGCCCCAGGCCATCGCCGCCCCTGCATCGAATGACCCATGGACGGGTTTCAAGCAACTGTTCAACCAGGACCCGGACTACCTGCACTTTTCCAACTTCCTGGTGGCCACGCACCCCAAGCCGGTACGCGAAGCCATCCAGCGCTATCGCGCACAGATCGACCGCAACCCAGGCCTGGCCATGGACTGGGGCCTACAGGAAACCTGGAAGCGTGAAGGCCAGGTACGCGAGTGGGCCGGCCGCTACCTGAAGGCCACGCCGGCGCAGATCGCCCTCACCGGCAGCACCTCCGAGGGGCTGGCGATGATTTATGGCGGAATCAAGGTACGACCCGACCAGGAGATCCTCACTACCGTCCACGAACACTACGCCACCGAGTTCAGCCTGGACTTCCGGGTGCGCAAGGAGCAGACCCGGGTCCGCAAGATTCGCTTGTTTGAAAACGCCAATCGCGTGTCCGTCGACGAGGTGCTGGGCAATATCCAGCGCAATATCCGCCCCAACACCCGCGTGCTCGGCATGACCTGGGTGCAGTCCGGCAGCGGCGTGAAACTGCCCATCAGCGAGATCGGCAAGCTGGTGGAAGAACACAACCGCAACCGAGACGACAGGGACCGCATGCTCTATGTGGTGGACGGTGTGCACGGTTTCGGCGTGGAAAACCTCGACTTCCCGGACATGCACTGCGACTTTTTCATCGCCGGCACCCACAAGTGGATGTTCGGCCCGCGAGGCACCGGACTGGTGTGCGCCCGCGACCCGCAAAACCAGTACGTAACCCCGATGGTGCCGACCTTCTCCGAAGACCAGGACTTCGCCACCACCATGACCCCGGGCGGCTTTCACGCCTTCGAGCATCGCTGGGCGGCGGATGAGGCCTTCAAGCTGCATCTGCAACTGGGCAAGGCGCAGGTGCAGGCGCGCATCCACGCCCTGAATACCGAACTGAAAGACCACCTGCTGGCGCATCCGCAGATCGAACTGGTCACCCCACGCAGTCCCGAGCTGTCGGCCGGCTTCACCTTCTTCCGGGTCAAGGGCCAGGACAGCGATGCCGTGGCCGACTACATGATGAAAAACCGCGTGGTGATCGACGCGGTGGACCGTGATGTCGGCCCGGTGATCCGCACCTCTCCCGGCCTGCTCAATTCCTCCGATGAGATCCAGCGTTTCATGACGCTGCTGGGCCAACGGGTGTAACGCACAGTTTTTCCACTTTGAATGAGAGGACCCCATGAACAAACCCCTCACGGCACTGGCACTCACCGCCCTGTGCGGCGCCTTGCTGCCCAACCTGGCCCACGCCGCCACACCGCAACCTGGCAAAGTGTTCAAAGACTGCAAGGACTGCCCGGAGATGGTGGTGCTGCCCGCCGGCACCTTCACCATGGGCACCCCCGAGGATGAAGTCGGCCGCGAGCCGGATGAAGGCCCGATGCACGAGGTGACCTTCGCCAAGCCGTTCGCCATGAGCCGCTTCCACATCACCGCCGGCGAGTGGGACAGCTATATCCGCCAGACCGGCGTGAAGATCGCCGACGGCGATACCCGCCCCGGCCGCGAATGCATCGCCAGCAAGCCGCGCTACCCCCAGGGCCCGCGCCAGCCGGCAGTGTGCATGGACATGGACGATATCAAGCAGTACGTGGCCTGGCTGTCGAAGAAAACCGGCCAGCAGTACCACATGGTCAGCGAAGCCCAACGTGAATACGCCGCGCGCGCCGGCTCCACCGGGCCGTTCCCCTTCCCGTTCGATGAGGGCAAGGGCTACAGCATCGCCAAGCACGCCAACACCTATGGCCCGGCCGATGGCTACAGCTATTCGTCGCCGGTGGGCAGCTACCCGCCGAATGCCTTCGGCATGTACGACATGCATGGCAACGTCTACGAGCGCGTGGCCGACTGCGAACACCCCAACTATATCGGCGCGCCCACCGACGGCAGTGCGTGGATGGAGCCGAACTGCGAGGGCTACATGATTCGCGGCAATGACTGGGGCGAGGCGCCGGTGTTTTCGCGCTCGGGCAACCGCAACAACATCTACCCGCAGACGCGGGGGGATTGGATTGGGTTTCGCGTGGTGCGCGACCTCTAACCGCACTGGAAATCCATTTGTGGGAGGGGGCTTGCACCCCGATGGCGGTGTATCAGTCACTACCGCCATCGGGGGCAAGCCCCCTCCCACATTTTTAACCGTGCCTGCTTTAGGTTGCCTTCTGCGCCAACAACGCCAACCCTTCATGCAACGCCGGGAACAGGCTGTTGTTGAAGTTGTTCCAGCGCAACTCAAGGATGGTGTCGTCCGGCGCGATCTCGGTCTTGAGCACGTCGTGGAACACTTCACCCGAATCTATGCCGTTGTCCACGTAGTGGAACGAGGCACCGGTGAGGTACAGCGGCTCGGATGGCGTGGTGGCCTTGGTCGCCCAATCCGTGACCGTCAGCCCCCGTGCGCCGTACAGCGCGTTCCAGGTGGCATAGGCGCCACGGCGCTCGTACGGCGATTCGATGCGGGTAATGCCGGGATGGATGTTCATGATGCGGCCGGCAAACGGCGCGCCAGGGCGCACCAGTTCATCCAGGATCACCAGCAGGCCGTCGAGCACCACGATGTCCGCCTTCAATTCCACCAGCGTGTCGTGCAGGCGGCGCTCGAAGTCCTGCTTGCCGGCAATGTGTTCTGCGCTGCCCCGTGGCAAGCGCCGGTAGGTGGACGGCACACTCAGCAGCAGGTCATTGACCAGCCGCCCCTGCACGCGCAGGTCGGCCGGGTACAGCCATTGGCGGCCCGGCTGGTAGGCAAAGCCGTAGTCGCGGACGAGTTGCTGGTCACGCGGATTCTGCTCGTCATCGTCGTACACCACGCCCACCAGGTTGTAGGCCTCGCCCAGCGGCGTGTCGTTCAGCGCCCCTGCCAGGGATTCCAGCACCGACATCATGTAGCGTTCGTGGTCCTTGTAGGCCACTGGCTGCCCGGCCTTGTCGGCGGCGGCATTGCGCAGTGACCACACGTACACCAGATTCCTTTTCGTCATTGTTTCGCTCTCGCTGGATAGATCAGGCACGCGCCAAAACGCGTGCGGCTACTCCACAAGAACGAACCAGGCCCCGCCTAATTTATCCATCCGCGCGCCACCGCCGGGCGCGCCGCGCTAAATAGTCGCGCCAATCTTTCGTTTGTCATGGGTAAGGGTCTGTGTGCCCAGCCCCCTCTTGTTCACTTTCCGGGAAGTATTTATGACCGACCCCAAGCGCGGCGCCTTCAAAGGTTTGCTCGCATTGCTCAGGCCTTTTCGCACCATCGTGACCGTCTCCGTCGCCCTGGGCATGGCCGGCGGCCTGGCCATCACGTTGTTGCTGGCGACGATCAATAATGCCCTGCACTCGCCACAAGGCATGACCCAGGGCGTGATCCTGACTTTTGCAGCCTTGTGCGTGCTGGCGCTGGTCAGCTCGATCATTTCCGACATCGGCACCAACTACGTCGGCCAACGGATCATTGCAGCCCTGCGCAAAGAGCTGGGTGAAAAGGTGCTGTCGGCGCCCATCGGGCAAATCGAGCGCTACCGCTCCCACCGACTGATCCCGGTGCTTACCCACGATGTCGACACCATCAGCGACTTCTCCTTCGCGTTCACGCCCTTGGCCATTGCCGCCACGGTGACGCTGGGCTGCCTGGGCTACCTGGCGTACCTGTCGGTGCCGATGTTCCTGATGATGGTCGTCGCCATCGTGATTGGCAGCGCCGTGCAGTTCATCGCCGGCGGCAAAGGTATCCAAGGCTTCGACCTCGCACGCAGCCATGAAGACGAATTGCAGCGTTATTACAACGCCATCGCGTCCGGCGCCAAGGAACTGCGCATGCATCGGCCACGGCGCTTTCGCATGAACACCCACCGTATCCAGGAAACGGCGGACCGCATCAGCGATATTCAGGTGCGTTCGGTCAACATCTACATCCTCGCCAAGACCTTCGGCTCAATGCTGTTCTTCGTGGTCATCGGCTTGGCCCTGGCGATGCAGGCCTATAACCCGAACCCGGACCCGACCGTGATTACCGGCTTCGTGCTGGTGCTGTTGTACATGAAAGGCCCGCTGGAACACCTGCTGGGTTACCTGCCCGTGGTGGGCAAGGCGAAGATTGCCTTCGGGCGTATCAGCGAGTTGTCGGAGCGCTTCTCCTCTCCTGAACCGCACCTGCTGATGGATGACAGCGAGGCGCCGACACCGATCGTCAACAGCCTTGAGCTGCGAAACGTAAGCTACAGCCCTCCGACCGTGGAAGGCAGCGAGCCGTTTCACCTGGGGCTGATCAACCTGAGCATTGCCCAAGGCGACATCGTATTTATCGTCGGCGAAAACGGCAGTGGCAAGACCACGCTGATCAAATTGCTGCTGGGGCTCTACCCGCCGCAGTCCGGCGAAATCCTGCTCAACGGCGAGGCCGTGACCGACCCCGAGCGCGATGACTATCGCCAATTGTTCACCACGGTATTCGCCGACTACTACCTGTTCGACGACCTGGTCCAGGGCAGCGCCACCCAGTCACTGGACAGCGCCACTAAATACCTGGAACGCCTGGAGATCGCGCACAAGGTCAGCGTCAAGGACGGTGTGTTCAGCACCACCGACCTGTCCACCGGCCAGCGCAAGCGCCTGGCACTGGTCAACGCCTGGCTGGAAGAACGCCCGGTGCTGGTGTTCGACGAATGGGCCGCCGACCAGGACCCGGCCTTCCGCCGGATTTTCTATACCGAGCTGCTGCCGGACCTCAAGCGCCTGGGCAAAACCATCATCGTGATCAGCCATGACGACCGCTATTTCCACATCGCCGATCAGCTGGTACGGCTGCGCGCCGGCCAGGTAGTGCATGAAATGGAGCCTGCATGAAATTTTCTTTTCCGGTTTTCCGAGGTAGGAACGTCTCACTAGTGGTAATGAGAACTAACCTCAACAAATATCAGAATTTGCCCACTTAAAACATAGAAGAGAAACCATCCATGTCAGCACGACTCGGTCTCAGCCCACTGAGCAAAGCGCTAACCAGGGCCCTGAACATCAACCTCCTGCCGAGCGCGCTTACCCTGGCGGTATCGCTGCCGGTTGCCGGCTATGTGCAGGCACAGGAGATCGAGTTGGATATTCCAGCACAGGCACTGGGGAGTGCACTGCAGGAATTCGGCCGCCAGGCCAACCTGCAGGTGCTGTACAGCCCGACCGACGTGGCGGGAAAAAACAGCACGGCGATCAAAGGTAAACTGGATCCGCAGCAGGCGATCAACACCTTGCTGGCAGGCACTTCGACCACTCACAGCCTCAGTGGCAACGCGCTGACCGTTACCGCCGCCGGCGCGTCCGCCGGGCTGGAGTTGAGTCCGACCCAAGTGACCGGCAACGTGCTGGGCAACATCACCGAGGGCTCCGGCTCCTACACGCCGGGCACCATTGCCACGGCCACGCGGCTGACCCTGACCCCGCGGGAAACCCCGCAGTCGATCACGGTGATTACCCGCCAACATATCGAGGACTTCGGCCTCAACAACGTCGATGACGTGATGCGCCACACGCCTGGCATCACTGTATCGGCCTATGACACCGACCGTACCAACTATTACTCGCGTGGGTTCTCGGTCAACAGTTTCCAGTACGACGGTATTCCGTCCACCGTGCGCAACGTCGGCTACTCGGCCGGGAATACCCTCAGCGACATGGCGATCTATGACCGCGTCGAAGTGCTCAAGGGTGCCACCGGCCTGCTCAACGGCGCCGGCTCCCTGGGCGCGACCATCAACTTGATCCGCAAGAAGCCGACGTCGGAGTTCAAGGGCCATGTGCAACTGGGCGCCGGCTCCTGGGACAACTATCGCAGCGAAGTGGATGTGAGCGGCCCGTTGACCGACAGCGGTAATGTCCGGGGCCGTGCAGTGGCGGCGTACCAGGACAAAAAATCCTTCATGGACCACTACTCGCGCAAGACCGAAACCTACTACGGCATTACCGAGTTCGACCTGTCCCCCGACACCATGTTGACCGTCGGCTTCGACTATCAGGACAATATTCCGAAAGGCTCCAGCTGGTCCGGTTCGTTCCCGTTGGTCAACTCCAACGGCAGCATCAACAAGATGCCACGCTCCTACAACAACGGCGCCACCTGGAGCTCCTGGGAACAGAACACCCGCACCGCCTTTGCCATGCTTGAGCATGATATGGGTGACGGCTGGGTCACCAAATTCCAGCTCGACCACAAGATCAACAGCTACCATGCCGACCTCGGTTCGATCCAGTTTGTCCAGCCGGCAGCCGATGGCACCGCCGAGGTCAACGGTCAGAAATACACCGGCGAAACCAAAAGCACCTCCGCCGACCTCTACGCCACCGGGCCTTTCAGCCTGTTTGGCCGCGAACATGAACTGGTGGTGGGCGGCTCGATCGGCACGTCGCGCTGGCAAGGCAAGGGGTACTGGTTGCCGGAATGGCCAGGCGGCAACAAAGTCGATTTCTATAACTGGAATGGCCACATTGCCAAGCCGATCTACGGCCCTGTCCAGCAATACATCGACGATACCATCCGCCAGACCGGCTACTACGTGACCACACGCTTGAACGTGATGGATGACCTGCACGTGATCCTCGGTGGGCGCGTCGCCAACTACCACGTCACCGGTATCAACCCTTCCTACAAGGAAACCGGCCGGTTCGTGCCGTATGCCGGCGTGATCTACGACCTGAACGACAATCTCTCGGTGTACACCAGCTACACCGATATCTTCCAACCCCAGGAAAGCACGTACAAAGACCGCAACCAGACGTTGCTGGAACCAGACGAAGGCCAAAACTACGAGCTGGGCCTGAAGGGCGAGTTTCTCGACGGTCGCTTGAACACCAGCATTGCCTACTTCGAAGTGCATGAAGACAACCGTGCCATCCCGGACGATGCCTATAACAACCAGACTCCTTCCCCGCAAAACTATGCGTTCAAGAGCTCCAAGGCCGTCACCAAGGGTTACGAAGCAGAAATCTCAGGTGAGCTGGCGCCCGGCTGGCAAGTACAGGGCGGTTACACCCACAAGATCGTGCGGGACGCAGACGACAAGAAGATCTCCACCTTCGAACCTGAGCACCAGGTCAACCTGAACACCACTTACAAACTCAAGGGCGACCTCGACAAGTTCACCATCGGTGGCGGCCTGCGCTGGCAGAGCAAGGGTTGGAATGAAATCTACAACTCGCCGCTCAACACCAACCAGGACATCACCCAGGAGTCCTATTGGCTGGTGGACTTGATGACCCGCTACCAGGTCACCAAGAACCTCTCGGCGACTGTCAATTTCAACAACATCTTCGACAAGTCCTACTACACCAACGTGGGCTTCTATAACTCGGCCGCTTATGGCGAGCCGCGCAACGTGATGTTCAGCACCCGCTGGGACTTCTGATGTGATGCCTTGATCGCCCTGGCGGCGATCAACCAAAAGCCCGATGGAAGCGCTGCTTTCATCGGGCTTTTTTGTGCCCCGCCCTCCCCTGTGGCGAGTCCCCTGTGGCGAGAGAGCTTGCCCCCTCGACACAGGTTCAGTGTTCATCACTTGAGGTGTTATTCCATGGCGGCCACCAGGCTACGAATGAACTCGGCACTGTCGATGATCCCGTCGTGATCAGTCTCGATCACCACTGAACGTTCGATCCGCCCCTGAACAAGGGTGCTTGCCATGTGCTGCTCGATCAGCTCCTTGAACTGCCCGGCGCGGCTCATGGACGCCCACCAGCAACTGACCGGGGCCTTGATCGGCTTGAAGTCCGCCGCCGACAGACGCTCACTGAGCGCGCGGTCGACCTCCCAGGAAATCTGCGCCTCATTGCCACGCAGCAACTCGTTCTTGATACCGGTAAAGGTGTCGCCCAGGGTCTGCTCGGCCCAGGCGATAAACCCTTGCCATTGCCCAGCTTCGTCTTGGGCATCGCGCTGACATTGCTGCCAGGCCGCCTGAATCCGCTCGGCAAACGCCGGGAACATCACGCCCAACAACGCCGCACGCCGCTCGTTCGCCGAGACTTCACGGTCATCCTCGGTGACGACCGCCTGCCAATAGGGCGTGAGCCACTGCGGCGGCGCGGAGTCGATCCAGCCGACAAACTCGACGTCGCGTCCCGCTTGCTCCAGCACGTAGGCGACTTCCATCGCCAGGTTGCCACCCAACGACCAGCCTGCCAGGCGGAAGGAGCCCTGGGGCTGGGCCAACAGGAGTTGCTCGGCGTAATCCTCGACCATGGCTTGCCATTCGGGCACCACTGCACCGTCTTCGGCCAATGCACGGCAAATCACCCCGAACACCGGACGCAGCTCCCGGAGCGCGAGGGCAATCGCGGTGTAGCAATGCACCGAACCGAAGCTTGGGTGGAACATGAACAACGGTGTGCCTTCGGTCTGGCTGTTGAGCTTGACGATCAACGAGCTGCGCGCGTCGCCCTTCAGGCAGTTGACCTGGCTGCGTACCGTCGGGTTAAGCATCAACTGGCTGACGGACAAGCCGACACCGATGACTTTACGGATACGCTCCTTGAGCATCAGCACCAGCAAGGAGTGACCGCCCAACTCGAAGAAGTTGTCGTTCAGCCCTACGCGCTCGACACCGAGGACATCACGCCAGATCGCCGCGACTTGCTGCTCGACGGCGCTTTGCGGGGCCTGATAAGCGTCCGCGCCTTGCGCCTCCGGTTTAGGCAACGCCTTGCGATCCAGCTTGCCATTGGGGCTCAGCGGCATCTGTGTCAACACCACCCACTGCGCCGGTACCATGTAGTCCGGCAACTGCGCCGCCAGGTGCATCGCCACCTGTGCTTTCCAATCCTCGCTCGGCGCCTGCAGCACCAGGTAGCCCACCAGATGCGTGCCGTCCACGGCGAGCACCGCCGCTTCACGCACACACGCGTGCTCCAGCAGGCGGGCCTCGATTTCACCCAATTCGATGCGCAAGCCACGCAGCTTGACCTGGTGATCGATGCGCCCGGCGTACTCGATCACCCCATCGTCGCGATAACGCGCCAGGTCCCCGGTGCGATACAAACGGGTGCCACTGCCGAACGGATCGGTCACAAAGCGTTCGGCGGTCAGCGCCGGCCGACGGTGATAACCGCGCGCCAGGCCGACGCCGCCGAGATAGAGTTCACCCAACACGCCAACGGGTGCCGGTTCCAAGTTGCCGTCCAACACGTAGCAGCCCAGGTTGGCGATCGGCCGACCAATCGGCACGGCGTCACCCCCTTCGTCGACGCAGGTCCAGTGCGTCACGTCGATTGCCGCTTCGGTCGGCCCATACAGGTTGTACAACCCGGCACGCGGCAGTTTGGCGAACACCTGTTGCTGAGCATCCACCGGCAGCGCTTCACCGCTGCACACAATGCGCTGCAGGCTGTGACAGGCGCCGACGCCGGCATCCTGCAAGAAGGCCTGGAGCATGGATGGCACAAAGTGCAACGTAGTGACTTGCTCGGCGTTGATCAGGCTCACCAGCCTGGCCGGGTCACGATGGTCGCCCGGCGCGGCCACCACCAGGCGCGCACCGGTCATCAGCGGCCAGAAGAACTCCCACACCGACACGTCGAAACTGAACGGCGTCTTCTGCAAGACCGTATCACTGCCGTCCAGGCCATACGCCTGCTGCATCCAGCACAGCCGGTTGGTCAGCGCCGAATGGCGGTTACCCGCACCTTTGGGTTGGCCGGTGGAGCCCGAGGTGTAGATCACATAGGCAAGGTTTTCGCCATCGACGGCGACCTGCGGATTCCGCTCGGCGTAGGCCTGCAACCCCTCATCGCCCTGCTCCAGCACCAGGCTGTGCAAGCCCGCTGGAATCGGCAGTTGCTCCAGCAAATGCGCCTGGGTCAACAACAGCTTCACGTCGCTGTCTTGCAGCATGTAGGCCAATCGATCGCGGGGGTATTCCGGGTCCAGCGGCACATAAGCGCCACCTGCCTTGAGTACCGCCAGCAGGCCAACGACCATTTCAATCGAACGCTCAACCGCCAGCCCCACGAGGACATCCGGCCCCACGCCGGCCGCCATCAGGCGATGCGCCAGGCGGTTTGCCCGGCGGTTAAGCGCGGCGTAACTCAATACCTGCCCGGCAAATACCAGCGCCGGTGCGTCCGGCGTGCGCACCACCTGGGCTTCGATCAACTGATGCACCGGAAGGTGCAGCGGGTAGTCCGTGGCCGTGTCATTCCAGGCATGCAGGACCGTTTCGCGCTCGGAACGGGCCAGCGAAGGCAACGTTGCCAGACGCTGGGCGCCATCCACTGCCAATGCCTGCAACACCTGCTGGAAGTGCTCGGCCAACCGTTCGATATGCGCCGCGGTGAATGCCTGGCGGTCGTAATTGAACTCCAGGCCCAAGGTGTCACCGATGCCCAGCAAGACCGTCAACGGATAGTGGGTTTGCTCCAGGCTGTGGACGGCGCCAAACGTGAGCCCCGAAGGTGCGCCCTGCTCCAGCGCTTCGGACACCGGGTAGTTCTCAAACACCAGAATGCTGTCGAACAGCGCCTCGCCACCCAGCCCGGCCCAACGCTGGATCTCGAACAGCGGCGTATGCTCCTGCTCACGCAAGCGCACGTTTTGCGCCTGGATCTGCTGCAGCCACTGGCTGACCGTCATCTGTGCATCCGGCGTGGCCACGACGGGCAAGGTGTTGATGAACAGACCGACCTGTTGTTCGATACCGCGCAATTGCGCCGGACGGCCTGCCACGGTGGCGCCGAACGCCACGGTGGACTGCCCGGTGTGATGCTGCAACAGCAGCAGCCAGGCGCTTTGCACCAGCGTATTGAGGGTGACTTTATTGCGCTGGGCGAAGGCCTTGAGCTGAGCGGTCTGGCTGGCGTCGAGGTTCAGACGATGCTCGCCGTTGACGGCCAGCGCCTCGCTGTGCGCAGCCTGTAGGCCACGGGCCAGGCGGGTTGGTTCTTGCAGGTTGAGCAGTTGCTCTTTCCAGAATGCCTCGCTGACCGACTTGTCCTGCGCCTGCAGCCAGGCAATGTAATCGCGGTAACGCCCGATGGGCGCACGTAGCGGTTCACCGGCGTAATGCTGCAACACCTCGCCAAACAACTGCGAACCACTCCAGCCGTCCAGCAATATGTGGTGGTTGGTGTAGATCAAGTGATAACGGGACGCCCCCGTACGGACTACCGTCAGGCTCAGCAACGGCGCCTGCTCCAGCACAAACCCCTGGGCCCGCGCCGACTCGGCCAGGCTATCGAGTGCCACACTGCTGTCAGGACGACCTTGCCAGTCCAGCTCGGCGAACGGCATTTGCATCTGCTTGTAGACCACCTGCAACGGCTGCTCAAGCTCGGTCTGCCAGAGAAAACCGCTGCGCAGGATCTCATGGCTGTCGAGCGCCGCCTGCCAGGCCTGGCGGAAGCGCGGTACATCCAGGCCCTCGACATCAATGCGCATCTGGTTGATGTAGTCGCCCGAGCCTTCGCCGTACAACGATTGGAACAACATGCCTTGCTGCATCGGCGACAGCGGGTAAACGTCTTCGATATCAGCCACCGTCACCGGCAAGCTGTCCAGTTGCGCCTGGGACAAGCGCGCCAACGGGAAGTCCGAGGGCGTGACACCCCGGTTGACACCACAGTGCTCGATCAACGCCTTGAGTTCCGTCGCGTAGTCATCCGCCAGGCGTTGTACGGTCGCTTCATCGAACATCTGCTGGCTGAAGCTCCAGTTCAACTTCAATTCACCGGCGTAGACCTGGCCGTTGATTTCCAACCAGTTACCCAGCGGTGCCTCGGCACTCTGTTCGGAACCACTGCCATCACCGGAGGGGACGAACAAGCCTTCTTGTTCGCCGCCGTCAAAACTGCCATCGAATTGCCCCAGGTAGTTGAAGGTGATGCGTGGGCGCGGCAGTTCACTCAGGGCCTGTTGAGCGTCGGCATTCCCCAGGTAACGCAGAGCACCAAAGCCCAGGCCCTTGTCGGGAATCGCGCGCAGCTGCTCCTTGATCTGCTTGAGGGAGCCGCCCAACGAATCGGTCGGCACCAGCTTCACCGGGTAGAGGCTGGTGAACCAGCCGACGGTACGGGTCAAGTCGATCTCGTCGAACAGGTCTTCACGGCCATGGCCTTCCAGGCGGATCAACATCGACGCGTCACCGGTCCAGCGCACAACGACGCGAGCCAGTGCAGTCAGCAACAGGTCATTGATCTGGGTGCGGTAAGCACTGGGGGCGTCCTGCAACAGACGCCGCGTGAAGGCCTGATCCAGATGGGTGGTCACGCTCAGCGCATGCCGGTTGCTCAAGCTGGCGTTTGGATCGGCCCCCGGCAGTCCGGTAGGGCTGCCTTGCAACTGCGTCTGCCACCAGGCCAGTTCCTGCGCCAGTGCGGCGCTGCGTGCATAGGTTTGCAGACGCTCGGCCCAGGCACGGGTCGCACTGGTCTTGGCGGGCAACACGACCGTGGCACCTTGGGCAAGCAGGCGGTAAGCCGTTTGCAGGTCTTCCAGCAGGATGCGCCAGGACACACCGTCCACCACCAAGTGATGAATCACCAGCAGCAGGCGCTGGGAGCCGTCGGCGAGGTCGACGAGCACTGCTCGCAGCAGCGGCCCTTCGCTCAGGTCGAGGCTGCGCTGGGCTTCCTCACCCAGGGCCTCTAACTCTTCGACTGCATTCAAGGTGGTCTGCCACAGGACCTGCTCGGCCTGATGCTGCTGCGGCCCGCGATACGCCGCGCTCCAGCCTGCCGCGCCCTGGACGAAACCGATGCGCAGGGCGTCGTGATGCACGATCAACGCCTGCAGCGCCGCCACCAGCAGCGGCGCCTGCAACGCCTGGTGTGGCTGTAGCACCACCGACTGGTTCCAGTGGTGACGCTGGGGAATGTCATCGGCAAAAAACGCCTGCTGGACGGGCAGCAACAACAACTCGCCGGTCAATGCAGACTGATCCATCACCACCGCGCCCTCGCCTTCCCGGGCCACGGCCGCCAGGCTCTGGACCGTCTGGTGCTGGAACAGATCCTTGGGCGTGAAGCGCACACCGGCCTGGCGGGCACGGCTGACCACCTGGATCGAGATGATCGAGTCACCGCCCAACTCGAAGAAGTTATCGTGCAAACCGACACGTGGCAGACGCAGCACGTCGGACCAGATCGCCGCGATCTTCTGCTCCAGCTCACTCTGTGGCGCCACGTACACCTGCTGCATCTGGCTGACATCCGGGCGCGGCAGGCCCTTGCGGTCGAGCTTGCCGTTCGGCGTCAGCGGCATGCGCTCAAGGAACATCAGGTGCGTGGGTACCATATAGTCCGGCAAACGGGTTTTCAGGGCGCGGCGCAAGGCTTCGCGGCAGGTCGACTGCGCCACTGCGTCGTCGACGAGCAAGGGGTCCAGCGGCACCACATAGGCGACCAGTTGCTTGCCACTCGGCCCTTCCTGGGCCACCACCACGGTTTCGCCGACACTGTCCTGCTCGCGCAGGCGCGCTTCGATCTCGCCCAGCTCGATACGGAAGCCACGGATTTTCACCTGATGGTCGACACGGCCGAGGTAATCCACCACGCCATCCGGGCGGCCACGGGTCAGGTCGCCGCTGCGATACACCCGGCTGCCGGGCTTGCCGAACGGGTCCGGTACGAAGCGTTCGGCGGTCAGGGCCGGACGCTCCAGGTAACCCCGGGCCACGCCCTCGCCGCCCAGGTACAACTCACCGGCCACACCGATGGGTTGCAGGTTGAGTTGCGCATCCAGCACGTAGCCGCTGCGGTTGCCCAACAGTGTGCCGATCGGCGCGTAGACGGCACCACAGGGATCGTCCTTGCGCGCTTTCCACAGCAACGGCGTGACCACGGTTTCGGTCGGGCCGTAGCCGTTGAACAGATAAGTCGGCTTGAGCGCGCGCCACGCCAGGTCATAGCTGGCCTGGGCCACGGCATCGCCACCGAAGCAGTACACCCGCACCTTCGGCGGGTTGCCGTCACGCTCGGCATGCTCGGCCAACTGTTGCAGATACACCGGCGGGAACACCGCCATGGTCACGTTGTGACGGTGCATTTGTTGGTAGGTGTACTCCGGCAGCCACAGGCTGTCATCGCGGATCAACACGCTCGCGCCGTTGATCAGCGGGTGCATCCAGCCTTCGTGGGACCCGTCGAAGGCGAACGACATGAAGTGCAGTTCGCAATCGGCGGGCGAGGTTTCATAACGCTCGCCGGTGGCGATGATATGGGCCACCAGTGGACCGTGAGATACCGCCACTCCCTTGGGCAGCCCCGTGGAACCGGATGTATAGATCACATAGGCGAGGTTGTCGCCGTCCAGTTTCACCTGCGGCGCCGTGTCGCTGAAGCCTGCCCACTCCTCGGTACGATCAATCGCCAGGCAATCAAGGCCGTCGGGGATCGGCAGTTGCTGCAAGGCACTGCTGTGGGTCAGCAGCAACCGGGCACGGCTGTCCTGCATCATGTACAGCAGGCGATCACGCGGGTATTCGATGTCCAGCGGCACGTAGACGCCACCGGCTTTCATCACCGCGAGGAACGCCACCATGATCTCGGCGCTGCGCGGCATCGCAATCGCGACGCGCACTTCGGGGCCGACACCACGGGCGATCAACGCATGGGCCAGGCGGTTGGCCTGGCGGTCCAGCTCGCCGTAAGTCAGCTGTTGCTCGCCAAATTTCACCGCCACCGCCTCGGGGGTTTCCCCGGCGCGGTCGGCCACCAACTCGTGCACCAGGCGCTTGGCCGAGAAGCCGGCGTCGCTCTGGTTCCACAGTTGAAGAATCTGTTGCCGTTCGGCGTTGTCCAGCAGGTTTAATTGGCTGATATTCTGCCGTGGGTCGGCAACCATACCTTGCAACAGGTTCTGCCAGTGTCGCGCCATGCGTTGCACGGTACTCGCCTCAAACAGGTCCTGGGCATAGCCGAGCGTGGCCCAGATACCTTCGGTGGATTCCTGGATATCCAGGTCCAGGTCGAAATGCGCCGTCTTGCTTTCCCATTCCAGCCCTTCTACCGAAAGATTCGTCAGTTGCTGCTGAACCTGAGCCTGGCCCACGTCGGTCTGGTGGTTGAACATCACTTGGAACAACGGGTTGTGGCTCAGGCTGCGCTCGGGTTGCAGCGCTTCCACCAGTTGTTCGAAGGGCAGGTCCTGGTGAGCCTGGGCGTCCAGCGCCCGTTGCCGGGTCTGTTGCAACAGTTGCACGACGCTCATCTGCCCGTGGAGATCGGCCTTGAGCACCTGGGTGTTGACGAAGAAGCCGATCAAACGCTCGGTCTCGCTGCGATTGCGGTTGGCGATCGGCACACCGACACGGATCTCTTCCTGGCCGCTGTAGCGATGCAGCAAGGTCTGGAACGAGGCCAATAGCAGCATGAACAAGGTCACGTCCTGCTGCTTGGCCAGGGCCTTGAGGCCTTGGGTCAACGCGCCGGGCAGTTCGAATGCCAGGCGCGCGCCACGATGGCTTTGCACAGCAGGACGCGGGTGGTCGAACGGCAACGCCAACACGCTCTGCTCACCGCCGAGCATGTCGCGCCAATACGCCAGTTGACGGGCCTTCTCGCCCGCCTCCATCCAGTTGCGCTGCCATACGGCGTAGTCGACGTACTGAATCGGCAGCGCCGGCCATTGCAACACCTGTCCCTGGCTGTAGGCCGCATACAGTTGCACCAGCTCTTCAACCATCAGCTGCATCGACCAGCCATCGGACACGATGTGATGCTGCACCAATACCAATACATGTTCATCAGCGGCGATGCGCAGCAACGAAACCCGCAGCAAAGGCCCTTGTTCCAGATTGAAGGGTTGGGCTATTTCGGCCTCGACCCGCGCCTTGAGCTGCGCTTCCTGCACCTCGGCGTGCGCTATCGGCAACGACACCTGCGGTGAAATGATTTGAACCGTGCGGTCGCGCTCCTGGCGCAAATGGGTGCGCAGGCTTTCATGCCGGGCCAGCAAGGTATCGAAACTGCGTTGCAGTGCAACCAGATCAAGCTGCCCTTTCAAACGCAAGGCGCTGGGGATGTGGTACGCGGCGCTTTGCGGCTCCAGTTGCCATAAAAACCATTGGCGCTCCTGGGCGTAGGACAGCGGCAACGGCTGGTCCCGCCCTACCGGCAACAGCGCGGGCGCGTTCGGCGCGCCTGGGGCCTGGGTGGTCAGTGCGGCGACAAACCCCTCCAGGCGCGGCTGTTCGAATAGCAATTTGAGCGGCACTTCGAGCTTCAATGCCTGACGAATGCGCGAGACCACTTGCATGGCCATCAGCGAATGCCCGCCCAGTTCGAAGAAGTGGTGGGTCAGGCCCACACGCTCGACGCCAAGAATATCGGCCCAGATCGCCGCAACCTGCTGTTGCAGTGGCGTAACCGGTGCCTGCCAGGTCTGTTGCACCGCGCTGCCATCGGGTTTGGGCAGCGCCTGGCGGTCAAGCTTGCCGTTGGGGTTCAACGGCATGCGGTCGAGAAAGATCAGGTGCGCAGGCACCATGTAATCGGGCAGTTGCTCACTCAAGGTGGCTTTGAGCGTTTCGCCCGCTGCCGCATGCTCGGCGGCGGACAACGGCTGGGCTGGCACAAGGTAAGCCACCAACTGGTTGTCGGCCGCCAGCAGGAAGGCTTCGCGCACCGCCTCCTGGGCCAACAGCAGCGCTTCGATCTCACCCAACTCGATTCGGAAACCGCGGATTTTGACCTGATGATCGACGCGACCGACGTATTCGATCACCCCGTCGGCGCGATAACGCGCCAGGTCACCGGTGCGGTAAAGACGCTCACCCAGGGTGCTGAACGGGTCGGCGACAAAACGTTCGGCGGTCAGGCTCGGGCGTTGCAGGTAATCACGGGCCAAGCCACTGGCACTGGCAATGTACAGCTCACCCACGGCGCCAACCGGCAACAGGTTAAGGTCACGGTCCAACACATACAGGCCGCGCCCCGGCAACGCGCGGCCAATCGGGCTGGCAGTGGCGCCAATCACGGCGTTGTCGTCGCTGCAATCGAGCACGCTGGATACCACCGTGGCCTCGGTCGGCCCATACGTATTGAGCAGCCGTACATGCCCCAGCCCCGCGCGCTGCCACAACACCGGGCCATCCAGCGGCATCGCTTCGCCGCCGATATGCACCTGCCGCAATGCGCCATAGGGCCGTGGCCCCGCTGCCAGACAATCCTGCAGGAACAGTTTCCAATAGGCGGTGGGCAAGTCGGCCAGGGTGATGCCTTGGTCGATAATCTGCCTGTACAGGTCAGCGCCGTCCCACAACTGCGGCCCGCGCAACACGACCGTCGCGCCCAGGGTCAGGGCCGGGTACAGCTGCTCGACAAAACCATCGAAGTTCAGGGTCGCGAACTGCAGTACGCGGTCGTCCGCGACCAGGCGCGAATACTCGGCCGCGATACCGGCGAATTCGCTCAATGCCGCATGGTTGATGGCAACGCCTTTTGGCTTGCCGGTGGAGCCGGAGGTGTAGATGACATACGCCAGGCTGCGGGGCTCGAACGCGGTAGGCGGGTTGTGCTCGGCACATTGCGTCAACTGCGCGTCGGCCAGGTCGATGGCCAGCGCCGTCAGATCGGGCGGCAATGGCAAGCGGTCGCGCAAGTGGGATTGGGTCAAGACCAGTCGCACACCACTGTCATCGAGCATATGCACCAGGCGTTCACGCGGGTATTCAGGGTCAAGCGGCACGTAGGCGCCACCCGCCTTGAGCACCGCCAACAGGCTGACCACCATGGCAAAAGAGCGCTCGACCGCGATCCCCACCAGCACTTCCGGGCCTACGCCTTGGGCGATCAGGTAGTGCGCCAGGCGATTGGCCTGGCGGTTCAGTTCACCGTAGCTGAGCGTTTGCTTATCCAAGGCCAGTGCCTGGCGCGCCGGATGTTCGCGGGCCTGCGCCTCAAACAACTGGTGCACGGCGTGCGACGCCGCGACGGTGACGGGGGCATTCCAGTCCTTGAGCATCCGCTGTTGTTCGGGTGCATCGAGCATCGACAGCGTGCAAAGACGGCTGCGTGGTGCACTCACTGCCGCCTGGAGCAGGTTCTGCCAATGCTGCGCCAAGCGTTCGATGGTTGCGCTTTTGAACAGGTCGGTGGCGTAGGTCAGCGCCGCCCAGAGGCCCTCGCCGGACTCATGGGTGTCCAGGCTCAGGTCGAAATGCGTGGTCCGGCTCTCCCAATTCAGCTCCGCCACCCGCAGGCCAGGCAATGGCTGGTCATCGCGCCCGCCCTGGGCGTCGGTCTGGTGGTTGAACATCACTTGGAACAGCGGGTTATGGCTCAGACTGCGTTCAGGTTGCAGCGCCACCACCAATTGTTCAAACGGCAAGTCCTGGTGCGCCTGGGCTTCCAGGGCGCGGCGCTTGGCCTGTTGCAGCAGTTCGGCGAAGCTCATCTGCCCGTCGAGGTCGGCCTTGAGTACTTGGGTGTTGACGAAAAAGCCGATCAGCCGCTCGGTTTCCACGCGGTTGCGGTTGGCATTCGGCACGCCGATGCGGATGTCCGACTGGCCGCTGTAGCGAAACAGCAGGGTCTGGAACGAGGCCAGCAACAGCATGAACGGGGTCACGCCCTCTTGCTGGGCCAGGCGCTTGATACCAGCCACCAGGTCCGCCGGCAGATGCACCTGCAAGCTGGCGCCGCGATGGCTTTGCTGCGCCGGGCGCGAATAGTCGAGGGGCAACTCCAGCACCGGTTGCTCACCGCCCAACAGGTCCTGCCAGTAGGCCAATTGACGAGCCTTCTCCCCGGCTTCCATCCAGCTGCGCTGCCACAGCGCGTAGTCGGCATAGTGGATCGGCAAGCCCGGCAATTGCACCTCCTGGCCTTGGCTGTGCGCGGCGTAGAACTGCACCAGTTCCTCGACCATGACCTGCATCGACCAGCCATCGGAAATGATGTGGTGCTGCACCATCACCAGCACATGCTCGTCTTCGGCCAGTTGCAGCAAGGTCACGCGCAACAACGGCCCCGCCTGCAAATCGAAAGGCCGGGCTATCTCGGCTTCGATGCGCGCGATCAGTTGGTGTTCGTCGGCAACGTCCTGGTGTATCTCGATGCGCGCCTCGGGGGCTACGTTTTGCAGCAGGCGCTCGCCGTCCTGTACCAGGCGTGTGCGCAGGCTTTCATGGCGGGCCAGCAGGCTGTCGAACGCGCGTTGCAGGGCCGCCAGGTCCAGTCGGCCCTGCAGACGCAGTGCGCCGGGAATATGATAAGTAGCGCTGTCCGGGTCCAGTTGCCAGAGAAACCACTGGCGCTCCTGGGCGTAGGACAACGGCAGCCTCTGGCCGTCCTCGCGGATCGAGGCAATCGGCAGCTGGGCGAAGCTCATGCCCCGGCTTTGCAGGCGCTGGTAAAACTGCTGGCGCTGTTCCAGAGGCAGGCGAAGAAAGCGCGAAACCAGATCGATATTAGGGTTGGAAAGCATGGGTCAAATCGCCTCTAGTTCGCTCAAAAAGTCACGAAGATCATCAAAGTCTTCCGCGCTGCCGGCGCGGAAGGTGGCGGCGGCCTGCACATAGGCACGCAGCGTTTCGGTCTGGAACACTTCCACCAGCGGCACTTCCAGGCCCAGTTCGGCCTGGACCCGCGAGGTGATCTGGATCGCCAGCAGGGAATGGCCGCCCACTTCAAAGAAGTTGTCGTTCAGACCCACTTGCGGCAGACGCAGGACATCGGCCCAGATCGCGGCGATCTGCCGTTCCAGCTCGGTTTCGGGGGCCACATAGGCCTGTTGCAGCAGGCTCGCATCCGGCTCGGGCAGGCCCTTGCGGTCGAGTTTGCCGTTGGGGGTCAGCGGCATTTGCGCCAGGAACATGAAGTGTGTCGGCACCATGTAGTCCGGCAGGTGGGTTCTCAGGGCGCGGCGCAGGGTGTCGCGGAACTCGGCTTCATCGGCCAGGTGGGTGTCTGTCGGTACCACGTAGGCGACCAGTTGTTTGCCGGTCGGGCCTTCATGGGCCACCACCACGGTTTCACCGACATTGTCCTGCTCGCGCAGGCGCGCTTCGATCTCGCCAAGCTCGATACGAAAGCCACGGATTTTCACCTGATGGTCGACACGGCCGAGGTAGTCCACCACGCCATCCGGGCGGCCACGGGTCAGGTCGCCGCTGCGATACATACGGCTGCCGGGCTTGCCGAACGGGTCCGGTACGAAGCGCTCGGCGGTCAGGGCCGGACGCTCCAGGTAACCCCGGGCCACGCCCTCGCCGCCCAGATACAGCTCACCGGCCACACCGATGGGTTGCAGGTTGAGTTGCGCATCCAGCACGTAGCCGCTGCGATTACCCAACAGTGTGCCGATGGGGGCATAGACGGCGCCGCACGGGTCGCCCTTGCGCGCTTTCCACAGCAATGGCGTGACCACGGTTTCCGTCGGGCCGTAGCCGTTGAACAGATAGGTCGGCTTGAGTGCGCGCCAGGCCAGGTCGTAGCTGGCTTGCGCCACGGCATCGCCACCGAAGCAGTACACGCGCACCTTCGGTGGGTTGCCGTGACGCTCGGCATGCTCGGCCAACTGTTGCAGGTACACCGGTGGGAACACCGCCATGGTCACGTTGTGGCGGTGCATTTGCTGGTAGGTGTATTCCGGCAGCCACAGGCTATCGTCGCGGATCAACACACTGGCGCCGTTGATCAGCGGGTGCATCCAGCCTTCATGGGAGCCGTCGAAGGCGAACGACATGAAGTGCAGTTCGCAGTCGGCGGGCGAGGTTTCATAACGCTCGCCGGTGGCGATGATATGCGCCACCAGCGGACCGTGGGACACCGCCACGCCCTTGGGCAGGCCGGTGGAGCCGGAGGTGTAGATCACGTAGGCCAGGTTGTCGCCGTCCAGTTTCACATCAGGCGCCGTGTCGCTGTAACCGGACCATTCCTCGGTGCGATCAATCGCCAGGCTGTCCAGACCCTCGGGAATCGGCAGTTGCTGCAAGGCACTGCTATGAGTCAGCAGCAACTGGGCACGGCTGTCCTGCATCATGTACAGCAGGCGGTCACGCGGGTATTCGATATCCAGCGGCACATAGACGCCACCGGCCTTCATCACCGCCAGGAACGCCACCATGATTTCGGCACTGCGCGGCATGGCAATCGCCACGCGCACTTCCGGGCCGACGCCACGGGCGATCAGCGCATGGGCCAGGCGGTTGGCCTGGCGGTCCAGTTCGCCATAGCTCAGGGTTTGTGCGTCGAATTTCACGGCGACTGCATCCGGGTTTTCCCGGGCGCGGTCGGCCACCAACTGGTGAACCAGGCGTTCGGCCGAGAAGCCGGCATCGGTCTGGTTCCACAATTGCAGGATGTGCTGTTGCTCATCCTCGCCCAGCAGGTTGAGTTGGCTGATGGGTTGCTGTTGATCGGCAACCATCGCCTGCAACAGGTTCTGCCAGTGGCCGGCCATGCGCTCGATCGTGGCTGGGGCAAACAGATCAGTGGCATAACTCAGGGACGCACGCAGCGTCGCCTGGCTTTCCTCCACATCCAGCGCCAGGTCGAACTGCGCCACACCTTCATCCCAACCCAGCACCTCGACATCCAGTTCGGCGAGGCGTTGCAAGTGATTGGCGGCCGAGGTCACGCGATGGTTGAACAGCACCTGGAACAGCGGGCTCAGGCTCATGCTGCGCTCGGGTTGCAGGGCTTCTACCAGTTGCTCGAACGGCAGGTCCTGGTGGGCCTGGGCCTCCAGGGAACGCTGGCGTGCCTGTTGCAGCAGTTGCACGACGCTCATCTGCCCGTGGATATCGGCCTTGAGTACCTGGGTGTTGACGAAGAAGCCGATCAGCCGCTCGGTTTCCAGGCGATTGCGGTTGGCAATCGGCACGCCGACACGCACGTCTTCCTGGCCACTGTAGCGGTGCAGCAACGCCTGGTAGGACGCCAGCAGTACCATCGGCAACGTCACACCGGCGGCTTGCGCCAAGCGGCGCAAACCGGCCAGAAGCTGCGGTTGCAACTCAATGCCCAGGCGGGCGCCACGGTGGCTTTGTACCGCGGGGCGCAGGTAGTCGAAAGGCAACTCCAGCACCGGCTGCATGCCACCCAACTGGGCCTGCCAGTACGCCAGTTGGCGGGCCTTCTCGCCGGCCTCCATCCAGTTGCGCTGCCACAGGGAGTAGTCGGCGTACTGGATCGGCAAGGCTGGCAAGTCTGGCACGTGGCCTTGGCTGAAGGCGGCGTACAGCTGCACCAGTTCCTCGACCATCAGTTGCATCGACCAGCCATCGGAGACGATGTGGTGCTGCACCAGCACCAGTACGTGCTCATCAACAGCCAGGCGCAGCAACCTGGCCCGCAACAGCGGCCCGCGCAGCAGGTCGAATGGCTGCGCAACCACTTCTGCGACCCGCGCCTTGAGGCTGTCTTCTTCGGTGTCGAGCAGGCTGATCTCGATCAGGCCCGAGTCTTCAATCACCTGAACTGCGCCGCCAGCGTCCTGGCGCACATAGGTGCGCAGGCTTTCATGGCGTGCCAGCAAGGTGTCGAAACTGCATTGCAGCGCGGCCAGGTCAAGCGGCCCTTTCAAACGTAATGCGCTGGGGATGTGATACGCCGTGCTTTGCGGGTCCAGTTGCCAAAGGAACCATTGCCGCTCCTGGGCATAGGACAACGGCAGCGGTTGATTGCGGTCAGCCTTGAGCAACGCGGGCGCAACCACGCCCTCCTCGCCCAGCGCCTGAACGAAATCCTCCAACCGTGGGTGTTCGAACAGAGTCTTGAGCGCCACTTCCAGCGCCAGCACCTGGCGAACCCGCGAGACAACACGGGTGGCCAGCAGCGAATGCCCGCCGAGTTCGAAGAAGTGATCGTCAAGGCCGACCTGCGGCAGCTCCAGCACCTCGGCCCAGATCGCCGCGACCTGCTGTTCACGCAGTGTCACTGGCGCTACATGGCCTTTGCTCAATCGTGCCACGTCCACCGCAGGCAACGCCTTGCGGTCGAGCTTGCCGTTGGGGGTCAGGGGCAGGCTATCGAGGAACACCAGGTGCGCCGGCACCATGTAGTCCGGCAGGCGCTCGCGCAGGGCCGCCTTGTAGACTTCTGGCGTGTCGGGTGCGGAACTGACCAGGTAGGCGACCAAGCGGTCGTTGTCGGCCAGGACCACGGCTTCGCGTATACCGGCCTGCTCGCGCAGGCAGGCTTCGATTTCACCCAGTTCGATGCGGAACCCACGTACCTTGACCTGATGGTCGACCCGGCCGATGTATTCCACCACGCCATCGGCACGGTAGCGGGCCAGGTCGCCGGTGCGGTACAGGCGTTCTCCCGGCGCACCATACGGGTTGGGCACAAAGCGCTCGGCCGTCAGCGCGGGGCGCTCGTGGTAACCGCGAGCCAGGCCGACGCCGCCGATCAGCAGTTCACCGGCGGCCCCCACCGGGCTGGGCGTCAAACCGGCATTGAGGATGAACAACGTGGTATTGGCGATAGGCCGCCCGACAAAAGGCTGGGCCTCGTGCAGACGATGGGCAGCGGACCAGATAGTGGTTTCAGTCGGGCCATAGAGGTTCCACAGCGGGCCTTGCAGGTCGAGCAGGCGCTGGGCCAGGTCCGACGGCAGTGCTTCGCCGCCGCACAGGCTTTTGATACCGCGCAGCCGTTGGGCGCGCGGGCTTTCCAGCAGCATGCGCCAGGTCGACGGTGTGGCTTGCAGCACGTTGGCCGATTGGCTGTGGACCAGATCGATGATCGCTTCCGGGTCGAGGGCCAGCTCCTGGCCGCTCAGCAGTACCGTGGCACCCACCGTCAGGGGCACGTACAGCTCCAAGGCGAAGATATCGAACGAGAAGGTGGTCAGTGACAACATCCGTGCGCCAATGCCGATGTCCAGGGTATCGGCCATGCCGCAGGTAAAGCTGCACAGCGCCCGGTGGCGTACCATCACACCCTTGGGCTTGCCGGTGGAGCCGGAGGTGTAGATCACGTAGGCCAGGTGTTCCGGCGTGACCTCGACCTGCGGGTTGTGCTCCGCAGCGTCGGCGGCGTCGACCATCAATACCTGCACACCGTGCGGGTGCGCCAGGCGCCCTATCAGGTGTGGCTGGGTCAGCAGGACCCGTGCACGGCTGTCGTCGAGCATGAACGCCAGGCGATCCGCCGGGAATTGCGGGTCGAGGGGCACATAGGCGCCACCGGCCTTGAGGGTCGCCAGCAGGCCGACCACCATATCCAGGGAACGCTCGACATGCACCGCCACCAATACGTCCGGCCCCACACCTGCCGCAATCAGGCGATGGGCCAGACGGTTGGCGCGGCGGTTGAGTTCGCCGTAGCTCAGGGTTTGGCCATTGAATTGCACCGCGAGGGCTTGCGGCTGTGCCACGGCCTGGGCTTCGAACAATTGGTGCACGCAGCGTTCGCGGGGGTAGTCGACAGCGCTGTCGTTCCACGTTTCGACCATCTGCTGCCATTGCGGCGCGCTGAGCATCGTCAGTTCATCCACAGCCTGGGACGCGTCCTGCACCACCGCGTGCAACAGGTTTTGCCAATGCTCGGCCAGGCGATCCAGGGTAGCGGCGTCGAACAGATCGGTGGCGTAGGTCAGAGAGGCCCACAGGCCTGCGGCAGACTCCTCCGTCTCGAGATTCAAGTCGAACTGGGTGCTGTGCCCTGCCCAATCCAGCGCTTGCAGGTCCAGGCCGGGTAACTGCAGCGGGGTGGCGCGCAGGCGGTCCTGATGATTGAACATCACCTGGAACAGCGGGTTATGGCTGAGGCTACGCTCCGGTTGCAGGGCCTCCACCAGTTGCTCGAACGGCAGGTCCTGATGGGCCTGGGCTTCGAGGGCACGCTGCTTGACCTGGACGAGCAATTGGTCGAACGCCATCTGCCCGTGCACGTCGGCCTGCAGCACCTGGGTGTTGACGAAGAAGCCGACCAGGCGCTCGGTTTCGAGGCGATTGCGGTTGGCAATCGGCACACCGACCCGGATTCGGGATTGCCCACTGTAGCGATGCAGCAAGGCCTGGAACGACGCCAGCAGCAGCACAAACAAGGTTACGTCCTGACGCTGGGCCAGGGCCTTGAGCCCGGCGACCAACGCGCTGTCCAGGTGCACCTGGCGGCGTGCGCCGCGATGGCTTTGCACTGCCGGCCGAGGGTGGTCCAGGGGCAGTTCCAGCACGGCATGCTCGGTGCCCAGGCGCAGGCGCCAGTAGTCGAGTTGACGTTGTTGCTCACCGGCCGCCATCCAGTCCCGTTGCCACTGGGCATAATCGGCGTACTGGATGAGCTGCGCCGGCAGTTGAGCCTGGCCCTGATACAGCGCCACCAACTCATCGACCATTACCTGCATCGACCAACCGTCGGAGATGATGTGGTGCTGGGTGATCACCAGTACGTGGTGCTCGGCCTCGATCTGAAGCAATTTGACGCGCATCAGCGGGCCATTGATCAAGTCGAACGGGCGCTGGATCTCCTGCGCCACGGCAGGCTCGATCGCCGAGACCTCGACCTGTTGGTGTTCGATCGGCAGCGCAAGGCTCGGGTGAATCCGTTGCCAGGTGTGCTCGCCCTCTTCCACAAAGGTGGTGCGCAACGGTTCATGGCGTTGCACCAGGGCCTGGAACGCCTGTTCCAGCGCCGCGACGTCCAGACGGCCACGCAGGTGCAGCGCGCTCGGCACGTGGTAGGCGGCGCTGGACGGGTCCAGTTGCCAGAGGAACCATTGGCGCTCCTGGGCGAACGACAGCGCCAACGGCCGATCACGCGTCAGCGCCACCAGAGGCCGTGCAGTGCTGGCCTGCAACCCAGCACAAGCATCGGCGAACGCCTCCAGCGTCGGTTGTTCGAACAGCGCCCGCAACGGCACTTCCAGTTGCAGTGCGTGGCGCACCCGCGAAATGACTTGGGTGGCCAGCAACGAATGACCGCCACGTTCGAAGAAGTGGTCATTGAGCCCCACCTGATCCACTTGCAACACCGCCTGCCAGATGGCGGCCAAGCGCGTTTGCAGCGGGGTTTGCGGCGCCCGGTAAGCCTGGCGCGCCTGGTTCAGGTCCGGTGCCGGCAGTGCGCGACGGTCAAGCTTGCCATTGTTGTTCAACGGCAAGGCGTCGAGGACAACCCAGTGCCCCGGCACCATGTAATCCGGCAAGGACTGGCGCAAGGTGGCCGCCAATGCCGGGGAGTCCACGCTTTGCCCGTTGGCGGCGACCACATATGCCACCAATAGCGTGCCCGTCGGGCTCGATTGTGCGATGACGGCCGCTTCACGCAGCTGCGGCAAGGCTTGCAGGCTGGCTTCGATCTCACCCATTTCCACGCGGAACCCGCGGATCTTCACTTGATGATCGATGCGCCCGACATACTCCAGCGCACCCGCCTGGTTATAGCGCGCCAGGTCGCCACTGCGGTAAAGCCGCGCGCCGGGCACGGCGGAAAACGGGTTTGGCAAAAAGCGCTCGGCGGTCAGCGCCGGGCGATCGAAGTAACGCTGGGCCAAACCGTGTTCGGCGCCGATGCACAGCTCGCCCACGCCGTCGGTGGCCAATAATTCGAAACCACTGTCCAGCACATACAACGAGCGACCGTCGATGGCCCGGCCAATCGGCACACCAAACGCATCGCTGGCATCCACCAATTGGCAGTCATGCACGCTGGACACCACGGTGGCCTCGGTGGGCCCGTAGGTGTTGACCAAACGCACGTCACCCAACCCGGCGGCGTACCAAGCGCGCAGCCCTTCCACCGACATCGCCTCGCCGCCGACATGCACCTGACGCAGGTTGCCCAGGGTGCGCTGGTCGAGGGCGCACTCCTTGGCGAGCAAATACCAGTAGGCGGCGGGCAGGTCGGCGAGGGTCACGCCCTGCTCGACGATTTCCCGCGCCAATTGCCCGGCATCCCATAGCTCATCGCCGCGCATGACCAACGCTGCGCCCACACACAGCGGCGGGTAGCATTGCTCGACAAAGCCGTCGAAGCTGAACGTGGCAAATTGCAGCACGCGATCCGCCGCGCTCAACCGGCTATAGGCCTCGGCACTGTCGCAGAACTGGCCGAGGGCGGCATGGTCGATGGCCACACCCTTGGGCAGCCCGGTGGAGCCCGAGGTGTAGATCACATAGGCCAGGTCGGCAGCGGTGGCATGGTTGGTTGGATTGGTCGACGGGTAGCCTGCCAGTTCTTCGCCGGACGCGGTGAAACTCTCGCGCGCCAGCCCTTGGGGCAACGGCAGGTCGGCCAGCAGCCCGGTTTCGCTGAGCAACAGGTCGAGCCGGCTGTCTGTCAGCATGTAGTCCAGGCGTTCGGCGGGGTAGTTCGGGTCCAGCGGCACATAGGCGGCGCCACTTTTGAGCACCGCCAGCAGGCTGACGATCAACTGCGGACCACGTCGTGCCGCCAGGCCGACGCGCTGGCCTGGGCCAACGCCCAGTTCCAGCAGGCGATGGGCAAGCCGGTTGGCGCGAGCATTGAGCTGGGCGTAGCTCAGGCGTGCCTCACCCGCCTGCACGGCCATCGCGTCGGGTGTGGCGCTGGCCTGGGCGGCTATACGCTCGTGCACGCGCAGGTGACGCTGGGCCTGGCTGGGCGACTGGCTGAGGGCAAGCATGTCGCGCCGTGCGGCCTGGTCGAGCAGAAGCAGGTTGCCAATGGGCGCCTGGGCATCCGCGAGCATCTGCACCAGCAGGTGGTGCAGGTTGCGGCTTAATTGAGCGACCTGCCGAGCACTGAAGCACGCCTGGTCATAACCAAACTCCAGGCGCAGGCAACTGCCCAGCTCAATGCCCAGGGTCAGTGGATAATGGGTCTGCTCGTGGTTATGCAGGCGGCCGAACGTCAGGCCGGCAGGCGCGCCCTGCTTCAAGGCCTCGGCCACCGGGAAGTTTTCGAACACCAGCAAGGTATCGAACAGCGCGCTGCCCTGCTGTCCTGCCCATCCCTGGATGTCATAGAGCGGCACATGTTCATGGTCGCGCAGGCTCAGGTTGAGGGCTTGCAGCTCACTCAGCCAGTCGGCCACCGGCTGCGCCGGCGACGCTGCATTGATGATCGGCAGCGTGTTGATGAACAGGCCCAACTGCTGTTCGATCCCCGGCAATGGTGCCGAGCGTCCCGCGACGGTGGCACCAAAGGCCACGCAGTCCTGCCCGGTATAGCGTTGCAGCAGCACGCTCCATGCGCCTTGGAGCAAGGTGTTGAGGGTGACTTTGTGGTGGCGGGCAAACTCACTCAGGGCACGCGTGAAGTCGTCGCTCAGCACGACCTGATGGTCAGCCATGCCCTTGCCTTCGAACGGCACACGCAGCGCCTGCGCAAGCAGGGTTGGCGCTTGCAGCGGCGCCAGCGCAGACTTCCAGAACGCCTCGCCCGACGCTTGCTGTTGCAGCCAGCCCAGGTAATCGCGGAACTGCCCCTGCGGCACCGGCACGTTTTGCCCGGCGTAATGGGCGATCACTTCGCCGAGCAACTGGGCGTTACTCCAGCCGTCCATGAGGATGTGGTGGCTGGTGAAGATCAGGTGCCAGGCACCGCCGGCACCGCGCACCAGCATCAGGCGAAACAGCGGCGCAGCATTCAGCGCAAATCCCTTCTCGCGTTCGGCAGCGGCGAATGCATCAAAATCAGCATCGACATCTTCGATCACTTGCAACTGCACATCGACATGACGCTGAATCACTTGATGGGCACTGTCCAGGCCGAGCCAGTGGAAGCTGCTGCGCAGGATGTCATGGCGATCCAGCGCGGCTTGCCAGGCACGGCCGAATGCGAGCAAGTCCAGGCCTTCAATGTCCAGGCGCAACTGGTTGATGTAAGCCTCGGCCTCGGGCGCATACAGGGTATGGAACAACATACCCTGCTGCATCGGCGACAACGGGTAGAGATCGGCAATCGCCGGCCCGGCGATGGGCAAGGCGTCCAGTTGCTGCTGGGTCAGGCGCGCCAGGGGGAAGTCCGAAGGCGTGACCTGCCCCGCCGGCGTGGCGCAGCAGTGTTCAATCAAGGCCTGGAGTTCAGCGGCATAGTCATCCGCCAGGCGTTGGACGGTCGCCACCTCGAACATCTCACGACTGAACCCCCACCGCAGGGCCAGCTCACCGCCGTACACCTGCCCTTCCACCGTCAGCCAGTTGGCCAGCGGTGCCTCGGGGTCCTGGGCCTGTCCGCTGCCCTGGTCAGCCGGAACGAACAGCGCCGCCTCGTTGAATTGGCGGTCGAACTGCCCCAGGTAGTTGAAGGTGATGCGCGGCACGGCCTGTTTGGACAAGGCCTCACGCGCCTCGGGTGCGCCGAGGTAGCGCAGCAGGCCATAGCCGATACCTTTGTGCGGCACCGCACGCAGTTGCTCCTTCACCGACTTGATCGCAGCCGACAGCTCACCCTCGGCTTGCAGGCGCACCGGGAACAGGCTGGTAAACCAACCCACGGTGCGGCTCAGGTCGAGCGTGTCGAACAGGTCTTCGCGACCATGGCCTTCCAGCTGGATAAGTGCGGCAGGTTGCTCGCTCCAGCGGCTGATGACCCGCGCCAACGCAGTCAGCAGCAGGTCGTTGACCTGGGTGCGGTAGGCCGCCGGAGCGTCTTGCAGCAGTTGGCGGGTGTGGTCGGCGCTGAGGCGGATTTCGAGTGTACTGCCCAGGCGATTTTGCAGGCCGCCCTGGGGGTTGTCGCACGGCAGGTCAGCGCTTGCGGTCTGTGCCTGCCAATACGGCAGTTGCGCGTCCAGCGTCTGCGCGTGGGCCTGCAACTGCTGCGCCCACTGCTGGTAGGCGCTGGTCTTGGCCGGCAATGCGGCGTTGACGTAGGCCTGTTGCAGGTCTTCGAGCAGGATACGCCACGATACGCCGTCCACTGCCAGGTGATGCACCACCAGCAACAGGCGCTGGGTGCGGTCGGCCATCATTGCCAGGACCGCACGCAGCAGCGGGCCCTGTTCAAGATCAAGGCTGCGTTGAGCCTCGTCGCACAGTGCGGCCAACTCAGCCTCGCCGGCGACCTGGGACTGCCATAACGAAGCCGATGCAACCGGCTCGGCGTGGGCCTGGCGCCAACCGTCCGCCTGCAGCACAAAACGCAGGCGCAGGGCATCGTGGTGGTTGATCAAGCGGGTCAAGGCGGCCTCTAGGCGCACGGGCTCCAGCGCCTCACGCGGAGTCAGCAGCAACGACTGGTTCCAGTGCTGGCGCGCCGGGATCGCCTGCTCGAAAAAGCTGTGTTGCACTGGCGTGAGGAACACCTCGCCGGTGACCGGCCCCTGGTCGATGAGGGTCGCCTGCTCGAAGCTCGCCACCAGCGCCAGGCTGCGTACGCTCTGGTACTGGAACAGGTCCCGCGGGCTCAGGCGAATGCCCGCCTGGCGCGCACGGCTGACTACCTGGATGGAGATGATCGAATCGCCACCCAGTTCGAAGAAATTGTCTTCCAGGCCGACGTGTTCCACACCGAGCACATCGCTCCAGATTGCTGCCAGGGCTTTTTGCACGTCGCTTTCCGGGGCTACATAGGCCTGCTGGGGCGCAGCATCCGGCAATGGCAAGGCCTTGCGGTCGAGCTTGCCGTTGGCGGTCACCGGCAGCCTGGCCAGGTGCACCAGATGGGTCGGCACCATGTATTCCGGGAGGCTTTCGAGCAGCCAGGCCTTGAGGTCGGCAGGCGTTTCGTCGGCCAGTACCAGGTAGGCCACCAGTTGCTTGCCGCCTTGCACCAGCACCACGGCTTCGCGCACCGAAGGGTGTTGCATCAGGCGCGTTTCGATTTCGCCCAGCTCGATACGCAGGCCACGTAGCTTGACCTGATGATCGAGGCGACCCAGGTATTCGATCACCCCATCGGCACGCTGGCGCACGCGGTCACCAGTGCGATACAGACGCACACCGTCACCGAACGGGCTTGGCACGAAACGTTCGGCGGTCAGTGCCGGGCGCCGGTGGTAACTGCGTGCCAGGCCGGCGCCGCCCAGGTACAGCTCACCGCTGACGCCCGCAGGCACCGGGTTCATCTGGGCATCGAGCACGTACGTACCGAGGTTGGCGATGGGTCGACCGATGGGCACGCTGTCGGCGCCTTCGTCGACGCAGGTCCAGTGGGTCACGTCGATGGCGGCTTCGGTCGGGCCGTATAGGTTGAACAAGCCCGCCTGTGGCAACTTGGCGAACACTTGCAACTGCGCATCCAGCGGCAAGGCTTCGCCGCTGCAGACAATGCGTCGCAGCGTGTTGCAGGCTTGCACGCCCGGCTCATGGATAAACGCCTGAAGCATCGACGGTACGAAGTGCAAGGTGGTAATGCGGTGTTGCCCGATGGTCTCGATCAACCGCGCCGGTTCGCGGTGTTCACCGGGCGCAGCGACGACCAGGCGGGCGCCGGTCATCAGCGGCCAGAAGAACTCCCACACCGAGACGTCGAAACTGAACGGGGTTTTCTGCAGCACCGCATCGCTGGCGTCCAGGCCGTAGGCCTGCTGCATCCAGCACAAACGGTTGACCAACGCACGGTGGCTGTTGCCGGCACCCTTGGGCTTGCCCGTTGAGCCGGAGGTGTAGATCACGTAGGCCAGGTTCAGCGCCTGCAGGTCGACGCGTGGCGACTGACGGCTATAACCGTCGAGCCAGCTCGCGGGCTGGTCCAGGGCAATCACCTGGATGCCCTCGGTCGGCAGCAATGGCAACAGGTCGCGCTGGCTGAGCAGCAACTGGATGCCGCTGTCGTCGATCATGTAGGCCAGGCGTTCCCGGGGGTATTCAGGGTCCAGCGGGACATAGGCGCCGCCGGCCTTGAGAATGGCGAGCAAGCCGACCACCATTTCGATGGAGCGCTCGACGCAGATCCCTACCAGCGTGTCAGGGCCGACGCCCTGCTCGCGCAAGGCGTGGGCCAGCTGGTTGGCGCGGGTGTCGAGCTGGGCGTAGGTCAGCGTGGTTGCACCGAACACCAGCGCCGGTGCATCCGGCGTGGCCTGCGCCTGGTCTTCGATCAGGTGATGAATGCCGCGCTCGGTCGGGTACGCCTCGGCGGTCTGGTTCCATGCGTGAACCAGCACCTGCTGCTCATCCGCCGCCAACATCGGCAATTCGCCGATGCGCTGTTCACCGTCGGCCACCATGGCCTGCAACAGGCTGAGCCAATGCCCGGCCATGCGCTCGATGGTTGGCGCGTCGAACAGGTCGTTGGCGTAGGTCAACGCGGCATGCAGGGTGCCGGATTTTTCATAGGTGTCGAGGGTCAGGTCGAACTGGGTGGTGCGGCCTTGCCATTCCACCAGCGCCAGCTCCAGGCCGGAGGCGGTGCTGACGCTGGCAATGTCGGCCACCACCGGCTGGTGGTTGTACATCACCTGGAACAGCGGCGTATGGCTCAGGCTGCGTTCTACCTTGAGGGCTTCCACCAGGCGTTCGAAGGGCAATTCCTGATGGGCCTGGGCACCGAGGGCGTGCTCCTTGATGCTGTGTAGCAGCTCAGTGATGCGGGTTTGCCCGGTCAGCTCGGTGCGCAAGACCTGGGTATTGACGAAGAAGCCTATCAACCCTTCGACTTCAGTGCGGTTGCGGTTGGCGATCGGCACGCCGACGCGGATATCGTGCTGCCCGGTGTAGCGATGCAGCAACACGTTGAAAGCACCGAGCAACAGCATGAACAGGGTGACGTTGTGTTTTTGCGCGCAACTACGCAACTGTATGGCCAGCTCAGGTTCAATCATGAAGTTGTGGCGCGTGCCCTGGTAGCTCGGCATCGCCGGACGCGGGCGGTCGGTGGGCAGCTCCAGCACCGGGTGCTCATCGCCCAGGCGCGCTTGCCAGTAATCCAGTTGCCGCGCCTGCTCCCCCGCTTCCAGCCAGCGGCGCTGCCACAGGGCGTAATCGCTGTACTGGATCGGCAAGGCCGGCAGTTGCGGGGTTTCGTTGCGCTCGTGGGCGTCGTAGCAGCGGATGAACTCGTCGATCAGCACATTCATCGACCAGCCATCGGAGACGATGTGGTGCAGGGTCAACAGCAGCACGTGTTCCTGCGCGTCGAGCTTGAGCAATTGCACGCGCAGCAACGGACCGTTTTCCAGGTCGAACGACAGCAACGATTGACGGGTCGCGGCCTCGTTGACGGCCTGTTCGCGCTCGGCGGCGACCAGGTGGCTAAGGTCCAGGTGCTCGACGGTCAACGACGTGTCTGCCGGCACCTGCATCAGGCGCTCGTCCGCCTGGCGCTGGAATACTGTGCGCAGGGTTTCGTGGCGCGCGACCAGGCTGGCAAAGGCCTGCTCCAACGCGCCGAGGCTCAACGCCCCCTTGAGCCGTACCGCTCCCGGCAGATTATAGGCGCCGCTGGCCGGGTCCAATTGCCAAAGAAACCACATGCGTTGCTGCGCGTAGGACAACGCTTGGCGATCCTCCACTTCCACCCCCGCCGGAATGGGGAACCGGGAAAAATCCACGCCTTCTTTCTGCAGGGCCTGCAGGAACAATTGGCGTTTTTCCAGGGGCAACCCGATAAACCGGCGAGCAAGTTTCAAGGAGTCTTCAGCATTCATTTCTTGGAGTCCGGAGCAGTAGGCAGGAAGCACAAAGGCACGTCGTCCCTATAAAACGAACCGGAGAGGGAAAAATTAGCGGGGGATGGGAGGCGCGGCGCACAGTGTCATCAAGGGTTACATCAATCTCGGGAAGACCACCCGAACAGCAGCTAGCATTGACGAACACTACTTTTTGCAACTACATTTAGTTACACGCAGGGAACGCCGTGTCCAAAAATGAAAAGCTGCTGACCAAACTGCTCAACGAGCAAATGACATTTACCTGGCCCGAGCTCGTCACGCTGCTGCGACGACTGGGCTACACGCAGATTGAAGGGGCTGGAAGCCGCGTCAAATTCGACATCGGCGACCCCAGTGCAATGATCACCTTGCACAAGCCTCACCCTGGCAACGAGTTGAAACACTACATTCGGCGCCAGATCATCGAACAATTGAAATCAGGAGAGCTGATTCAGTGAACAACCAACTGAAACACAACGGCTACATCGGCTCCATCGAAGCCAGCCTCGAAGACAACTGCCTGTTCGGCAAGGTCTTGTTCATCAAGGCGCTGGTGAGCTACGAAGGGAAAACCGTCGCCGAACTGGATAAGGCCTTTCGGGAGGCGGTGGATGATTACCTCGCCACCTGCCAGACCCTGGGGCATGCACCAGAGAAACCTTGCAAAGGTTCCTTCAACGTCCGGGTCGGCCATGATCTGCATCTTGCTGCCGCCCTTGAGGCGACGCGCAAGAAAGTGACGCTCAACGACCTGACGCGCCAGGCGTTGAACGAGTTTCTGCAGCATCACAGCGCAGACGCTTGCCCTGCGATCAACTGATCATCCCAGCCGCCGATACCCCGACACCGCAGCCCCCAACACGACCGCCCCCGCCGCCAGCGCCACCCAGAACCCGCTGGTGGCGCCAAAGTGATCGATCATCCACCCGGAGCTGGCCGCGCCTATGGCCACGCCGATGCTGAGCCCGGTGATCAGCCAGGTCATGCCCTCGGTCAGTCGGCTGGCGGGCACGACCTGTTCCACCAGGGCCATGGACACAATGAGGGTGGGGGCAAAGAACAGCCCGGAGACAAAGACCGCCACCGCCAGCCCTGCGATGTTGGTCACCAGCAGCAACGGCAAAGTGGTCAACGCCGTGGCGATGCCACACAACAGGAACTGCCGGGGCAACGGCGCCTTGAGCTTGAGGGTGCCGAACGCCAGCCCCGCCAGGCACGAACCGATGGCGTACACCGACAGCACGATACTGGCAGCCGCCGGCTGGCCTTGATGCTGGGCAAAGGCGACACTGACCACATCTACCACGCCGACGATCACACCCATGGCCAGCAGGAGAATCATCAGGATCAGCACCGAGGGCGAGGCGATCAGCCAGCGACCGTGATGCCCGTGATGCGCGTGCACCGGCGGCTCGGTCTCACGCTGCAACACAAAGGTGGTGACGCCCACCGCCAGCAACAACGCAGCCACCAGCGGCCCGGCTTCCGGGAACAGCACCACGCACAAACCCACCGAGATCGGCGGGCCGATGATGAAGCACACCTCATCCAGCACCGACTCCAGGGCAAATGCGGTCTGCAACTTGGGCTGGCCTCGGTACAACTCGGTCCAGCGCGCCCGCACCATGGCCGACATGTTGGGCATGCAACCGGCCAGGGCGGCGAACAGGAACAACGTCCAGTTCGGTGCCTGCAAGCGGGTGCACAGCAGCAACATCAGCAACGCCCCGCCGCCGATCAACGCGGCAACCGGCAACACCCGCCCTTGGCTGTAGCGGTCCACCAGCCTGGATACCTGCGGCGCGCAAAACGCCGTGGCCAGGGCAAATACCGCCGCCACCGAGCCCGCCAGTCCGTAACCGCCGTGCACCTGCGAGAGCATGGTGATCAAGCCGATCCCCGTCATCGAGACCGGCATGCGCGCCAGCATCCCCGCCAGTACAAAAGCCCGGGCGCCAGGGACCTGGAACAATTCGGCGTAAGGGTTTGCCATGGCTCAGAAACCTTCTGTCCTTAAGGTGCGCAACCTTTTATCACACCAACCGCTTGATCTGCTTGTGTCGCCACACCAGCCGATAATACGCAGTCTGCAACGCCAGCATGGCCAGGTAGGTCACCGGAAATGCCATCCACACCCCTTCCAGGCCGAAGTGGGCGTTGAGCAGGTACGCCATCGGCAGTTCCACGCAGAGCACGCAGAAGATCGAGATCGCCACCGGCATCAACACCACGCCGCTTGCGCGCATGATCCCGCCGATCACGGCCTGGAAGCCGAATACCAAAATGCTCCACAACATGATGTGCAACAGGTGTTCGGCATTGACCCGGGCCGCGTCATCGGTGATGAACAGGCCGAGCAGCCAGTGGGACAGGACATAACCCAGCACAATCAGGCCACCGGTCAGGCAGGTGTTGATCAGCAGGCCGGTGCGCAGGATCGGGCCGATGCGCTCCAGACGCCCGGCGCCAATCGCCTGGGCCCCGAGGATCGATGCGGTGATGGCAATCGACAGCGCCGGGAACTGCACGTAATTGACGATCTGCGTCACCGCGCCATAGGCCGCCGTGGCCTGGGAACCGTGACCGTTGACCAGCGCGAGGATGACCAGCTCCGACAGCGACAACACCACCATCTGCAAGCCCGTGGGCAAGCCGATGCGCAGGACCTTGCCGAGAATGATCCGATCCAGGCGCAGGGCCGCCAACAATTCACGGTCCGGCGCCATCACATGGTTCTTGTGGCGCAGCCGCATTATCAGAAACAGCATCGCTGCCGCGTTACCCACCAACCCGGCGTACACCGCGCTCTGGATACCCAAGGGCGGCAGGCCGATCCAGCCGCGGATCAGCGCCGGTGTCAGCAGCAGGCCCACCAGGGTCGAAACCATCAGCGCGAGCAACGGCGAGATCGTGTCGCTGACACCACGCAGCAATTGGGTGTAGAGGATAAAGACCAGCAGCAGCGGCATGATCAACATCATCATCTGCGCATAGCCCACCGCATCGTCGAGTACATCCACCGGCGTGCCGAGCGCGTGCAAGGCCGGGCGCGCAAACAGGCTGCCGAGCACCGCAGCGATCACCCCCACCAACGCCCCCAGAGTCAGTGTGGCGCCGGTGATCACCTTGACCAACGCGGTTTCCTGTGCGCCCCAGGCCTGGCCGATCAGTACCGAGGCGCCCGCCCCCAGGCCGATCACCAGGGCGATAAAAAAGAACACGATGGGAAACATCCCAGATACCGCCGCCAGCGCCTGGGTGCCGAGCATCTGCCCGACGTAGATACCGTTGAGGGTGCCGGAAAAGCTTTGCAGGAAGTTGGACAGCACCATCGGTGCCAGAAAGATCAGGTAGATCTGCCACAACGGCCGTTGCTGGGTGACTTCCATGAGGGTTCGGATCCAGGAGTTGTTATCAGACAGGGAACGCGTCGCGCGACAGCCAGGCCAGGTAGGCCTGCACGTCTACCGGCCAGTGCGCGATCTTGCTCGAAAAATCCGCCGCATCAGAGGCAAATAACGCACGCGAGGCGTCTTCGAAGCCGGGCAGGTCACCGCCGATGGCGCTCATGAACCGATAGCCGGCTTCCTTGGCCTGGCGTATCCGGTCACGGGAAGCATGGGCAGTGCGCGCTTCATCCACCAGCCGCCGCAACGCCGCCGAAGCACCGCCGCGTTGCTGGCCCAGCCATTCCCAATGACGCGGCAACAGCGTGACTTCCCGCGCGACCACCCCCAGCTTCGGGCGCCCGACCGAGGGGGGAGCGGGAGGCTCGTCAGTCATGTCGACCTGGGCAGGTGGTTCGGGCGCATAGCCCTCAGGCCAGGGAAAGTCGACCTGGTTGCCGGTGGCATCGTCGAAGACCAGGAAGCTGCCCGCGGGCTGGTCAAGCTCGGCGAGCGTCGTGGCGACGTCGGCATAGGAACCTGCCGCCACACGTTGGTGGCGAACAAAGGCTGTGCAAGCAGGAAGGGGGTGTGTAGGCATGTTTATTACCCGGGCGATATGTGTTTTACCCGGATCATATTAGCCAAAGTTTTACCAGATGCAAGGTTATTGTCGTATGGGTCAGAGGTTGTCGCGCTTCATTTGCAGGGTCAGGTGAAACGGCATGCTGGATAGACCGTTTCCGACACCGCAATCAGCCCGCCATCCTCATCACGATACTGGCGGATGATTTGATAGCGACAGTGCTGAATCCGCTGCTGGGTTATGACTGTGTGGCGCAAATCACCCGAAAGACGGCGGTGCAGTTGGGACTGATCACCGCCGAAGAGTATGAGCGACAGGTACAGCCGGAAAGAATGATCAGCCCCGACCGGTCACGGAATGTGGCGGCCCACAATCAACCACGCGACGAATGCGCTTGTTTTTCTTTTATTACGTATTCGAGATTGACCCAATTAAACCTTCCATCTTCTGCGCCTCTATTGCCTTTGCCATCAGTGCCAATATCGAGCTCCTTCATCAGGCCCGGGCGCTTGAGAAGTTCAGCCGCGAGTTCAGACATATCTGTCGGTGGGCTCTTTTCAGCCTCACGCTTTAAACTATCGAAGCTGATGTAGTTATCCGCCCCCCAGTACTGTTTGAACTTTTCCTCAAGGGCCTGAAGCAGGTCAACATCACTCATTTTTTTATAGCTTGGCGCTGCATCCCGCTCGGATACCCTTCCAATAGTGTCGCGCCCGATTTTCCCGTCAGGAATGTCAGCATCATGGTCGGAATCCAGTTTTCTATTGAGCCCCGGCCGACTGATGATTTCCTTGGCCAACAGGGTCATTCGGTCATCCACAGGGTTATCAGTCAAAGGACGATTTGCAACTTCACGAAGCGATTTCTGAGTGATCTTGCCATGCTCGTTTGGCTTGAAGTAATCAAAGTTATTACCCAACTCCGTCGTTAAATCTGAGTCTTTGGCCTGTTTGAAATTATTTGCGACCTCAGCATTCTGCGGGCTCATGCCGCTCGCTGCCGGATAATAATTGCGTGCCCCATTGGCGCCATATCCATTTTCAAAACGACTGCGCTGCATGCCACCGTAATACCCCTCTTGCTGGCTCTGCATATCGCCGTAATAATTCACCGGCGCTCCTTGCATACCACCATAATTCCCTCCTGGCCCAACTCGCATGCCACCGTTATACGCATCCGGTCCACCCAGCATGTACGCTCCCTCCTGGTCTTCGTACTCAAAGACCACCGCCTGCGCATCACCCAGGCTGATCAGACCATCTTCATGGCCGCCATGGTTGATACCATCGAGTGACTCAAACATTCCTGGACGGCTAAGAACGTCCCTTGCCAGCTGTGTCATTCGATCGTGATACGGATCCCCGGTCGGTAGACGATTGGCAGCATGCTCAAGCGTTGCCCTCGTGACAAAACCAGATTCTCCCTGGAAATAAGGGAAGGCGTCGACAAAGGCCCGTGCAACTGTGGAAGGGGGAGGCAGCTGAGAGGTCCCCAGTAAGGTCCTCATTGCGGGCTCATTACCAAACCTGGCGCCCCTGTCCAACAGATTAGAGTAAGGGCAGGGACTTTGTATGAACGAACCGTAAAGAGTAGTCATTGCAATACCTCAGATAGTTGATGCGAATAAGCCGACCAACGCGCCAGTTAGCATTAAGTCAACATCCATCTGTGGCAACATGTAAAAGGACAGTTCCATTAAACATGAACAAAAAAACTTACCTGCTGGATAACTAATTCGCACCCATGTGTATGTTCAGTACGACACGACGGCCAGGTCGGTAGTGTTGACCGCCATCTGAACTACCTACCAAAGGTTTGTGAGGGCCTGCGTAACGTCGGATCAAACGGATTGATCCTGGGCCCGATCGCCGCCGCTTCGCGCTTGAGCAACTCCACCACCATCGGCAACCGGCTCGGCCCCAGGCGATCGCTGATGGTCGCCACACTGAGCGCCGCCACCGCGTGCCCGTCCCGATCGAGGATGGGCACGGCCAACCCGGCCATGCCTTCCAGCACCCCGGTATTGCGCGCCGCATACCCCAGGTTGCGCACGTTCTCCACTTCCGAGCGCAACAGCACTTCGTCATACAGGTGGAAGTCCTTGAGCCGTGGCAGGTTGTAGCGGATCACGGTTTCGCGCTCTTCCTCCGGCAGAAAGGCCAGGATCGCCAAACTGCCCTGCCCCACCCCCAATGCCACGCGCCCGCCGATATCGCCGGTGAAGGTGCGGATCGGGTACGGGCCTTCGCTGCGGTCCAGACAGATCGCATCGAAACCGCTGCGCGCCAGCAGGAACAGCGAGTCGCCCAATGACGCACTCAGGCGCAGCATGCTCGGGCGCACCAGGTCGCGCAGGTTGCCGGTCTTGCCCGCGTTCGCCGCCAGGGCGAAGAACTCCAGGCTCAGGCGATAGCGCTTGCTGCGTGCGTCCTGTTCGACCATGCCTTCGTCCATCAGGCTGCGCAGCAGGCGGTGGGTAGTGGGCTGCGAGAGGCCGACCTGTTGCGCAAGTTGAGTGACGCGTTCGCCGCCCTCCGGCACTTTACCCAAGGTGCGCAATAGCGCGAACAGACGAGACACCCCGCCCGCCCCGACCTCTTTGCTACTTTCGTTTCGATTAGTGGAATCCATAACACTCAATCTCTTTGTAAATTCCGGTGAGTGAATAAATCTGAAAATAATAGTCCGTTCAGTGAAATTCCATCTTCCGCCCATCCTAGTCTTCGTCCTAATCTGCGTCCACAGGGGCGAAATGAACAACAACCGGCAGCCGACTCAAGATCGAGCGCCAACGCACCGGCAACACCTCATTCGCATCTGCCCAAAACAAAAAAGCGCGTTTCGACGCGACTCAAAAAAGGTGGAACGCAGACATGGCATTTCTCCAACTCAACGCCTTGAGCAAACGCTACGGCGCCGTCGACGCGGTGGTCGCCACCGACCTTGCGGTGGAAAAAGGCGAGTTCGTTTCCCTGCTCGGCCCTTCGGGCTGCGGCAAGACCACCACCCTGCAAATGATCGCCGGCTTCGTCGACGTGAGCGGCGGGCAGATCCTGCTCGACGGCCGCGACATCACCCACGCCAAGCCGGCCAGCCGTGGCCTGGGCGTGGTGTTCCAGAGCTATGCGCTGTTCCCCCACATGAGCGTGCGCGACAACGTCGCCTTCGGCCTGAAGATGCGCAAAGTGCCGGCCGCAGAGATCGTCAGCAAGGTGAAAACCGTGCTGGAACTGGTGCGCCTGGCCCCCCACGCCGAGCGCTACCCACGGGAGTTGTCCGGCGGCCAGCGCCAACGCGTGGCCCTGGCGCGTGCGTTGGTGATCGAGCCGCCGGTGTTGCTGCTCGACGAGCCGCTGTCCAACCTCGACGCCAACCTGCGCGAAGAGATGCAGTTCGAGATCCGCCGCATCCAGTGCGCCGTCGGCATCACCACCTTGATGGTCACCCATGACCAGGCCGAAGCGCTGTCCATCAGCGACCGCGTGGTGGTGATGCAGGCCGGGCGCGTGACCCAGATCGACGCGCCGTACAAGCTCTACGAACACCCGCGCACGCGCTTCATCTCGGACTTCGTCGGCAAGGCCAACCTGCTGGCCGGCGATTACGACCCACTGGGAACGCCGCAAGTGCGGCATCAAGGCGGCGACGGCGAGCTGGTCCTGAGCCTGCGCCCGGAAAAAATCACCCTGGTGGACGCGGGGGCCGGTCGCCTGCAAGGCAAGGTGCATGATCGTTACTTCTTTGGCAGCCAATGGCTGTACCGCGTCCACACCGACCTCGGCGAGATCACCGTGGTGCGCAGCAACGACGGTAGCGCGCCGCTGGGCTGCGGCGCGGCGGTGGGCCTGGACTGGCATGCGGACTTGCTACGCGTACTGGCAGCCGACGAGGTGCACGCATGAGTCGCGGTTACCTGCTCTCCTTGCCGGCGCTGGTGCTGTTTGCCGGGCTGCTGATCTTACCGCTGGGCCTGACCCTGGTCCTGTCGTTCAACGTATTCGACTACCAGGTGGGCGTGAAGGCCGATGAATGGACCTTGGCCCATTACCTGTCATTGTTCAGCGACTCCTACTTCTACGAGATCTTCTGGCGCACCTTCTGGATCAGCGCGCTGGTGACCCTGCTGTGCGTGGTGATCGGTGTGCCCGAGGCCTACATCCTCAGCCGCATGGGTACGCCGTGGCGCTCGATCTTCCTGATCCTGATCCTCACGCCATTGCTGATTTCGGTGGTGGTGCGCGCCTTCGGCTGGAGCCTGCTCTTGGGCGCCGATGGTTTGGTGAATCAACTGATCCAACTGCTCGGCGGGCGCCCGGTGAAGCTGCTGTACACGCCCTTCGCGGTGATCATCGCGCTGGTGCACGTGATGTTGCCGTTCATGATCATCCCGGTGTGGACGTCCCTGCAAAAACTCGACCCGTCGGCTGAACAGGCCGCGTTATCGCTGGGGGCCAGCCAGGCCACAGTGATGCGCAGGATCGTGCTGCCGCAGGTCATGCCTGGCGTGCTGTCCGGCACGCTGATCGTGTTCGGCCTGGCCGCCAGCTCCTTTGCGATCCCCGGCCTGCTTGGCGGGCGCCGCCTGAAAATGGTCGCCACCGTGGTGTACGACCAGTACCTCTCGGAACTCAACTGGCCCATGGGCGCGACCATCGCGGTGGTGCTGCTGTTGGTCAATCTGCTGATCATGCTGAGCTGGAACCGCATGGTCGAAGGCCGCTATAAAAAGTCCCTGGGGGTTTAAGCGCATGTCCAGAAACGGTCCTTTGGCCCTCGGTTTCCACGGCTTGGTGGTGCTGTTCATGATGGCGCCGCTGGTGGTGGTGTGCCTGGTGGCGTTCACCCCGGAAAACACCTTGAGCCTGCCCATCTCGGGCTTCTCCCTGCGCTGGTTTCGTGCGGTATTCGAGCGTGCGGATTTTATCCAGGCGTTCTATAACAGCCTGGTGCTGGCCTTCACTGCGGCAAGCCTGGCCACATTGATTGCGGTGCCGGCAGCGTTGGCGATCAGCCGGTATTCGTTTCCCGGGCGTAATTTTTTCAGTGCGTTGTTTTTGTCGCCGATCATCATCCCGCACCTGGTGCTGGGGGTGGCGATGCTGCGGTTGTTCGCGCTGATGGGGGTCAACGGCAGCTTTACCTGGCTGATGCTGGCCCACGTGGTGATCATCACGCCGTATGTGCTGCGCCTGGTGCTGGCGGCCGCCATCGGTATTGATCGCAGTGCCGAACAGGCGGCCGAATCCCTCGGGGCCAGCCGCTTTACGCTGTTTCGCCAGATCACCCTGCCGATGATTCTGCCCGGTGTCGCTGGCGGCTGGTTGCTGGCGTTCATCAACAGTTTCGATGAGGTGACGTTGTCGATCTTCGTCAGCTCGCCAGCCACGCAAACCCTGCCGGTGCGCATGTACGTGTACGCCACCGAGTCCATCGACCCGATGATGGCGGCGGTGTCGGCGCTGGTGATTGCGCTGACGGCGGCCACCATGATTCTGCTGGACCGGGTCTACGGCCTGGACCGCGTGCTGGTGGGGAAACATTGATGGCCCTGTTCAAACGCTTGGCCGAGACCGCGCGCCCTGCCCTGTCCTTCACCCTGGACGGCCAACCCGCCAGCGGCTTGCTCGGCGATACCCTGCTCACCGCCATGCTGACCTGCGCCGAGCACCTGCGCGGCAGTGACTTCAGCGCCGAGCGCCGCGCCGGTTTCTGCTTGATGGGCGCCTGCCAGGATTGCTGGGTGCGCCTTGAAGACGGTCGCCGCGTGCGCGCCTGCTCGACGCTGCTGGAAGAAGGCCAGGCGATCAGCCGCGACCCGGGGCGCCAGCCATGAAGCCGGTGGTGATTGTGGGCGCAGGCCCGGCCGGGATCAGCGCGGCGCGCACCCTGCTCGACCATGGCGTCACACCGTGCCTGATCGATGAAAACCTGCGCGGCGGCGGGCAGATCTATCGGCGGCAACCCTTGGGCTTTCAGCGCAGCGCCAGGCAGATCTATGGCTTTGAAGCGAGCAAGGCGCAAGCCGCGCACCGCACGATGGATGAGCTGGCGCCGCTGATCGACTATCGACCGCAAACCCTGGTGTGGAATGCCGAGGACGGTCGCCTGGACCTGCTCGACAACGGCCGTGCCGAGAGCGTCGACTACGCCAGGATCATTGTCGCAACCGGCGCCACCGACCGTATCCTGCCGGTGCCGGGCTGGACCCTGCCCGGCGTGTACAGCCTGGGCGCGGCGCAGATCGCCTTGAAATACCAGGGCTGCGCCATCGGTGAGCGCGTGGCGTTCTGCGGCAGCGGGCCGTTGCTGTATCTGGTCGCCTACCAATACGCCAAGGCCGGAGCCAAGGTGGTGGCGGTACTCGACAGCGCGCCGTTCAGTGCGCAGTGCCGTGCGTTGCCGGCGCTGCTTGGGCAGCCACTGACCCTGGCCAAGGGCATGTATTACCGCGCCTGGCTGACGGCCCATGGGATTCCCGTGCATCAGGGTGCCACGCTGCAGAAAATCGACGGAGAACAGCGAGTCAGCGGTATTCGCTGGGATGACCATGTTTTGGCGTGCGATGCCGTCGCTTTCGCTCATGCCCTGCGCAGTGAAACCCAACTGGCGGACTTGCTCGGCTGTGAGTTCGCCTGGAACACCTTGAACCGTGCCTGGTTGCCGCAACGGGACAACGCCGGGCGCAGCAGCGTCAACGGTGTGTACCTGGCCGGCGACGGCGCAGGGATCATGGGTGCGGACGCCGCGAAGATGGCCGGTGAGCGTGCGGCACTGGCGGTGCTGGAAGATTCGGGCGTGGCGATTGATCAGCGCCGCCCCGCCGTATTGGAGCAGCAACTGGCGGGCATCCAGCGTTTTCGTCATGGGCTGGAAACCGCGTTTCCCTTCCCCGAGCAGTGGGCGGCCCAAGCGCCGGACGCATTGATGGTGTGCCGCTGCGAAGAAGTCAGCGCCGGCGAGATACGCGCGGTGGTGGATGAAGGTCACTGGGAGCTCAACCGGGTCAAGGCTCACTGTCGCGTTGGCATGGGTCGTTGCCAGGGCCGGATGTGTGGGCTGGCGGCGGCGGAAATCGTCGCCGAGCGCAGCGGTCGCGGGATTGAACAGGTGGGCCGCCTGCGCGGCCAGGCACCGATCAAGCCGCTGCCGTTTGGCGTGGAGGTGCAGCCATGATCGATGTGATCGTCCTCGGCGGCGGCATCGTCGGCGCCTCGGCAGCCTTGATGCTCGCGCAGAAAGGCCAGCGCGTGGCCCTGGTGGAGCGGGATTTCTGCGGTTCCCATTCCAGTGGCGTCAACTATGGCGGCGTGCGACGCCAGGGTCGGCCCCTGCACCAACTGCCCTTGTCACAGCGCGCCCATCAACTGTGGGCCGACTTGCCGGGGTTGATCGGCATCGACGGCGAATACGTGCGCTCCGGGCATTTGAAGCTGGCGCGCAGTCATGCCGACTTCGCCGCGTTGCAGGCGTATGCCGAGCAGACGCGCGGCTTTGGCCTGGGCCTGCAGTTGCTGGACTACGCCGAGTTGCGCGCACGCTTCCCCTGGGTCGGCGATATTGCCGTGGGCGCCTCGCTGTGCCCGGAAGACGGGCATGCCAATCCGCGCCTGGTATCTCCTGCCTTCGCCCGTGCCGCGCAGCGTTGTGGCGCCGCCGTGTACGAGCAAGCCGAGGTGATCCGCATCGAGCATGACAGCCGCCGGTTCCAGGTGCATTGCGCCAACGGCCTGCATCTGCAGGCAGCGTGGCTGCTCAACTGCGCCGGTGCCTGGGCCGGAAGCGTCGCCGCGCAGTTTGGCGAAGCGGTGCCGATCACCTCCGCGCACCCGGCGATGCTGGTCACCGAGCCGTTGCCGGTGGTGATGAACGTGAGTACCGGCGTTGAAGGCGGCGGGATTTATGCGCGCCAGGTCGCCCGGGGCAACTGCATCCTGGGCGGCGGTCGCGGCTTTGCCCTGGGCCCGTTGACCGCGCGCCCAGGGCAGGCGGCGGTGCTGGAGATCCTGCGCAACGCCGGCGAACTCTACCCCTTTCTCAAAGGTGCCCAGGCCATCCGCACCTGGAGCGGCACCGAAGGTTACCTCCCCGATCACGAACCGGTGATCGGCCCCAGCAGTACCCAACCGGGCTTGCTCCACGGTTTCGGCTTTGCCGGCGCCGGGTTCCAGCTCGGTCCCGCGGTCGGTGAAGCCCTGGCAGAGATCGTCTGCGCCGGGGCCAGCCGCCACCCCATCGAAGCGTTTTCCATTCGTCGTTTCCAAGCCTGAGAGGAAAAACATCCATGAACCCACGTATTGCGCTGTCCTGCTTGTCCCTCGCCCTGGCCGCCTCAACGGCGCACGCCGCACCCACGCTGTACCTGGGCATGAACGGCGGCACCATGGAACGGGTGTATGCCGACAAGGTGCTACCTGCGTTCGAAAAGGCCAATAACGTAAAGGTGGTGATCGTGCCCGGCACCTCGTCGGACATCCTCGCCAAGGTCCAGGCCAACAAAGACAACCCGCAGATGCACGTGATGTTCCTCGACGACGGCATCATGTACCGCGCGATCTCCATGGGCCTGTGCGACAAACTGGCGCCGAGCCCGACCCTGGAACAGATCCCGGCCAAGGCGAAGATCAAGGACGAAGCCGTGGCCGTGACCCTCGGCGTGACCGGCCTGGGCTACAACGCCAGGATGTTCAAGGAAAAAGGCTGGGCCGCGCCCACCTCGTGGATGGACCTGGCCGACCCGCGCTTCAAGGAGAAAGTGGTGTTCCAGTCCCTGGCGTCGTCCACCTTCGGCCTGCACGGCTTCCTGATGTTCAACCGCATCCAGGGCGGCGACGAAACCAACGTGGAGCCCGGCTTCAAGGCCTGGCCAAAAACCGTAGGCCCCAATGTGCTGGAATACATCGCCAGCTCGGCAAAAATCTCCGAGATGGTGCAGACCGACGAAGCCGCGATCTTTCCTTTGACCCCAACCCAGGTCGCCACCCAGAAACTGCTCGGCGTGCCCATGGAATACGCGCAGCCCAAGGAAGGCGCCGTGGTGCTGAACGTGGCCGAATGCGTGATCGCCCGCAATGACCAGCCAGAACTGGCGCAGAAACTCGCGGCCTTCCTGCTGACCGCCGAAGCCCAGGCACCGGCGCTGGAAGAAGGCGACCAGATTCCGTCGAACCCGACCACGCCGACCACCGACAAGACCCGTGCGCGGGTGGAAGCGATGCAGGGTTACTTGCAGACGGCAATTTCGATCGACTGGGACCAGGTGAACCAGGCGCGGCCGGAGTGGAACGCGCGGTGGAGTCGGTCGATCGAGCGTTAATCAAAGGGGCGCAATCGGCAGCGCGCGTTTGTGTGCTGTCTTGCTGTACGCGCCCTCGACAATCGTCCTCACCCGCTCGCTCACCGGTTCGCCCATCAGGTAGGCGTCGATCTCTGCATACGTGCAACCGTAGGCGTGCTCGTCCAGCTTGCCCGGTACCAGCTCTTCCAGGTCGGCCGTCGGGTGTTTGTGCACCAGGTTGTCCGGTGCGCCGAGGGCTGTGGCGAGCAGGCGCACTTGGGTTTTGGTCAGGCCGGACAGCGGGGCCAGGTCGCAGGCGCCGTCGCCGAACTTGGTGAAAAAACCCATCAGCGCTTCGGCGCCGTGGTCGGTGCCGACCACCAGGCCATTGTGCAGGTTGGCCACGGCGTATTGCGCGATCATGCGCGTGCGGGCCTTGACGTTGCCCTTGATGAAATCGACATGCTCGGCGCTGGCTTCGGCGGCGGTCAGGCTGGCCATCAGGCCGTCGACGCTGGCGGCGATGTTGAGGGTGTCGATGTGGTCCGCAGTGATGAAGTCCAGGGAGGCCTGGGCGTCGCGTTCATCGGCCTGGGTCTTGTAGGGCAGGCGCATGGCGATGAAGCGTGCGGCGTAACCCTCGCTGCGCAGTTGCTCTGCCGCCATTTGGCACAGGCGGCCGGCGGTGAGGGAGTCGACGCCGCCACTGATGCCCAATACCAGGGCCTTGCAGCCCGAGTGGCGCAAGGTGGTCTTGATGAAGTCGATGCGCCGTTGGATTTCCTCGGGCTCGCCGCCTTGGGTCAACGCGCGATTGATGTTCAGTTCCCGTGCGATACGTTCTTGCATGTCACACCTCCACACTGCCAACGTTGAACACTTGTGCTGCGTACTGCAAAAACGAGGCGTCTTCGCAGACGTTCTTGATCGGGTCATCGGAGAACTTCACCACTGGCTCGCCGTGCACCCGCACCAGTTTCATCACGATGCTCAGCGGCTCAACGCCGTCCACATCGCAGGCCAGGCTGGTGCCCATGCCGAAGCCGAACCTGGCCTTGCCGCGCACGTGACGCAGGATCGGCAGGCATTTTTCGAAGTTCAGGCCATCGGAGAACATCAGGTCCTTGGTCATCGGGTCGATGCCCAGTTGCTTGTAGCGGGCCAACACCTTGTCGGCCCAGGCGATGGGGTCGCCGGAGTCCTGGCGCAGGCCGTCGTAGAGCTTGGCGAAGTACAGGTCGAAGTCCTTGAGGAAAAAGTCGGTGCTGATGCAGTCAGTCAGGGCGATCCCCAGGCGACCACGGTACTCGCGCACCCAGTTTTCCAGGGCGGCGTTCTGGCTCTCGCGCAGCCGGCCCAGTTGCTGGTGCACCATCAGCCATTGGTGGGCCATGGTGCCGATCAGCGGCAGGTCGAATTCGTAGGCCAGGTGCGCGTTGCTGGTGCCGACGAACTGGCCGGGGAAATCGCGGCGCATGATGTCGACCACTTCACGCTGGGCCTTGAACGACAGGCGCCGACGAGTGGAGAAGTCCGATACACGCAGGTCGGCCAGTTCATCGCGGCTGAGGTTTTTCTCCAGCCAGTCGAACTTCTGGTAGAGCTTGCGGGTGACGTCTTCAAGGGTTACATCGGGGTATTTGTCGCGGTTGCGCAGCTCGCTGACCAACGCCAGTACCGGTTGCTCGAACATGATGCAGTGCAGCATCGGCCCGACCACGCGGATATTGAGTTGGCCGTCGACTTCACTGACGTGGATGTAGCGCAGGTTGAAACGGAACAGGCCAAGGAAGCGCTCGTAATCCGGGGTGAGGTATTCGCGAAAACGTGGGTTGAACAGGAAGCGCAACTCGCCTTCGCGCATCCGCAGGCTGGCGAGTTTCTCCAGTTCGGCACGGATTTCAGGAATCAGGTGGCCGAGCTTTTCCCTGGAGCGGACGATGAAGTTGTACTCCACATCAACGTTGGGGTACTGGTGCAACACCGCCTGCATCATGGTGAAGGTGTAGTAATCGGTGTCGAGCAACCCCTGGATCACCGGGGATTCGTAGTCGTACGCACTTTCCATGGTGTCTCTCCTTAACGCGTGGCCATTGCGGCCAGTTCTTCGCGGGTGCGGCTGATAGCGGCACCGGCCTTGAGCAACTCATTGACCGCCTGTACACCGCCCTCCTCGCTGATGCCTCGGCACGCCGGCAAGTGCAGCACCACTTCCAGGCCGGCCTTGAGCAACTGCAACGCGGTGGTCTTGACACAGTAATCCAGGGCCAGGCCGCCGACGATCACGCGAACCACGCCTTGGGCTTTCAAATACTCGATGACGCCGGTGGACAGCTTGTCGTGCAGGTCGTGGTAGCAGGCGCCGTAGGGATGCAGGTCGGGTTCGACGCCTTTCCAGATGAAGTAGTCGTAGTCATAAGGCGTGGGCAACTCATCCAGCAGGGTGAAGCCCTCGGTGCCGGGTACACAGTGGCTGACCCAAGTGACATCGGCATGGGCCAGGCCGGTGGGTTGCAGCATGTCGCTGTGCTGCGCCACCACCCAGGGCGCGTGCGGGGTGTGGGCGTCCTTACTGCCGACACGATGGCCGGCAAGGCTGGCCATGTAGTTGAGCTCGGCGCCGATCCGGTCACCGCCGGCCACCGGCAACTCGTTGGGGCACAGCGGCGTGAAGCTCTTCTGGGCGTCGACGTCGAATGAGGCAATGGCGGTTGTCGCGAGGGTCATGGTGGTTCTCCTGTGGCCTGGAAACAAAAGTACACGTCATGTACTTTCATTGCAACAAACATTTGCGTATCTATCCTGGACTCAGTACATGACATATCTGTTCGATCCGTTAGACTGTGCCGCACTGCTGTTTAGAAGGACATCACATGCCTCGTAGCGCCTACCTCCATACCGTCGACCTGTGCGTGCTGTCTTACTGCCGCCTCTCTGGCGAGCTGAAACTGCTGCTGAACCAGCGCGACGCCGAGCCCTTCGCCGGGCACTGGGCGCTGCCGGGCGTGGTGGTAAATGGCGGCGTGCAGGACCTGAGCCTCCAGGCTGCGGTGGAGCGCTTGCGGGCGAGTGACAAGGTCGGGCTGGACCTGGCCTGGAGCGAACAGGTGGGGACGGTGGGGGATGCGTTTCGCGATCCGCGCTGCTGGTCGTCGTCCACCTATTACCTGGCGATCGTGAACGAGGACGTGACGCTAAGTGAGCACCAGGGCTGGTATTCGCTGACAGCGGTGGCGAGTGGCGGCATCAAGTTGCCGTTCGATCACAACAGCATTGTGGCAGCGGTGCAGGACCGTTTGTTTTCCAAGTCGTTGTACAGCAACTTGCCGCTGATGTTTCTGGGCAATGAATTCAGCGCACCGGACGCGACCACGATTTTCTCCCTGGTGCTGGCGCGGCCGGTGTTGAAGACCAGTATTCGCCAGCGGTTGTTGAAGCTGACGGAGGCAGGGTATCTGCGCGAGACCGGGCGCAAGAAGCAGGGTGAAGGCGGCAGGCCCCAGGCGACGGTGGAGAACCTGAAGCCTGGAGAGATTTACTTCTTCGACCGCAGTTTTGCGGACTAGCCCCGAATCAACGAACAAAGAGGCTCAACTGTGGGAGGGGGCTTGCCCCTCCCACATTGGGCCCTAGTTCATCCAGTTGCCGCCATCGACATTGTAGGTCTGCGCCACCACGTAGTCGGCCTCTTTTGACGCCAGGAAGATCGCCATTCCGGTCAGGTCCTGCGCCGTACCCATCCGTCCAAAGGGTACCTCGGCCCCTACCCGCTTCTTCTTCTCTCCCGGAGCCAGCCCTTCATGCCTGGCAAACAGCGCATCCACCCCGTCCCAGTGCTCGCCGTCCACCACACCCGGCGCAATGGCATTGACGTTGATGCCCTGCCTGATCAGGTTCAACCCAGCCGATTGCGTCAGACTGATCACCGCCGCCTTGGTCGCGCAGTAGATCGCCACCAGTGGCTCGCCGCGCCGTCCGGCCTGGCTGGCCATGTTGATGATCTTGCCGCCATGGCCCTGGCGGATCATCTGCCGCGCCGCGGCTTGCAGGGTGAACAGCGTACCGGCGACGTTGATCGAGAACAGCCGCTCGTAGCTGTCGCGGGTGATGTCGACGATGGGTGCCAAGTCGAACAGCGCAGCGTTGTTGACCAGGATATCCAGCTTGCCGGCCTGGGCCACCACGGCGGCAATCGCGCCGTCGATAGAGGCCTGGTCGGTGACGTCCATGGCCACGGCGTAGGCCTGCGGGCCCAGCTTGGCAGCCGTGGCCTGGGCCCGTTGCAGGTTGATATCGGCGATGGCGACTGTAGCGCCCTCTTCGATGTAGGCCTGGGCGAAGGCGCGGCCGATACCGCGCGCCGATCCGGTGATCAGCGCGCTTTTACCTTCCAGTCGTTTCATCAGTAGGTCCCGTCAAAAGTTACTTCGGATAGCCGGCGCGTTTCATCTCGCGCTCGGTGGTGGACTGCGCTTGCAGCAAGGCCTGGTCAACCGACATGCCACCGGTCAGCGCCGCCGAGAACAGCTTGCCGACCGAGGTGCCGATGGCCTGGAACTCGGGGATGGTCACGTACTGGATACCCACGTACGGCACCGGCTTGACGGACGGATGCGCGGGGTCGGCGTGTTTCATCATCTCCAGGGTCACCCGGGCAAACGGGGCCGCCTGCAGATACGCCTCGTTGTAGGTGGACTGGCGGGTGCCTGGCGGCACGTTGGTGATGCCTTCTTTGTCGGCCACCAGTTGGATGTAGTCCTTGGACGTCGCCCAACTGATAAAGGCCTTGGCGGCGTCCTTGTGTTTGGAAGTGGCCGGGATCGCCAGGGACCAGGCGTAGAGCCAGGACGAACCTTTATCGGTGACCTCGGTGGGCGCGGCAGCAAAGCCTACGCTGTCGGCCACTTTGCTCTGGCTTTTATCGGTGGTGAAGGAGCCGGCGACGCTGGCATCGACCCAGATTGCACATTTGCCGCTATTGAACAGCGCCAGGGTTTCGTTGAAGCCATTGCTGGACACGCCCGGCGGGCCGTACTGTTTGAGGGTGTTGACATAGAAGTTGGCGGCCGCGGTCCACTCGGGGCTGGTCAGCTCGGGCTTCCACTGCTCGTCGAACCAGCGCGCGCCAAAGGCGTTGGCCATGGTGCTGAGCAAGGCGATGTTCTCGCCCCAGCCGGCCTTGCCGCGCAGGCACATGCCGTATTGGCCCTTGTCCTTGGCGGTGAGCTTGGAAGCGAACTCACCGAGCTGGGTCCAGGTGGGGTGCGCCGGCATGCTCAGGCCCGCCTGCTGGAACAGGTCGGTGCGGTAGTAGGTGACAGTGCTTTCGCCGTAGAACGGCAAGGCATAGAGGGTGTTGTCGACCGACAGGCCCTGGCGTACCGAGGGGAAGATATCGTCGACATCGTAATCGGCCGGCAGCTGGGCCAAGGGTTCCAGCCAGTGCTTGGCGCCCCAGAGCGGGGTTTCGTAGGTGCCGATGGTCAGCACATCGAATTGCCCACCCTGGGTAGCGATGTCGGTGGTGAGGCGCTGGCGCAGCACGTTTTCTTCCAGCACCACCCAGTTGAGCGTGATGTCCGGGTGCTGGGCTTCGAACACTTTGGACAGGCGCTGCATGCGGATCATGTCACTGTTGTTGACCGTGGCGATGGTGACGGTGTCGGCAGCGTGGCTGGGCATGGCCAGCGCCAGGCCGGACAGCAGGAACAACACTTGCGGGAGCTTGAACATGGCGGTTTCCACCTGTTGTTTTTGTTGTTGAGCGCCGATTACAGCAGCTTGGCCAGGCCCTCACAAACCCGTGGCGGATGCTCGACTGATACTTTTTTAACCCGGGCGTGCGAGTTAAAAAAGTATCAGTGCCGGACGCAAGCGGGGGTAGCGCCTGAACGCCCGAGGCGCGTATTTTGAAGTGATTACAAGAACCCCAAGAAGTCCGCTCATGCCCCTCAGCCGTGCCACACTGTTCGAGCACCGCCCCGCCGAACTGGAAGTGATCCTGCCCGAGCCGGACCACTGTTTCCGCTGGTTCGAACACGACTACCCCTACGACCTGGCGCGTTGGAACCACCACCCCGAATTCGAAATCCACCTGATCCGCCAAGGCAGCGGCAAACTCGTAGCGGGCGACTACATCGGTGCATTCAGCGCCGGGCATGTCGCACTGATCGGCCCCGACCTGCCCCACGACTGGATCGGCGAACTGGCCCCCGGCGAATACCTGAGCGGCCGCGACGTGGTGCTGCAATTCGACGGCGCCGCCCTCCTCGCCCTGCGCAACACCCTGCCGGAGCTGGGCGACCTGCAGCCGTTGTTCGAACAGGCTCGCCGTGGCCTGGAGTTCACCGGGGACACGGCGCTGCACGCCGCCCACCTGATGGAAGCCATCGGCAACGCCCAGGGCCTGCAACGCTTGATCCTGTTCCTGCAATTGCTCGACACCCTGAAAAACGCCCCGCCCCAGCAGGCCAAGGCCCTGGCCAGCCCCTGCTACGCGCCGACCCTGGATGCACGCAGCGCCGAACGCATCAACAAGGCATTCGACTATTTGATGCGCGAGCTGACCGGCGACGTGCGCCTGTCGGTGATCGCACAACAGTTGGAGATGAGCGAACCGGGCTTTTCGCGCTTCTTCAAGCGCAACACCGGCCACGGCTTTATCGACCTGATGCGCAAGTTCCGGGTGCAGCGCGCCTGTCGGCTGTTGCTGCAAAGCGATATGTCGGTGGCGGACATCTGCTTTGAAGTGGGCTACGCCAACCTGTCGAATTTCAACCGGCACTTTCGCATCGAGATGAACCAGACGCCGAGTGACTATCGACGGGAAACCGCGACGCACCTGTTCCACCGCATCGAAAAATGACACCCGGTCAATTCTGACCAAAAGGTCGACTAATCCTGTTTTTTTCCAAGCTGATCAATCGATTGAGCAAAGTTGGTACAGCCTGTGCAAACGTTTGCGGTACGAACTTGGCGACCAAGTTCACCTCTACCCGAAGAATCGGGTTCAAACCGCGTACGAATAGGGATTTTCAATGCATTCCACCTCAAGGCGTCCTACCTGCTTTGGTGTTTCCTTGCTACTGACCGCCGTTACGGGACTACTCAGCGCGCCCCTTTTGGCGCAGGAAAAACCCGTCGATGACTCAGCGCAGGGCGAAACCCTCAGCCCGGAAGCCAACCCGGCGAAAAAAGGCGTGTACCTGTCGGATTGGTTCAACCAGGACCTGACGCTGATCGGCAGCAAAGACATCAGCTTCGGCCCCAAGCCGCAGGATGACGTGTACCTGGAGTACGAGTACTTCGGCCGCAAGGGGCCTTTCGAGTTGTACGGCTATATCGACGTGCCGAAGATCCTCACCATCGGTAACAGTAATGACAAGGGCGTGTGGGACCATGGCTCGCCGGTGTTCATGGAGCATGAGCCGCGGATTTCCATCGACTACCTGGCGGGCCGCAGCCTGGCCATCGGGCCGTTCAAGGAATGGTACGTGGCCTTCGACTGGATCTACGACCACGGCAGCAACAAGGCCAACCGCGCCAATACGCTGTACAGCGGCCTGGGCACCGATATCGACACCCACTCGCGGGTCAACCTGTCGGCCAACTTCTACGGGCGTTACCAGTGGGAAAACTATGGCGCCAGCAACGAATATTCCTGGGACGGCTACCGTGCGCAAATGAAGTACATCGTGCCGATCGGCAAATTCGATAACGGTGCTTCACTGACCTACATCGGCTTTACCAACTACGATTTTGGCTCGGACCTGCACAAGGACAATCCGGCGCGCACCGCCAACTCGCTGGTGGCCACCAACGTGCTGCTGTATTCGTTTACCCATCTGCGCTTCACCCTGGTCGGCCGTTACTTTCATAACGGCGGCAACTGGGAAGACGGCAGCGAGTTGAATTTCGGCGAAGGCAATTTCCGCGCCCGCTCGGACGGTTGGGGTTACTACGCCGGCGTGGGCTATCAATTCTGATCAAGGAGCTTTAGATGAACGCATTGACCCGTCTCTCAATGGCCGCTGGCCTGGCCTTTCTGCCCCAGGTGGTGCTGGCCGATGCACCCGCGCCGATCAAGCCCAAGGTGATGCTGATCACCATGTTCGCCCCTGAGGCGCAAACCTGGATCGACCGCCTGGAACTCAAGCAGGAAGTGCGCGTACCGGGCCTGTCCGCCGAATATCCGGTGATCCGCTGCAATACCCGGGATGTGTGCCTGCTGGTCACCGGCATGGGCCAGACCAACGCCGCGGCTTCCACCCTGGCATTGGCCCTTTCGCCCAAGTTCGACCTGCGCCAAAGCTATTTCCTGATCGCCGGGATCGCCGGTATCAGCCCCAAGCACGGCACGATCGGCACCGCCGCGTGGGCGCATTACCTGGTGGAATTCGGCACCCAATGGGAGCTGGATTCACGGGATGCGCCGAAGGATTGGCCGACCGGCTATCTCGGCATCAACACAAAGGGCCCCAACGAAAAACCACCGCTGGACTACAAGACCGAAGTGTTTGAGCTGAACCCCAAATTGCAGGCCAAGGCGTTTGCCCTGTCACAGAAGGTCGAGCTGACGGAAAGCAAGGAATCCAGCGCCTGGCGCAAATACTACCCGGCCGCCCCGGCCAACCAGCCGCCACAAGTTACGCGCTGCGACACCCTGGCGGGCAACACCTGGTTCTCCGGCACGCGTTTGAGCGAGCGCGCCGAGGTGTGGACCAAGCTGCTGACCGACAACAAAGGCGAATACTGCACCACGCAGCAGGAAGACAACTCCACCTATGAAGCGCTGCTGCGCGCCAGCCGCGAAGGTTTGGTGGACATCCAGCGCCTGGCGGTGGTGCGGGCCGGTTCGGATTTCGACCGGCCGTACCCGGGCTACAGCGAAGTGGATAACCTGTTGAAGTACGCGGACCAGGGCGGTTTTGTCCCGGCGCTGGAGAACCTGTACCGCACGGGCAACCCGCTGGTACAGGCGATCCTCAACAACTGGTCGGTCTGGGAAACAGGTGTTCCCGAGGCATGACCGCCAGGATCAGGGCAGGAAGATGAGCTTGTCTGCGCTGCCCTGGTTCACCTCTTCGAAGCACTGCACCCCATCGGCCAGCGCGACTTCACGCAGGCCGGTGGGCAGCGGCAACAAGCCTTCATCGAAGAACCGCCCGAACTGCTCCAGCATCACCGCGCACTGCTCGCAGTTGTAGAGCAACGAATTGATCCCCACCACCGAACCGCCCTTGCGGTACAACGCCAGGGCCGGCAGTTGTACATGGCCGTCCACCGGTGCGGCGATAATAGCGATGCGGCCGAACGGTGCCAGGCCTGCCACGGCGGCGGGCAGCCAGAAACCGGTGGTGTCGAAGATCACATCCGCACCGCCCTTGAACACGGCGTTGACGTGCGCGCCCAGGTCTTCCGGCTTGCCCAGGACAATCGCGGCGAAGCCCTGGCTCTGCAAGACTTCAACCTGTTCCGGGCGACGTACGGCGGCCAGCACCTGGGCGCCACGGATCTTCGCCAGGGCCAGGGTCGCACTGCCCACCGCGCCATTGGCGCCGATCACCAGCAGGCGTGTGCCCTGGGTCACGCCACTGCGCTCCAGTGCATCCCAGGCGGTGGTGTACGGCACACCAAGGCTCGCGGCCTGGGCGAAACTCAGGTGGGTAGGCTTATGTGCCACGCCCTTGGCCGACACGGTGAGGTACTGGGCATGGGAGCCGTCGGCAAAAAAGCCCAGGTCACGGCCGGTGCCCCACACCTCCTGGCCGACCAGCGCCTGCGGACCTTCAACCACAACCCCGGCGAAATCACGGCCGGGGATGCGCGGCAAGGTGGTATAGGGAAAACGACCGAGCACGTTTTTGACGTCGCTGGGGTTGAGGCCAGCAGCCCTGATCTGGACCAGCACTTCACCCACGGCCGGCACCGGGGTGGCGACGTCGACAAAGCGCAGGTTGTTGAGGTCGCCGGTGGCAGTAAATTGCAGTGCTTTCATGGCCAATATCCATCGAAGAGAAAAAGAGATCAGGAGAACCAGGTGCCCACCAGCTGCCGCCCCATGGGCCAGAGCTTTTCACCCAGCAACATGCCCATCAGGCCGATCAGGGCGATGGCCGGCGGTGCGGGCGAGCGGAAGTCGAGGGCGCCGTAGATCACGCCGACAAACAGGCCGATGGCCAGGGAAATGAGGTAGTTCATGGGGCAGCGCCTTGTGGGTGGATGCGCTCAGTGTAGAGAGCACCAGCCTGAAGCATCGGCCAAGTGCTTCAGGATTTCGGCCAACCCCTCAGCCCACGTATTGCGAGGGCGCCACACCGAGTTCACGCCGGAACATGTCGCTGAAACTGCTGGGCGAATACCCCAGGGAACGCGCGATGGCGCTGACCGACTGGCCCTGGATCAACTCTGCCACCGCCGTGGCCAGTTGCACCTGGCGGCGCCATTCGGCAAAGCCCATGCCCAGGTGGGTCTGGAACAGCCGCGCCAGGGTGCGCACGCTGGCGCCGGCGGTTTCGGCATGCTGCTCGAAAGGGATCTCCAGGGACGGCGCAGCCATGACCGCCTGACAGGCATTGATCAGCCGGCGGTCGGCCTCCACCGGCATGGCGATGCGAATCGGCGAGCGACGCGCCCGTTGCAGCTCCAGCAAGGCCAGGCTGACCAGCGCGTCGTAGTAAGCCACCTCACCGTTGTCGCCCTCGTCCACCAACGTGACGATCAGCTCGCGCAACAACCCACCGACTTCGATCACCTGCACCTGGCTGTCCAGCGTTGCCGCCAGGGCCGGGCGCAGGTAGATATTGCGCATCTGCAAGTCCGAGACCACGCGGATACCATGCTCCACGCCGGGCGGCAGCCATACGGCACGCTGTGGCGGCACCACCAGCGCTTCCTGCGGGGTGTCGACCCACATCACGCCGCTCATGGCATAGAGCAACTGGCCCCAGTCGTGGCTGTGGGGCTCAATGTAGAGCCCACGCGGATAGGTGCGCGCCAAAGGTTGCACGGGAACGGCAGGATCACTGAGGTCAGGCGGCGCGGCCAGGGCCATGGGATGCACATCATTCGAAGGAGAGTCGCTATGGTAATCACCGCCGCACGACAATCCGAGTGATTTTTGCGGCCCGCAAACCGTGTGGGAGCACGCATGCTCCCACCGGTTCAAACACCGCTAGCCTTTGGCAGACTTGGCACATTCACACCCCGTCGCAGCCGCACACGGCTCACCATGGGCATGGTGCTCGGCACAGCCCTGGCAGCAATAGCCCTTGCCGTCCTTCATGACCGCATCAGGTCCCAGCACGCATTTGCAGTGTGGGCAGGCACAGGTTTTATCTGGCATGGTCAGACTCCTTCTTCATGGTCGTCCCGGTGCGGCGGACGCCGACACCTTAAGCAGTGACTGCGGCCCGCCTTCGTTGGTTCAAGCCATCAGTCGGTGCGGGTATTGCTGCGATACATGAACACCAGCGCCAACGCCAGGCAGGCCATCGCCACGATGCGGCCGCTCGACAGCTCGATGGCCGGGTTGCCCAGCCAGCCGAAGTTGTCGATCAGCATGCCCATGCCCAATTGGCCGACGATCACCGCGACGGTGGCAACGGCCGTGCCGACCACCGGCACCGCGCCGACCATCACCATCATGTACACCACACCGAACAACGCACCGGTCAGTTGCCATTTCGGCACGTCCAGCAGGCTCACCGCCTGGACGGGTTCAAAGAAGAAAATCATTAACGCGGTGACAATCGCCCCCACCGAGAAGGTCACCAGGCTGCCACGCAACACCCCCACCGCCTGGCCCAGGCGACCGTTGATCGCCGCTTGCACGCTCAACACCGCACCTGCGGCGACCACCACTACCAGTAACAGAATCAGATTCATCGCCTTAACCTCGTGCAATCAGAACAAGTGCCACCACAATCAGCGCCAGAGCAATCCAGCGTTCGCCATTGACCCGCTTGCGCGCCGAGCCGAACCAGCCGAAATGGTCGATCAGCACGCTCTTGCCGACCTGCCCGGACAAAATCGCGATCATGGTCATCGCAATACCGATGTGCGGCGTGGCCAGGGTCAGCACGACCACATAGATCGGTCCCAGGAAACCGCCGATCAACTGCCAGCGCGGCAGTTCGGAGAGCGCCGGGCCTTTTTGCGGGCCACTGAACAACAGCAGCAGATACAGGATCGCCGAGCCCACCCCGAAAATGCTCAGGGTCGCCCACAAGTGGCCGACCTGCACACCCAGCGGGCCGAGCAACCCGGCCTCTACCGACAGGCCCATGCCGGCCAGGATCACCAGCGGCAGCAACAGCAACCTCATGACGTTTTTTTTCGGCCTGGCTTGCGCCACACCCTCGATGGAACTTGCTTGCATACATCACCCGCGCTCAAGAAAGGAAACAAGGCGCGCATTATCCGGTGGCCGTGCTGTGCGATAAATGGGAGCATGTCGACAACACCTTTGTGCAAAACGCACAGCCTGGAGACATGATGCAAGGCTTGAATGAATTGAGTTTCAAGGCGCTGCGCCTGTTCGTGGCCGTTCTGGACCTGGGCAGCTTCTCCGAAGTAGCTCGCCGCGAAGGCCTGGCACCCTCCTCTATCTCCCGGCAGATACAGCTGATGGAACAGGCCCTTGGCCAACAGTTGCTGTACCGTCACACCCGCGCGGTCAGCCCCACCGAAGCCGGTCGGCTGCTGGGGCGGCATGCGCGGTTGATGCTGGAACAACTGGAAGCCGCCGGCCAGGCGTTGCAGGAACAGGAAAGCGAGCCCAGCGGCCTGGTGCGCATCAATGCACCCATGGTATTTGGCCAGCGTCACCTGTCACCGTGGCTGGGCGAATTGTGCCGACGCTATCCGAAGCTGCAACTGGACATCCAGCAGACCGACACCTACGTCGACCCACTGCAGGACGGTACCGACCTGCTGTTCCGCATCGGCGTGCTCAACGATTCCAGCATGCAGGCCCGCATCTTCGCGCCCCAACGCTTTCGCATCGCCGCCAGCCCCGCCTACCTGGCCCGGCATGGCACCCCGCAGCACCCCGACGAACTGAGCAACCATCAATGCCTGGCCTACAAAGGCATCACCGGCCAGCAGCGCTGGTTCTTTCGCAAGGGCCAGGGCGACTGGACGCCCTACAGCGTCAAGGGCCCGATCACCGGCAACCATGCCGACACCTTGACCCATGCCGCCGAGCAAGGGCTGGGGCTGGTGGTGTTTCCCTCCTGGTTGATCGGCGAAGGCTTGCGCGCAGGCACGTTGCAGGCGGTGCTGACCGACTATGAAGTGGCGACAACCCTGGAACCGCAGCAGATTGCGGCACTGTGGCCGGGCAGCCGGCGCTTGTCGCTGAAGGTGCGGACGGTGATTGATTATTTTGTGGAGTGTTTTGGGGGGGTGCCGTATTGGGATCGGTGAGCAAAGAGGCTCGGGAGAAACATCGCCACATCAGGAATTTTCTTACAGGAGGAAGTAGTTCCATTCTGTTTTTCCGGGCCAGTATTCTTCTGGCCAAGCCTTATACGGCAGACTTTTGCGATATCTTCCTTTAGAGAACTGCCATGAAAGTCACGTATCACAAACCATCGCGATCTGAGCGTGCCGCGTCCGCCAGTGGTCTGGCCGTCTTTGATAGCGCACCCAGTTTTGGCTATATTTGGCCAAAATATGGGGATAACCAGATGATCACAGTTCCTTTGGGCGAAGCGAAAAACAATCTGTCAAAACTGGTGGATGAGGCCGCTGCGGGCAAGGTCATCACCATAGCCAAACATGGACGTGCGATGGCACAGCTTGTGCCCATGGGGAAATCCAAGGGTCGCAGAATCGGTGCCATGAAAGGCAGGTTCATCATTCCCGAAGACTTCGACGCACCTTTGCCTGACGATCTGCTGGATGCCTTCGAAGGCAAGCCTGCATGAGAGTGCTGTTGGACACCCACATTCTGCTTTGGACCCTGACGGAAGACCCCAGGCTATCCGGCAAAGCCAGGAAGCTGATTGAGAATGCCGCAGAGGTCTACATCAGCGCTGCGACATTCTGGGAGATGGCAATCAAGGTCGGCCTGGGGAAACTCGCTGTCGATCTGGATGAAATCCGTGAGTACTGCCTGGAAAGCGGATTTGTCGAGCTGCCCGTCACCTCGGAACATGCCATCGCGGTCAAGGATCTCGAACACCATCACAAGGACCCTTTTGATCGGCTCATCGTAGCGACAGCCATGAGCGAACCCATGAGGCTATTGACGGCCGATCCAGGCATCGCCCAATACACGTCCTTGGCGATCCTGGTCTAACTCATCTCGACGACAGCACCACCTCAACCAAACACCCACTGCCCAATCAACCAGGCATTCGCCCCACTGATCAGCGCAAACAGAAACCACGCCAGCAACCGCGTTGGTAGCCGATTCACGAATGGCCCCATCAGCTGTTTATCGCCGGTCATGCGGATCAACGGATACAGCGCGAACGGCAACTGCAGACTGAGGACCACCTGGCTGAGGATCAGCAATTTGCCGATGGCATCGTCGCCCATCAGCCATACCCCCACAAACGCCGGAATCAGCGCCAACCCACGGGTGATAAGACGACGTTGCCAGCAGGGGATGCGCAGGTTGAGGTAGCCCTCCATGATCACCTGCCCAGCGATGGTGCCGGTAAAGGTAGAGCTTTGCCCGGACGCCAACAGCGCAATACCGAACAAGATGCTGGCAAAGGCACCGCCCACCAGCGGGTCGAGCAGGTGGTAGGCGTCCTGGATCTCGACCACCTCGGTGTGGCCGGTCTTGTGGAAAGCGGCGGCGGCGAGAATCAGGATCGCGGCGTTGACCAGCAGCGCCAGGGCCAATGAACCGATGGTGTCGATACGCGCCAGCTTGACCGCATCCACTTTGCTGGCGAGGTCCTTGCCGATCAAGCGGGTTTGCACGATGGAGCTGTGCAGGTAGAGGTTATGGGGCATTACGGTGGCCCCGAGGATACCTATGGCCAGATACAGCGGCGCCGCGTCGCTGATGGCCGAGAGTGACGGGGCGAAACCACCGAACACGTCCGGCCAGTACGGCTTGATCAGCACCAGTTCGATAAAGAAACACACGCCGATGGTCGCCACCAGCGCCAGCATGATCGCTTCCAGGCGCCTGAAACCCCGGTTTTGCAGGGCCAGGACCAACAGCGTGTCAAAGGCGGTGATCACAATGCCGGTGGTCAGCGATACCCCCAGCAGCAAGTGGAATGCCAGGGCACAGCCCAACACTTCGGCAAGGTCGGTGGCGATGATGGAGATTTCCGCCAGCACCCATTGGGTACGAGCGGAACCCTTGCTGTAGCGCTCACGGCACAGCTGCGCCAGGTCTTTGCCGGTGGCGATGCCCAGCCGCGAGCACAGGCACTGCACCGCCATCCCGGCCAGGCTGGCCAGCAACACCACGAACAACAGGCTGTAGCCGTAGCGCGAACCGGCCTCGATGGCCGTGGCCCAATTGCCCGGGTCCATATAGCCGATGGAGACCAGCAAGCCAGGGCCGGCGAACATCAACATGCGCTTGAAGAACGAGGCCTTAGGGTCAACGGCAACGGAGCCGGCCACTTCCGGCGGGCAGAACGGGGCGGTAGCAATTTTCGGCAGGCTGAATTTCACGCGGTATCCCAGGCAAACATACAAGACAAGGATGCAGCTTATCAGTCGGACACGACCGTGCGCATCACCGTGTCCCGTGGCAGGTCGAATGCCTCCACCACCTGCACCACCAGGTCCATCTCCTGGTTCAGCGCTTCACGCTCCATGCGCTGGCGAATCACGCCGATCACCAGCACGGCCAACGTGGTGATCGAATACGCCGGGCCGGAAAATGCTCGCATGCCGCTCACCACCAGCATCGCCGCCGCCAACGCCTGGCCCACCACCGGGATTGCCGTGGCCGCGCCACGGCGCAGGATAAAACCGGTGAGCCCGGCCAACGCCGTGCCGCTCAACGCGGTGGCAGCCGAACGGCCTACGTCAAAACGGCTGAACAAGCCCTGCTCCTTTTGCGCGGCAGCCTTGAGTTCTGCGTCGAATACCTGGCGGTCCGCGTTGCTGAGTTTGTCCTTGTACCGTTCGATAAGCTTCTCGGCAACCCGGGCTTCGAGGTCGGCCAGCGCGACAGTATCGAGCGGCTCGTCGAACTTGATCCCCAGCCGCTGCGCCACATCTTCGGCGATCTGGCGGTAACCCACGCCATGCCCACGGGCCAGATTCATGAAGGTATCGCCGCCCATGCGTTGCAGCTCAACAGCCAACTTGAGCGGCTCGCGCACCGTGGCGTCTATCGATGCACTGCGCTTTTGCGCCATCAATTCGGCGAGGAACTTCAACTCTTCCGGCCGGGCCTGCACCAGCGCCGGGAACAAATCGATGTCCTCCTCGGCAAAACGCACTTCAGCACTGCGCTGGTCAGAGCGGATCATGCCGCGCCGCTCGTGCAGCAGGTCGGTGTACTGCACCACCGTCTGCAACTGCGGCCAATAGGCGGCGTGATCGAAAGTCGCCAGGTGCACGTTGGTGACCTTGGCCTTGAGCGCCGGTGTCACCGGGATTGCATAACGGCCGATACAGCGTTCGGTGTCCGGCTTTATGGCCAAGGCCCAGTCCTTGCTGGAGTGGCAGTTGATCACTCGCCCCTTGAGCGGCGCCGACACCACGTCCCACGGGCTCGACGTGCAGATCGCCCCGCCCATCAACAACAGGTTGTCCAACGGCAGCTCACGGGCGGTTTCGGGGCTGGCGAGCAAGCTCTTGACCAGGATCCGCGCACCCAGGGAATGGCCGATCAGGTTGATACGCCGTACATCAAGGGATTCACCGTGCAGGTAGTTGGCCAGTTCCGGCAACAGGCTTTTGGCGACTTCGTCCACCCGCGCCTCGACGCTTTTGTAGTGATCGAGAAAATAGGCAATCGCCTTGCCCACCCCGACGGTCGCCGCGCCCAGGCTGCCGCCGCCCAGCACTGCGCCGATCACCTCCTTGAAGGGTGCAAACAGATTTTCCAGGAAATGCCCGGCCGGCCAGAACAGCATCAGGTTGGTCGAACCTTCGATACTCGCCAACTGCTCCTTGAAGCCACCCAGTTGTTGCCGATTGAAGAACGCCGAATAACCGTGAACATAGAGATTGAGCACGTCGCCCTGAGGCTCGCCGCACAGTACGAAGGTGGGCTTGCGGGTGCGGTGCATTTCATCCCACTGGTGCTGCATGGGGCAGTGACTCCTGGCGACAAGGGACGGCGATAGTAACAAAGGACGAGGCTCATCGCCGTACCGCTGGGGGGAAAAGGCGCCCGGTTGGCAGTAGGGTTGTATCGCCGGCCAGTGAACCTCGCACCGGTCGGGCAAGTTGCGGTCATGCAAGGCGATTAATAACCAGATAACACAAAGCCCTGCACGTGCCGGGCTTTTGCAATGTTTCCAAATGCACGTCATATAGCTTTTCTGCCATCGGGACGTGTTCCTCATACCATCGGTGTCGCCCTGTCTTGTCTCCACCGATCAGCAACAACGCACATCGGCGTGGATCAAAGGCATACAACACGCGAAGCGGCCGACCGGCGTGCTGTATGCGCAATTCCCGCAGGTTGCCGCGCCGAGAAACATTCCACCTATGGAATACAAAATCAAGAGCATAAAACTTAGAAGACGAAGTGGCCGGGCTTCCACCTGCGGCGCTTGGGAAATTGTTTGTACATCCTTGCGCTGCAACGTCAGAGCGCTCGGGATCTTGAAAAATACTGCGTGTTCCCCCTCCTGCGCCGCAAAAACACAATTATCCATATGTAAAAAGCGCTCTAATACCCGCCTGTTGATTGGTTTTGAAGATCCTGGAGTTCCCAATGCCCCATGAAGGCAACCTGTTACAAGCAGCCGTGGTGTTCCTGCTCGCCGCCGTGCTGACCGTGCCCCTGGCCAAACGCCTGCAACTGGGCGCGGTGCTGGGCTATCTGTTCGCCGGTGTGATCATCGGCCCCTCGGTGCTCGGCCTGATCGGCAACCCGCAAAGCGTCGCGCAGTTCTCCGAGCTGGGTGTGGTGTTGCTGCTGTTCATCATCGGCCTGGAACTGTCACCCAAGCGTCTGTGGGTGATGCGCAAGGCGGTGTTCGGCGTCGGCCTGGCGCAGGTGCTGCTCACCGGCCTGGTAATGGGCGTGGTGGCGTTGTGGCTGTTTGGCCAGTCGTGGAACAGCGCTATCGTGCTGGGCCTGGGCCTGGCGCTGTCGTCTACTGCCTTCGGCCTGCAAAGCCTGGCCGAGCGCAAGGAGCTGAACCAGCCCCACGGTCGCCTGGCCTTTGCCATCCTGCTGTTCCAGGACATCGCCGCGATCCCGCTGATCGCCATGGTGCCGCTGCTGGCCGGCAGCGATCACCCGACCACCGAGGCCCAGGGCCTGCAACACGTACTGCAGATCCTCGGCAGCATCGCCGTGGTGATCATCGGCGGACGCTACCTGTTGCGACCGGTGTTTCGCATCGTGGCCAAGACCGGCCTGCGTGAAGTATCCACCGCCACCGCGCTGCTGGTGGTGATTGGTACGGCGTGGTTGATGGAATTGGTGGGCGTGTCCATGGCCCTCGGCGCCTTCCTCGCCGGCCTGCTGCTGGCGGACTCGGAGTACCGCCACGAACTGGAATCGCAGATCGAGCCATTCAAGGGCCTGCTGCTGGGGCTGTTCTTCATCAGCGTGGGCATGGGCGCCAACCTCAGCCTGTTGCTCAGCTCGCCGCTGGTGGTGATTGGCCTGACGCTGCTGTTGATAGGCCTGAAATTGCCGCTGCTGTATGCCGTGGGCCGCATGGTGGGTGACCTCAATCGCGAAAGCGCCCTGCGTCTGGGCGTGGTGCTGGCGGCCGGGGGTGAATTTGCCTTCGTGGTGTTCAAGATCGGCCGCGACCAGGGCCTGTTCGAACCGCACCTCTACGACGTACTGGTATTGACCATCACCCTGTCCATGGCGGTGACGCCGCTGTTGCTGCTGGTGTGCCCGAAGCTGTTCAAGCCCAAGGCCAAGCCGGTGGAAGTGCCCGAGGAATATCGCACCATCGAAAGCGATGCGCCACGCGTGGTGATCGCCGGCATGGGCCGTATGGGCCAGATCGTGGCGCGGATCCTGCGGGCACAGAACATCTCGTTCATCGCCCTGGACACCTCGGTGGAAACCATTGAGCTGACCCGCAGCTTCGGCGGCATGCCGGTATTCTACGGCGACCCGCAACGCCCCGAGATCCTGCACGCGGCCAAGGTCGACCAGGCGGAGTTCTTCGTGATCGCCATGGACGACCCTGAGATCAATATCAAGACCGCCGAGTTGGTGCGCAACCTCTACCCGCACATGCAGATCATCGCCCGTGCACGTAACCGCCAGCACGTGCACCGCCTGGTCGACCTGGACGCCTCGCCGGTTCGCGAGACCTTCTATTCCAGCCTGGAAATGAGCCGCCGCACCCTGGTGGGCCTCGGCTTGAGCCAGGCCCAGGCCGATGCGCGCATCACCCGCTTCAAGAACCACGACCTGCAAGTGCTGGCCGCGCAACACGCGGTGTACGACGACGCGGCCAAGGTGATGCAAACCGCCCAGGAAGCACGGGCAGAACTGGCGCGGCTGTTTGAGATGGATCGACTGGAGGAAGAGTCCGACAAGCTGTGAGGCTGCCAATGAACGAGATTGCGATTTTTCTGACAGAATACGCCGCAATTTCGTTCATCCCCTGGAGCGCTTCATGGCCACTTTCACCAAGACCGCCGTCCTGCTGGCCCTCGCGCTGACCGCCGGCAGCGTGTTTGCCGCGTCCAAGCCGACCACGCAAACCATCTCCACCCTGGGCGGCAAGTTCACCTTCAACTTGCCCAAGGCCTACGCCGCCGACACCCTGCCGGCAGGCAAGGCCGAGGATGGCACTGCCGATACCCAAGGCACGATGTACGCCAACCAGACCACGAAAAGCGTGGTGATCGTCGCCGAAACCGTGCGCAACGATGGGCTGAGCATTGGGGATAATGACACCCAATTCCTGGATGGCGCCGTAGCCGGCTTCGTCAAGGACCAGAGCGCCGCCCTGCCGGACTTCAAGAAACAGAGCGAGAAGAAGCTGACCTTCAAGGGCCTGGGCCTGCGCCAGGTGGACAGCACCGCCACCCAGGGCGGCGGCAAGACCCTGAATTCGACGTTCCTGGGCGGTTCGGGCAATCACCTGCTGGTGATCCAGGCGATTTCGCGGGCCGATGACGCAAAGGGGCATGCTGCGCTGGTGAGGCAGATTACCGGCGGGAAATAACAGTCTTCCAGACAACCCGATCCACATGTGGGGAGGGAGCAAGCCCCTTCCCACAATGTTTGACCGCGTTTAGTTCAGGCTCTTTTCCAGCCAGGCTTTCAGGTCCTGCACTTCCGTTTCACTGATGGTATGCGGCATGCCCGGATACCCGTGGAACTCCGGCTTCAATCCCAACCCCGTCAACACCTCATTCGCCCGAGTGGCCGACGCATAAGGCAGCGCCTGGTCCAAAGTGCCGTGGCCAATGAAAATCGCCAGCTTGCCCAGTGACGCATCCGGCTTCAGCTCAGCCTTGAGCACCGGCAACACGCTGCCACTCAACGCCGCGATCCCACGCAGCAGTTCCGGCCGACGCAACCCCACCTCGTAAGACATGATCGCGCCCTGACTGAAGCCCACCAGGAACACCCGATCCGGCTGGGTGTGGTATTTGACGGTGGCTTTACCGACAAACTCTTCGATCAGCCTGGCGCTGCGTTGCAGGTCGGCGGTCTCGCCATCGTATTCGCCGTCACCGGGCGTCTTGGTAAACCAGCGATAGCCGTGGGGGTCCACCGGCATCGGCGCGCGGGCCGACAGGTAAGTCCAGGTGGACGGCAACGCGTCCTTGATGCCGAACAAATCCTCTTCGTCACTGCCGAAACCGTGCAGGAAAATCACCAGCGGCTGGTTGCGCGCATCGCCCTGGGTCTGTTCCAGGTACGACAACGGCAAGTCGGTATGCAGCGTATCGTCGGCATGAGCGACGCCGACCACCAGGGTCAGTGCCAGGGCAAACAGTTTGAGCATGGGACGTAACCTCAGGGTTTGCGCAGCAGATAAGTGTCCATGATCCAGCCCTTTTCCAGGCGCGCCGCCTTGCGCACCCGTTCGATTTCTTCTGCCACTTCACTGACCCTGCCGCTGATAAGGATTTCATCCGGCGTGCCCAGGTAGGCGCCCCAGTAGATGTCCAGGCCTTGATCGGCCACGGTGCGGTAGGAGTCTTCCGCATCGAGCATCACCACCAGGGTGTCGGCATCACTCGCCTGCCCCGCCGCCAGACGGCGCCCGGTGGTGATCTCGACCGACTTGCCGATACGGTTCAGCGCCACTTTGTGCTGCGCGGCCAGGGCCTGCACGCTGGTGATACCGGGGATCACCTCGAACTCAAAGGCGCAACGGCCACTGGCCAGAATCGCCTGCAAAATGCGGATGGTGCTGTCGTACAACGCCGGGTCGCCCCAGGCCAGGAAAGCACCTACTTCACCGTCAGCCATTTCTTCGTTGATCATGCGTTCGAAGGTCTGCTGCTTGTCGCGGTTCAGGTCCTGCACGGCGGTGGTGTAGTCGATATCGCCGCGCACGCGCTCGGGGCACTCGGCCTCCACGAAGCGATAGCCCGGCTCGGTGATGTAGGTCTCGCAGATCTCGCGACGCAGGTCGATCAACTTGTCTTTGCTCTGGCCCTTGTCCATCAGGAAAAACACGTCGGTGCGGTTGAGCGCCTTCACGGCCTGCATCGTGATGTAGTCAGGGTTGCCGGCGCCAATGCCGATGATCAGGATGCGTTTCATGGGTTGCTCTCAGTGCGGGGCGTGGATTTTGCCATGTTCAGGCGCTCAGGCGTGAGTTTCCAGGCGCAGGCGCCAGACGTTGTTGAAGCGTAGCTCGGTGGCGGACAACGGTTCGACGTCGATACGGTAGAACATCGACAGCGGGAACTGCATCACCTGCAACAACGCGGCGCGGATCACAAAGGGGTGGGTGATGGCGACGATATGGCCGGGTTGGGTTTCGAGGGTTTTCAGCCACTGCGCTACACGTGTACAGACTTCATCGACTGACTCTCCACCCTGGGGCGCGAAGGTGCTGTCGGTGAGCCAGGTATTCAACTCATCACTACTGAGCTGGTTGATGGCCTGGCCTTTCCACTGGCCGAAATCAGCATCGCGCAGGGCGTCTTCGATCACAGCGTCATTGCCGAACAAGCCAGCCGTCTGTCGAGTACGCAGCTCGGGAGCGCAGAGTAAACGCGGCGTTTTCCTGTAACGCCCGGCGAGGGAGCCGGCCGCGCCCTGCCAATCCATCGCCACCGGCTCGTCATCGCAGAAACGCCCCTGTTTTTGCAGAGGCGTGAGGGCATGGCAAATGAGTGTCAGACGTGTGGCTTGCATCGCAGCGTGCTTGGACCCAGGGAATGAGGCCACCAAGACTGGCGCACTTATCCCAGTCGCGCAACGCCTTGTGCCAGATAGAGCACCTGGTAACCCGTCCCTGGGTGCTGCGCGTCCAGCGCCTTGGCCGACAAGGTGACCCGCACCAGGCGCCACGCTTGCACATCCAGCGCCAGGAACACCGCAAAGGTCTCTGCGCTGTCGGCCACCTGTCGATTGCGCCGTTTTCCCTCGGCCAAGGCCACCGCCCTGTCCGCGCCCGCCTCCAGCGGCCATTCCTCGCGGTACAAACTCACTGCGCCCTGCGCCGGGCCACGTTGTACATCCAGCGGCAACCAGCTCTCGATATGCGGGCGACCAAAGCTGTCGAGCACCTTCTGGAAGCGCTCGCCCAATAAAAAGTCAGCGGCCTGCAACGGGTCGGCCCACAGGTACACCGACGAATACACTTTGCCCCCCTGCTCGCGGGCGATAAACGCCTTGAACAGCAACCCCTCGGCGTCATCCCACAACGGCCCCAATTGCGCTGCGCGCCGGTGAATCACGCCCATGTCGTAGTCAGTTGGCAAGCGGTGTGAATACTGTTTGGCAAACATGCGAGAACTCCTGTGCAAGATGAGCGTTCAGCTTGCGCAGCGGCGATGATTTCAACAAGATATCAGCCGATATATGTGCGATAAGGATCGAATATGACTGACGCCCTCAGACCACTGGATATCGATACCGTCCAGGCCTTCGTGCTGGTGGCCGATTTCGCCAGTTTCACCCGCGCCGCCGAAGCCGTCGACACTTCCCAGGCGGCCATCAGCCTCAAGCTCAAACGCCTGGAAGAGCGCCTCGGCTACCGCCTGCTCGAGCGCACGCCTCGCCATGTACGGCTGTCGCCCCAAGGCGAACAGTTCATCATCGCCGCCCGCGCCCTGCTCGATGCCCATGAACGCGCCTTGGGCGACATGGCGACTCACACACCCCGGCGCCTGGTCATCGGCATCAGCGACCACGTGGCCGGCCCCGACCTGCCGGCCTGGCTCAGCCGCCTGGCCGCCTACGACCCGCTGGTGATCCTCGAAGTGCGCATCGCCTCCTCCCGCGACCTGGTTGCCGCTTTTGATCGCAATGAGTTGGACGCCGTGATCGTGCGCAACGAGGGCGACCGCCGGGACGGTGAAGTGCTGGCAGTGGAACGCTTCGGCTGGTTCGCCGCCCCCACCTGGCAACACACCCCAGGCACGCCCCTGCGCATGGCGACCATGGCCGCACCCTGCGGTGTTCGTCACCTGGCGACCCGCGCACTGGACACGGCGCGCATCGACTGGACCGAAGTCTTCGTGGGCGGCGGCGTCATGGCCGTCGGTGCTGCCGTCAGCGCCGGATTGGGCGTCGCCGCCCTCGCCCGCCGCGTGGCGCCGTCTGGCGCGGTAGATGTGAGCGAGCAATACGGCCTGCCACCCTTGCCGGTGAGTGAAGTGGTGCTTTACAGCCGCATCACCGATGTGCGCTCACGGGAGACACTGCGTGCCCTGAGTGCGACCTTTCGCGGCGTGCTGCAACACTGAAATAACTGTCTTTTGTGGCGAGCGGGCTTGCCCCGCTCACCACAGGGGAATTCGGTGATCTAAGAGAAATCTGTCAGTCAAACCACTCCCGCCGACCTTCAAAGGTGCCAACGATCAGTTCCACAATCATCCGCACCGCCCCCTCATCCCGCACCTGCGCATTCACCGCCAACCACACCTGGCGCTGCATGCTCTCGGCCAATAACCCCGGCAACGCCACCAGCCCCCGGTCAAAGCTGCTCATGTACTGCGGCAGCAACCCAATGCACGCGCCACAACGGATCATCTCCAGCATCAGCGAATACGCATGCACCTGCACCACTGCCGCCAGGCGCTCCTGTACAACCTGGTTCCACGCCTGCAAAGCCCCCACCTGCGCATCCGGCTGCCATTGCACCAGCATGTAATCGTCGAGGTCCTCCACACTGTCCGGCCGCGTGGTCAACCGCGAATAACGCTTGGCGATATGCGGCAGATACTGCAAGCGCGCCAAGGCTCGGGGTGGCTCAGTGGCAAAGCTCGGACCCGGCACCGGCCCGTCGGCGTCTGACAGCCACAGCACCACGTCCACATCCACCGCCTGCAACGACAACTGACTGTCGATGGAGATGATCTCCAGGCGCACGCTGGCATTGCGGCGCAGCAACGCGATCAGATCGCGCCCAAGGATGTCATGCAGGATCGGCTCGGCCACGGCCAGCCGAATCAGCGGCTGCTCCGTCACAGGCAGGCGTCGTTCATGGGCCAGGGCAATCAGCTGCGCCTGCAGCTGCTGGCCATCGCGACTGAGCACCAAACCATTGCCCTGGTAGCTGAACAGCGAATGCCGCAGGTGTTCCTCCAACTGCGCCAGACGCTTGCGCAACAGCGTGGCCTTGATATTCAAACTGCGCGCCGCCTGCATGAAACAGCCGCAGCGTGCACTTACCAGGAAATAGCGCGCCACTTCCGGGTCGATCTCATGGGCCAGGGCCAGCCAACTGCTGCGGCCTTCGGCTGGCGCACGATAAGCGGACGGCCCCTGAGGGGCAGACGGTTCTAGAAATGCCATGGGAGACTCCCTGTCTTGTCAGTCTGTGCATCCAATGCGGGTTGACGCGTACTACTCCAGCACTTTGTTCAACTCGGCGCCGTCGATACTCAGGGTGGCGGTATTGAGCATGCCTTCGAGGTAAGCCTTGGCGATCTGTTCCTGGCGTTGTGCACGCAGGGCCTGGGTCAGGCGTCCACGCAGTTCGTCGAGGGTCGCGGTGCGCGCCGGTTGCTGGCCGGTGAGCTTGAGCACATGGAACCCCGCCGCGCTCTGCACCACGTCCGACACGGCACCGACCTTGAGGCGCGACACCGCACTGCGCACTTCCGGCACCAGTTGCTGCAACGGCTGCATGCCCGAGTCGCCGCCGCGCGTGGCGGAGTCGGCGTCCTGGGAATATTGGGTGGCCAGGGCGGCGAAATCACCCGGTGCGGCCTGGGCGCGGCGGCTCAGCTCCTGGGCCTGGCGGCGCACGTTATCGACGGTTTGCGGGTCATTGGTCGCCAGGAAAATCTGGCTCACGCGATACAACGGCGGCGTTACCCACTGGGCCTTGCCGCTGTCGTAGGCCTGCTGCAACTCCGCCGCGCTGGGGTAATCGGCCGGCACCTGGCTGACCGAGAGCATGTAGTCGCGAAACACGATCTGCTCAGTGGCCGCACGGGTCTGCTGCTCCACGTCGGGGCGCTGGCGCCAGCCCTGGGCATCGGCTTGTTCAAGCACAGCCTTTTGCGCCAGGCGTGAGCGAATCCAGGTTTCCAGCGCGCCACGGTTGCCGCGCAATTGCTCACGGGACTCGGCAGGCAGGCTGGCCAGCACGGTTTTCAGCTCCGTCAGGTCGATCTGCTGATTGCCCAGGCGGGCCACCGCCGGCCCAGCCGATACAGGGCTGATCACCGGTGCCGGTTGCTGCGCCGCCACCGGGTCGCTGCCCGGTCGCAGGCTCAAGCCCACCGCCACCACCAGTAAAGCCAGCGCACCCGCGCCGACCATCAGGGTTGGTTTCTTCACAATACCGGTGCCTCGGTTTCAGCCTGCAACTGCGCGGCCTGCTGGCTGTACTCACGCAGGTAGACGATAAATTCCTGCAACAGGCGGTCCCACAACTCCAGCTGGCTACGCAGGTGCGTAGCGCCCACGCCCGCTACCACCACGTCCATTTCCATCAACAGGAATTCGCCCTGCACGGACAAACGCGCAAAGCGCCGCGAAGCGTTCCACACCTGGGCCAGGCCTTCGGGCAGCTCGCCCTGGATCCGCAGCGCGCAGCTGTAAGTGAAATCCACATAGCCGCCCTGCTCCGCCGCCGGGTTACCGAAGCGCACCGCAAAGCCGATGCCCTGGCTGGCGCTGAGCAATTGCACGATGCCATTTTGCTCAGTCTGGTTGACCCGGTAGCCGGCTTCCTGCAGCAACTCGGTGAGGCTCTGGGGGGTGACGCTGGTGATCAATTCGCTCATGGAGATCTCTTCCCTGTCTATCAATGATTGGCGGTTGCCTGGGGTGCGTCGAAACGGCTCTTGTACAAATCGTCGCCAAAGCCCTGGGCCAGTTCCTCGAACTTGACCCGGGCGCTGCTGGCGAACGGCTGGCGGATACTCATCACCTCGGCCACGTCGATTTTTTCGTAGGCCGCGAGTAACTGCTGGGCCACGCCGTACATCTGCTGATTCTTGACTGAACATTGCTGCACTTGTGTGTCACGTTCGCTCAGTTGTGCCTGCAAGCGTGCACGCTCAGCCTCTTTGCCCTTGGCCAGCACCAGCAGTTCGTCATAGGCTTTCTTGAACTTGCCGATCTGCTCATTGCTGGCCGCCATCTGGGCCTGCGCCTGGCTGTGCAGGCTCTGTTGCTGGCCGGCCAATTGCTCGGCCACGCCGCGAGCCTTGTCCAACTCGGCCGTCAGTTGCTTGATTTGCGCCTGGGCTTGCCTGGCCTGGTTTTCAGCGGCAAGGCGCGCGGCGCTGGCCTGGGCCTGTTCGCTTTGCAAGGCCTGCAATTGCTGGGTGGTGCTGCGCAGTTGCGTGCGCAGGCGTTCCTCCATGCCTTCAGCCGTAGCGCCGGTAGCGACCAGCAGCAGTAACAACCCGCAGATTCGCGTGTTCATGTGGCATCTCCCTGCGCATCAAAAGCGCGTGTTGAGTTCCAGTTGCATCACATCCACCTCGAACGGCGCGCCATACACTTCGGACGCACTCAACCAACGCGCACTGGCGTAGATGTTCTTTTCGATGCCGTAGTTGGCGCCAATGAAGTAGCCCTTGGCGTTGGTGCCGCCCAGGTGGAACGACGAATCGTTGAAGCCGTCGGGCAAGGCGTCAGGCTGGATGTACTTGTAGCCGGCCAGTACGTTCCAGTCGCCACGCTTGCGCATTTCCAGCGCGCTGCCGAGGGTGAACGAAACCATCAACGCATTGCCGCCACTTTCAAACTGACCGTTGCTGTTGATGTTGTTGACGATCTGGCCTTCGCTGCGCTTGAGCATTTCGCCCTTGTCGTAGGCCAGGTTGTGGATGTAATTGCCCTGGGTGCGCAGTTTGAAGTCGCTCGGCAGCTCGGCATCCCAGGCCAGGTTGAGGTCGAGCACGTCGAACTTGGACGCCAGGCCCACGAACTGCGGCTGCGGGGTCAGGCCGGGCGTCGCCGGGTTGGGGGTGATGTCGCGTAGCAGGAACACGCTGTTGCCCTTTTGCATGAAGGCCAGGCGTGAACCGTCGCTGTCACAGGCCGGCTGGCCGGACCAGGGCTGGCAAGCGCCGGAGCGCTTCCCTTCGATATCGTCGAAGTGGTAGTACGCCAACGCGCCCTTGAGGCTGTTTTCGCGGTTGATCTTCCAGTTGGCGCCGATCTGCCCGCCAAACAGCCATTTGGTATCGCTGTCTTCCTTGTCGAAACCGTTGCTGCTGGCCGAGTCGGAGGTGTACTCCACCGGGAACGCGCCCAGGGTGCCGAACAGGCCCCACTCACTGTTCAGCGCGTGGTTGAAGTTGGCGGCGACACCGTCGAAGTTCAGGTCGCCCGAATACATCATGTCGGTGGAATAGAACGGGTTGGCGAAACGCCCGGCGGTAAGGGTCACGTCCGGGCTGGCCTTCCAGCTCAGGTAACCCTGGTCGAGCCAGATGTCCTTCTTGCCAAAGCCACCGCCCAGGGTTTGGGTGGTGGACACCGGGTTGTTGTCGGAGCCGGTGCCCACCCGAATGCCAGCGGTCCAGTCCGGCGACAGTACCGCTTTCATGCCCAGGCGAGCGCGCAGGCGGAACAGGTTTTCGCGGTCCTTGGTGGTGTTGAGCAGCGGTGGCAGCTTGGTGTTGGTGTCTTTGTTGGTGTCGTACGGGCCACTTTCATTGAGCTTGGCGTAGTCGACGATCTCGTTGCTGTTGTTGCCCGAGAAGTAGCGCGACTCATCCCGCAGGCGGATATCCCCGTCAAAGCTGATGCGCGAGACCCAGTCCGGGAAAGTATTGGGCTGCGCCCAGTTTTCCTGTTTGGCAGTGGCCATGACCTCGGCCTTGACCTGGTCACGAATCTGATCCTTCACCGCCTGCGGCACGTATTGCACCCGCACATCGCCGGGGGCTGCGGTCGGGCCTGCGGCCACCACCGGCGCGGCATTCGCCTGACGCGCCTGCCGGGCTTCTTTTTCGGCCTGGGCGATCAGCCCGTTGGCGGTGTCCTGGCTCAGCACGCCCTGCTGCACCAGCAGGCGGATCAGGTTGATGGTGACGTTTTCCGAGGGCGCAACCGGGGCCGCAGCCGCCTGGCCGACCAGGGTCGCGATGACCATGCCGACCGCCAGGGTCAGTCGATTCACGGGGGAAATCATGTGTAGGCAACTCCTGTAAAAACCGTTGAAAAAAGGATTCAATCAATCCGGGCGCCGGCCCTTGAGGGACAGGCGCATGGGCAGCGTCAGCGACGCCGGTGGTTTCTGTGTGGCACGCGGCGCCTGGATCAAGGCGAGCATCTGCGCATCGGTCTCGGCATCCCCGCTGGACTTGGCCACCAGCGCCTTGGTGACCTGGCCATCGGCGCCCAGCCACAGGTCTATCTGTATCGAGAAGGCCTTCTTGCGCAGCTCAGGATCCTCGCGCATCAGCCGTTGATAAGTGCCGGCCAGGTACTGCTTGTAGGTGCCGGTCCCCAGCCCGCCGCCACCGCTGCCGGCCATACCGCCGCCCTTGCCGGCACCGATGTTGAAACCGTCATTGCCGGACTGGGCGTCGCCATCGATCTGCATCGGGTTGGCCAAATCCTCGTCAGGCGAAGGCGGCGCTTCTTCGACCGGCTTGACCTCTTCGGGCTCGGGGCTCGGCACCGGTTCCGGGACTTTTTCTTCGACCTGGGGCTCGGGCTCCTTGGGTTTTTCCGGCGGTGGCGGTGGTGGCGGCGGCAACGGGATAATCGTCGGCACCTTCGGCGCTTCACGGCGCACGCCGCTCATGTCGTTGGCCCACTGCCACAAGAACCAGGCGGCGACGGCGCCCAGCAACAGGCCGGCGCCCCACTTCAACGGGCGCAACGGCGGCGTGTTTTTCACAGGCGGTGGCGCGATCGGGATCTGTGCAGTCATGACTCAGCCCTGGCTCGGTTTGCCGGTGACCAGCCCGACCTGGGACAGCTCCAGCCGGCGCAGCAGGTCGAGCACTTCGATGACTTTCTGGTACTGCACCATCGCATCGCCGCGCACGATCACCGGGAAGTCCGGGTTCAGTGCTTTCTCGATGCGCAGGCGCTCTTCCAGCTCGCCGAGAGTCACCGGATAGGCGTCGAGGAACACCTGGCCGCCGTCATTCACGGAGATGGCCTTGGTCTTGGCCTGCGACAACGACACCGAGGCGCTGGCCTTGGGCAAGTGAATCTGGATGCCCGACACCTGGGCGGTCGCAGTGAGGATAAACATCACCAGCACCACCATGAGCACGTCCACCAGGGGCGTGATGTTGATGCTGTCGACGGCCGCGTCATCGTCATCGTCGTGGGAGGCATTTACGGAAGCCATGGCGATTCTCCTCAGGCCGGAACCGATGCGTGATGTTCGCGGCGGTGCGCGGCTTCACTGTGCTGGCTCTCGCCGTGCATCTCCGCCAGGCGAGTGATGAACTCGTCGACGAACACGCGCATGTCCGCACTGACTTCCTTGTTGCGCGTGATCAGGCGGTTGTAGCCAAACAGCGCGGGGATCGCCACGAACAGGCCCATGGCCGTCGCCAGCAACGCCGCCGCCATGCCAGGGGCGATCGCGTTGATGTTCACGTCACCGGCCATCGCCGTGCCGAGGAACACCACCATGATCCCCAGCACCGTGCCGAGCAGGCCGATGTACGGGCCGCCGGCGATGGCGTTGGACAGGGTCGAGAGTCTGGAACTGAGCGCTTGGTTCTCGCGGGTACGTACACCATCCATGGAGCAACGAATGGCTTCGATGGTGGCCGCCGACACCGACGAGGTATCGGCGCCCTGGGCACGGCGGGTGCGGATCTCCTTGACCGCCACCAGGTACAGGCGCCACAGCGAAGAATGAGTCAGGCGCTCACCCAACAGGGCGTCGTCGGCATACATCTCCAGGCGGGTGCCGATCTGCGCGAAGTGCTCGCGGAAGACCTCGTTGGCACTGCTTACACGGCTGACCTGGCGGTTCTTGCGCAGCATGATGACCCACGACTGGAACATCATCGCCACCAGCACCAGGATGATCACCCAGGCATCCACCGGTACGGCGTTGAGCAAAAAGCCCAGGCTGCCGAAACCGAAGCCGGATTGTTCTTCATCCACCCCGTAGGCCACCAGCTTCGACTCGGCGCCCTGGGCGCTGGCATCGGCCAGCAACAGCGCAGCCGGGCGTGCCACCTTGGACAGGCGCAGCTCATCGATGGCACCGGCGAATGGCAGGTGGGTGCTGCCGGCTTCCGGAAGGTCGGCGCCGATGGCTATCTGAGAATTGAACGCCGGCAAGGCCTGCGCCAGGGTCGCGGTTTCGCGGCCATTCACATACAGCGTGACCTTATCGCCCTCGGCGGTGAACGCCAGGTGCTGCCATTGACCAGGGTTCAGCGGTTGAGTGGAGACGGCGCGCTGGCCGTCGACGTCCACGAACGGCATGCCCTGGTTCAGGCCCAGCAACAGACTATGGCCGCCGTCGCGACGGGCCAGCACCGCTTGCTCGCCGCTGGCCTGGTCCAGGCGCAACCAGGCGCTGAACGTGAACGCGCCGCCCGCCGCCTGCTGTAACGAGGGGCTGGCCGGCAACATCAACGCTTGGCCGCTCAACTGCAAGGCGCGGCCGATCACGCCGTCGATGCTCGCGCCGGTGGCGTTCAACGCGGTGTTGGCGTAGGCCGTAGTGTCCCGGGCCGGGGTGCCATTGGCCCCGTCAAAGTGGTAGAGCGCGGTGTAGTTCGGGTCGAAGGTCAGTTGCCCATTGGCCGTGGCCGGGGCCTTCTGGTTGCCGTAGTACATCCACAGGTCCTGGCGCTGGCCGCCTTCGACCTTGGGCACATCGACCCAGATCAGCGCCATGCCCATCAGTGGGTCGAAGCTTTCGATCTGGTGGTTGAACACGGTCTTGTCGTCGGCACTCACAAAACGCAGGTCAGAACCGTCGTCCTTGACTCCGTCAAACGTGAAGTTGCCGGTGTGCAGGCGCACCAGCAGTGCAGTGCGACCCAGGGCCTGGCTGATCGCGGCGCCTTGGGCGGTGGTGTCTACCGAAATCTGTTTGCGGTAGTGCCAGTCGTCCTGCCACCAGGCATGGGCGGTGGCCGGGAGCGCGAAGCCCAGGCAGATCAACAGGCTCAGGAATAGGCGTTGCATGGGTGAAGTCTCCGGAAGAAAAAGTCAGAAAGTCGCCTGCACACTGAAGTGCAGTCGCGAGTCCTGTTTCTGGGTGTTCGGTCCATCGAGCAGCGGGTAGCCCCAATCCAGGCTGCCGGACAACCATTTGCTCAAACTGGCGCGGGTGCCCAGGCCGACACTGGCCAGGCTGTATTCGTCTTCTTGCTCGGGCAGCGGGTCGTGCAGGCGCATGCGCGCGCCTTCGGCGAACGCATAAAAGCGCCACTCCTGCACATAACTGCCGAGGAACCTGGCCAGGGACGGCGTGCGCAGCTCCTGGGAGAGCAAGTAACCCTCATCCCCGGTGCGCTCCGCCGCCAGGTAACCGCGCACCGAAGTGGCGCCGCCGGCGGAATATTGCTCGTTGGAAACCAGCGGCCCCGACGCGAGCTGGAAGCCGCCCTTGGTTGCCGACTGCCAATCGTTGGCAAAGGTGTAGGTGTAATTCAGGTCGCCCTTGAGCACGGCGAAACTGGCGCTGGCCTTGTAGCGCTTGTAGTCGAACTCTTCGGCATCGCTGCCGTAGCCAAAGAACGCGCGGGTGCCCACCACCAGGTTCAGGCCCAGGCCCAACTGGGATTGTTCGGTGTAGCGAAAGCCGTTGTAACCCAAGGTGAACGGTGCGTACTTGAGCGGCACCTGGTCGCTGCTGGAGCCGAATTTCATCTGCTCGTCGAAGTCCTTGAAGTCCACGCCGAACGAGAACGAATGGGCCCAATTACCCGCCGCCGGCAGGTTGTAGATGGCCGACACACCGTAGGAATGGCCCTTGCCCAACACGTTGCTGCCGCCGATGGTGGCGATGTTGCTGTCGGACTGGTAACCCGAGAACTGCAAGGTCCAGCGCTCATTCAACGGCGCGCTGTAGGAGCCGGACCAGACCTTGGCGTTGTCGGTGTCCTGGGGCGCGGTGAAGTAGGTCAGGGAAATGCTGTGGCCCAGCTGCCAGAGGTTGTCGTAACCCAGCGTGGCGACCGAACGCAGCTTCTCGGTGTCGGCGCTGTAGTCGTTGTTCAGGCCGAGGGTGGCGTGCCAGGGGTTCTGGTCTTCCACCTGCAGGTCCACATCCATCGTGCCCGGGCGCTGGCCTTCGCGCACCAGCGGCGTGACCTGGCGCCCGGCACTGCGATTGAGGCCGGCCAACTGGGTTTGCACCGTGGCAAAGTCCGGCACCGCGCCCTCCTCCAGGGCCGGCACCTGCTCGCGGATTTCCACCGGTGAATAGTGCTTGGCGCCGACCACCCGTACGCGGCCAACCTTGGTTTCGCTTACTTGCAGGTAGACGATGCCGTCATCGACCTTCTGCTCCGGCAGCTCGACAAACACCGACTGGTAGCCACGCGCCTGGTAGATCTTCTGCAATGCATCGCGGGCACCCTCGATATCGTCCAGGGTCTTTTGCGGCCCCAGGAACGGGTACACCGCCTCCTCGATCGTCGTCGCATCGAGCACGGTATTGCCGCGCACGAAGTACTCATTGACGTCGACCCTGCGCGCCGCCGCCTCTTCCTCGGCCAACACCGGTTGCGCCAGGCTCCCCAGCGTCACGCAACACAGCGCCAGCGTTAATTTGAACAGATGCTCCACACCGCCCCCTGACTGTCTGATTGTTTGCACCGTCGCCGAATGCCCGGCGTACGGCCTGCTCAATTGCTGGTGATCGCGGTGTTGCCGTGGCGTGCCAGCCAGGTGTGCAACAGGGCGAAGTTCAACGAGAACTCCGGCATGTGCAGCAAGGCGCCACAAAACACGTCACCGATGATTTTCTGGATGAGTTGCACCGCACGCGGGTTGTTCAGCAGCGTGGCGATGTCGCGAGTCAGGACGTGAACGCTCCAGACCTTCTGGTTGAGGTCCAGGCCGACGAACCAGCGGAACAGCAGGTTGTAGTTCAGTTGTTCATGCAGTTGCTGCTCGCTGGGCACCGAATACAGCAGCTGCAGCAGCAGGATCTGCAGCACGGTCTGCGCAGGGATCGACATCACGGGTTCGGCGGTGAGCCAGTCACGGTGCTGGTCGAGCACTTCGTCGATCTGCGGGCGCAGCAACACCAGGGAATGGCCTGCCGGGATGTAGCTGGCCACTTCCTTGCGGGCGCCCTGCCAGTCCTCCTGGGAGACAATCCAGACCCAGGGTGCGCCGTAGCGATAGACCGACACCGGCTTCTTGCGCGCTGCTTCGACGATCTTCGACAGGCGCTGGTCGAGCTCCTGCATGCCCACTTTCGAGTAACGTTCCATAGTTCCCATCGCCCCACTCCTGGCATCCTGCTTGCGGCTGAAAAGCTCACCTTTCTGGTGGGCTCAAGCGCGTTACACAGAGGAGACGGGAGTGGCCATGGGCTACCGAACTTTTGTCATGAAAGCTTCATTTGGGATTGGGTGGGGGGCATTTTTTTCGGGGCATATCCATTGCTGCGGCAACGGCTACTTAGGGTTCCGCCCTTCGGCGGCTCACTTTTGAAAAGCCGGAATGCCGGCCCAGTCAAAAGTAAGCAAAACGCTCTTGCCCCAACACTCGGCACCTCGCTTAGGCTCGGTGTGCCCGTAATCCGACAGGGATTTGGGGGCCGCCTAACATCAAAATCAAAAGCAGATCAAAAGCCAGAGCCAGAACAAACCACCCTTCAACTGATACATGAAGATCAACCTGTGGGAGGGGGCTTGCCCCCGATGGCGGTGTGTCAGCCAACTCATCAGTGACTGACCCACTGCCATCGGGGGCAAGCCCCCTCCCACACTTTGACCGAGTACCGGCCATACAATCCGGTCGGCTCTAAGGCCGCCGCGCTCTTGCTTTTGATCTGGGATCGCCCCGTCAAACACGCTGGCCGAACGCAGGCTTGAATCCGTGGCCCACGGATTCAAGCCGGAGAGAGGGCACACCGAGCCTAGGCGAGGTGCCGAGTGTTGGGGCAAGAGCGTTTTGCTTACTTTTGCGCTCTTCAAAAGTGAGCCGCTGTAAGAGCGGAACCATAA
>NZ_FOKD01000005.1:204691-498069 GCF_900112095.1 Pseudomonas sp. NFPP24
AGCCAACTCATCAGTGACTGACCCACTGCCATCGGGGGCAAGCCCCCTCCCACACTTTGACCGAGTACCGGCCATACAATCCGGTCGGCTCTAAGGCCGCCGCGCTCTTGCTTTTGATCTGGGATCGCCCCGTCAAACACGCTGGCCGAACCTAGGCGAGGTGCCGAGTGTTGGGGTGAAGGCCTTTTGCTTACTTTTGGCTGGGCCGGCTTCCGGCCTTTCCAAAAGTGAGCCGCTGTAAGAGCGGAACCATAAGTAGCCGTTACCGAAGAAACGGATATGTACTCAACTCCGAGAACAAAACCCAACCCCCTGCAACGGCAACTCATAAGACTTCTTAACCGTCCTAACCACCAACGTAGAAGAATAAGTCCGAATCGGAATATCCCGATAAGTCTCCAGAAACCGATAGATATACTCGGTGTACTCCGCAGCATCCCGAAACTTCGCCACCATCACAAAATCAAACTCCCCCGTCATCAGGTAACAATCCTGAATCTCCGGATGAGTCGAAAGGATGTGCTGCATCTTGCGGTCAATATCCTGGCTATCCCTGTCCAGCTTGATCAGGAAAAACGCCGTCACCTGAATACCCAATTTGCGTTCATCCAGCACCGCTACCTTGGCCTTGATGATCCCCACGCTCTCCATGCGGCGAATCCGCCGATAACAACTGGTGGAAGACAGCCCCACGCTGTCGCTCAACAACTCCAGGCTCTGGTCGCAATCCTTCTGCAACTTGCCCAGGATCTTCAAATCCATGGCGTCTGTCATCGGTTCCGAATCGTCCTTGAAAAAATGCAATGAATACGTCGCAAAGACGGGCCAATTTGCACAAATCCTGCGCAGTGGCTAGTTAACATCGTTCCAGCTTAGCAGCCCGGCCAACACCTGGCCTGAAGGCGGCATGAGAGGGATCTTATGATAGTCGCGAAACCGACATGGACCGGTGATATCAAGGCGCTGTTCAGCGCCCCCTACTGGATACCCGCCCCCCAGCGCGCCGCCGTCGCCGCCACCTGGGTCGGTTGCATGAACGCCTACGAGGTGTTCCTGGAAGACCCGGCCTCGGTCAAGACCTGGTCGCAAACCATCTACCAGCACCTGGCCTCGCGCAACATGCCGCTGACCACCGATCAGCAACAGTTCTGGCCGATGGATGCCCTGGAAACCTTCCGCCTTTGGGTCAACCAGGGTTGGCGCCTGGACAGCATCTCGCCGTTTGACCTGGCCGAGCGCATTCCGCCACCGGCATTGCCACACCCGGTCAAGCGTGTGCGCCAGGACATCCGCTCCCTGAGCGCCGAAGCACTGAACCTGTACCGCGCCAAGCTGGATGACGTAATGCACATCGGCGACCCCGACAGCGGCTCGCCCTGGCAGCGCTATGCCTACATCCACACCAACTGGTGCCTGCATTACCAGGAAGCCTTCGCCCTGTGGCACCGCGCTTACCTGCTGTACCTGGAAGCGCTGATCGACTGCGCGATCCCCTACTGGGACTGGATGGCCGCAGACGCCAGTGTCGACGGCAGCCCCCAGGCCGGCTTGCCCCAGGCGTTCCTCGATGAAACCTACGTGCACCCGCATACCGGTGAGGTGCGGCGTAACCCGTTGCGTTATGCGGCGGCCAAGGATGGCTGCTCCAAGGTCTGCGCCACCGCGCCGGTCGAAGGTGTCGACTGCCTGTACGTGCAGCGCAATCCGCTGTTCTACACCCAGGGCGAAGACTTTCGGTTCGAGCGCACCCAACTGTATGGCATGAGCCGGATCTTCCAGCAGCAGGTGGTCGATGCGCTGGCGTTCACCACCTTCAGCCAGCCCCAGGGTGTGCCAGGCTATCCGTGGGCCAACATCACGGCCTTCGACCCGCCGCAACCGGACAACCTCTACCCCAACCGTGCGCTGAATTTCGACGGGCTCTACGAGCAGCCCCACGACAACTATCACGGCTGGATCGGCGGCGACATGGCCGACAACGCCTACACCGCCTTCGACCCGGTGTTCTGCTCCTATCACGCCAACATCGACCGCATGCTGGAGGTCTGGATCCGCGCCAACCCGGCGGCGCAGTACACCACCCAATGCCTGTTGCAACCCTTCGCCGGGCATCAGGCCGATGACGTGACCTTCACCAGCGCCGACGCCTGGCGCTACACCACCCTCGGCGACATGGCCCAGGACAGCCGGCACATCGGCTACGACTATGGCACGCCAGTCGCCCCGCAGTTCGGCGCGGCCAAGGCAGCGTGCTGCCGTCAGTCGCAGGCGGCAGGCAGCGGTCCGTGGGTGGTGTTCGACCATGTGCGCTGCACCCACGACACCTACCTGATCGACGTCTTCCTCAACCAGCCCGACGCCACCGCGCAACACGCCCGCGCCGATAACCCGCATTACGTCGGGCGCTTCAGCCGCATCGGCATGGGCCTGGTCGACGACAAGGGCCGCTGCGTCACCCAGGGCGTGTCGCGGGCGCTGAACGCTGCGCGCAATGCCCGGGTACTCAAGCTCAAACCGACCGACACAGCGCAGTTATCGCTGGTCGTGACCCACTCCGATAGTGGCCAGGTATTGACGGCCGATGCATACGCGCCGCTGCCTGGCTTTATCGCCGAACTGGTGTGGGACGACCCGCGCCAAACCTCTGCCGGCCCCGCTCCGGGCGCCGGTTGCTGCTCCACCAACACTGATGCTGGAGAACCGACATGAGCACACCCTTCACCCAATTCACCTCCCCCGCCGAACAAGCGCCCAAGGACTACAACAAGCTGGGCCTGGAGGACCAGCTGCCGACGTTCGAAACCGACTGGAACAACAACGTCACCGGCTGGACCCAGATGTCGATCATCGGCAACCCCTGGTCCAACCTCAACGATGCACCGCGCTCGGGCTATTACAACCCGCTGGAGAGCGGCTACGGCACGCTGACGCCAAAGACCATCACCTGGCAGCCCTTCCCCAATCGGCTGTGGACGTTTTTCTATAACGAGGGCGCTGCCGTGGTCCCGCAACTGGGCGGCAAGGCCATGACCCTGGACCAGGTGATGCAACTGACCGACCACGGCCAGATCACCCTCAACGACACCCTCTATTCGCTGTACCCGGACCCCAAGGCCACCCAATTGCAGATCCCCAGCGTGCTGTGCAAATCCATCAACTGGAACGGCCCCTACGCCGACTTTTCGCCCTCGGGCCCACGGGGCTGGCTGGACGAATACTGCGAATGGTCGATCACCCGCGACCCCGACGGCAACATGCGCAGCATCATGTTCACCAGCGAGAACCCGGCGTATTTCCTGACCATGTGGAACATCGACCCGGGTGCCGTGCTGGGCCTGTACCAGGCGTATGTCGACCCGCAGGTGAAACTCGAAGACCTGTACCTGCGCTACACCGCCGACGGCCCGACCGGCAAGGCCGGCGAACCGGTACTCGACCCCACCACCGGCCAGCCCGCCTACGACACCGTGAACAAATGGAATAGCGGCACCGTGCGCATACCGGGCGTGTCGGGCGGCGCGATGCACCTGACTTCCGGCCCCAATACCCTGAGTGCCGAGATCTACCTGGCGGCGGCGGCCACCATCCTGCGGCCACTCACCAGCAGCCAGAACCAGCAGAGCCTGATCTGCTGCGCGCAATACGGGCAGAACTACCGCAACTCCGACCCGCATATCGGGTTCTCCGCGAACCAGGCGGCGGTCAACAACCTGATCTCGTTGACCAACCCTATCGGCCTGTACCTGCAGCAACCCAAGTCCTTCAGCACCTGGAAAGGCCCGCAAGGCCAGGATGTCAGCAGCTACTGGCGCGTTACCCGTGGCACCGCCGGCACCGGCCCGAACAACTCCGACCAGATTCTCCAGGCGGTCTTCGAGGTGCCGGCCAGCGCGGGGTTCTCGATCAATGAGATCACCATCAACGGCACGCCGATCGACTACGTGTGGGTGATCGCCAACGAACTGAACGTGGCCCTCAGCGTGACCCCTGCGCCGCTCACGGCCCAGCCCAAGGAGTGTGCCTGCGTGGCGGCCAACACCACCGATGCGCAACCCTGGCCCGTGCAGTTGCTGCCGATTGACCTGTTCTACGGCCAATCCCCCAGCGACTTGCCGGCCAGCTTTGCCCCCGGCAGCTCAGGCCAGTTCGTATTGGTGGTACAAGGCGCCGACCCGAACACCGCGGCGGCGGATGCACGGGTGCAGTTCTCCAACCCGGGCATCACGGCCCAGGTCACGCAGTTCCTGCCGGATGCCTCGGCGATTCCCGGCCAGACCGACGGCGGCGGCACCCAGGGCTACATCATGACCATCACCGTCAGCAGCAACGCGGCGCCGGGGCTGGTCAGTGTGCGTGCGCTGAACCCCAGCGAAGCGGCCAACCCGAGTGCCTCCGAGCACCCCTGGGAAAGCGGCCTGGCCCTGGTGCCCAGCGCCTGAGTGCCTCCCGGCCGCCCATGCCTGGCCTGGGCGGCCGCCCCTTGAGTCTTGAGCAAGGAATGCGATCATGAACGGATGGCTTCGCCCGCTGCGCCGGGCACGCTTGCGTATTGCCTGCGCAATCACCTGCACCCTTCTCCCACTGCTGGCCCCCACACCGGCCAATGCCGCCTCGGACGCCCAGAGCTGCGTCAGCCAGCTGGTGTTCGATCCCACCAGCGGCGGCTTCCTGCCGGTGAACAATTTCGGCACCGAGCAGGCTTTTCTCAATTGTTTCGGCTGGCAGTTGTTCATCGCCATGAACTGGCCGGTCAATCCCGGCTGGCCGGCCAACCCAAGCCTGGCCGGTGAGCCGGACACCCAAAGCAGCGCGGCCCAGTTCGGCGTGCCGCCAACCCCCGGCCAACCGATGAGCAATGCCCCGGTGTGGGCCAGCTACAAGGATGCCAGCGAAATCTTCCTGCCCGGCGCGGCCAAGCCGTCCGGCTGGGGCGTGGAAACCCTGGTGCCGTCCCATTGCACCGCCACCGGCAACCTCAAGGCGTTTGCCACGGGGGCGCGTAAATTCATCACCGCCACCTCGGAAAGCGCGATCAACCGCAAGCACCGCTTCCACCTGTCCAGCGGCACCCAGGTGACCCTGCCGGATTCGATCATGGAAGCGTCCGGCGGCTGGCTCACGGACCAGTCGGGCAACCTGGTGTTTTTCGAGCGCAAGGTGGGCAAGGCCGAGTTCGACTACATCGTCGACAACGGTTTGTACGACGCCGCCAACCAGCTGATCGTGGCGCAAAACAGCGACAACCGACACCCCGCCGGCCTGTCACTGCCGGCCGGCAAGCCGGTGCGCGAGCTGCCGGCCAAGGCGCTGCCCCAGGAGGAACTGGGTGCCCTGGAACTCAAGGCGGCCTGGCGCGTGCTCACCAACAAGCCCGACCTGTACGGGCGCTACCTGACCACCGTGGCCTGGCTGCAACGCCCGGACACGCTGCAATGCACCCAGGAAGTGATAGGCCTGGTAGGGCTGCATATCATCAACAAGACCCAGACCCAGCCGAACTTCATCTGGACCACCTTCGAGCAGATCGACAACGTGCCCGATGGCGGCGCCGCCCCACCCCAGGGCTACAGCTTCAACAACCCCGAGTGCACCGGCAATGCCTGCGCGCCAAACGTCGCCCGCGTGCAGTGCGACGCCACCCACACGCCGCCCGACTGCACGCCCCTGGACCAGCCGGTGCAGGCCACCCGGCTCAACGCCACGCCCCAGGACATGCAGGCGCTGAACACGGCGGTGCAGCAGACCTTCGCCCAGCAGACCCAGGGCCAGTCGGTGTTCCAGTACTACAAACTGGTGAACGTGCTGTGGTCCAAGACGCCCAACGCCCCCAACGATCCAGGCCCTGGGCCGAACGTGAAGGTGCCGCTGTCCTATGGGCCGTTTGTCAGCGACCAGAGTGTCGTGGTCGCCAACACTACGATGGAAACCTACGTGCAGACAGACAACTGCAATGACTGCCACCAGTACGCGGCGATTGCCGGCAAATCCGGGCTGGCGTCGGACTTCTCGTTCCTGTTCGGCAATGCCGACTCGGCGAAAAATACGCGGCTGATCAAACGCATCGAGTCGTTCAAGACCCTCAAGGACAACCCGTAACCGGCGCAAAAAAAGGGGCGATCATTGATCGCCCCGAACGGTACATCGAGAGGTCCCTTCCAAAGCCTTACAAACTGATCTGCTTGCGCTCCTCATCCGTCAGCCGCGCTCGCGCCTGTTCGCTCAGCGGCCCGGCGCCCAGCACCTGCACCGGGCTGTTGGGGTTGTAGCCGGAGGTTTTCTGCGCCGGCGCAGGCTCCTGCGGCAACGGTTCGGTGCCCAGGCTCAACACTTCCACGGTCATGATCGACGGCCTGCCCTGTTTGGCGGCCGCCTGCTGGCTGCGCGCCGCGTCTTGCGCGGCCTGGGACGCCGCCGCACCGGCCGCGCTGGCCGACGTCATGGCGTTGGTGTTGACCGCAGCAGACACCGGCACCCCGGACGACTTGCCCTGGCTCTGGATATTCGCCGCGTTCACCACGCGCAAGGCGGCAATGTTGACGTTGCCGGACACACGAATGCCCGCCTCGCCGGCATCGATGGTGCCCAGCGGTGCGATCAGGTCGATGTCCCCCGCCGGCACTTCCGGGATCGGGTTGAGCGTGGCGATCCCCGCACCGGTACTCGGCACCGACGGCGACAGGCCGACGTTGCCCCAGTTGTCATACACACGCTTGGGCGGCGTGTACACCACGGTGGTCTTGGAACCGCGCCCGGCGTTGATGTCGCCTTCGCTGGTCCAGCCCATGATCGAGCCGCCGAAGGTGGTCATGATGCGGCTCTGGCCCAGCAGGATGCTGCCCAGGGAATACAGCTGGATATCCCCCGCGCCCTGGGTGATCACCCCCGCCGTCGACGGTGGCGCCGCGCCTTCGATACCGAAGGTCTGGCTGCCGCCCGGCGTGAGCATCTGGATGGAACCCCCGAAGTTGGTGTGCACACCCGCGCCACCGAACATCGTGATGTCGCCTTTGTAGGTGATCGGGTTGCCGGCCACGTCCTTGTCCGGGAACAGCGCCGCAATCGCCGCGCGGCCACGCAGGTAGCTGCCCTGGCGCACGCTGCCAGCGGTGTTGTACTCACGGCCGGCGGCCTTGAGCTCGGCGAAGTACACGTCGCGGGCGAACACCCGTTGTTGCTCGGCGGGGAGCGCCGCGTAGTAAGTGCGGGCCTGTTCGGCGTCTCCGGTAAACCCGAAGCGCTCGACCAGCCAGGCGAGCAATTCACTCTCGTAGGTCTTGGCGACCTTGCTGCCCTGGATCGACTCACCCGGCAGCGCCAGGTTGGCGGGGTTCAAGTAAGCCTCGACAAACCGACGGTAGTCCGGCCCCTTGGGCCCGACACCGGCTTGCAGGGCGATGCTGGCACCCGCTCGGTTGTCGCCGGCCGCCACGGCGCCCAGACTGTTCACGCCCACCTGATCGTCCATCTGGATAGTGCGCCCGGCCGTCAGCTCAAGGGTCCCGGGGCCCGCGACATTGAAACTGCTGTAGAGGATGTCGCGCCCGGCGCTGGCAATGGAGATATCAGTCGCCCCCGTGTGCACGAACAGGTTACCGGTGAACGTGTATTCACCGGTGCTCACGTCCCCGCCAAGGGCACCATTCAAGCGGGTGCCGCTGCTGACGATATCGCGCCCGGCGAGCATCCAGACCGGGCCTGCACCTTCGTAGTAGGTCTGACCGAAGCGTGGATCGTTTGCCCCATAGAGACTGAGCGCCCGTCCACTGTTGACCCCCAGCAGGTCACCGCTGAGCGCATAGAAACGCGCCGGTTCCAAGGCGCCGCCCCATGCCATGCTCGCGGTGTCAGGGCCAAACGCGAACAGCGGGTGAAGCCCCAGGCGTGCGATGTTGCCATCACTGGAAAGATTGCCGCTGCCTGCGACCGGCAAGCTGTTGATGAAGCCCAGGAACGCCGGACGCTGGATCGTCGCCAGGCTTTGCGGACTTGCGCTGGAACGGCTGATGGTCAAGTCGCCGCCGTAGATCGAATCGCCCGCCAGCAATTCCAGTTGACCGTTGGCCGACGGTGCCAGCACCAGCGCCTGCAATGGCTGCGGCACATTCGGGTTACTCGTCGACGCACGGCCGTAGTACAGGCTGCCGCTGGCGGCGACCGCACGCAATGTGGCGGGGTAGACCGCCGCCATATCGGTTTCCAGCGTCTGGGTCAGTGGTGTGAGGTTACCGCCGGAGGAGAACAGATCGACTGCCGTACGGTCGGTCCACAGGCTGAACCAGCTCTGTCCTACCCCGTTGACGCCTTCCTTTGCGTAGGCCAAGGCATTCATCTGCGGTACGCGGCCTGGATCGGCGACATCCTGGAGGACCAGGTCGCCCCGGGTAGCCAGGCTGAAGGTCGAATCCCCTGGCAGCAGGCTCAAGCCGCCGGCCGCCATGGCCGAGGTGGAGCGCAGCGGGTCGTAGGCGCGCACTTCGCTGGGGCTCTGGTCCCTGGACTGGTTGCCGTAACGCAAGGTCAGGCTGCCCAGGCTGCCGCCCGTCACCTGTACGTGGCCGCGCAGGTTCACCAACGAGCCATTGAGGTGATCGACGGTGACATGACTGGCGGGGTTCAGCGCATCGCCCACCCGCAGGTTCAAGTCGCCACCACCGCTCAGTTGCACACTGCCATCGGCCGCGACCCGCCCTGTACCGCCGACCGCCAGAACGAGGCCTTGGCTGCGTGGGCTGACGTTCTGGGCGGTTGACGGCAGCGCACTGATGATTCCCGCATTGCCCCCCACATCAACCGTGAGGTTGCCGCCACCCAGGGTGCCGAACCCGGTAAAACCGACCATCTGGTCCGAACGCACGTTAGCAACGTAAGAACCGAAATTAATCCACCAGGCGGTCGCTTGTGCCTGGCTACCCTCCAGGTTATTACCCTGTCGCCACAGCCAATTGCCGACATTGGCTGAATCCAGCCCCAGGTCGACAGGCACAGGACGCGCAACGCCATTCTGCGCAGGGCTGGTGATATTGCCTGTCAGGTCGCCCCCCACTTTGACCAGCACATTGCCGCCCGTGTCCGGGTACCAGGCGCGGTACAGGCTGTCGGGGCCACCGTTGACCCACTTTTCGTTACCGCCGACGTTACCCAGGACCTTGCCATTGCCGCCAAGGGCACGCTTGAGGTTATACGGGTCGCCAGCCGAGGTGCCCGTGGAGGAGCTGCCGGCGGTGTAGACACCGTACAACGACTCCATGCTCAGGTTGCCGGCTGCCAGCAAATCCAAGTCCGCAGCGCCGGTGCGGATCACACTGAAACGCGTACTGCCGCCCGCCAGCAAGGTGTAGGCATCGCCCTCGGACGAGCAGTATTCCGGCATATCGTCACAAATGCCGGGGTAGGCGTAGCCATCATTCACATCGATGGGCTTGCCCACCATGCTGTTGTCGCCATAGACATCCAAAGAGCCCTGCTCGGTCCAGACCAGCGCACCCTGCCCGTACATCCCATAGTGACTGTCGGCCAACCGAAGGTTGCCGGTGACCGGGTGCGGTTGCAGCAGGCGACTGTCCGCCGCGCCGGTGTCCGCGCCGGCCAACAGCCGAATCGACCACGCTTGCGAGCCTTCCTCCAGCATCGGCGCAATCGCCCAGTTCTTGCCCTGGCGACCGGCATCGGCGACACGCAGCTGTACCGACGCCGCACCGTCCGGCAACTTGACATCGGTACCCGACGGCAACAGCGCGCCACGGGGCAAGACTTTACTGCCTGCCAGCTTGAGGCTGGTAGCCAAAGGCACTCCCTTGGGCCAGATCAGCCCGTTGACGTTGGCCGCACTGCCCAACAAGGTGCCGGCGTCCAGCGTGCTGCCGGCGGCGAGGGTCTGGCTCTGAACCAGCAGCGTGCCCGCAGCGAACAGCACATTGCCCGATGCGTCCCGCACGTCGGCGGCCAACACCGTCCCGGCAGGCAGCACCAAGGACTGGCTGAGCGTTGCCGCGACGGGCAACCGCGTGCCAGCAGGCAGGAACAGCGGCTGCGTCGGCACATCGAAATTGAGCGTCACGCCGCCTGGAAACAGGGTGCCATCCGCCAGGGTCACACCACTGCCCGGCACCACCACCGTGCCGCCGGTGTAGTCGATACCTGCCCGCAGGACCCAGCCATTGTCATCATCGGTTTGCGGCGGCGGCGCAAAGCCGTCGTTGATGCTGCCGTAGATATTCAAGTCGCCACCGGCGCGCAGGGTCAGGCTGCCGGCCTCGGTAGGTTGGGTCGACTTGAGGCTGGCGTAGCGATAGCCGGACAAATCCAGGTCGCCCTGTACCACCAGGTCGCCGTCGGGCGTCTTGCTGATAATCTCCACACCAGGCCGCAGGTGGAAAACATCGCCGTAGGTGGCGTTATTCAGGCCTGCCAGTTTGTTCTGCAGCAGGTTGGTATTGCCGAGCGCAGCATTGATGAACGCCGTGCTCAGTGCGTGCTTGCCGTCGAGGTAGGCTTGGTCGATCGCCTGGTACGGACGTCCGTTCGGGGTGGCATCGGTCCTGGTCGGGGCATCGTCGTAGGTGACCATGCCATTGAGCGCGATGGAACGTGCGCCGGTGATGGTCAGGCGCCCACTGGCATCGATGGCAATGTCATTGCCGCCCAGACGGGGCGCGTTGAGCTCCAGGGTGCCGAGACTGCGTCCGTCATTACCGGCCCCTGCCCCCGTGCCATGGCGCAGGTCGATGCGCACGCCATCGGCCAGGGTCAACTGGCCCTGGCCGGAGCCGAGCACAACGGTGGCGCGGTTCGGCGCGTCGATGACCTTGCCATAACTGTCCACGCGCACTTGCGTGCCATGGGCATCGAGCACCGCCGTACCGTCCAGGACCAGGCCGTTCCTGGCGGCCAGGTTGATGCTGCCGACGCGCTCGCCGCTGGCGTCTACCAGGCCGGTAACGCGCAGGCTGCCATTGTCTAGCGAAACGTTGACGCTGTTGGCCTTCACATCGCTGCCGATGATCAGATCGCCTTGCTTGAGCTGAAAGCTGCGCGAGCCATACACCTGGCCTTGATTGAGGCGTTGATTGAGGGCGGCGAACTGTTCATTCAATGTGCCGCTTGTGCCCAGCCGCTGGGCCTGGATCTCCACCGCGCCCGCCAGGTAAGGCACCCGCGTACCGCCGGCATCGTAGTCGCCGCTGCTGCCAGCGACGATCCTGCCCGCCAGGTCGACGGTGCCCGCCGCGCCCTCTACGGCCACCACCCGCAGCCGGCCCGCCTGGTTGTGCTGCGCCGACAGGTCGATGGTCGAACCGACCGCCTGCAGCACGTTGCCCGCACGGCTTTCCAGCAGGACCTCGCCGCCAGCGCTGTATTTAGTCAGGTCGTTGAAAGCAATGGCCCGGCCGGCCACATCGATCAATGCCGCATCAGTCAACACCACGTCGCCACGGGCGCCCAGGGTGAGCTTGCCGCTGGGCAATACCACCGCGCTGGCCAGGCGGATGCTGTCGCCCTGCAAAGACAACTCGCCGCCAATGCCCTTCGCCTCGCCCACCGGACCCGCCGAGGCGCGCACATTAATCGCGCCACCGGCTGTGATCCGGTTGACTGAGCCGGCTTCACCGCTCATCAACGGTGTGAGGATATTCAGGTTGCCGCCGTTGTAGGCAAAGCCCTTGATCGCGTCATAGGCGCCCTGACGCTGATACACCGAGAGGCTGCCCTTATGGTTGGCGGTGATGCGCTGGCTGGCGTTCAGGTTGACGTTGGCAAAGCCCAGGGCCAGGCGGTCAAAGGACTGGGTGGTGCTTGGCTGGGCAAAATCCCCATAGCCGAACTCGATGCGCTCGGCATGGATATCCAGGCGCCCGCTGCCGCTGCCGGCACCGTCAGTCACTGCCGCTACGGGCGGTGTCGCGGCCCCCTGCCAGATCAGGTTGGCGGTACGGATGGTGGCTACATCGTTGGCGCCGCCCGCACCATAAATAGCCGGCGTGGACAGCATCAGGTTGCTCAGCATCGACTTGCCAGTCGCCGAGTCATAAGTGTCCAGGGTCGTGGTGCCATAGAAGTTGAAGCTGTCGCGTGCCGACAGTTGCAGGGTTTCCAGGGCCGGCGCGCCAAATTGAGTGTCCCCCCGCAGCAGGCGCTCCAGGACTTGCTGGGTGAGGGTCATGCCCGCCGGCAGGCGATTGCCGGCAGCGGCGGCGGCCAAGGCTTCGGGGCTGCCGACGTTGATGCTGGATACGCCCAGGTTCAGGTGACGGGTGCCATAACGCACGTCCGCCCCCATCTGCAGGGTGCTGTCGGTCAAGGCAACGAGTGTGCCTTCGGAATACAAAGCGGTCTGGCCGCTGCACAGCGTGCCAGTGCAAGCCCCCAGCTCGATCCCGCCGCTGGTCACACCTGCCATCGGCGTTGCTGCGACCACGTTGAGCAGGCCGTTGGACACCGCCAGCATATTGGGCATGTTGTACACAAAGCCGTCACGTGCGTCATAACTGGCCTTGCCGCGACCGATGGTGTTGATCGAGGCCCCCTGTTCGACGGTTACCTTGCCGGTAGAGGACACCAGCAACACTTCCGGCGCCGCCAGGTTCGCGCCTTCGCGCAGGTTGATGTTGCTCAAGGCTCCGTTGGCCAGGTTGATGTAGTTGCCGCCCTGACCGTAGGTCACCACGGTCAGGCCACCGATCAACAGACGCGCCGCGCCGAGCGCGTTGAGGCTCTCGGCCTCGACGCTGATGCCGCTGAAACCCGGGGTTGCGCCCTTGCCTGCCGCGACGATCTCAATGTCCTTGCCCGTGCTCCTGTTGCCATTGGTCAACGCCACGGTGCCACCGTAACCGCCGTCGGCGGCCTCGAAGCGACCGATACCCTTGAACGAAAAGGCATTGGCACCCGCCCCCGGGCTGAGGTTCAGTTGCAGGGTCTTGGCATCCACCGGCAACAGCGCACGCGGCACCCCGAGGCGGGCCGCGTCGGCCACGGCGAATTGCGCATAACGGGTCTCGTTGTATTGGGAATATCGGCGCAGGGTGTCGGCGGCGGTGAGGATCACCTGGCTCGCCGTACTGTTGCCGATGCCGGTATTGGCGATGGACAAGCGCCCCGCAGTGGACCATGAGCCGTTGCGCAGCAACTGGGTCGTGCCTTCGCTGCCGAGCCCCGCCAAGCCGTTGATTTCCAGGCGGAAGGCCCCCGGCATCAGGGCATAAGTGGACGGCATCAAGGTGTAGGTGCCCGCTGTCAGCCCCGGCACACCGGCACCGATCGTGATCTGCTGGCCAATCAACGGGTCGGTCGCCCCGCCCTCCGGCCCCACCGGGGCATAGCCCGGTTGCGCGCCCGGCACAATCGCGTAGACCGGGTTGGTGCCCAGCCCCGGCAACACAAAACCGCCGGTTGCCCCGAATTGCACCAGGGGGTTGTAGCGCGCATCGGTAGATCCGCCGCGCCCGGAAATAAACCCGGCCCCAAGCAGCTCGCCGCCACCGGAAAGGTCCACGGTAGCGTCAGGCTGCACCACCACCGATTCGCCACCCAGGACCATCCCGACATTCAGGCTGCCGTTCGCGTTAGGCAACGCCCCCTGCCCAAGGAACGTCACAGTCTTGCCGTTGTATTTGTAGACCTGGCCGTCTACCGTGCCGCCGTAGGGCAACACCAGTCCCTTGCCACTCACCGAGGTCAGGCTGCCGGGCAGCAACTCGACGCGGCTGGCCCCGAGGTTGCCGATTTCGATCAGGCCCAGGGGCGCACGCACCACCCCGCCCTGCTTGATCGTCGGGCCGCCCAGTTGCAAGCGGCCAAACGCCGAGTACGGCATGGCGGCATCAGCAGTCCCCGTGCGCGCGATCGTCAAGGTACGGGTCGGGTCGTACTTGAAGCCAGAGAAGGCATCGATAAAACCGGCCAGCACCCGTGCGCCAACGTCCGTCGCCGGGTACAACTGCGCGGCGCGCAGCGTCATATCGCCTTTGGTCATCAACTGAGTACTGATGCCCTGCGCGATCACGTCCGCCCCGGCACCGGCCAGGAAGCGCAGGTCACCCTGGCTGCTCAACTGCACATCATCGAAGCCACGGCGATCGATGCTCTGCTTGCTGGCATCGCTCAGCGTCAGGTCACTCTGGTTGCCGAACAGCACATTGCCGCGCACGTCGATCAGATTGCCACTGGCCTGGAACAGCGCCTGGCTGGCACGTTGCGACAGGTTGGACGCCAGCACCGGATGCAGGTACTGGTCCTTGCTGGGGTCCAGCGGCGCAAGGATGCCGGCCAGCAGCAGATAAGGCGCAGACAGGTTGATGCGAGCGTTGGCGGCGGCGTTTTCGGCAAGGCCCATGGCGCCGCTGTACAGGCGCAGGCTTTGCCCCATGTTCAGCGACACATCTCCGTCGAAGCTCAACACGCCGTTGCTGAGCAAGGCCAGGTTATCAAAGCCGCCGGTGGTGACCTGGTCCACACCGAGGCGGCCATGGCCGTACTCGAGGGTGTCCGGGAGGGGGCTGGCTTGATGGGACTGGCTGAGCACCAGTTCACGCACCTTGAGCATCGGGTCGGTGACCGCCGCCTTGAGGTAGTAAGGCGTTTCCAGTGCCAGCGATAAACTGCCGCCCGCCGCCGCGGCACCGCCGGCCCGGGCGACCAAGCTGCCATCCAGATACAGGCCATTGTTGGACGCAACGCTGATGCTGCCGCCATTGCTGGCCACCTGCACCCGGCCCTGGCCCGGAATGTCGAGCATCGCCTGGGCACCGGAAGCGTCCAGGCGCGCGCCGTCGCGCACCACCACAAACAGGTCGCTGGCCTTGGCAATGCCGGTGGCCAGGTCAATTTCGCCGCCGAGGCTGATCCTGCCACCCTGGCCGACCTGGCCGTAGAGGCGCCCGCGATTGTCCGCGGCACTGATCGCACGGGCTGCCACATCGATCACCGCGTGGTCGCCGACCCAGATCGAGCGGTTATGCCCGGCGGCATTGGCCACCTCGGAACCGACAGCGGTCAGGCCTCCCAGATTGACGCTGCCGCCCCAGGCATTGAGCGTGCCGTTGACCGTCAACTGGCCGACGCTGCGCAGGTTGATGCTCTGGCCCGGGTCGACGTTGATCACCGCGCCCCGGCCCACTGTCAGGGCCGTGGTAGCCAGTTCGGCCGCCGTGGATTCCTGCCGACCGGCAGTCAGGGTCAGGCTGGCGCCACGGCGCTGGGTCAGCACGCCTTTAGCAGCGTCTTGCTGATACAGCGCAGGGGTCCAGCGCTCCAATACCGTGGCAGGGTCGCCTCCCGTTGGCGCAGCGGACGTCTGCTCGCCAAGGCGATACACCGGCGTGGTGACATCCACCTGGGTGCCGTCAGTGACCAGCAGGCCCTCGTTGCCGGTGATGTCATAGGCCGAGAAGCCCTTGTTGAAGAAGTCTTGCGCCAGTTGCACGGTGCCGGCGTCAGGCGCCCCGGTGCTGTTGCCGATCTGTACCTTGCGGGCCTGCAACGCCAGGGTGCCGCCGCCATTGACACCATAACCGCGAATCTCGCCCTCCAGCCCCAGGCTGCCCAGTGCCCCCAAGGTCACGTCACCGCCCTTGCCGCCGATGAGCTTGCCATCCACGCCGAGCGTGGCGCCGGAAGACGCCTCCACCACGCTGCCTGACGCCAGGTTCAGGTTGCCGGTGCTGCGCAGCGACACCTTGCCGCCGTTCACATAGGCCACGCCTTCACCAAGGCTCGGGTCCAGCGCCAGGTTGTTCCAGCGCCCGGCGGCGTCCAGCTTGACGCCGGTCGCCACATCGACCCGTCCGCTGCCCGCGAGGATCACATCGCCGACGGTGTTGCCCGCGTTGAGGTTGACCTGAGTGAGGATGTTGCCCGCGTTGATACTGCCCCCCCGGGCGGTGAGATTGGCGTTGATATCGACCCCCGGCCCGAACAAGGTGATGTCGCCGCCGTCTGCCACCTTGAGCGCACCATTCACCGTGATCTGCTGCTTGGCGCCCACCTTGATCGCGCCCAGTTGGTAACCGTTGAGCGGGTCGCTGTCGAGCACCATCTGGCCCTGGCGATCGGCTGGCAGCGCCGTGGTGAGGTCCAGGCCATCGGCGATTTTCCGGGTATTGCTATCGATCAGCACCTGGTCGGCGGTGCCGCTCAGGGCATAGCGCAGCGTGCCGGTGGTCTTGTTGTAGATCGGAATGTACTGGCCGATGATCAACTGCGCCCGCTGGGCCATGGCCTTCTTGGATTGCTGGTAGCCATCGAGGTTGATGTTGGGCGCCTGGGTCTGCCGATCGCCCTGGAACACATCACTGATCAACTGACCTTCCAACACCGCACTGGTGGTGCCGACCACCAGTTTGCCGGCGTCGCGGCCTACGGTGTAGCCGGCCTCGTAGCGGCGTTGCGGCGCGATCAGCGGGTTGTAGTAATACTCGGTCTGGCCCCAGCGCGCGCTGGTGTCTTCATAGCCCTTGTAGAACCCCGAATAGAGAATGTCGCCGGGCGCCTTGGACAATTCATACAAGCGGCCATTGGGCCCCTTGAGCCAGGTCTGCTGGATGTAACCGGCCTGCACGTCCACGGTGCCGCCGGACAGGTTGATCTGCGCGCCCGTCTGAGTGACCACATCCTTGCCGGTAAAGGTCACCGTGCCGCCCTGGGCCATCCATTCGCCGACCGAATGTCCTTGAGTACCGAGGTAACCGCCCACTTCCAGCAAGCCGCCGGCGGTGTACCAGCGATCCGTCGCGTAACCGTTGGTGCCTGCCGGTACAAACACCAGCTCGCGCAGGTCGACCCACACATCGTTGTTGATCAGTTGCCCGCCGTCACGGTTCACCGGAGCATCGCGCTGCTCGTTACCCTGCACGTTGATCTTGATCGTGTTGGATGCCATCGACACCTTGACGCCGACCGCGCCTGAGACGTCGATCATCGCGCCATCGCGCACCAGGCTGCGCCCGGTAGCGCTGACCGCCACCTGGCCGCCGGTGGCCAGGGTGATCGAACCCTTCTGGAAGTCCACGGAGCCACCGCTGACGATCTCGACGCGTGATTGGTCGGTACGGTCAGCCACGGCGCTGAGGTGGTTGAACCGGCCGGTGATCAGGTTGGCGGGTGTTCCGTCGAGTTTGACCAGCCCGTTGTCTTTCTGGCTGTTGAGGGCGGTGCTGCCACTGGCGTCCAGCAAGATCGCGGTGATGCTGCCCTCGCCCAGGGTCACGCTACCGGTGCTGTCGCTGGCAGCGTTGAGCAGATGAATCGTGCCGCGAGTGTCCACCGAGGTGCTGGCCAGCGCCACGCCGTTTTGCTGCACCTGGTGGCCGGTGAGGGTGATATCGCCGGTGGAGGCCATGATCAGGCCGCTGTTGGTGACTTTACCTGCGCTGCTGCCAGGGTTGAGGCTGGTCGCCACCTCATTGCCACGCGTGGTGGAGCGGTCGTTGCCCGTGGTGCCGACACCCTTGCGGATGTAGAAACTGTCGCCGGCGGCCAGGGTGGTCTGGCCCTTGGCGGTGATGACGGTGCCGGCGTTTTCCACTTCGGTACCGAGCAGCAAGGCATAGCCGCCGGCGTCGGTGGAGGTGGCCGGATTGTGGGTCTGGATCAACGCACCGCGCTGCACCTGAACCTTGCCTGCCGCATCGGTGAAGGTCGGCTGGGTGCCGTTGGCATCGACGTAGAGGCCGCGTTGGGTGAACTGCTCGTCGGTGATGTTCGCGGCGGCCGCCACCAGGTTGCGCACGTTGACCTGGCTGGTGCCGCCGAACACCACGCCGTTGCGGTTCATGATCATCACCGTACCGGCGCCATTGATCTGGCCCTGGATCTCACTGGGGCGCGCATTGGGATCGTTGACGCGGTTGAGCACCGCCCAACTGGCCTGCTGCTGGAAGTCCACGGTGGTGTTGCGCCCGACGTTGAACGTCTCCCAGTTGAGGATCGCCTTGTCGGCGGTCTGCTCGATGGTCACCGTGGTCTTGCCGCCGGACTGGCTCTGGGTCGGGTTCTTGGCGTGGGTCCAACCCTGGGTCAGGCTGTTGTCGACCTGCAGGCCGCCCTTGCCCAGGCCATCGGGAATCGCCGAGACCTGACCGAACGCCGCCTGGCGCCCTGCCGCTTGCGCGGCCTGCTGGGCCGCAATGGCCGCGACACTGGTGTTCAAGGTACTGATGGAGCGCGCCAACTGCTGCTTGACCCGCGCCTGCTGGTTCAATGAAGGAATCCCCGGCACCTGGCCGGCACCGGTACGCGCTGCCGTGGCCGCCTGGGACGCGCCCTTGTCGGCAAACCAGCCGGAACTGAACGCCGTGGCTGCCTGGGCGTTACCCGCCACCATCAATAAGGCAATGGCATGGGCCAAAGGCTTGAGACAAAGAACGGTCTCGGGGGCTTTCAGGTTGACCGGCGATTTGCAGCGGACCATCGGGAATCTTCCTTCTTTGTTATTACGCAGGGAGCAGGACAGGCTCACGTATGAGGATTAGGCGGTTGGCGAGGGACACGACTGAACTTCTGTCATGCAAAGTTCACATGACGCTGTCGGCGCGGCGGTGAACAGCACAAACGCAAAAATCAGCAACGGCGCAGGCCGTTGCTGATCAGGTGTTGCGGGTCTTTGAAAGCGTGGGTTACAGCGGACGACCGATGCCGTTGCAGACGTTGGTGTTGCCGATGCTCAGGGCATTGGTGGCGGTCAGGAAGCTACCGCGAATAGCGATTTTCCAGTTGTTTGGCAGTGGCACGAACGCGTTGGCTTCGATCGCTGCGTCGTTGTTGGCAGACGAACCGTAGTGCTTGGTGAAGAAGTCACGCACTTGGGTGGTCTGGGTGGCATCGGCGTAGCACTGGCTGAAGATCACGTTGGTGAAGCCCAGGATCGGGTAGCCCGACGTTGGGTAAGGCACCACACCCGCGGTGTTGGCTTTGCCGAACACGGGAACCCAAGCGTCAGGGTTGCCACGGTCAGCGACAGCAGGCAACGGCACGGCATTGATGGCAGCGGATACGTTGCTCGCTTTCGGCGATACACCCTGGACCGCCACACCGTTGACCACGTCCTTGCCCACGCGAGCGACTTTAGTTGCGTCATCCAGACCGGCCAGGGTCGGGGCGGCGAAGTCAGGGCTCATATAGGTGATACCGCCGTCGGTACCGGCCAGGGTGGTCATCACGCCTTGGCTGCCAGTTGCGGAAACCGCGCCGGCAGGCAAACCACCGGTGTAGCTGGTGCCGAAGGTGGTGGTGACATTGAAGGTGCCGGTTTCAGCGCACTTGGCATTCAGGAAGCGCGTGAACAGTTCGGTGGTGCCACTGCTTTCGCTGCGGTAAACCACTTTGATGGCGCCACTGCGACCCGAACCTGTGATACCGCTCCAGTCGGCGATACGGCCGGAGAACACACCGCACAGCTCGTTGATGCTCAAGTCAACGGCCGCAGTCCCGCTTTTGTTGAACGGGATGGCAACCGAAGTACCCACCGATGGCACTTGGATCAGCTTGCCCCAGGCAGGTTGCTTGGCCGACGCATACGTCGACAGTTCAGTAGCGCTCAGCTTGGAATCGCTGCCCGCCCAGTGCACGTTCAGGTTGGAAACGCCAGCCTTCAACTTGGTGTAGTCGTTGGTCAGGAAAGCTGCCTTGCCATTGCCGCTGCCCACACCGATGTACGGGGCAAAACCTGCGGTCAACACGCCAGACGTCTGGTACAGCGCTTGTGGCAGGGTTGCGCCGCCGCCGTTGATGTCAGCCATTGCAGCCTGGGCCGAGCACAGTGCAGCGAGGGTCATGGATACCGCGAGAACGTTGCGCTTAAACATGAAGAATCTCCTTTCGTCGTGTTTGTACGTTTGGGGTAGAGGGCTCTTGCATGACGCCATGGCTTCGGTCCCGAGCCGTGTTCAGGGGGGTGGCCAGGGGTTAAAACCATGGGACAGAAATTCGCAGTTTCCGATGACGTTTATAGGAAAAAACCTCGGGAGGAACACCTTGATTTTTAAAAAGATTCTCGGGTGTTCCGGTCATGATTCCGAGCGCTTTGGGCGCAGGTGACAGTCAGGTTTCAGCGCGTATGGCTGGAGGCGGCATGGGCTGTCGGAATGTGACGGAACGAGGAACCCGAGGTTGGACGGGAGCAGGTGCGGTCAGGTGACCAGTTGGTTGATCTCGATGATCGGCAGCAACACCGCCATGACGATCACCAGCACCACGGCCCCCATCACCACGATCATCAGCGGCTCCAGCAACGCGGTCATGCCCATGGCACGCCGTTCGATATCCCGCGACAGTGTCTGCGCCGCGCGCTCCAGCATGGGCGGCAGCGAGCCGGTTTTCTCGCCGCTGGCGATCAGGTGGATCAGCACCGGCGGGAAGACCTTTTCCACCGCCAGCGCCGGGGCCAGGTTGACGCCCTCGCGCACCTTGGCGGTGGCATCGCTGACGCACTGGTCGAGCCGGTCGTTGGACAAGGTTTGCCGCGCGGCCTCCAGGGCACGCAGCAACGGCACCCCGGCACCGCCGAGAATCGCCAGGGTCGAGGCGAATCGTGCCGTGTTCAGGCCCAGCACGAAGCGCCCGATCAGCGGCAAACGCAGTACGCGACTGTGCCAATTCAAGCGCGCCACGGAATTGCGCAGGTACAGGCGCCAGCTCCAGAAACCACCGACGATCCCGGCAAGACACAGCCAGCCCCAGGCGCGGATGAAGTCACTTGCGTTGAGCATCGCCAGGGTCAGCCCCGGCAGGTCCTGGCGGGCCTGGGAGAACGCGCTGACCACCTGGGGCACCACGTAGCTCAGCAAGAAAATCACAATGCCGATGGACACCAGCCCCACCACACCGGGGTAGATAAACGCGGTGAGGATTTTGCCACGCAGGTTGTTGCGCTCCTCGATGTAGTCGGCCAAACGCTCCATCACCTGGGCCAGGTCACCGGACTCCTCCCCCGCCGCAATCAGCGCGCGGTAGATCGACGGAAAATCCCGAGGTCGCGCCGCCAACGCATCCGCCAGGCGCATGCCGCCCCGCACATCGGCGCGCACGGCGGCCAGGGTCTGGGCGATATGCTTTTTCTCGGCCTGCTCCACCGTGGCACTCAGCGCGGCTTCCAACGGCAGGCTCGCACCCAGCAGGCTCGCCAGTTGCCGCGTGGCCCAGGCCAGGTCGTTGTCCGACAGTTTGGCGCTGAACAGGCTGCTGCCCGTCGCGGCCTGCTGATTGCCTTCGATCTGCACCAGCAACGCGGTCAAACCGCGACTGCGCAGGTTGGCAAAGGCTGCGCTCTGGCTGTCGGCCTCCACATGCCCGGCCTCGACTTTGCCGCTGCTATCGGCGGCTTCATAGCGATAGCGATTCATCAGGCGTCCCGTGTCACACGCAGGATTTCTTCGGGGGCGGTGGCACCGCTGCGCACCCAGCGTTCACCGTCTTCACGCATGCTCAACATCCCGGCGCGGCGCGCGGCCAGGCGCAGGTCCTGCTCGTTGGCGCCCTCATGAATCAGGCTGCGTACCGCATCGTCGACACAGAACAACTCATGGATCCCGGTACGTCCGCTGTAGCCGACCTGGTTGCATTGCGCGCAGCCGACCGGGCGCCAGGTGCCGGGCGCGGCGGGGTCTTCCTGCTTGCAGTGCGGGCACAGGCGCCGTACCAGGCGCTGGGCCAACACCCCCAACAGGGACGACGCCAGCAGGAACGGCTCCACGCCCATATCGATCAGGCGGTTGACCGCCGACACCGCATCGTTGGTGTGCAGGGTCGCCAGCACCAGGTGACCGGTGAGCGAAGCCTGCACGGCGATTTGTGCGGTCTCCAGGTCACGGATTTCGCCGATCATGATGATGTCCGGGTCCTGGCGCAGGATCGCACGCAGGGCCAGGCCGAAGGTCATGTCGATCTTGGCGTTGACCTGGATCTGGCTGATACCCGGCAGGTCGTATTCCACCGGGTCTTCCACGGTGAGGATATTGCTGGTGCTCGCATCCAGCCGCGCCAGGGCGGCGTACAGGCTGGTGGTCTTGCCACTGCCGGTGGGCCCGGTGACCAGCACGATGCCGTGGGGCTGGCGGATCAGCGTATCCAGGCGCGCCAGCAGCTGCGGCTCCATGCCCAGGGTTTCCAACTGCAGGCGCCCGGCCTGTTTGTCCAGCAGGCGCATGACCACCCTTTCGCCATGGCCGGTGGGCACCGTGGACACGCGAATATCGATGGGCCGCCCGGCCACGCGCAGGGCGATACGGCCGTCCTGGGGCAGGCGTTTTTCGGCGATATCGAGTTGGGCCATGATCTTGATCCGCGAGACCAGCGCGCCATGCAGTGCCTTGCGTGGCGAGACCACGTCACGCAGGGTGCCGTCGACACGGTAGCGCACCACGGAATGGGTTTCGTAGGGCTCGATGTGGATGTCGCTGGCTTCGTCGCGGGCAGCCTGGGTGAGCAAGGCGTTGATCATGCGGATTACCGGGGCGCCGTCCTGGGTGTCCAGCAGGTCGGTGATTTCGGGCATGTCTTGCATCAGGCGGTCGAGGTCGACCTCGTTTTCGGCGGCGCCGACGACGGCAGCGGCGCTGCCGGTGTCGGCGTACGCGCTGGTGAGCAGGCCGTCGAGTTCGTCGTCGCGGACCTGTTCGAGGTGGGTTTGGCCGAATTGGCGGTGGACTTCGCTGATGGACCAGCCGGGGGTCGAGGGGCAGACCGTCAGCAGGTGGCCTGCTTCGGTGGGGCGCAGGAGAATGCGTTGGGATTTGGCCCAGGCGTAGGGCAATAGGCTCATTGGGTTGGACCTGTTTTTAGGTGTACATATCCGTTTTTTGGGTAACGGCGGCTTATGGTTCCGCCCTTACGGCGGCTCACTTTTGAAGAGCGCAAAAGTAAGCAAAACGCTCTTGCCCCAACACTCGGCACCTCGCTCAGGCTCGGTGTGCCCGTAATCCGACAGTGATTTGGGGGGCCGCCGCCACGCGCCATCCATGGCGCGGGGCGGCTAAACCGGCATCCCTGCCGGTTTACCCCCCAAATCCCTGCCGAATTCCGGCCAGCGTGTTTGACGGGGCGCCTCAGATCAAAATCAAAAGCAAAGCGCGGCGGCCTGGTAGCCGACCGGATCGTTGAGGCGTGCGCGTTCCCCCTGAGCCGGGCTTGCCCGCGATGGTTGTTAACGATGACGTGGGAAACCAGAATGCACACGGCGCGCTCACTGGTATTAGGGCTGCTTCGCAGCCCAACGCGGGGCAAGCCCGCTCGCCACAGTAAGGCGGCGACACAGAACAAAAAACGTATCCACGATGCGCAGCGAGTCGCTCTTGATCTTGCTCTTCGGCGCCCCGTAAAACCACGCTGGCCGAACGCAGGCTTGAATCCGTGGGTAACCCGGCAGGACGCCGGGTTAGCCGCACTGGGCCATGGATGGCCCATTGCGGCGGCCCACGGATTCAAGCCTTCGTTACGGCACACCGAGCCTAGGCGAGGTGCCGAGTGGTGGGGCGAGGACCTTTTGGTTACTTTTGGGTCCTTCCAAAAGTGACCCGCTGTAAGAGCGGAACCATAAGCCGCCGTTACCGCAGCAACGGATATGTACTCAATCACCGTCTCCCCCCAGAACCAGGAATCGCCTTGTCCACAGAAGGCAACTGCGGCGCCTGCACATCCGGCATCGCCCAACTGTGCTCCGGCTGCAACCCCCCTTGCGCCCTGCGCATAAACTCATACCGATTCAACGTAATACTGCGCCCCGCCCCACTGTCCCGAATAATGTAGGGCCGCAAAAACACCATCAGGTTAGTCTTGTTCACACTGCGCTTCTCATTGCGAAACAACGCCCCCAACCCCGGAATATCCGATAACCACGGCACCGCATCATTGCTCTGGCTATACCCATCCTGCAGCAACCCACCGAGCACCATGATTTGCCCGTCATCCAGCAAAATACTGGTATCGATCGCGCGCTTGTTGGTCACCGTACCCGCCTCCACCGACGCCCGCGCATCCACGGTGCTGACCTCCTGGTAGATATCCAGCTTCACGGTGCCGCCTTCGGAAATCTGCGGCCGCACGTTCAACTTGAGCCCCACCTCTTCACGCTGCACGGTCTGGAACGGGTTGTTGCTGGTGCCCCCGCCGCCGGTCACATAACTGCCGGTGACAAACGGAATGGTCTGGCCCACGAAAATGCTCGCCGCTTCGTTGTCCAGGGTCAGCAGGTTGGGCGTGGACAATATGTTGGTGCCGCCCTTGCTCTTCAACGCACGGGCCAACACCTTGAGGTCGAGCACCTTGCCGATGCCGGGAATATCAACCGTGCCGTTGACCACCCCCACATTCAGCCCCTTGGGCAGCACATCAATACTGGTGGGGCTATTGGGCTTACCATTCACGCCGCTACCGCCGAGGTTCACGCCACCAAACCCACCCTTGCCCCCCAGGTTGCCGGCCTGCCACTGCACGCCAAACTCGGTGGCATCGTCCTCGCCGACTTCCACGATCAGGCTTTCGATCACCACCTGGGCACGGCGCTGGTCGAGCATGTCGATGACTTCGCGCAGGTTGCGGTACAACGGGTCCGGCGCGGAGATCAGCAGGGTGTTGGTGGTGGCGTCGGCCTGGATCGTCACGCCGCCGGCACTGAACGCGGTGTCCTGGTCCTTGGGGGTGCCGTTGGTGCCGGTGGTCGAGCCGGTGGCCTGGCCATAACCCGACTGCACGCCGCTGCCGGTGGTCGTGCCGCTGCTGTTTTGCGCATTGCTCGCGCCTTGGGCGGTGTTCTTGCCATTGCCGCCCATGGCGCTGAGCTTGCCCCGGGCATCGTCGCTCACGCCGGAATCGCTCTCGCCGGTGAGCAAGCCGCGCAGTGACTGGGCCAACTTGCCCGCCTGGGCGTTGCGCAGGTACACCACGTGCATATTGCTGGGGTTGCTCTGGGCGTTGTCGAGTTTATAGATGAGGTTGCGCGCCAGTTCCGTGCGCTCCGGGCTGCCGGAGCGGATGATGATCGAGTTGGAGCGCGGGTCGCCGACCACGTTGATTTTCTGGGTCTGGTCGGCGCCCTGGGTGTCCAGCAGCTCGGAGACCATGGCGGCGATGTCCACGGCGATGCCGTTCTGCACCATCACCACATCGGTGTCGATGGCACTGGGGGTGTCGATACCGTTGATGATCTGCGCCACCCGCGCCAGGTTTTCCGCGTAGTCGGTGATGACGATGCTGTTGTTGCCGGGGTAGGCATTGATCGGGTTGTTCGGCGACACGATGGGGCGCAGCACCGGGATCAGGTTGACGGCGTTTTCGTATTGCAGACGGAAGGTGCGGGTCTGCATGCCACTGCTGCCAGCGCTGTAGATCGGCCCGCCGAGCAGCTTGGCATCGGCCTCGGGCACCACCTGGGCGACGCCGCCCACATCGACCACGCTGAAGCCCTGCATGCGCAACGCCGCCAGCAGCATGTCGTAGGCCTGATGCGCCGGCACCTGGCCTTCGCTGACCAGGGTGAGGTTGCCCTTCACACGCGGGTCGACCAGGAATTGTTGGCCGGTGGCGCGGGAGAGTGCGCGCACCACGGCCTGGATGTCGGCGTCGACAAAGTTGAGCTGCACCGGTTGGTCACCCAGCGGGTTGCGGGCGTTGACGGTTGCCGGGGCATGGCCGCGAGCACTGTTGGTGACGCGGTGCTGTACCGGCGCTTTGGGGGCGGGTTGGCTCTGGCGGTCGAGAACGGTCTCGCCACTGCGACGGGTGTCCGCCAGGGGCTGGCCGAGTTCGCTGTCCACCAGCAGCGGCTTGGACGCGTCCTGGTTGCTGCACGCACTCAGGGCCAGCACCAGCAACGGCGCGACCATACGGAAAGGGGGGACTGACCACTTCATGAAGCTTCCTTAGCGCCAAGCGCCTGATCCATGCGAACGGTCCCGGACACAGTGCCGGCCGAGTTGTCGACGGTATCGAGCACGCGCTGCAAATGCGCCTCGGACACCTCCAGGGAAAACGAACGGGCATTGCCCAGCAGCCAGCCCACCACCGCATCGGCCGGGGCGTTGTCCAAGGTCAGGCGCCACCCAGTGGGTTCGAGCGCCTGCAACTGGTAATGCCCCTGCAGACCGGCACTGTCCAGGGCCTGGCGCAGCGCGGCTTCGTCGCCCGGACTGGGCGCGGCGACGTCCTGCAACAACACTTGCAAGGCGGCGGCCTGAGCGCGCAGCTTGGGGGTTTCGGTCTGCCAGTAATCGATCTTCTTCAACGCGGGTTGCACCAGCACCAGCCAGGTCAACAGGCTGGCCAGGACCAGGCCGGCGCCGCCGAGCATGCGCTTTTCGTGCAGGGCCAGGCCGCTCCAGAACACCCGGGCCTGGCTGCGCAGTCGCTGGACTTTATTCATCGCCAGCTCCGGCTTTTTCTGCGGCTTGCGCGGGAGCAATGGTCCAGGCCTGGCCATCGCGGCTGGCGGTGAAACCGGCCTGGGCCAACGCCGCCTGCCATTCACCTTCGGCGGTCGGGTGACGGCTGTCGGCGAGCAGCTCGACACGCAAGCGTCCCTGTTCAAACGTCAGGTTGTCGACACTGCCGACCATGAACGGCAGGTTGCTGCCCACCAGTTGCAGCAGGCCGGGGAAGCGTTGGCCCGGGTCGGCGGCCGCGCCGGTCTGGCGTGCGGCCAATTGCTGGCGGGCCTGTTGCAAGGGGTTGAGCACCACCGGCAACGCCGGAAACGCCTGGCGCACCTGCTGGCTCATCAGTGCCTTGAGTCGCTGGCCTTGCTCCACCTGACGCGCGGCATACAGGTTGAGGCCCAGGGTCCAGATGGCGATGGCCAGCGCCACGCAGGCCAGTGCCCTGCCCCATCCGCCGGTCGAGGGCTGTGTGAGGCGACCCTGCAACCCCCATGTGGGCACCGGCCCACTCCAACGCTGCGCCGCTGCCACCAATGGCAGGTCCAGCGCCTGCAAACCCAGCGGGTGCACCGTGCCTTGTTGCAGGCTGTCACGGGTCAGCAGGTAGCCGTCATCCAACGCAGCGGCGCCCACCGGCAACGCATAGGGTGCCGGGTACAGGCCGCGCAGCTTGAGCGGCAACTGCGCCAACCGCTCCAGCCCGGCCTTGGGCACCCAGGCCACCTGCACGCGCCCATCGCTTTCACGCGGGCCGTGGGCCACCTGCATCTGTTCAACCGGGCCGAGGATCAACGCTTGTGCGGCACAGGCCACGGCGGCGGCGGTCTTCGCCGCCGGCAATGGCGGCAGTTCCAGGCTGGTCAGCAGGCTGTCCCGCGGATGCAGGAAACAGTCCGCTGCCTGGCGTGACTGGCCCAACTGCGCCAGGCTGGCGTCGCCCTCTTCAATGACCACGCCACGCTCCACCCAGGCAAACCGGACCTGGCTCTGCGCGCTCAATTGATCCAGTGGCGGCAAGCCAATGCGCAAGCGTTTCATACGCCCACCCGCGCCCAGGTCACCCGGGGCTGCCGGTCTTCGGGGCGGTGCAACAAGGCGTCGAGGCTGACCCGCCGCTGCTCGCGCCGCGCCTGGCCCCGCACGCGGAACCACTCGCTGGTGATGCCCACCTGCACCGAATCCACCGCCACTTGCGGCAAGTGCAGGCGGTTGACGAAATCACCCCGGTTGATAAACCACTGCCCGCTGTCACGCTCGGCCACCAGCCCTCGGGCCTGGGACAGACTGAGCTGGGGCACCACCGCACTGAGCACTTCGGCGCTGGCGGTGTTGCCGTTGACCCAGGTCGGGCCGGGCAGCACGCTGATATAGGCCTGCATGCGCTGCAACACCAGGGGATCAAGGCCTTCGATCCCGCTCAGCTCATCCAGGCTGCGCAGCATCGGGGATCTGGCGGGCGGCTCATAAGAGGCAATCACCCGCCGACTGATGCGTTGACTTACCGCAGGGTCGACGCCGATCAGGCGGCACAGCCGTTCAAAACTCTGCAATTGCTCGGTGTCCACCTGCTGGCGGTTGACCAGGTTGCGCAGGTTGAACTTGCCCTGTTCGTCCTCGATCCGCCCCTCGAAGGCCCCCCCTTGGGCACGCGCCCAGGGTTGGTCGAGACGGGTCAGCACGTCCTTCTGGCGAGCGTCCCAGAGCATCTGCCGGCTGCGCTCCAGGCCGCCCTGCAACAACCATTGGCCCTGGATGCGCAACTGCTCGGCTTCGAGGCTGCGGGTAAATACGGTCTGGCGCGTGAGCATGGCGCCGGCCAATACCGCCACCACCGCTGCGATCAGCAAGGCGCTGATAATCGCCATGCCGCGCTGCTTCGCCACTGGGGGCGAACACCGTTTCATGGCGGGCCTTAGAGCTGCCAGGAGCCGATATCGGCATTCACGCCATCGCCATCCGGTTGGCCGTCGGCGCCGAGGGAAAACACATCCACCTCACCATTGGCGCCCGGGTTGAGGTAGTGATACGGGTGGCCCCAGGGGTCGTTGGGCAGGCGATCCAGGTAGGCGCGCCAGTTGCTGTTCTTGGCGTCGGCCGGGCGTTCCACCAACACCTTGAGGCCCTGGTTCATGCTCGGGTAAGTGCCGTGGTCGAGGCGATAGAGTTTCAGCGCCTGCATCAACCCGCCGATGTCCTGCCTGGCCGCCGTGGCCCGCGCCTGGTCCGGCCGGTCAAGCACCTTGGGCACCACCATTGCGGCGAGGATCCCGAGGATGACCACCACCACCATGATCTCGATCAAGGTGAAGCCACGCTGCCTGTGAGGGCCTGGCAATGGGGACGTTAGGCGCGCGATATCCATCTCGACATTCCTTGGCTTGAGTGCAGTTCGTGGCGCAGTGTTGCAAGAACACATGTCAGTCGTATTGAAATTCCTCGGGAGTTTCAGTCGCCAATCGGTCAACTCCCGGCGCTAGTCTGCGGGCCTGTTTCCCGGCTTTGAGAGCGCCATGTACGGCCGTCGCAAGGAGCAAGGTTTCACCCTGATCGAAGTGCTGGTGGCGCTGGCGATCATCGCCGTGGCCATGGCCGCCGCCGTGCGCGTGGCCGGGTTGATGACCCAGAGCAACGGCCTGCTGCGGGACAAATCCATCGCGTTGCTGGCGGCGCAGAGTCGCCTCGCCGAACTGCGCCTGGAAGGCCACCTGCGCAGCGGCAAGAAGACATTCACCTGCGATCAAGGCCGCCTGAAACTGCGCTGCGAACAAACCATCAACGCCGACGGCCGTCTGTTCCAGGTCAACCTGCAAGTGCTCGACGCCAGCCGCGAAGCGCCGCCCCTGGCGCGGCTGGACACCCAGGTCATGGCCGAGTGAGCAGCGGCAACGCAGGCCCCGGCGGCAACTTGTCGAGGTTGACGCGCTGCTTCTCGCCGCCGCGCTCGATCTCCACCCCGTCGCCTTCAATGGCCGTCAGCCGCACACCGGGGCTGAGGCGTTCACCCACTAGAAAGCTGCGCGGCGGGCCATCGTTGAGACTCAGGATCGCCACCGCACCACGGGCACCTGCCAACACGCCAGTGACTTTGACTTGCAGCGCTGTCGGCGCATTGGAAAACCATTGCAGCGCCGGGTTATCGCTGCGCGCCGCCAGTGCCTGGGGCGTGGCTTGCGGCGTGTGGGATTCGGCGCTGGTGAGCAGCAGCGGCGTCCATACCGCCACGCCCGCCAGGGCACCCAGCACACCCAGCGCCTGCACGCCGTGGGCCAGGGTGAAACGAGGGGCAAATGTCATGGGGAGGACCTCCTGTTTGTCCGTCGCACCAGCCTACAGGTCAATTCGCACGCTTTTATTTCACACACTCCCCAGTTCTCCAGGTAGCCCGCGATGAAACAGCAAGGCTTCACCCTGATCGAGCTGATGGTGGTGCTGGTGATCATCGGCATCGCCAGCGCCGCCATCAGCCTCACCATCAAGCCCGATCCGCTGCACCTGTTGCGCAAAGACGCCGAACGCCTGAGCCAACTGCTGCAAGTCGCCCAGGCCGAAGCCCACGCCGACGGCCGCCCCATCACCTGGCGCGCGGATGCCAAGGGGTTTCGCTTCAACCGCCAGCGGGACGACGGCCAGGGCCTCGATACCTTTGAAAACGACGACCCGTTGCGCCCACGCCTGTGGGAAAGCACGCCGATGCAGATCAGTCTCGAGCCCCGGCAAACCCTGGTGCTCAACGCTGAATGGATCAACCCACCGCTGCGCATGGTGCTGTCCGACGGCCAACACAGCGTCAGCCTGCAACGCGACGCCGCCGGGTTGATGCGCGTAGTGAGTCAACCATGAAGCCGTCACAGCAAGGCTTCACGCTGATCGAAGTGATGGTGGCGATCATGCTCATGGCCGTGGTCAGCCTGATCGCCTGGCGCGGGCTGGACAGCGTCACCCGCGCCGATCAGCATTTGCAGGCAAGCACCGAACAGACCGAAGTGTTGCTGCGCGCGCTGAACCAGATGCAACGGGATATCAGCCTGCGTGCCAGCGTCGAACTGACGCCCCCTGAAGCCACACAAACGGAGGGATTGGCCGCCGTGACCGTGCGCAGCTCCGACAGCAAGGGCTTTCGCCTCGACGTGATCCGCAGCGCCCCAATGGCAGGCGACGGCCTGCAACGGGTACGTTGGTGGCTCAAGGGCGACGCACTCTACCGCGCCGCCGCCCCCGCACGGGACCGCTACCCCCTGCCGGCGGCAAAGGACGGCGTGGTGGTACTGACCGGCGTCAGTGACCTGCAGGTACGCGTATGGGAAGCGGAAAAAGGCTGGCGGCAACTGAGCGGCAATCGCCGCGAAGACCCGTTGGGACTGGAGATCAGCCTGGTGCGGCAGACACCGCAGGGGGTGGAAAAATACCGGCAGGTGGTGGGACCCTTGAAATAGAGGCGGCCCTTTGACCGCCCCACCACTGTCATCATCCGCGCTCGCCGGTCTCAAGCCACACTTTGCTGACGCTCAAGGTTGTCGCCAGCTTTTCCACGCGATCCACTGGCAGCCCCCGTGAAAACCAATTGTTGAGGCACTGCGGGCTGACGTGCATCCATTCGGCAAAGGCCGTGGGCGGGATGCCGTAGGTGTTGAGCACCAGACGCAGGCGCTGGCCGGAATGAAGGGTCGGGGGTTGTGGTGGGGTGTGGCGCCGGGGGGATTTTTTCCGGGTATGCATGAGGGGGCGGCTCCCTGCCGTGGTGGATTGCTCCGTGAACTATAAAACAGCGCAGGCATGAAACAGCAGGTGTCTGGGAGGGCTGGAAAAGCATAAAACGAAATGACCTACATATTGCAGGGAGCAATTCCTACGGCTCGATAGGAAGCTGAACGCCGGTCACGGCTGATCGACGTTCGGGTTGAACTGACTTGACCGCGCATTACAACAATCGGCGTTGCACCGCTTCTTCCAGGGTACTGCGGGTCAAGGCATGCACCACGTCCTGCGTGTTCTTCTGGAAAGGAATGGCGACGATCAACACCGCATGCATCCAGGTACGTACCGACTCGCTCTTGCGCACGCGTCCCAATTCCTTGCCGTCCTTGCTCTTGAACACAGTCTCCAGGGTGAAGGTGTTTTTCGCCGTCGAAGGGATGATGAAAAACGTCACCCCGGTGATGAATGCCGACGCCAGGCTGAACTGTTCGTTGTTATACAAGGTGGCTTCGGCATAGATGTCCGACTCGAGCTTATCGGTACTGACCCGCGCAAAGCGCTCGGACTGTCGAAAACCCTCTGCCACCGCCGTCTCACTGGCAACCGCCATCGCCCCCGTCGCCGCACTGGCCGGGCCTCCATTGACCTGATTCAATACCGTGGTTCGCACAACAACCGTTGGCTTTTGCAACGGCGTATGGGCCGTTGGCGGCCAGGACTGCACAACGGGTAGTTCGTTCTGGGAATAGGACACGCACCCCGCTAGCAAGACGATAGCAAGGGTCACAACGGATTTGACAGAACGTTTCATCTTCACTCTCCCTTGGGTGGCACTTGCGCCAAACGCGCGGTCGCGCTGTCCAGCAGGCTTGAAACCAATACATTCAACTTCTTGGCCCCCATCACCGGCGACCAATACTCACGCCCGTACAGGCCCACATTGTGCTCAAACTTGATCTGGTCCTTCGCCGCTGCCAGTTGTTTACCGTCGCGATCGACAATCACGAGATCCCCGGCCAAATCGAAACTGTCCACATAGATCGGACCGTTCACCCAGATCCACAGCGTCAGGGTCAATAACGCGCCGGGTATATAACCTGGGTGCGGAGCGCGATGGCCCTTGAGAGAGGTCATCGTGAACTTGAGCATCACGTCCCTTTCCCCCAAACGCGTGGGGTACTCCGTCACCGTCTTGAAGTAGCCCCCCGCCTTGACGTACTCGTTGAGCTGGGCAGTGAGCGAACGACTGATGGCTGTGCGCGTGGCGTCATCCGTGCCAGGGATATCAATGGCAACATCAGCGATCTGCGCGGCATGAGGATGACTAGCCTCAGCAACATGCAGCGGCTTGCCCAGCGGGCCGGTGACGGTATAAGAGACGCAGCCGGTTATTGACAGTATTGTGACGAGGACAACTAGCGAGAATAGCTTTTTTAGCATGGTAGATCCTTGAGTACGGAAGATTCCCGATTGAGTTGGCGGGGTGTTGAAAAGGGGCAGAATGCGCACCCGGCTTCAAGCCCCGGCTGTTGTTGTTTACTTTATTTAGAGCGCAGCGATTCGCTGCGATGTATTAATCACATAGGTTTACTCGTACACGTTAATCGATGGGAAGCATTCACTTACCGCAAATGAAGCCACTAATTATCTGGAACAGCCTATTAAATAAGTCATTCCAGATAATTTTGTACTTTTATCAAACCTGCTGGATTCGGTTTACCCACCAGCTAAACTTCTATTTCACGTAGAAACATTTCGCCATCCAAATATTGCATCGCGCCCTCTACAATCGACAGGCATTCATTAGACTCAAGAAGGCTAAGTCCATAACCGCCAAAATCCAGATATACCCCAACGCAACCTTCATCGACGCTCTCAATTCTGTATTCGTACACGGCTAAAATCTTCTCCCCTAAAAACTTATCTAGACCATTTAAGGACCTAATCGGGTAGGCGAAATCATCACCAATCTCTGACAACTCGAGCAACATTGGCTCTGAATTGAGCACTTTAAACTTCGATACCCCCTCGCTAATCGTTAGCGACACCCACCCTGTGATAGACAGTTTAAAAAACAGCGCCAAAAACTCACAAACCAAATCTTCACTCATAAAAAAAGAACGAAATCTGATATCGCACAAAACCTCATTAATCAGCATTGACTCTAACCTCCCGACTTAAAACTTCGATGACTTCTCTGGAATTAGTGTATCAAACTCCTATTTTCCGTCCGGCAGCACCCTTAAGCTTGCAGTGTTATTAGTCTTGGAGCTTTGTACATGGACAAGATCGTAATTACCTCGAACGGTTGAACTGGGGATTAATGGGCTCACAAATGTAGCGATCTATAGAGTTACCTTAACCATTGCCTTAGCCTGTTCTACACCAATCTTACTTGCCTCATAGGGTAAGCACCCCTCACCATTTTTTGATCCCAGATCTTTATTGAGGTTAGTCGATTGCAGTCCCTCAGGGTCTGACCCCGTTTTCCTCCCCCCCTTTTCCGCCCAACAAAACAAACGTCAACCCTTCGCTGGCAATTATTTCATCTGGCACCCTATCACAAAAAAAGAGCTCATCCCCTAAATTCAAAATTGATAGAAACGAGTCATATTCAAACAACAACAAAACGCCTATCACTTTACGTTCTACCGAGGACTTTATAGCCGAGACCGAAAGCAATCTAAGCCCGACAACATCAAAAAAATAACCTCCACTAGAAACACAAAAATCAATCAATTTTCCGTACTCACCCAAATCGCATTCAGCAATAGTCGTTTCAGAAAAACATAGCGACACACCATCACTCCCGCAATATAGCCTCCCACTCTCCAAATCTTCAAATCGAAGAGAAACCTCTTGAGGAATCGAGCCTCTATAAGACTCGAACACATGAAGCAATGCATTTACTGAAAGCAGCTTACGTCCTAACGCCCTCACTAACCAAGCATTCATAAGACATGAAAGACTCATTACCTTACACCCCCCTTCAAAGCACTTTTTACAGATGTATTCTGAGTCACCCCATCTTTCAAGATAGTCACAAACGTTCCGTCAGGCTTGGTAACAACAACATCATTACCTTTGATCCTGAAGAATACATCTCCACGCGTACCATTTGTTCCTTGTCCGGAAAAAGTTCCAGGGATAACTTTATCTGGGTTATTCCCAATATCATTAATTTGATCAAGCACCATTTTCCGATCGGCTGAATTGGCCGCATTCCCACCATAGTCTTTAACATGTTTACCGAGTTTTGTACCTAGCTGGTTCGAGTCCACCTTAAAATCGGCATCAGCCCCGAAGCTATTGACGGGTAGAGATGTGCTTCCAGGCTTTGGTAGTAACCCAGCAGCTTCACCTTTCGCCCCCACACCCGCCACAGCCCGCCTATAAGCCACCACCCCCGCCGCAGTCCCCACCCCAACCGCCAGCGCGATCTTCAGGTTGTCCGCAATGTCCTGCGCCTGGGCATCGCTCAGTGCCCACTTCGACTTGAGCGACTCGACCATCGCGCCCACCGAGTGCTCGGTCGTGGCGGTCGCCAGCATTTCCTGAAATTCGTAATTGCCGTTGATCAGGCTCTGTACCGCCTCCCGTGCATCGGGCGAGGCGTAGTCGGCGATGTCGCGGATGGCATTCAGGTCCGCCAGGGTGTTGGCGACTTCTTTGGAGCTTGCCGCGCAGGAGCTGGGGTCGGCCTGGCAGCTGACGATGGCGTCAATGTCCTGCTGGAGGCTCAGTTCCTGGAATTTGCGCGTGGCGTCCTGGATACAGGAGGCGTCGGTGCATCGGGCTATCTGTTTGGCGGCCCGTTCCAGTTGGTTGTGTGACAGGTAGTTGTATTGCGTGGCGTTCTTCGCCACCCAGCTGCCGGTCTCCAGCTTGGCGGCGTCGGTGTCGCTTTGTGCCGCAGCCGCCAGCACGCCGACGATCTGCGAACTCATGGTGAGCAGGGTGTCGTTGCCTTTGACCAACGTATCCAGGTGGCCAACCAGTGCTTCGCTTGCCGCCGCCGCCAATGCGCCGGTCTTGAAGTCGCCGCCGGTGGCTTCGGCCAGCAAGCCACCGACCATGGCGTGGATCGCCACCTTGGGTAACGAGCCGTCCGCCAGGACGTTTTTCGTGTAGTCCCCTACCAGGTTGAAACTGGCCGCCGCCAAGGTGTTGAACAAGGCATTTTTCAGCGCGTCACTGACACTGCCGCCCTGCCCCAGGGCTTTGTTCAGCAACACAGAGGTGCCGTTCTGCAGCGCCTGGTTGGCCGCGAATTGGCCGACGCCGCTCCAGGTGCCCAGCGAGCCGGAGGTGGCCACTTTGCTGATGGTGGTATTGGTCTGCGCTCCGGTCCATGGGTCGAAGTAACCCACCGTCAGGCCGGCAGTGATCGCCGAAACCCCGTAGCCCTTCAGGGCATCGGACGACGTCACGTCCTTGAACACGGCACCGAGATTGCCCCGGTTGTTGACCACGCTGACACTGGCATTGGTCGAGGCGCCGGTCGCAACCGCACCGACCATGGCGCCGCCGACACCGCCGCCTGCTGCGGCCGTCGCCATGGGCCCGATGACCGCCGACATCACGATGGCAATGATCAGTTGCGAGGCCGGCCCCAGCCCGGAGTGGCTGTACTTGAAGCTGTCGTGGACCTCCCTGACCTGGCGCCAGTCCACATCCCCGCGCTGTTCTGCATCCTTGAGCCAAGCCAATTGCGGGTCGGCCTTGACCATCGCATCAATGGACTGGCTGACGCTCTGCTGATTGACCTGCTTGATGTCGATCTGCAAACCGTCGACGGCCTGGATCGCAATGGTGCCCCCGGCAACCAACTGGCTCTGGCGCAGCGTTTCGTCAGTGCTGCCCTTGCCCTTGGATGCCACCCAGAATGCGTTGTTGTTGGTCTTCTCGTGGCTCTCCTGATGCAGGTCTTTCACCGCTTCGAAGGTCACCGCCCCACCACTGGTGATGGCGATATCCGCCGCGCTTTCCAGCCTTGCCCCTTGATACAACTGAGCGCCGCCGCTGATCAGGTCGAGGTTGCCGCCTGTGGTGATCTGGCTGCCCACCGCACGCACGTCGGTGACTTCGTCGCGTTGGGTCTTGAGGGCGCCGAAGCTGCCTTTTTTCTTGTAGTCATACAGGCTGTAGTCGCTGTCATTGGCACTCAGCAGTTGCAACTGCCCACCCGCCACCAGATACGCATCCTTGCCGCTGCTGACCTGGCTGGCGTGCAGCACGATGTCTTGCCCCGCGCTGGCGTTCAGTTTGCCGCCGGCGGTGAGCTGGCTGCCCACGTGACGCACCTGGGTAGTTTGCTCATGCACCTTGGCGCCGCCGCGTTTGCTGTTGACCGCGTGATCGGTTTCGTTGGCGGCGGCCAACAGGTGAAGGTTGCCACCGGCGGCGACGGTCAGGTCTTTGCCGGCGTTGGCGTGGCTGGCCAATAGGGTGATGTCGCGCCCGGCATGCAGGCTCAGGCTGCCGCCGGCGTTGAGATTGGCGCCAAGCTGTTCGGTGCGGCTGTGTTGGGTGACCCGGTGGCCGCCGTTTTCCGTGGTGCGTACCTGTTGGGTGTCGGTGACGGCGATGAGGTTGATGTCGCGCCCGGCGCTCAGGCTGGCATCGCCAGCGCTGTTGATGTCGCCTCGGTTGGTGATGTCGCGCCCGGCGTTGAGCGTGAGCCGCTGTGCGGCGCTGATCTGGCCCGCCTGGTCGAGATGGGTGACAAGGGTGCCGTCCCCCTGGTGCTTGGCATGGGCGGTGCGGTCGTTGACGATGTCGCCGGTGACGCTGGTAAGTTCGATATGGCTGCCACGGATCTCGCCGGCCATCGCGTTGCGGATACTGTCGGTGGCCAGCAGGCTGATGCGTTCACCGGCGCTGAGCGTACCGCCATTGAGCAGGCGGCCGTCGGCGATGGCGGTCAGCTCCTGTGCCGCTTTCAAGGTACCGACATTGACGATGTCGCCACCGCTGACCAGGTTGATGTCCCGGCCTTGCACCAGGCTGCCCCCGCGCAGGTTATTGGCGTCGACCGTCGCCAGGTACAGCACCGGCACCAGCACGTCTTCACCCTGCACCTGGCGTTTTTCCATCCATACGATGTCGTGGGTCAGGGCCGCCACCTGCTGCGCGGTGAGGCCGACGCCGACGCTCAATTGCAGGCTGTCGCGGGCGCTGAGGCCGTTGTCCATCAGGTAGCGGAACTGTTCCTCGTCGCTCTCCAGCCCGGCGAGGAAGCGTTGCCCGGTCTTCGCCAGCACGGCGTCACGGATCAGGCGGCTTTCGTAGTAGCCGTCGCCCAGGCGTCGCCAGGCCACGTCGGTGCTGTAGCCGATCTTGTCGAGCAAGTACTGGGAACTGAGGAAGTTGGCCAGGTGGGTGAATAGAGGATTGGTTTCAATCAGGTAGGGGCTGCCCGGATTCTTGCTGGGGATAAACAGCCCGTATTTACCGCTGGGGAGTTGGAATTCCGGCGGTTGGGTCAGGTCATCGCTGAGGCGATCCGGGCTAAGTTCGAGGTCGTTGGGGTTGTGGCCAATGTCGCCGGTCAGTTGCGCCAGGGTGTTTTCCCGCAGGGTGCCGTTTTGCAGGTACTCGGTGGCCTGCAGGTTGAGGCGGCCGCCGGCTTGCAGCGTGGCGGCATAGACTTCGCGGCCATCCTCGCGCCAGGTGGTGAGGGTGCCGGGGTTGCTGAACCCCTCTCCGGTCGAGCGGGCCTTGAGTTCGGCAAAACGCACGGGGTCGAAGGGTGCGTTATTGAAGGCCGGCAGGTCGTGGAATTCCATCTGGTCCCACAGGGCTTTATCGATGCGACCGGGGGTGCCGATGATGGTGCTGGAGATGCCGGTCTGGGAGGCCGCGCCCTGGTTGATAAGGCGGTTGGCGGAAAGGTGCACGTCGCCATTGGCGGCGAGCAGGCTGTAGCGGTTCTCCAGGGTCTGCGCGTCGATGCGCAGGTCTTTGCCGGCCACCAGTCGCGCCGCCCTGGTGGAGTTGGGCGCGGCGGTTTCGCGCCAGATTTCGCTGATGTAGATAGTGCCGCGCTTGTAGCTGTCGTTGCCGTGGCAGTGCTGGCCGCAGACCCATTGGATACTGCCGCCGACCAGCTCGCGTTCGAGGACAAGGTGGGTGCGGGCGTTTTCAAACTCGCGGGCGTTGATGTGCAGGTTGCCTTCGGTTTCCACGCTGCCGGAGAGGTTGCTGAAGCGCGTGCCGGCGAAACTGAAGTCACCGACGCTGTAGAGGTCACCTTCAAGATTGCTGAAATGCTCGCCACGCACATGCAGGTCGCCGCCGCTGAACAGCAGGCCGCTGTTGGTGACGTTGGCAGTGAGCAGGAGGTTGCCTTGGCTGCCGAGCGTGCCGGGGTTATTCAGTTGAGCCGCATTGATCTGCATATGCCGCGCTGCGCTGAGCACGCCGAGGTTATGCAGTACATCGCGCACGCGCAGTTGGATGTCTTGGCCGCTGAGAATCTGGCCGTGGTCTTGGGTAAGGTTTGATGCGCTGATATGGGCATCGCCTTTGGCGGCGATCAGGCCGCTGTTGTTCAGGTCGCCATCGACCTGCAGGTGCAGGTGGTTGTCGCCGAGCAGTTCGCCCGCGTTGGTGAACGTGCCGGCCGCAATACTCAGCGCAGTGCCTGCCCCCACGATCTTGCCGCTGTTGTCGACGCTGTCGGCGACCAGGCTCAAATCGCCTTCGGCATGCAGCGTCCCGGCATGGTTGATGGCCTGTCCGGCGGCAATTTCAAGTTGGCCGGCGGTGACCACCTGGCCAGTGTTTCTCAGGTCCTGGCGGGCTTCGATCCTGGCGCTGTCGGCGGCGATCTGGCCGCTGTTATCGAGGCTGCCGCTGGTGATTTCCAGGTGGCCACTGGCATTGAGTTCACCCGGGTTATCCAGGCGCTGGGCCTTGATGCTCAGCTGTTTGCCCGCGATACGCCGGTCTTCCAGGATGCCGCTGACGACCTTGCCCTGGTTGCTCACCGTACTGCCTTCGAGGCTGACATTCCCGGCGCTGGCCAGGGTCTGCCGCACCACCAGATCGCCCTGGGCCTGCAGGTCGATATCAGCCATCGCAAAGGTCGGGCCTTGCAAGTCAATCGACGCGGCCTTGGCCGTGAGGGCGCCGACGCTGGTGGTGTGGGACAGGCTCAAGCCGCCATTGGCATTGATCACGATGTCGCCGGCGGTGCTGGCCATATCGCCCGCCAGCCTTACGCCGACGCCCTGCTCAGTGCCCACCAGGCGAATCGTCCCGGCGTACATGCCGCCGAGGGCGCTGGCATCAATGGCCAGTTGCGGTTTGTCCCGGCCATCTTCGGCATGGGCACGGGCCTGCAAGGTGTCGGCACTGACATCGTTACGGCCGGTGATAATGTTGAGCTGGTCGGCATGCAGTTGCGCGTTGAGCTTGGCCGTGCGGGTGATCAGATCGAACTGGCTGACATTGCGGGCATTGAGCCCGGCGCCCTCCAGCGCAATATCGCCGCCGTCTACGCGAAAGTGATCCAGCCGCCCACCTTCGATCACGGGCTTGCCGGTGGTCAGCGTCGCGCGCGGCGTATTGATAAACCCGCAGCCATTGCAGGTGATGCCGTGAGGATTGGCGACGATCACCCGCGCGGCATGCCCCGCCACTTCGGTGTAGCCCCCCAAGTGGCTGCGGTTGCCACCGGTGACTTCGTTGAGGATCACGCTGGCAGGCCGCCCTTGCAGGCCTGGGTTGCCGAGGATCACACCGCCCAGTTGAGTGTTTTGCGTGGCCTGGGTGGCGTTATTGAGGATCAGCCCGTTGCTGCCGACGTTGTAGTCGGTGAACAGGTTATGGGACAGCCCGCTGCCATTGGGCCCGGCGATATTCACCACCGGCACGCCGTTGGGCGCATGGCCGAGGCTGGTGCCGGGGCTGGCCGGGTCCACGCTCAGCTCGGCGGCGGCCGCGACAATCGGGTTGAGGAAGATGATGCCTGCGAGGCTCAGGGCCAGGCACTGGTAAAACGGGCGGCGCACGTCCATAGGCTAGGTTCCTTGTTGTTATTCAGAAAAACAGGTCGATTCGGGCGTAGATCGGGTGTTCGCGACGTTCAACGATGGCCGGGCGCTCCAGGGAGCGGGCGAGCACCAGCGAAGCGGCAAGGTGAGTACCGCGTGCGCTGAGCTCCCAGGCATGGCCGGTAAGGCGCCCGGCAACGTCAGGGTTGTGCGGGCCACGGCGGATCACTCCGACGTCGTAGCCAAAGCCCACGCCCACTTCGTGCACCCAGGGCCGCAGCGCGTCCCAGGCCACCGGTTGGCGCCAGCGCACCTGGCTGCGCCAGTAGCCGCCGCTATTGCCCGAAAGGTTCTGTTGCTGGAACCCGCGCACCGCACCGAGGCCGCCGACGCTCAGGCGTTGTGGCCCATAGAGTTCGTCTTCGGCGTGTTGGCCGGTGGCAAGGCTGTCGACACTCCAGTGCTGGCCCAGCCAGCGAAAGGCCTGCAAATAGCTGAGGGTCAGGGTGTATTTCTGATAGCGCGAGGTCGGCGCGCCGCGCTGTGTAGAGAGATCGCGCTGGGCGTCCAGGGCGCCGATGCCCTGTTGCCAGCCGGCATCGAGGTTGAGAAAGGCGTTGCCGATGCGGCGGCCATGGTTGAAGCCCAGTTGACGCTCCGTGATGCGATGGCTGGAGGTGCGCAGCAACGCGTCTTCCAGGTAGTTGCGGGTCCGCAGGTGGCTCAGGCCAAAGCTGAACGCCGTCTTGCCCAGGTTATCGCGGTGCAGCACGCGCTCGGCGCGCAACTGCTGGCTGGACGTCTCGCCTGACAGTGCGAAGGCAAACCCGGAAAGGTCGTTGCGCGTGCGGTAGAAGCTTTGGCTGTGGCTGACATTGAACGTCCACCAACCATACGGCAGGCTGTAGAACAGGTTCTGGCTGTGGGAATGGCGCCAGCGGTCGCTGACGGTGTCGCGGCTGGCCCGCAGGTTCAATTGATCCGCCAGGCCCAGGGGGCTGTCCCAATCCAGGCCGATACCGGCCTGCTGGCGACCGGTGCTGGCATCGCCATGGTTGTTGCGGTTGGCCGAGACACGCCAGGGTTCGCGGCGCTCACCTTTGAGCGTCACGCGGCTGCCCCCCACTGCCTGCCCCGGCAACACCTCAAGCTGCGGCTGGCGCGAGGGCAAGCGCGACAGTTGATCCACCCACTGCTCCAGCTCGCGCAGGTCGAGCACCTCCCCTACGGTGCCGGGAAAGGTCATGGCGGACTCCAGCGGGCTGGCCAGCGATGAGCTGTCGAGCCCTTCAAGGCGCCCTTCGACCACGATGATGTTCAGTTCGCCATGTTTCAGGTCCTGCTGTGGCAGGTAGGCGCGGGTGGTGACGTAGCCGCGATGCAGGTAGTGATCGGTGAGGCTTTTGAGCACGGCGTTGAGTTGAGGCACCCCCAGGCAACGCCCCTGCCAGGGTTGCAGCAGCGCCTCTCGCTGGCCTTCGGGCAGCAATGTCGCGCCTTCAATGTTGATACGCGTGACGGTGATGCACTGGCCGTCTTCCAGCAGCGCGGGAGCCGTTGGCACAGCGATTTGGCCGGGCAGGTTCTGCAGGTCTTCAAGGCGACGACGCTGCTCTTCCAACACTTGCTGCTGACGCTCACGGGCCAATTCGCGGTCGCCGGGCGACACGGGGGACGCGGCAAGAAGCGGACCTGAAAACAGCGCTATCCCCAGCAGCGCAGGTCGAAAAACAGCCGGCATCCTTTCACCCTCACACAGGTACTCAAATGGAAAGAGCACCCATGCTGCCGAGGCTGAAACGCTTAAGGAAAACAGGAAAGGTTACAAAAAATTCGGCGTTCCTGAGGGCGTCGCCCTGTCTGTCACACAGCCTCTGGAGGGCTGTCAGATGCTTCCGAACAATGTCAGTCGAAGGAAGAAACCGGATAGGAAGTGAGACTTGAAACGTACATTTCCTGGTTTTTTCTTACGCTGAAAGTCCTTTCCCCTACAAACGAGAAAGACAATTCAGAGAGGATAAGAAAGGAGATCTGTCAGAGGAAAAAGACCGGTCGCTCAACCCATGAGCACACAGGCATACCTGAAAGCGACAGGCGTAGATTAGCGTTCTGGCCCGGTCCATTTACATCGTAAAAATTGGAGTTACCCGACGAGCGGCAGCCCCTCAACTCAACAACACCACCCCACCCGGCAACTCCGTGCACTTGGCCCCATACGCATCGCGGATCAACAACGCCACGCCCGCCAACTGCTGCAAACTGAAGCGCGCCTGAACCCGACGCTGGCCCAGTTCCTTGTTCAACAGCAGCAGCATGCCCGGGCGATAACGGTTGATCTCGTCCACCACCGTCGCCAGCGTGGCGTTGTTGAACACCAGCACCTGTTCACGCCAGGCCACCACTGCCTGGGTGTCCACCATTGTCACCTCGCTGACGCCGGACGCGCCGTAGGTGAGTTGCCGGCCGCTGTCCAGGCGCACGCTGCGCCCGGCGATGGCCACCGCGAGTGAACCGTCGATGCAGGTGACGCATACCCGGTGGTCGGTATTGCGCACATTGAAGCGTGCCTGCGCCGCGCTGACCGAGCCCTCGCCAGCCTGGACCAGCAGCGGTTGCGCAACGTGGGTGACCACCTCGACTTCGCCTTCGAGCAGTTCGATGCCCTCGCCCACCCGGCTGATGCGGGTCTGGGTGTTGAGTTCCAGGCTGATGCCTTGGCTCAACAGCACTTGGCGCTGCTCGCCGACTTCGGTGCGATAGTCCGCTGTGAGCCCGGCGAAGCCGCCCGGCACACCGACGCGCACCATCACCACGGCTGCCGAGGCGGCGATGGCCCCGCCGAGGAAGGCACGGCGGCCAAAGCTGCGCGGTTGCGACATTTGATCAAGGGCCGGGGACAGTTGCTGCCACAGCGCCTTGGCCTGTTCGAAAGCCTGGGCGTGTTCCGGGCTCTGCGCGCACCAGGCTTTGAGGGCCTTGGCATCGGCCACGGTGGCGCGGCCCGAGGTCAGCAGGAGCAGCCAGTCGCGGGCTTCATCGTGCAGGGGGCTGGCGGCGGACTGCCGGGCGGTGGAGAGGCTAAAAATATTCAAGCGCGCACGTACTCACGGATTTATCAGGGACTCGACACTAAGACGGTTTTCCGGCCCCGGGACCGAACCGCTGAATCACTTTTCTTTCCAGGCGCTTGGCACAGTGGCCCAGGGCGGCCTTGATTTCCTTTTCGACCATGCGCGTGGAAATGCCAAAACGCTGGGAGATTTCCAGGTGCGGCGCCTCTTCCAGGCGCGCGGCGATAAGGATCTTGCGCCGACGCGCCGGCAGTTCGTAGAGGGCCTTGACCAGGGATTGGATTTCTTTCTGGCCGCCCACCACTCGCGACGGGTCCTGGGCTTCGTCGGCGCTTTGCAGCAGCTCTTCCACCTCGCTGCCGGTGAGCAGGCGCGCATCGGCCTGGCGGCGGTCGGCGGCGATGTTCAGGGCCATGCGGTACAGGTAGGCATTGGGCTGTTGCAGGTTCGGCGGCACGTCCATGCGGTCGACGCGCAGGTAGGTCTCGTGCAGCACGTCGTTGGCCAGGTCCTCCGAGCCCAGGCGCTTGCGCAACCGCACCTTGAAGTCTTCGTAAGAGGCCAGGAACAGGCTGACCATCGTACTGTGCCCGGTATTTTTCATCCCTCCGAGGCTCCTTTTGCGGCTGTGCATTCCATGCGCGTTCCTGTTGTGTCAGGCATCAAAAGTAAAGTCACCGGTTGGCGCAGCGAGCTTGGCGCCGGGCGTTCGACCCGCGCCGCTGCCAGGCTGCGCACCAGTGCTTCATCGCGTTGTTCGTCGCCGGTGGAACTCACCAACCGGCTGTGTTCGACCCGCCCCTCCGGGTTGACCCACACCTGCACCAGCGCGCGAAAACTGCCGGGCCGGGTCAACGGCGAGCGGCACAGGCTGGTCTCGATGGCTTGCTGCAACGCCGTCGCGTAGCTGTTGTTGATCCGCGCAGCGTTGCGTGCCGCCGCACCCCGCGTAGTAGGCGGCGGGCTGACTTGCGGGGTCTGCAAGGTAAACGCATCGCTGCGTGCATAACGGGCCATCAGGCCACTCCCTGTCAGCAACATCGCCAGTGCCTCTTGCGCCGTGAAGCGCCCGCGCACTGCGATGGAGCGCCGCCCGCGCGTCAACTCACGGTCCACCAGCACCGCCATCCCGGTGGCACGGCTGTAGGCTTGCAGTGCATGTTCCAGGTCCTGCGCCGGCAGGTTCAACGGCAGCAGCGGTGACTCTGCCTGCGCCGCGCGACCAGCGGCCAGCAGCAACAGCAAGACCAGGGCGCGCATGACGCGCCTCCAGGCTCCCTGTTCACCCCCTGTTCTGCATCGCTGCACGGCCGACGCGCCCTAGAAAACCGTCATCCTGAGGCCAGTTTATGAACCTGATGTTACGGTGATAGCAAAAAAAACATCACGGTGATGAGAGGCCCGCTGCACTAGACTTCCAAGCCTTACCGGCCCACTCCTTCGGGCCTGCCAGGAGGCCCGATGAAGCAGTTACCGACCCTCGCCAGCCTGTTGCTGTGCGCTGCCCTGCCCCTGTTCGCCCATGCCGAAAACGCTGCCGGCACGTGTGCCGAAGTCAGCGTGGATGGCTACAAGGCGCCCGACTATGGCTGCCTGAGCCAGCAGATGGGCAACCACACGAACGCAACCAAGGCGGCCAAAAAGAACCGCGAGGCGCAGAACCTCCCCATCGAAAAACGCCCGCCGAACGCGGTAGGCCTATCCACCCCGGCGGCGACCAGCGTGCGCATGGGCAATACCTTCGGGACGTCGGTGAAACCGCAGCGGCCCTGAGGGCCAACCCTTTCAAAACGGGCGATAAGTCCCCTGTGGCGAGCGGGCTTGCCCCGCGTTGGGCTGCGCAGCAGCCCCAAAACCAGCGCCCGGAGCATGCCTGATTCACCGCATTCCTCCTTCCAGGGTCGCTTCGCAACCCAACGCGGGGCAAGCCCGCTCGCCACAGTTGCAGTGTTCGCTCTTAACGGGAGGGTTTCAGCCAGAGACTGGGAGCACTGGATCGCGTTTACCCTGCTGGTCGGGCTGGGGCTGCACATGATCTGGTGGGCAAGTGTGCGCAGATGGTCGGTGGTGTGGTGTTGATGTTGGTAGGGGCGACGATTCTGTACGAGCACCTCTCGGTCCAGGCACACCACAAAATAATGTGGGAGGGGGCTTGCCCCGATAACGGCGGGTCAGTCAATTATGCGGTGACTGGCCGACTGCTATCGGGGTGTAAGCCCCCTCCCACAAGGGTTCTACAGCGGTTCAGGGAATGCGTTTCACGCCGCTTGGCTTTCCTTTTTCAAGCTGTCCATATCGATCACGAACCGATACTTCACATCGCCCTTGAGCATCCGCTCATACGCCTCGTTGATACCCTGGATATCGATCATCTCGATGTCCGAGACAATCCCGTGCCTGGCGCAGAAGTCGAGCATGTCCTGGGGCTGCTGGATGCCACCGTTCAACCATGACCAGCATGGACGCTGAATCGTTCAACCGAGCACGTCCGTACAATCCGCCGGTCGGCCCCGTCCCTAAGATCGAGACTTTCTCAAAACGCGGGAGAGTGGGTATGTGTAGAAAAGTCAGGACGGTATCGCTGGCAGTCACCTTGCTGGCCGGGGCCATGATGAACAGCGCCTTCGCCGCTACACCGGCGGTCGCCGTGGCCCCGCAATACGACACCAGCCACGTCTATGTGGCACCGGCCGATGTGGAGCGTTTTACCCAGAGCTTCCTGGCCACATTCGGCGGCACAAGCACGCCCCAAGTGGTGGTGAACGTGTTGCCGGTGCCCAGCAGCACCACGTCGCAACTGCTGCAGACCCCGGCAGGCACAGTGTCGCTGTTCGGTTTCACCACGCCGATCCCGCACCCGTTCGGCCAGGAGCGCAACGGTTACCTGGTCAAGGACATGGACGTCGCCCTCAAGGCCGCCCGGGAGAACGGCGCGGCGGTGATCGTCAGCGACTTTCCCGACCCGATCGGGCGTGACGCGGTGGTGCAGTGGCCGGGCGGTGTGAACATGCAGCTTTACTGGCACACCAAGACCCCGGATTACGCCGCGTTCCAGACCGTGCCGGAAAACCGCGTGTACCTCAGTGCCGAGCGTGCCGACACCTTTATCAAATCGTTTATCGGCTTCTCCCACGGCAAAGTCCTGGCCGATGACAAACATGCCCCTGGCGTGGATATCGGCCAAGCCAACGGCAACTACCGTCGCGTCGACATCGAATCGCCATTCGGGCGCATGGCGGTACTGGTCACCAACGGCCAACTGCCCTACCCGTTCGGCCACGAGACCACCGGGTATCAAGTGGCTGACCTGACGGCCACCCTGGGCAAGGCCACCGGCTCCGGCGCGAAAGTGTTAGTGCCTGCGTTCGACAGCAGAGGCCGTCGCAGTGCGTTGGTGGAATTTCCTGGCGGCTACGTCGCGGAGATCCATCAACTCAACGCCGCAAAATGATGCGCCGCACAGGCTGGGGCCTGGCCGTGCTGTGGCCGGTGCTCGTCGGCAGCGTCCACGCGGACGAGCAAGCGACACGCCCGGCCATCAAGGCCAACCGCTGGCAGGAAGACTGGTCGGTTTTGCAGGACCCGGCGCTGCGCACGCAGCCGCTGGACAGCTTGAAGTACATCCCGCTGTCCAGCGCGAACCCCTACACCTACCTGTCCCTGGGCGCGACGTTGCGCGAGCGTTTCGAGATGAACGATGCCAGTGGCTTCGGCGTGCGGGATGTGAAGCGTGATCGCTACCTGATCCAACGCTTCCAGGTCCACGCCGACCTGCATCTGAACGAGCACTGGCGGGTGTTCACCCAATTGGAAGATGTGCGGGCGTACGACAAGACCACGATCGGCGGCGCCGACCAGAATCGCGTCGATCTGCGCCTGGCCTTCGCCGAGTACGTGAATACCTTCAGCAGTGGGACTCTCAAGGCCCGTGTCGGGCGCCAGGATTTCGCCTTCGACCTGCAACGCTTCATCTCATCGCGGGACGGCCCGAATGTGCGGCAGTCCTTCGATGCGCTGTGGGCCGACTGGGAGACCTCCAACTGGCGTTTTATCGGGATCGCCAGCCAGCCGGTGCAGTATCAGGACGGGCGTCACTTCGACGACAAATCCAACAGCGATGCGCGCTTCCACATGGTGCGTGTGGAGCGACTGGTGGGCGGCAAGAACGAGTTGTCCGCCTACTATGGCGTGTATGAGCGCACCGGCGCCCACTACCTGGACGCCGACGGCGACGAGACCCGCCACCTGTTCGACGCACGCCTGGGCGGCGCGGCCATGGGCTTTGACTGGGACATCGAAGCGATGCTGCAAAGCGGCTCGGTCGGCAACAAGGACATTCGCGCCTGGGCCGGTGGCAGCCGTACCGGCTACACCTTCGACAGCCTGGCCTGGAAACCGCGCATCGGCCTGCAACTGGACATCGCCTCGGGCGACCGCAAAACCGGGGATGGCACCGTCGGCACCTTCAACCCGCTGTTCCCCAACGGCTACTATTTTTCCCTGGCGGGCTACACCGGCTACAGCAACCTGATTCACGTCAAGCCGTCGATCACGGTCAAGCCGATCGACAGGCTCAGCGTGCAAACCGCCATCGGCCTGCTGTGGCGCCAAACCACCAGCGACGCGGTCTACACCCAGCCCAACCTGCCGGTGGCCGGCACCGCAGGCCAGGGCGATCGCTGGACCGGCGCCTATGCGCAAGTGCGCACCGATTATGTGTTCAGCCCCAACCTCACCGGCGCCGTCGAGGCCGTGCACTACGACGTGGGCCAGACCCTGCGCGATGCCGGCGGTGACGACAGCAATTACCTGGGGGTCGAGCTCAAGTTCAGCTGGTAACCCCAAGCAAGCACACCCGTACAAGCCCTCGAGCCGGTTAACGGCAATAGTGATCCTGCGTTTTATCCCCCCCTCGATAAGGAGATGTTCATGAGCACATTCGTCGCCAAAGACGGTACCCAGATCTATTTCAAAGACTGGGGCAGCGGTAAACCCGTGCTGTTCAGCCACGGCTGGCCGCTGGACGCCGACATGTGGGAATACCAGATGGAATACCTGAGCAGCCGCGGCTTTCGCACCATCGCGTTTGACCGCCGTGGGTTCGGCCGCTCGGATCAGCCCTGGACCGGCAACGACTACAACACCTTCGCCGACGATATCGCCCAGTTGATCGAACACCTGGACCTCAAGGACGTGACCCTGGTGGGCTTCTCCATGGGCGGTGGCGACGTCGCCCGCTACATCGCACGCCACGGCAGCGCACGCGTGGCCGGCCTGGTACTGCTGGGCGCGGTCACACCACTGTTCGGCCAGAAAGCGGACTACCCGCAGGGCGTGCCGACTGAAGTGTTCGATGGCATCAAGGCCGGCCTGTTGAAAGACCGTGCGCAATTTATCAGCGACTTCAACACGCCGTTCTTCGGCATCAACCAGGGCCAGAAGATCTCTGAAGGCGTGCTGACCCAGACCCTGCAGGTGGCGATGCTGGCATCCCTCAAGTCGACGGTGGATTGCGTGACCGCGTTCTCCGAAACCGACTTCCGCCCGGACATGACCAAAATCGACGTGCCGACCCTGGTGATCCACGGCGATGGCGACCAGATCGTACCGTTCGAAACCACCGGCAAAGTGGCGGCCGCCTCGATCAAGGGCGCCGAACTGAAAGTCTACAAGGACGCGCCACACGGCTTCGCCGTGACCCACGCGCAGCAGTTGAACGAAGACCTGCTGGCGTTCCTGCAACGCTGAAACACCTGCACCACCCTCTCCTTATTTTGGCCGGGCTTGCCCGGCCTTTTTTTGCTCAGGAGAAACGCTGGCCCAGGACCAGGCGACCGGGCCCGCTGATCAGCAAGGTGGTGAAGATGATCAACAGCAGCCAGCCGAACTGCCCTTCGAACAACGTCCACTCCGGGTGCACCACCAACAAAGCGATCAACAGCACCGCCAGGATCGGCAGGCACGCCAGGCGCACCAGCACCCCGGCAATGATCAGCAGCGGGCACAGCACTTCAGCGAAAATCGCCAGCAACAACGTGATGTTCGCCCCCAGGTGAAACGGGTCTTCGATCAGTTGCAATTGCTCGCTGTAGTTGAGCAACTTGGGCAAGCCATGCACCCACAGCAGGAACAGCGCCCCGCTGATCCGCAGAAACAATAGTCCCAGGTCCTGACGCGTCGATTCGTTCATACGTGCTCTCGGTTGATTGCCACAAACAACGATTGTGTCGACCGAGCCACCGCCGCGCTTGCAAGCCTGTGCTGACCTCACTCCCCGGTGCCGGCAAACGCCGCCACGATCTCATCGATCACCGCCCGCACCCGTGCGGTGTGGCGCAGATCGGCGTGGGTCACCAGCCACACGTCATATGGCAGGGGTCGGGTGCGCTCCGGCCACAGGCGCACCAGCCCGTCGCGCTCACCGGTGCACACCGGGATTTCGCCGATGCCGATGCCGGCAGCGATGGAGCGGCGCACCAGCAGGCTGGAACTCAAGGCAGCAACGATGCGCCCGCGACCGAGGGGCTCGGAGACCAGGGTCATGTCCTTCTGGCTTTGCAGGTGAGGTTGGTAGACCACCAGGTCATGGCCTTCGAACAGGCTGCCCGGCTCAGGTACGCCGTGACGCTCGAGGTAACCCTGGGACGCAAACAACCCCAGCGGCCAGCGCGCAATACGCCGGGCGATCAGGTCGGGGTTATCCGGGCGCTGGTTGCGCACGGCGATATCGGCTTCGCGCTTGGCCAGGCTGAGGATCTGCGTGGAGGCGTCCAGTTGCACGCGCACGTCGGGGTGTTTGTCGTGCAGGCAGGCGATGGCCGGGATCAGGAAGTCGATGGCCAGGGAGTCGGTGGTACTGACCCGCACAGTGCCGGTCAGGCGGTCATCCAGGCCCTGGATCTGGCGCTCCAGGTCGAGGGCCGAGCGCTCCATTTTCTCCACCGAAAGCAACGCCGCTTCGCCGACCGCCGTGAGCGCGTAGCCTTCGGAGGTGCGCAGGAACAAGGTTGCGTTCAAGGACTTTTCCAAGGCGTTAACGCGGCGCCCTACGGTGGCCTGGTCCACGCCCAGTACCCGTGCGGCGCCGCGCAACGTGGATTCGCGGCACACCGCCAGGAATACCCGTGCATCGTCCCAATTCATGCGGCCTCCCATTGATGCAGATATGCATCATCATGACGCTAATTCGCTGCATTATTGCATCGAAAAAGCCCGATATGCTGACCGCCGCAGAAAAAACTTCAGGACAGCCATCATGCTCGACTCCCACGCACCATCCCGCAGCGCGGTCTGGCTGCCGATCTTTGCCGGCCTGTGTGCCAGCCTGGTCAGTATCGGCCTGGCACGCTTTGCCTACACACCGCTGATCCCCAGCCTGATCCAGGCCCAGTGGTTTTCCGCCAATGACGTGGTCTACCTCGGCGCCGCCAACCTGGTGGGTTACCTGATCGGTGCGCTGATCGGCCGGCCCATCGCCCAGCGCACCTCCAATACGACCGCCCTGCGCATCATGATGGTAGCGGTGACCCTGGCCTTCTTCGCCTGTGCCTTCCCGTTGTCGGTGGTGTGGTTCTTCGCCTGGCGCCTGCTCTCGGGGATTGCCGGCGGCGCAATCATGGTGCTGGTGGCCGCGACCGTATTGCCCCACGTACCGGCCGCACGCCGGGGCCTGGCCAGTGGCGCGATCTTCCTCGGCATCGGCCTGGGCATTGCAGGCTCCGGCACACTGGTGCCGCCGCTGTTGAGCCTGGGCTTGCAGCAGACGTGGCTGGGCCTGGGCCTGCTGGCGTTGCTGTTGACGGCGGCCAGCTGGTTCGCCTGGCCCGGCGTTACGCTGCATGAAGCAGCAGCACCAATGGCCACTTCAGCGCGGATGCCGTCCGGCGTGTACCTGCTGTTCGCCCAGTACGCCTTCATGGCCGCAGGCCTGGTGCCGGCGATGGTGTTCCTGGTGGATTACGTGGCCCGTGGCCTGGGTGATGGTGCGCACATCGGCGCGATGGTCTGGGTGACGTACGGCCTGGGCGCGATTGTGGGGCCGGTAAGCTACGGGTTCCTCGCCGATAAACTCGGTGCACGCCTGAGTATCCGTGTGGTGCTGGTGGTGCAGGCGGTTGCCGTCGGCCTGTTGCCGCTGGCCAGTTCGTTCACTGCCCTTGCCGTACTGGCGGTGATCCTCGGTTCGTTCCCGCCAGGCATCGTGCCATTGGCCTTGGCGCGGGTGCATGAATTGCTGCCCAACCATCATCAGCAGCAGGTAGCGTGGAGCCGCGCCACCGTCTCCTTTGCTACCTTCCAGGCACTGTCCGGGTTTGCCTACTCGGCACTGTTCAACAGCAGCGGTGGCCAGCATGCGCTGTTGTTCGTGATTGCCGCTGGCGCCATCGTGGTCGCCCTGGCCCTGGAACTGGGCATGATTGTGCTGAACCGTCGACCGCTCGACACGGTCCCAACCCATACGCTCCCCCTTACAGGATTTGCCAAATGACCCTGCCTACCGACATGACCCTGATTGAAATCACCACGCCCGGGGGCCCCGAGGTGCTCAAGCCGCGCCAGGAACCGGTGCCCTCCCCGGCCTCCGGCGAGATCCTGATCCGCGTGCACGCCGCCGGGGTCAACCGCCCCGACGCCTTGCAACGTGCCGGCAAGTACCCGATGAAACCCGGCTTCAGCCCGATCCCCGGCCTGGAAGTGGCCGGCGAAGTGGTCGCGCTGGGCGAAGGCGTCAGCGAATACGCGATTGGCGACAGGGTCTGTGCCCTGACCAATGGCGGCGGCTACGCCCAATACTGCACGGTGCCCGCCAGCCAGGCGTTGCCGGTTCCCGAAGGCATGGAGTGGATTCAAGCCGCCGCCATCCCGGAAACCTTTTTCACCGTGTGGGCCAACCTGTTCGGCATCGGCGGCGCGCACAAGGGCCAGCGCGTGCTGATCCACGGCGGTACCAGCGGGATCGGCACCACCGCCCTGATGCTGTGCCGCGAATTCGGTATCCAGGCGTTCGCCACCGCTGGCAGCGAAGAGAAATGTGCGGCCATCCGTGCCTTGGGCGCTGAAGCCATCAATTATCGCGAGCAGGATTTTGCCGAGGTGATCGGGGCTCAAGGTGTCGATGTGATCCTCGACATCATGGGCGGCTCCTACCTCAACAACAACCTCAAGGCCCTGGCCATGGACGGGCGCCTGGTGATGCTGGGCTTCCTCGGCGGCGCCAAGGCCAATGACGTGGACCTGCTGACCATCCTCGGCAAACGCGCCGTCGTCACCGGCTCCTTGCTGCGCGCCCGTACCAGGGACGAGAAAGCCGCCATCGCCGATCAACTGCGCGAGCACGTATGGCCGGTGCTGGCAGCCGGGCGCTGCCTGCCGATGATCGACCAGGTGTTCGATTACACCCAGGCCGATCAGGCGCATGCGCGGATGGAAGGTGGCGATCACATTGGCAAGATTGTGTTGCGGGTGGTTTGATTACCCGGCGAACACCGGGTAGTCGACATAACCCGCTTCGCCTCCCCCATACATCCCTTCCGCCCGCAGCGGGTTCAACGGCCAGTCGTTGAAAATCCGCTGCGGCAAGTCCGGATTGGCGATAAACGGCCGCCCGAATGCGATCAGATCCGCCAGCCCCGCTTCAACCAGTGCTGCACCGCGTTCAGCGGTGTAGCGACCGGCATAGATGATCCGCCCGCTGAAGGTGTCGCGTACCGCTCGGCGAAATGATTCGGGCAATACCGGGGCGTTATCCCAGTCGGCTTCGGCAATGGACACATAGGCGATGCCCGACGCTTCCAATACCTTGATCGCTTCAATGTAGGTGTGGTGCGGGTCGTCTTCCACCAGGCCGATGTACACCCGGTCCTGGTCGGTGCCGCTGAACAATGGTGAGAAGCGCACGCCCAGGCGCTCGGGCCCGACCACGGCGGTCACTGCTTCGACGATCTCGCGCAGGAAGCGCAGGCGGTTGTGCAGCGAGCCACCGTACTCGTCGTCACGCTGGTTGGCGTGGGCCGAGATGAACTGGTTGACCAGGTAGCCATTGGCCGAATGGATTTCCACCCCATCAAACCCGGCATCCAGTGCATTGCGCGCTGCCTGGGCGTAGTGCCCGACCAGGTCCTTGACCTCCTGCGTGGTCAACGCACGCGGTACAGGCGGCTGCATCAATTGCCCCTCGCCCGGCGCCGTTTCGATAAAGGCCTTGGCCTGAATTGCCTGGATAGCAGAAGGTGCGACCGGTGCGGCACCCTCAGGCTGCAACGCGCTGTGGGACACCCGACCGACATGCCACAACTGGGCGAAGATCACCCCGCCTTCGGCATGCACCGCCTCGGTGACCTTGCGCCAGCCGTCGATCTGCGCCGGCGTATAAATGCCCGGCGTCCACGCGTAACCCTGGCCACGCGGTTCAATCTGCGTGCCCTCACTGACCATGAAGCCGGCACTGGCGCGCTGGCGGTAATACTCGGCCATCAAGTCAGTGGCGATATCGCCCGGCTGGGCGCTGCGCTGGCGCGTCAACGGTGGCAGCACAATACGGTTGTTCAGTGTGTGGTGACCCAGTTTCACCGGGGTACTTAAAACGGTCATCTCATTCTTCCAGATTACGAGCGCGCGAAAGCATTGGCGACTTATTCAAGTCGCCAATGCATCAAGCGGTTTATTGAGTCAGGCAGTGAGTTTCAGCAGGGCCTTGGCGACATCGCTGGAACTGCCGGGGTTTTGCCCGGTGACGAGCAAGCCATCGGTAATGACAAAGGACTGCCAGTCAGCGCCTTTCTCATACAGGCCACCCAGCTTCTTGAACTCGTCTTCCACCAGGAACGGCACTACATCGGTCAATTCAACGGCGGCTTCTTCCGAGTTGGAGAAACCGGTGACACGCCGGCCCTTGACCAACGGCTCGCCGTTGACCGCCTTGACATGACGCAAGGCACCCGGTGCATGGCAGACAAAGCCGATCGGCTTGCCGGCACGCTCGAAGGACTCGATCAACGCAATGGAAACCGGCGATTCCGCCAGGTCCCACAGCGGGCCGTGGCCGCCTGGGTAGAACACGGTGTCGAAGGCATCGGCGTTGACCGAATCCAGCTTCAGCGTGGTCGCCAGGGCCTGTTGCGCGGCCGGGTCGGCGGCGAAGCGGCGGGTCTGTTCGGTCTGGAAGTCCGGCTGATCGCTCACCGGATCCAACGGCGGCTGGCCGCCGGCCGGGGATGCCAGCACCACCTCGGCGCCGGCGTCCTTGAACGCGTAATAAGGTGCGGCAAATTCTTCGAGCCAGAAGCCGGTCTTGCGGCCGGTGTTGCCCAACTGATCGTGAGAGGTCAATACCATCAATACTTTCATTGTCGAGTGCCTCGGGATGACTGTGGGTTGAAGCTTAGGAGCCCGGGCGTCGCCTCACAACGTCATATCCGCAAGGTTTTCGGACATCGCTCGACGGCAGTTGCCGTTTCTCGCCCAGCCACCGACAATCGCGTCTCCCCTACCCCCTGGAGAAACACGATGCACAGCGTTGCGCTGCTGGTCTACCCGAATTTCGAATGCCTGAGCCTCAGCGTGGGCTCGGTGTTCGAGTGCGCGAACCTGTTGCGCGGCGAGCCGGCCTATGCGTTTCACCTGGTCTCGGAGACCGGCGGCGCGGTGATGACATCCCAGGGCTTTTCGGTGAACACCACACCCATTCGGGCCGAGGGCTATGACACCTTGATCGTCGGCGGCTACATGGAGTTCCGCCTGCCGGAAGCCAACCTGCTGGAACAGGTCAAGGCCGCCTCTGCCCAGTCGCGGCGCGTCGCCTCATTGTGCATGGGCATCTTCGTGCTGGCCGAAGCCGGCCTGCTGGAAGGCAAGCGCACCACCACCCACTGGATTCACGCGCCGGCCTTTCGCAAGCGCTACCCGCACATCCAGCTGGAAGAAGACAAGTTGTTCGTGGTGGACGGCCAAGTGTGGACCGGTGCCGGCATGAGCGCCGGGGTGGACCTGGCGTTGGCCATGGTGGAGAACGACCTGGGCAGCGACCTCGCCCGGCGTATTGCGCGCAAACTGGTGATTGCCCAACGTCGCGGCAGTGAACAATCGCAACTGTCGGCGCTGTTGGAGCTGGACCCCAAGTCAGACCGCGTGCAACTGGCCCTGGCCTACGCCCGTGAGAACCTGACCCACGACCTCACGGTGGAGACCTTGGCCGATGTCGCCCGGCTGAGCCCGCGCCAGTTCAGCCGGGTGTTCCGTGAGGAAACCGGGCAGACACCGGCCAAAGCCATCGAAGCCCTGCGCGTGGAAGCCGCCCGGGCACTGATGGAAACCAGCCGTCACCCGGTGGAGGTGGTGGCCCGCGAAACCGGCTTTGGCGATCGCGAGCGCATGCGCCAGGCGTTCCTGAGGGCGTTCGGGCAGCCGCCGGCGGTGATGCAACAGGCCTTTAATGCAGGGCCGCCCGCGTAACCAGGTAACTGACCAACTGCGGGTCATCCTCCAGCTCTATCGTCTGTACCGGGCGCGGCAGGTTATCCAGCACCGTGCGCCAGAACGCCTGGGACACTTCGTCCTGGTCATAGAACCGCACCAGCCAATTGGCCTGGCCGCTGCACAGCACCTGGCTGGCGATGGCACGGCCGATGCCTTTGCGGCGGTAGCGCTTGAGGATGAACAGATCGGCCAGCTCCAGGGCATCGATGCCTGGCAATTCGCTGCCTTCGATCAGCAGGAAGCCGGCAATGTAGCCATCCACCAGCAGCAGGTTGGCGCTCCATTGCGGGTCTTGCCAGTAGCGGGCCAGGTGTTCGTCATGGATGTAGAAACGGCCGTCCGCCTCCACATCTTCCTGTTCCCAGTCGGACGACTCATAGGCGTAGTACTGGTAGAGATTACGGATCAGCTCGGCGGCTTCGGGGCCGGTCTGGATCAATTCGACGGTGACTTCGGGCATGGGGCTCTCGGTGAAAAAACGCAGGGCGCCATTGTTCACAAAACGCGAGGAGAGGCCAACCTTTCTACTTGCTGAACCGATTGCAAATAGGTGTTGCCTCGCCCAAAACCTTGAAACATTTCGAATAAACTTCGTGAAATTTGCCCCTGCTCTTCAAGGACACCTATTTTGACCAACATGTGTACCGCCGGCCTGGATGTGGGTTTTGCCTCCCTCGATTACCTACAGATCTTCATCCTTGGCGTGATCCAGGGCATTACCGAACTGCTGCCGGTGTCGTCCACCGCCCACATGCGCGTGGTGCCCGCCCTGCTCGGCTGGCAAGACCCCGGCTCGGCGTTTTCTGCGGCCATGCAACTGGCGGCGCTGGCAGCGGTGGTCAGTTACTTCTGGCGCGATGTGCGCCAGGTCACCACCGGCAGCATCGGCGCGGTGCGTCGGGGTGACTACAACGACCGTTGGTTCAAGTTGGCGGTGGCGATTGTGCTGGCGACCCTTCCCATCGGGATTGCCGGCCTGGCGTTGTCGTCGACCTTGAATGCCTGCAACTCGCCGCTGCGTGGGCTGATGGTGATCGGTATTTCCTGCGTGGTGATGGCGGTGCTGCTGGCTGTGGCGGAAGTGCGCGCACGCCACACCCGTGAGGTGAGCGAAATGCGCCTGCGCGATGCGTTGATCGTCGGGATCGCGCAAATTGGCGCGTTGATTCCGGGGGTATCGCGGTCCGGCTCTACGCTGACCGCTGCGTTGTTTCTCAATTTCAAGCGTGAGGAAGCTGCACGCTTCTCCTTCCTGCTGGGCCTGCCGGCCATCGCCCTCGCCGGGCTGAAGGAGTTGTGGGTGTTGCTCCACGCCGACATGCCGGCCCATGCCTGGCCGCATCTGCTGTTCGGTCTGGTGGTGGCGAGCGTCTCGGCGTTCTTTGCGATCTGGGGCCTGATGAAGTTCCTGGAGCGGTTCTCCACCTGGCCGTTCGTGATCTACCGCGCGCTGTTGGGGGTGTTCCTGATTGTGGCGGTCAGCACTGGGTGGCTGAGCTGATCTGACATTAATCTCAAACCACCATTAATCCAATGTGGAAGGGGGCAAGCCCTCTCCCACCTTTGTACCGTGTTGCCTTACAGACTGTCGGTTCGGTCGGCCAGTTCTTCCAGCAGGTCGGCCGAGGGCACGAAAAACAGGCCGCCGGTGACCGCCGTGCTGAAATCCAGCAGGCGGTCATAATTGCCCACCGGACGGCCGACGAACATGTTTTCCAGCATCAATTCCAGGGGCTGCGGCGAGCGGGCATAGCCGATGAAGTAGGTGCCGAACTCCCCGGCACCTGGCCGGCCAAAGGGCATGTTATCGCGCAGGATCTTCACTTCTTCACCGTGCTCGTCGGTGATGACGGTCAAGGCGCTGTGGGAGTTGCTCGGCTTGGCTTCTTCGTCCAACTCGATATCCGACAACTTGGTGCGCCCGATCACTTTCTCCTGGGCCTCCACCGTCAAGCCATTCCACGCCGTCATGTTGTGCAGGTACTTCTGCACCAGCACGTAGCTGCCGCCACGGAATTCGCTGTCTTCGTCGCCGACGATGGTGAAGCCCTCGGCCTTGCGCCCTACCGGGTTCTCGGTACCGTCGACAAAGCCGATGATGCTGCGCATGTCGAAATAGCGGAAACCCTGGACCTCATCCACCACCTTCACGCTGTCGCCCAGGGCCGCCATGAGATGGGTGGCCAGTTCGAAGCACAGGTCCATCTGTTCGGCGCGGATATGCAGCAGGATATCCCCCGGTGTCGACACGGCCATGCGCCCCTCCACGCCGAACTCGCGGAACGGGTGCAGCGCCGCCGGGCGTGGCGCGCCGAACAGGCGGTCCCAGGCGTCCGAGCCAAACCCGCAGACGCAGGTCAGGTTGCCGGCCGGCACGCGCTTGCCCACCGAGCGCACCAGCCCGGCGATATCGGCGCACCAGGCGCGTACCGTGTCCTCGCTGCCGGGGGTAACAGTGGCGACCATGAAAATCGCGCTGCTGGTGATCGGGTGGCACACGGACTGCGGTTCCAGGGGCGGCTGAACGGAAGATGGGGTCATGGTGAAAGTCCAGGCTAAAGGGCGAGATTGAACCCGCGCAGATTAGCAGATCATTTCTGACAACTGCGCCACACCTCACGAATCAGCGCCTGCATCTTCAGCGCTTCGGACCAGCGATCGCTGATTTCGCACCCGTCCGCGCCGGTGATCGCATAAGGCGGCGGGCCGAGTTCGCAGGTAAAGGACAGGCTCTGCGGCGTCTGCGGGCGCGCCAGCCAGTCTTCGATCCCGTAGCGCCACCACTCGGTAAAGCGCCGGACCCAGGCTTGGTGCTGGGGAAACGCCAACGAGACTTGCACCTGCTCGCTGCTGGCTACCCGACCGTGGAAACCCCAGCTGTGGCGCAGGATGCTGCGTATCTGCGCATCGTCCTCGGCGGCGCCCGGCTCCGGCAGTTCGTGCCCGACCACGTAGTGGGACAGGTCGGCCAGCAGCTTCAAGTCGGGCATCTGTGCCAGCAGGTCAAGGGTGAACAGCAGATCATTGGTGAGGCGATAACGGTGGGTTTCCAGCAGCACCGGAAACTCCACCTGTTCGGCCAAGCGCTGCCAGCCTTCGACCAATCGCGCCGCTTCGCTTTGCGTGCGTGGGCGCACGTCGGCTTGCAGGGTGAGGTGGTGGCAGCCGTAGCCACTGATCACCTCCAGCGCGGCGGCCAGGTCACCCACCGACTGCGGGAATAACTGGCCTTCGATCTGCAAGCCTTGCGCCGTGGCGGCGGCGTGCAGGCGGGCGACATCGGCGGGCTTGAAGTAATGATCGGTAATGCCGTCGAACCCGGCGGCCTTGATGCGCTCGAGTTGAGCCTCGAGTGGGCCGGGTTCGGTTTGCATGGCCCACAGGGATTGGAACACCAGGAATTGGCGCATATCAGCCTCGCAGCAGGTGTTTGAGGGACAGCTCGGGGTTGGCCAGGCTGGCGGGATCGAGTGAGCGTCGCGCGCTGATCAGGCGCTCGCAGAGTTTGATGTCCTTGGCCACGCTGTTGCCTGGCGCCCATCCGCACGCGCCTTGCAACTGGTGATCGGCATCGAGATGGAACAGCAACATGCCGCCGCCCGGCAAAGGCCGGCTGACCGTCGAGGGCGTGAGCACGCCGACGGTCTGCAAGCCCCAGTCGTACTGGTCGGACCAGAACCCGGGGAGCGCCTCGAACGGCACATCGCGGCCCAGCAGGTTCAATGCCGCATGCCGGCCCTGGACCTCGGCGTTGCGCCAGGTTTCCTGGCGCTGATAGAGGCCATCCAGGCGAAACTCACACACGTCACCGGCCGCAAAAATATCCGGCGCACTGGTACGCAGGTGCGTATCCACGCGTATGCCCTGGCCCACGTCCAACCCCGCTGCGGCGGCCAATTCGATATTGGGTTGCATGCCGATGCCGACCACCACCAGGTCGCAGGGCAAGCGTTGCCCGTCCACCAGCAGCACGGCGTCGGCCTGGCTCGATTCCAAGGCCACATTCAGGCGAACGTCGACCCCGTGCTGGCGATGCAGGGCCAACAGCGCCTCAGAGATAACGGCCGGCAACACCCGGCCCGCCAATCGCGGCCCGGCTTCGAGCAGGGTGACCTCACAGCCAAGGCCACGTGCCGTGGCCGCCACTTCCAGGCCAATAAAGCCGCCACCGACCACCACCAACCGCGTGCCGGGCTTCAGCGCATCGCGCAGGGCCAGCGCTTCATCGTGAGTACGCAGGTAGAGCACGTTGGCCTGCTCCTGAGGCAAGCGGCGCGCCCGCCCACCGATGGCCAGCAGCAGGCCGGCGTACCGCAGCCATTGGCCATCGGCCAGTTGCAGGCGATGCTGTTGCGGCTGCAACTGCGTCACCGGGTTAGCGGCGATGTGCTCGATACCCAGCTCGGCCAGTCGCGCGCTGTCGCACAGGCTGCAGCCGGCCAGGTCCGCCGTGCCCTGCAACACGCCTTTGGACAGCGGCGGCCGCTCGTAGGGCAAGTGCGGCTCATCGCCAATCAGGATCAGCCGCCCGGTGTAGCCTTCTTCACGCAAGGTCAGCGCCGCACGGCCGCCGGCATGACCGGCGCCGACGATGATCAAGGGATCGTGCATGATCAGGCCGTGACAGCGAGCAACACCCGCCCCGCTTCGACCCGCACCGGGTAGGTCTTGAGGTTGACGCACACCGGCGCGCCGAGGGCCTTGCCGGTGCGGTAATCGAAGCGCCCGTTGTGCTTGGGGCACTCGATCACGTGGTCCATCACCAGGCCATCGGCCAGGTGGATTTTCTCGTGGGTGCACAGCCCGGCGGTGGCGAAGAATTCATTCTCGGCCGAGCGATACACCGCATAGGTGTGCGGCCCATGGTCGAAGCGCAGCACGTCTTCTTCGTCTATTTCGCCCACGGCGCAGACGTCGATCCATTGATCGTTCATGGCGTTTTTCTCTTGTTCTTGGGTGGGGTTCAACCGGCAGCGGTTTCTGCATGCACCGGCGCATGGGCAGCCGGAGGCGTATTCGGGTGAATCGGGCGCTGGACGAAATAGGTGGGATCGCTGCGCTGCTTCCAGATGGTCGGCAGGATCTCCTTGAATGCCTCGAACAGGTTGGCGTACGGCGGCGGGCAGTCGCTGCGGATTTCGTCGTGCAGTTGCGCGAGGGCGTGGTACGGCACCATCGGGTACATGTGGTGTTCGAGGTGGTAGTTCATGTCCATGTAGATAAAGCGCAGCACGCGGTTCATGTAAATGGTGCGGCAGTTGCTGCGGTGGTCGAGTACATCTTCGGCCAGGCCGACATGCTGCGTGAGGCCAAACAGATAGCCGAGCCACGCGCCATAAATACTCGGCAGGCCCACCAGCATCAGCGGCAACCAGCTATGCAGGTACAACGCGGTGCCGATCACCACGGCATAAATGCCGACCCAGATACGCGCGGCACGGAACACCTTGGGCCATTCGGATTCGGGGATGAAGTCCGCTTCCTGGGCACTCATCTTGCCCATGGCATGGCGCGCCACGCCGCTGAAGGTTTTCCAGGCCAGGGGCAGGTTGAACAGGCTCAGGCACATCATCCAGAAGCTCGGCGGACGCGGTTCGACGATCTCCGGGTCACGGCCGACCACGATGGTGTCGGTATGGTGCCGGGCATGGCTCCAGCGCCACACGTGGGGTTCGAAGATGCACATGAAGCTGGCGACCTGATACAGCACATCGTTCATCCAGCGGGTCTTGAAGGCGGTGCCGTGGCCGGTTTCGTGCCAGCGCGGGTTGGAAGCAGTGCCATACAGCACGCCATAGACCAGGAAGAACGGCACGCAGGCCCAGGTGCCCCAGAACCAGTAGCCGCCAAAACCGCTGGCAAACAGTGCGATCACCCAGATCGCGGTGTCGAGCAGTGCCGGGCCGTCACGGCGTTGCATCAGTTCTTTCATGCGTTTACGCGAGATCGGCGATTGGTACCAACTGGCCGAGACCAGGCCTTTTTCAGCGGCGCGGGCGGCTTCGGGGCCGGTTAGGCTGTAGTCGCGGCGGCCGATAGGAGCGGTGTGTTCAGGCATTGTTATTGTTCTCCACAAGCGGGTGGTTTCTGGTGCTGTGTGAAACCCACCTTAGAGAACGGGTTATTCACCCTCAAGGCCTTGAATCCATTCCCTATCAAGCTATCATCCAGGCCCAGCGGGGCTTGATAGTTTTCTATCAAGACGCACAAGGGGCCAGTCATGAACAACAACAAACGCCCAACCATCGCCAGCGTGGCCGCCCATGCCGGGCTGAGTGTGGCCACGGTCGACCGCGTATTGAATGCGCGGGCACCGGTCAATCCCGAGACTGCCGAGCAGGTATTCCAGGCGGCCGAAGCCGTGGGGTATTTTGCGGCGCGGCTGATCGGCCAGCGCATTCGCGAGCGTCGGCCGACCTATCGCTTCGGCATCCTGTTGCTGGCCACCGCCCAGGCGTTCTATGCCAGCCTGGCGCAGGCCATCAGCACCGCCGCGGAACAGCATGCCAACGCCAACCTGACGTGCCAGTTCGAGTACATCGTGGACCGCTCGCCCAACGCCATCGTCGCGCAGATCGAACAGTTGGCCGTGCAGTGCGATGGCCTGGCGGTGGTCAGCTTTGCCCATCCGTCGATCAACGCCTGCCTGGCGCAAATCCGCGCAGCCGGCGTGCCCGTGGTCGCCCTGCTCTCGGATATCCACGAACAGGCGGAGGAACCCTACGTAGGCCAGGACAATAATGTGGTCGGCCGCACCATGGGCTGGCTGCTCGCCCGCACCTGCGGCGCGCGCAAAGGCAGCGTGGGCATCCTGCTCGGCGGCCATCGTTTCCTCGGCCACCAGGCACGGGTCGAAGGCCTGCACAGCTACCTGGCCGAGCACGCGCCGGGGCTCAAGCCGCTGGAGCCGTTGATCAACCTCGACAACTGCGACATTACCGAAGAAGCCACCCTCGACCTGATCAGCCGCCACAGCGATCTGCGCGGTCTATGCGTGGTGGGTGGCGGCGGCGACGGCATCATCAGCGCCCTGGCGCAGTTGCCCAGGCGGCCGGCGTTGTGCTGCATCCTGCAGGAGTCCACCGAGCTGTCGCGCCAGGCGCTGCGCCAGGGTTTGATCGATGTGGTGATGGACTCGCAGCCGGGGCAGACGGCGACGGCGTTGGTGCAGTTGATGGTGGAGTTGCAGACTGCCGAAGGGTTCGATCCGGTGCGGCAGCGGGTGTATATACCGCCGCAGATTGTGACGTCGGAGAACCTCTAGCGGGCACGGCACTGGATGATCAAACCGCCCTCCTCCCGCACGTGACTCTCAATCAGCACGGGCAGGAAGTGTTGGATCACCTGCATGTTGCTGTGCAGATGGTCGCTCATATGCGGTGTGGTGAAACGACCACCGCCGGCCAATGCCATCGGCAACAACAATTGATCGGCCAGATGTTCGCCCACAGCCGTGTCGGTGCCCTTCCATTCCATGACCTGCTCGATCGCCTGGTCAGCCACCGTCTCGGCGCGCACGTTGACCTGGCCAAAAGCGCTGAACACTTCGGTGACGTGCTCATGGACATACTCCAACATCAGCATGTTGCCCGGACCTCGTTCCGGGTCGATCTCAATCGGGCACAACTGGGAGTCATCGAACGACAAGCGCTGGCGCACGCGCTTGAACTCGCGTTCGCTGACCTGCGCAGGCAACCCGGCGTTAAGCGTTATCGCCCGGGCTTCGAGCAGTTTTCCGCGCTGCATCAACTGCAACGGTGCCAGTTGCGCCGGCTGAATAAACGCCTCCAACTCACCACCACCGGCAGGCACAAACCCATACCGGTTCAAGCTCAATTCGATAACCGCGCCCATGCGCCGTAACAGCGGAAGCCAGGCCCGCTGCAAAAAGTCCACCGGCGGCGCCAGCGGATTGTGGGTGCCGCCGCAGATCGTCACGCGACTGGCCGTGGGCGCGCGCAGCAAGGCCGGCAACAGGGTCTGCAACACCAGGGTGCAACTGCCGGCGGTGCCGATGCTGAAGCGGTATTCGCCGCCTTGAATCGGCCCCGGCTCGAACACCAGGGATTGCGAGCCCAATTGCGCACCGTGTACCTGGGCCCCACAGACTCGCGCCGCCGCCAGCACAGCGGTCAGGTGTTGACGCATCAACCCTGGCCGGCTGCGCTTGGCGCGAATATTTTTAATCCGCAGGGTCAGTCCGGTCACCATCGACAAGCTCAGGCCACTGCGCAGTACCTGGCCACCGCCGATGGCGCCGTCGAGTTCAATCACGTCCTGTTTCATCGTCATCCTTAAGCAAAGCGTTTGACCGTGTCCCGCAGGTACTGGTCCAGTTGTTGTGAATCCGCATGAGTTCGTGGCAATCCAGGCACGCTGCGTTCTAATTCAGCTTGTATGTACGCGTGCAGCGCCGGACGCCGAGGCCCGTAGGCCGCTTCCCCGGCATTGCGTTTCAACGCCAGCAGGGTTGCCACTTCATCGAGCAGTTGCGCGTCATCCACGGTGCTCAACAAATCGGCGAACGTCATCGGCGGCCGGCCCAGCCCGAGGTCGATCCAACGCACCGCGAGTAATGGCCGCAGCACGTAGAAGTACTTCTTGAACCGCACCGTGTCGCCTTGCAGGTAACCACGGAAGTTTTTCTTGGCCATTGACAGATAATGACTGCGCGCCGCCGACGGGCTGTAGAACGTCTCTGCCAAGGCGCGCAACGGTTGTGTGGCCTCGACGTGCTGGCGATACACCAGCGGCGAGTCCAACCATTCCAGCAACGTGGGATTGGATTTGCGCAGCAGGCCCAGGGTCTTGCGCAACTCCCAGCCACTGACATCCAATTCGTCATCCAACGGACGCTCGATCACATCGCGCGGCGCATCTACCTGCATGAACCAGTCGGGTTTTTCCACGTAGACAAAGCGCACGTCATAGTCGCTGTCGGTGGACGCAAACCCCCAGGCCCGGCTGCCGGACTCACAGGCATACAACACCGTGACATTGCGTTCGCGCTCTATGCGGTCAAGCTCCTGTAGCACCCGCGCGCGCATGGCGTCGCTCAATGGGTGGCGTTCATCCTTTTGCATCTTGCTTCCCCTCTCAGCCTTTGACGCACACTACCTGGCGCAAGGTGTGCAGCACTTCCACCAGCTCGCGCTGAGCGTGCATAACCTGGTCGATGTCCTTGTAGGCCATCGGAATTTCGTCGATCACATCGGCATCCTTGCGGCACTCGACATGGGCGGTGGCGCGGATCTGGTCGGCCACGGTGAAGGTGTTCTTCGCCTTGGTGCGACTCATGGTGCGCCCGGCGCCGTGGCTGCAGGAGCAGAACGACTCTTCGTTACCCAGCCCACGCACAATGAAGCTTTTGGCGCCCATGGAGCCCGGGATAATCCCCAGTTCACCTTTCTTCGCCGACACCGCACCTTTGCGCGTGACCAGGATTTCTTCGCCGAAGTGCCGCTCTTTCTGCACGTAGTTGTGATGACAGTTCACGGCCTCCAGCGCCACTTCAAACGGTTTGCTGATCACCTGGCGCGTGGACTGGACCACCGCACGCATCATCAACTCACGGTTCTGCCGGGCAAAATCCTGGGCCCAGCCTACGGCTTCCACGTAGTCATCGAAGTGCTGGCTGCCCTCTTCGAAGTACGCCAGATCGCGGTCCGGCAAGTTGGCCAGGTGTTGACGCATATCCGCCTGGGCCAGTTGGATAAACAAGTTGCCGATGGCGTTACCCACTCCACGGGAGCCGCTGTGCAACATGAACCACACACGGTTGGCTTCATCCAGGCACACCTCGACGAAATGGTTACCGGTGCCCAGGGTGCCCAAGTGGTGGCGGTTGTTGCTGCGCTCCAGTTGCGGGTACTTGTCGGTGATCGCCTTGAAGCGCGGGTGCAGCGCCGACCACACCTGATCGGCCTGGGTCGGTACATTTTCCCACGCACCTTTGTCGCGACCTTTACGGCTATGGGTCCGACCATGCGGCACTGCGGCCTCGATGGCGCAACGCAGGCCGTGGAGGTTGTCGGGCAAGTCGCCGGCCATCAACGTGGTACGCGCAGCGATCATGCCGCAGCCGATATCCACGCCCACCGCCGCCGGGATGATCGCGCCCACGGTGGGGATCACGCTACCGATGGTCGAGCCCTTGCCCAGGTGCACATCGGGCATCACCGCGAGGTGCTTGAAAATGAACGGCATCTGGGCGGTGTTCATCAGTTGCGCGCGCGCTTCAGGCTCCACAGGCACACCCTGGGTCCAGAGTTTGATCGGCTTGCCGTTGGCGACTTCCAGCAGTTGGTAGGTGGTCTCTTGCATGATCTCGATTCTTTAATGTGCAGGCCGACACTGCGGCGTTGGCTGAGTGACTGCAGCGGGCGTGCCACGTTTTTCCCCACCTCTAAAATAATTTATAAGCAATTGTTTTATATAGATAATTTAAATAACTGCAGCTTTCGCTTTTGAAAAACGATGACAACTTCGCAGCCAAATTCATATCCTTCCATATCGTCATTTATCTTTTGGTCTAGTCATGAAACACAAGCGCACGGTCGCCATCGGATTTATCGGATCCAAGCTGGATCGCGTCGGCAAGGGCGCCAACCGCTGGAATCACTGGCGCCCCAGCGTCGGTCTGTGCCAGCAGGAAAACTTGCAGGTCGATCGCCTTGAGCTGATCCACGATGTCGACGCCCGTGACGTCAGCCTCGCCGAGCGGGTACGTGCCGACATCCAGCAGATCTCGCCGAATACCGAGGTGCGCCTGCACCCCATGCCGCTGCACAACCCCTGGGATTTCGAAGAGGTCTACGGCGCGCTGCACGATTTTACCGCCGCCTACACCTTCGACACCGACCACGAGGACTACCTGGTCCACATCACCACCGGTACCCACGTGGCACAGATTTGCTGGTTCCTGCTCACCGAGGCACGCAACCTGCCGGCGCGCCTGATCCAGACAGCCCCCAGTCGCCGCCGGGACGACACCGCTCCCGCCACCGGCACCCACACCCTGATCGATCTCGACCTGTCGCGCTACGACCGCATCGCCTCGCGCTTCGCCCACCAACGCCTGGAAGGCCTGGACTTCCTCAAGTCCGGGATCGCCACGCGCAGCAGTGCGTTCAATGCTTCCATCGAACAGATCGAGCGCGTGGCCGTGCGCTCCACCGCGCCCATGCTGCTGATCGGCCCCACTGGCGCAGGCAAATCCTTTCTCGCCCGGCGTATTTACGAACTCAAGCGCAGCCGCCACCAGGTCCAGGGCCGCTTCGTGGAAGTCAACTGCGCCACCCTGCGCGGCGATAGCGCGATGTCGGCACTGTTCGGACATACCAAGGGCGCCTTCACCGGCGCGCAGAACTCCCGCGACGGCCTGCTGCGCGCAGCGCACGGCGGCATGTTGTTCCTAGATGAAATCGGCGAGCTGGGCCTGGATGAGCAGGCGATGCTACTCAAGGCTATCGAAGAAAAACGCTTCTATCCCATGGGCGCCGACCGTGAGGTGGCCAGCGACTTCCTGATCATCGCCGGCACCCACCGCGACCTGCGCGGGCGCGTGGCTGAAGGGCTGTTTCGCGAAGACCTGTATGCGCGCATCAACCTGTGGACCTTCGACCTGCCAGGCCTGGCGGGAAGGCGCGAAGATATCGAGCCCAATATCGACTTCGAACTGGAGCGCCATGCCCGCGAGCAAGGCCGCCGCGTGCGTTTCAACCTGGAAGCGCGCCGCCACTACCTGGCGTTCGCCTGCTCCAGCGAAGCGGCGTGGCCAGGTAATTTTCGCGAGCTATCAGCCTCCATCACGCGCATGGCCACCCTGGCCGACAGCGGGCGTATTGATGAAGTCCTGGCCGGAGAGGAGATCCAGCGCCTGCGCTGCGCCTGGGGGCTGACCGAAACCCATGCACTGCTGCCGCCTGATCTGGACCTGTTCGACCAGCTGCAACTCAAGGCGGTGATCGACGTGTGCCTGCAATCCGACAGCCTTTCCGACGCCGGCCGACGACTGTTCGGGGTTTCGCGCCAGGCCAAGGCGCAACCCAATGATGCTGACCGCCTGCGAAAGTACCTGGCGCGCTTTGCCATTGATTGGAAGCAGTTGAAACCTTAGGCCTTATCCGCGGCGAAAATCGCTGGCACTCAGCCCGAACCGGCTCATTTTGTTGTACAGCCCGCCCCGCGACACATTCAGTTGCCGGGCGGCCAGGCGGATGTTGCCGCCGGTGTTCTGGAGTGCGGCGACGATGGCGTGCATTTCGTGGCTGCTCAGGTCCTGGGCGGGTTGCGGCTCATAGGCGCGCAGCGGCGTGTGCTGCCTGGTTTCCATCGGCAGATCGGCAGGCTGAATCAGCTCACCCATCGCCAGGTTGGTCGCCCGCTCAATACTGTTTTCCAACTCCCGCACATTGCCCGGCCAGCCATAGGCCGACAGCAATGCCATCGCCTCCGGCGAAAAACCCTGCACCGACTTGCGCAACGAGCGTGCACAGCGGGCCAGGAAGTGCCGCGCCAGCAGCGGAATGTCTTCGCGGCGCATGCGCAGGGGCGGCACGGTGAGGTTCAGGACGTTGAGGCGGTAGTAGAGGTCCTCGCGAAACGCGCCTTGCGCCACGGCCTGGCTGAGGTTGCGGTGGGTGGCGGCAATGATGCGCACGTCCACTTGTCGCGAGTTCTTCGCGCCCACCCGGGTGATTTCACCCTCCTGCAACACCCGCAACAGGCTGACCTGAGCATCGAAGGACATGTCGCCGATCTCATCCAGAAAGATGGTGCCGCCATCCGCCAGTTCGAACTTGCCCGCCGAACCGCCACGGGTGGCGCCGGTGAACGCGCCCTCGACATGGCCGAACAGTTCGCTTTGCACCAGGTCACGGGGGATCGCCCCGCAGTTGACCGCCACGAAGGGGCCTTTGTGGCGATCGCTGCCGTTGTGGATGGCCTGGGCGAACAGCTCTTTGCCGGTGCCACTTTCGCCGAGGATCAGCGTGGTGGAGTCGCTGCGACTGGCGATACGCCCCAGGTGCACGGCGTCCTGGATGGCTCGGGAGCTGCCCTGGATGGTTTCAAATGTGTAGCTGGCCTGGGTGCCGATCAGGCGCCGGGTGATTTCGCGGATGCGGCGGTTTTCACGCAGTGACACGATCACCCCGCCCTGCTCCAGCGGGCACACCGACACCAGGCAGGCGAGTTGGCCCCGGTCAGCCAAGTGGAAGGTGCAATCGAGGTCGCGCACGGGCTCGCCAAGGACGTCGCTCAACTCGCTACGGCCCAGTTGCTGGAACGGCCGCCCGATCAGCTCCAGCCCTACGCCGAACAACTGCCGGGCATAACGGTTGAGCGCCTTGATGCAGCCGCGCTCGTCCAGTACCACCAGGCCTTCGTTGAGGACTTCGAGCACCGCTTGCTGCTCCTCCAGCAACACCTGCAACGCCATCTGCCGCGACACCGCCTCGGCGGCCGCCTGCACCGTACCGAGGGTATGGAAGTGAAACCAGCCAGGCTCGGCGGTGAGGGTCAGCATCGCCACAGTGTGGCCCTGGGCATTCCTGATCGGCGCGGCGGCGCAGTGCATGCGGCGCTGGCGCAGGCCGATGCCGAAGTTTTCCTCGGCCAGCACGTACACCAGGCGGTCTTCGGCCAGGGCCAGGCCGGTGCAGTTGGTGCCTTGCACCGACTCCAGCAGGCGGCTGCCGACCGGAGTGATGTCCAGGCCACAGAAATACAGGGTGGTGCCATCGGCATCGGTGAGGTTGATATGGCCGCGCGGGTTGTAGGCCAGCAAGCCGTGCATGACTTGCGCGGCAGCGGCGATCAGCACGCGGTGGGTGGTCAGGGTGGCGGTCAGCGTGTCGGCTGCGACAAAGCGGTACGCGTTGTCGGCTGGATCGATGCCCGCCTCGACGCTGCGCCGCCACGAATCCCAGATCACTTGGCGCACGGACGCCGGCCGGTCGACCTGGCCGGCCAGGCAATCGCGCCAGGCCTGCTCCAGCGCGGCCACCGGGCCGTCATTCAGCGCCGCAGGCCCCAGGGTCGTCAGGTAGTCGAGGTCTTGCACACTGAAGGCCATGCTCATTGGGTGATATCCATGTTCATGTTTTTGACATGTCAGTATAGGCATGTCATCAGAATGAACACTTATTGTTTGTAGATATTAATTAACCCTTATTAATCAATAGGTTAAAAACTGGCACACGCCTTGCTCCCACCCCCTTGCCCATCAGGACTGTCCTGAGGCCAATAACAACAAGGGGTCATTGCATGAGTACACAAAACATCCGCCTGGGTTTGATCGGTGCCGGTCGCATGGGCAGCTTCCACGGCCTGACCGCCGCACGGCACATGCCCGGTGCCAGCCTGGCAGCGATTGCCGACCCGACGCCAGGCCAGGCCGCCCGCCTCGCCGCCGAACTGGGGGTGAGCAAGGTCTACACCGACCCTCAGCAGCTGCTCGACGACCCGGCTATCGACGGCGTGATCATCGCCGCCCCGGCCCGCAGTCATGCCGAACTGGTGATCAGCGCCGCCCGCGCCGGCAAGGGCATCTTCTGCGAAAAACCCATGGCCATCACCCTCGATGAGGCCGACCGCGCCATCGCCGCTGCCGCCGATGCGCGAGTGCCGTTGCAGGTGGGCTTCAACCGGCGTTTCGCCAAGAGCTTTCGCACCGCGCACCTCGACGTCGCCGCCGGCCGCATCGGCACGCCGCAGTTGCTGCGCTCGCTGACCCGCGACCCGGCGCTGAACAACCCGGCCAACTCGCCGCAATGGGTGATCTTCCTCGAAACCCTGATCCACGACTTCGACACCCTGCGCTACCTCAACCCCGGTGCCGAGGCGAAGCAGGTGTATGTGATGGCCGACGCACTGATCGCTCCGCAATTCAAAAGCAAAGGCTTCCTCGACACCGCAGTGGTCGCGATCCGCTTCGACAACGGCGCCATCGCCACCGCCGAAGCCAACTTCCAGGCCGTGTACGGCTACGATGTGCGCGGCGAAGTGTTCGGCAGCGCCGGTATGCTGAGCATGGGCAGTCTCAACGACAGCGACCTGGTGCGCTATCTGGCCCAGGGCATCCAGGCCGACACCCAGCGCCTGGACACCGACCTGTTGCGCGACGCCTACATTGCCGAGCTCAACCACTTTGTCGACTGCCTGCGCAGCGGTGCCAAGCCGATGGCCAGCGGCGAGGATGCGCGCGCGGCCCTGGCGATTGCCCGTGCGTGCATCGAGTCGTTCGAAACCGGCAAGGCGGTGGCGGTATGAGCCCGTTCAAGCTGGCGGTCAGCGCCGAGATGGTGTTTCTCGACCTGCCGTTTGTCGAGCGTGTAAAGCGCATTCACGCACTGGGGTTCAGCGCCGAAATCTGGAACTGGACAGACAAGGACATCACCGCCCTGGCCGCCACCGGCGCCGATTTCACCTCCATGACCGGCTACATCAGCGGCACCCTCACCGACCCCGATGGCATCCGCCAGTTACTCGACAGCGCCCGCGAATCCTTAGGGGTAGCCGCACACCTGAATTGCCCCAGCCTCAACCTGCACGGCACCGGCCTGGGTGAAGGCGGCCTGCCCGTTCAACCGGTGAGCCTGGCCACCGGGCGCATGTGGCTGAGCGCCTGCAGGACCCTGGAAAAAATCGCCCGCCTGGGGGAAGACGCCGGCCGTGTGTTCCTGCTGGAAAACCTCAACACCGAAGTCGACCACCCCGGTACGCCATTCGCCCGCGCCGACGATACCCTGGCGCTGATCGAGGCCGTGGGCAGCCCGTACCTGAAGATGAATCTGGACCTGTACCACGCGCAGATCGGCGAAGGAAATTTGATCGAACTGATCCAGCGCGCCGGCAGCGCCATCGGTGAAATCCAAGTGGCCGATGTACCAGGTCGCAAGGAGCCTGGCACCGGTGAAATCCACTACCCGGCCATTGCCAAAGCCTTGCACGCCATAGGCTACAGCGGGGTGGTCGGTCTGGAAGGCTGGGCCAGCGGCGACAGCGAGCTGGCCCTGGAGCGTTTCCGCCAGGCGTTCACCCTATAACAATAAAAGGATCACCCTTATGAATCGCTATTCGTTGTTTGCTGCCACCTTGTTGCTGCTGTTCAGCCAATGGACCTTCGCGGCTTATCGCATCGGCGTGAGCATTGCCCGGGTCGACGACAACTTCATGACGTACGTGCGCACCGGCCTGGAAGCGGCCGCCAAGCAGCAGGATGTGCAGATCCAGTTCGAAGACGCCCAGGGCGATGTGGTGCGCCAGCTCAATCAGGTCGAAGGTTTTCTCAACCAGAAGGTCGACGCGGTGATCGTGCTGCCGGTGGACACCGCCGCCACCGCCAACATGACCCGCGCCGCCGTCTCCGCCAAGACGCCGCTGGTGTACGTCAACCGCCACCCGGACGAACGCACCCTGCCCAAGGGCGTGGTCACCGTGGCCTCCAACGACATCGAGGCCGGCCAGTTGCAGATGCGCTACCTGGCGGAAAAACTCGGCGGCAAGGGCAACGTGGCGATCATCATGGGCGACCTCGCACAGAACGCCACCCACGACCGCACCGAGGGCGCCAAACAGGTGCTCAAGGACTTTCCCGGGATCAAGGTGGTCGAGCAGCAAAGTGCTGAATGGCAACGCAGCAAGGGCATGGACCTGACCAGCAACTGGCTGCTGGCGGGCACGCCGTTCGATGCCATCGTGGCCAACAACGATGAAATGGCGATTGGCGCGGCCATGGCCTTGCAGCAGGCGGGCAAAGCCAAGGGTGAGGTGGCGATTGTGGGCATTGATGGCTTGCCCGACGGGCTGGCGGCGATCAAACGCGGCCTGCTGACGGCGTCGGTGTTCCAGGACCCGAAGGCCCAGGCGACCCAGGCCTTGCAGGCGGCGGTGCGAATGATCAAGGGCGAGGCGATTGAGCCGCAGGTGTGGGTGCCGTTCGAACTGATCAAGCCCGAGCAGGTGGCGGTGTTCGAGCAGCGCTACCAATAAACTGGAGTATGTTGATCCAAATGTGGGAGGGAGCAAGCTCCCTCCCACATTTTTAGTCCAAGTCGCGAGCGCTATGGCGTTCGGCCAACTGCTCATGGGGCTCGCCGGACACCCGGTTGACCCGCCGCCCACGCTGCACCGCCGGCCGCGCTTCAATCGCGTCCGCCCAGCGCAACACATGCTGGTACTCATGCACCGAGAGGAACTCCGCCGCGCCATACAAACGCCCTTTGACCAACCCGCCATACCAGGGCCAGATGGCGATATCGGCTATGGTGTACTCATCACCCGCGATGTATTCGCTCACCGCCAGGCGCTGGTCGAGCACATCGAGCTGACGCTTGGTCTCCATGGCAAAGCGGTTGATCGCATATTCCATCTTGCTCGGCGCATACGCATAGAAGTGGCCGAAACCACCGCCCAGGTAGGGCGCGCTGCCCATCTGCCAGAACAACCACGACAGGCATTCGGCGCGGGCGGCGGGTTCGGTGGGCAAGAACGCGCCGAACTTCTCCGCCAGGTATTGCAGGATCGCGCCCGACTCGAACACCCGAATCGGCGTGGCGCCGCTGCGGTCCAGCAGTGCCGGGATCTTGGAGTTGGGGTTCACCCCCACGAAGCCGCTGCCGAACTGGTCGCCGTCACCGATCTTGATCAGCCAGGCATCGTACTCCGCACCGCTGTGCCCGAGGGCCAACAGCTCTTCCAGCAGGATCGTGACCTTCTGCCCGTTGGGCGTGGCCAGGGAGTACAACTGCAGTGGATGCTTGCCCACCGGCAATTCCTTTTCATGGGTCGCGCCGGCCACAGGGCGGTTGATGCTGGCGAAAGTGCCGCCATTCTCGGTGTCCCAGGTCCACACTTTCGGGGGTACGTAATCGGTCATGCTTACTGCTCCAAATGTGCTTGCGTTCAACGAAGCGTTCCAGACTAAACCAAAGGTCGATGGCTCGTCACACCGTGAATGCGGCCAATCTCCAGGCTGACGTCAAAGATGCAGCGGTGCACCCACGGCGTCATTGCCGGGCACCGTTACCCGCAGCGCAATCAACAAGGCGGCCAACAGCATCAACACACCGGCGCCGAGAAACACCCCGCTGATGCCACTGAGACTGAACATCGCGCCCCCACCGGCCGCGCCCGCCGCAATGGCCGACTGCACGGACGCCACCACCATGCCGCCGGCACTTTCAGCTTGATCCGGCACGCTGCGGGCTACCCAGTTCGACCACGCCACCGGCACGCCGCCAAACGCCATGCCCCACAGCGCCAGCAGCAACGCCTGGCCTGGCAGCGAGGCCGGCAGCAACACCAGCGCCAGCGCCGCGACGCCCACTAACACAGGCATCAGCACCAAGGTGCCGCGGGGATAACGCACCAGCATCCAACCGGCCAACAGCGTGCCGACGAAGTTGGCCGCACCGAAGCCCAGCAGCATCAAGGCCAGCCCTTCAGTGCCCACGCCCGTGGTGCTTTCCAGGAACGGCCGGATATAGGTGAACAGCGCAAAGTGCCCGGTGTGCACCAACACGCAGCCCAACATGCCGATGGCGATGCCTGGACGCAGCAGCACATCCAGTACCGTGCGCAAGCGTGCAGTCCCCGAGGGCGCCAGGCGGGGCAGCGTGAACAGTTGGAACGCCAGCGTCACTGCACCGACGGCGGCGGCGGCAACGAACGCACTGCGCCAGCCATACAGACCACCGAGGTAGCTGCCCAGCGGCACAGCGACCACCGTGCCCACCGCAATACCACTGAAGATGATCGACAGCGCGCGGGGCAGCAGCGCCGCTGGCACCAGGCGCATCGCCACGGCGGCGGCCATGCTCCAGAAACCGCCCAGGGCAACGCCCAGCAGGATACGCATCAGCAGTAATACCGTCAGGCTTGAAGAGAACGCCACCAACAGGTTGGACGCAATCATCAGCAGGGAGAAACCCAGTAGCACCACGCGTCGGTCGATCCCACGCGTGAGGCCGGGCACCAGCAGCCCGGCAAACAACGCCACCACTGCCGTCACCGTCACGGCTTGGCCGGCCAGCGCCTCGGACACTCCCAGGTCCATCGCCATTGGCGTCAACAAGCTTGCCGGCAGGTATTCCGCCGTCAACAAGCCGAATACCCCCATGGCCAGGGAAAACACCGCCATCCAGGCGGGCGCATCGGGCTCAACTTGGGCAGAGTGAGCGGCTTGGGCTACACAATCATTCATCACACGACATCCTCGGTCATTAGCACGACGGCCAGTCTAGGTTTGCCAACCCGGATGATCTATGATGCAAACCCTTGAGTTTTTGACCGAAACCCCGAACATGGCTGCAGCGGCGCCCTTCAACCTGTCCTCCGACCTTATCGACGAACTGCTGCGCGGCATGCGCCTGCGCGGCGTGCAGTACCGACGCATCCAGGCCGGACCGAGCTTCGGCATGGGCTTTGACGCCAGACCGGGGCATGCCTACTTCCACCTCCTCGCCGCAGGAACGGCCACCCTGCGCACCGATGACGGCAGCCTGTTCGAATTGTCGGCGGGCAATGCCGTGTTCATCTCCCACGGCGGTGCCCATGCGCTGCTGTCCAGTGCGGACAGGCCGGTGCAGGCCATCGGCGGCTTTGACACGACACCACTGGGCGAGACCGTCTGCGCCGTGGACGCATCACCGGACTCACCGCCGAGCACGTTGCTGTTCAGCGCCTGCATGGAGTTCGAACTCGGCAGTCTCCAGGGGCTCGGCAGCCTGATGCCAGCCTTGATGCTGATCGATGCCCAGGGCCAGCGTTACCCCGGCCTGATGCCGATCCTGGCGGTGATGGAGCGCGAAGTCGCCGCGGCTCGCGTCGGCTACCCCGGCATCCTCACGCGTCTGGCCGATGTGGTGGCTGCCATGATTGTGCGGGGTTGGGTGGAATGCGCCTGCGGCAATGCGTCGGGTTTGGTCGCAGCGTTGCGCGACCCACGCCTGGCGGGCGCCCTGCTCGTGCTGCACCAGCAACCCGGGCGCGATTGGAGCGTGGCCGAACTGGCCGCGCAGTGTCACACCTCCCGCTCGGTATTCGCCGAGCGCTTCCAGGCCACCCTGGGTCTCCCGCCACTGCGCTACATGACGGAACTGCGCATGCGCCTGGCCAGCCAGTGGCTGACCCTGGAACGTTTACCCATCGAAGAAGTGGCGCTGCGCCTGGGCTACACCTCCCAGGCGGCGTTCAGCCGTGCATTCAAGCGCATTACCGGCCAGCCACCGGGGGCCAGCCGGCAGAACATCAGGCGTCCTGCCTGAATGACCGCAGCCTGACCTTGGCAGGCAACATTCAGTCATTGCGCATGCCGATCCTGTGCCCTTACTCTCTGGAGCCATCACCTTGAGAGCAACGGAGGCTTCATGAAACTGATCGGCATGCTGGACTCGCCCTACGTACGCCGCGTGGCCATTTCCCTGGACCTTTACGGCGTCGATTTTGTGCATGAACCGCTGTCGGTGTTCAGCACGTTCACCGAGTTTTCCCAGATCAACCCGGTGGTCAAGGCGCCGACCCTGGTGCTGGATGACGGCACGGTGCTGATGGATTCCAGCCTGATCCTCGACTATCTGGAAACCCTGGCCCCGGCCGATAAAAAGCTGCTGCCCCCCTCCCCCGCAGGTCGTGCCCATGACCTGCATATCCTTGGCCTGGCCCTGGCGGCCTGCGAGAAAAGCGTGCAGATCGTTTACGAACACAACCTGCGCCCGGCCGAAAAGCTGCATGCGCCCTGGCTGGATCGCGTCAGCGGGCAATTGCTGGCGGCGTACTCGCTGCTGGAAAAACAACTGCCTGACAGTCAGGAGTTGACCCAGGCTTCCCTGACAGTGGCAGTCGCCTGGTCGTTCAGCCAGTTCACCGTGGCGTCGGTGGTCAAGGCCGATGCGTTCCCCAACCTCAAACGCCACGCCGAGCGGCTGGAACAGCACTCGGCTTTCAAGCGTTATCCAATCGAGTAGGCAAGCCAGTTCTAATGTGGGGGGGGGGGCGGCGTGACGATTCGAATTGCTGCCGATGACTATGTTTCAGCAACAGGTGTGCAGACTGACACGCCGCGATCTCGTAGCGTCAGTGATTAAGGCCGAAGCGTTTCCCAATGGTCGACGCTATTGCGAATGAATAGAACCGCCTCCGGTATCCAAACGTCATGCCATCGAATACACGCCCTGGAGTTCAAGCGCCCTGATCCTGAGGTAATCGGCGGCAATCACTTCAGGGTCAGCATGTACCAGATACACCGTGCCTGGCTGGCTGAACACATCCTGAGTCACACTTAGTGCGTGCCCATCGTCAACGTAAAACACCGCATCAAAGAAGGACTCAAGCTTAAGCAATTCATTCAGAAAAAAGCCCTGTTTGAAACGTCCCTTCGCACGGTTGATCAAGCAAACGTTGTAGGTGTGTTGCATCAGCCTATAATCGGTGTTTCCTGCCACTAATCGGGCAAACAGTTCAGGTGCAGTGATCGATAAAACAGTTGCTTCGATTTGGCCGAGACCTGTCGTTTGCCTAGACACGTCGGGCCGTAAAATACCATCGGTTCGTGCAGCGATCTCCACCAGTTTCGGGCCATCGTCAGTGAACATAACTTCGGCGTGGCTGGGGCCGTTACGGATGCCGAGCGTGCGCACCACTGCCCGAGTGTAATCCACCAAGCTCGAATACTCCGGTGAATCGGCGTCAATCAACTCATCAATGTCATAGAGGACCCCACCGCTTTCAGTACGCTGTTTCTGATAGCGAACTACTTCAGTGACAAGCTGCTGGCCGTTGAGCGAAACCATATTCACCACATATTCCACCCCTGCCAAATACTCCTGGATCAGCACCTGGTGATTGGGAATGCTCAATTTGTTAGTCGCGCCCAATAGCTTGCCGACTGCAACCTCACAAGCACGCAAGTCCTCACAAATGAATACGCCATCAGCGCCAGCGCTTTCGAGGGGTTTAACCACCACGGGAAAACGACCATGATCATTAATCCAGGTCTCAGCACGCTCCCACGTGTCCGCGGTGAACTGCTGCGCTGCCAATAGCTGCGCTTGGGTAATGCGATGAATCATGTCGTATTTATTTCTGCGGGCGGTGCTCTTCTCGATGTCATTGCGATAAGGCAGTTGAAGGTGCTCATTCAATTCATCCGCCAGCCGTACACCGGTTTCGGCGCCGGCAATAATGAATTGTGGCTTGAACTGCTCGACACTCGCCAACGTGGTGGCAAACCCCGTATTCACAATGACGTTGTCATAAATGGAATAATCGAAGCCTCGATAGTAATAACCGTCCAAGGTGTTGGATGAGGCCACATGCATCAGTACACACCCTGCTTCAGCAAGGCGCTTTGATATAAATTTTCCGGATGAGAAACCATCGACGACAATCACCCTGCTCATGTTGTTTCCCTCCGCAGTGCATATAACGCCCTTCCCAACAGCAAAAACACAATGAGGCTGACCGCAGTAACACTCGCGATAGAGAATTCGACTCTGTCGTCGAGGTACTGCAACAACAAGACAAATACCGGAAGCGTCAACAACACCAAAGAAACATGGATGGGCGTGAGATAGAAGATTGTTTTCTGGATCAAGTAGATGGGCAACAGATGCCCTATCACAACCAGCAGTACCATTGGCAGAATCAACTCGGCATTCAGCCTGAAACTCTCCCCCAAAGCAGTCATTGCAAGGACGCATGCACCGACCATTACCACGCTCCTGACCGCCAGAATTTCATAGACGGACCATTGCCGCCGGTAAAGCTCCTTGGAAAACACCGTGTACATAACCGTACCCAGTGCACACACCACCACGCTGGCGATTCCCATCAGCCGCTCTTCCAGCGTCGTAGTGGCTATACCACTGTCTCCTGCGAAGGAGTTAAACAGCATGATTCCCACGGAAACAAGCACCAGACACGACACCACCGCATCTACGAAAGCGACTTTGGCATTACGCTTGTTGGCCATTAAGATAACTAACGTGAGCGCCGGGCCACAGGCGACCGAAGCGACTCCGACCACGGCAGGCTCCAGGTATTTCAAGGCGTAAAACAGGCCACCCCAATTAAGCAATACTGAAACATTCACGACAACAACTATTACCCAGTGCATCCTTATCTTTGAAAGTAACGAGTCAGCGTTATCAAACAGGGCACACACGACAAAAAAAATGGCAGACGTTGTAAAACAATAAAAAACAACAAGCAGCGTATTGATCGTTTGCGTGACGAATGCTACGTACACATCGAACGCAGCGCTGATCAGGCAAAAAATCAAACCTACAACTACGCCAGAACGCACCATGGATACACCTGTCAAGTTGAGCCAGCAAAGCAATTCAAACCACGCTCACTCCGCTTTCGTTTACCTTGATTTTCAAGACGGACTTAACAGAAAGGCCTGTCATCTTTCGAACCTTTTCGAAACCACCATTTCCAACTTTTTCAACCGCACAGACCACATCGAGCAACTCCCCTCCCGCCGACCTTATCGCTTCAGTTAAAGCAACAATTGCCCCCCCGGCACTCAATGTATCGTCAATAATTGCAACACGATCGCCTGCCTCAATCCCGTTGAGATACATTTCGCCTTGAAAATATTCAGAGTCGATGGAAACTACTTGTTCATTAATAGTGCCAAGACTGTAGGGATACCATCTGGCCACAGCCATGGGAATGCCGGTAAGCAAGGATACCGTGGTAGCTAGCGCAGCTCCCTTATCTTCTTCAGTCACAATTTTTGAAACATTCAGATCCATCAACCTTACTATTCGTTGAGCCACCTCCACCAATACCGCAGGGCGCAACGCGGGAATCTGGTCGGTAAACTCATTCACCGTAGTGTACGCCCCCCCAGAGTTAACAACTTTCGCATCCTTATAGACTTGTTCAAGTAGCATCATCCACCCCACCATACTCAGGATAAAAACCGTCCCAGCGACTCGCATACTTCCAAGAACTGTCAAAAAACACAGTAACAATATTTTTCTTCTGATGCGTTAGAGCGACCTCTTCGCAAACTAATAAATTCGCGCCACACGTAGGCCCGACAGGCACCCTTTCATGTTCAATAAACTGCTTCATCCGAACCCATGCTTCATTGCCATCAACCACTCGCACTTCGTCGACAAGCGCAGAGACCGTATTAGTCGACAGCACCCCTCCCCCTAACCCCATCAAATTATGAGGGCGGTGCTCAAATGTTAAATTATTTCTTTCTGAATACAGTGGAGCAGATTTATTGACTTCAATCGCCACTGTCCTTATCTCTCTATACTCACACTTCAACACCTCAGCTATACCCGAAAAAGCTCCTCCCGTGCCAATTGAGCACACAAAAAAATCCGGTACCACATGCTGATGACGTAACGCTTCTACTATTTCTTCTCCACAGTCAGCCCAAGCGGCCTTATTTAATAGGTTATTGGACTGATCAAGAAAAAAAACCTGTTCATTCAACTGTTCAGCTTGATAGCGCCTAGCTGCAAGTACCGCACCCGACAAGAAACCTTCCTTAGGCGTCTCGATTATCTCCGCACCCAATGAGCGTATCTGGACTTTTCTCTCTTGCGTCATGCCTTCAGGCATAAAAATTTTTATCTTGTATCCCTTCAGACGTCCAATCCATGCAAGTGCCGCACCGCCATTCCCTGTGGAGCTATCTACTAGGGTCATACCGGGTTGGATAGCACCAATCTTTTCCAACCCATTAATAATACTTAAATATGTTCTGTCCTTATGGCTTCCCGACGGGTTCAAGAACTCGCACTTAGAAAAGCACCTACCGCCATTAATAGACAGACTTGCCAACTCTATGAGCGGTGTCCTACCAATATCAGTCAGCTTCATGAAAAATAATCTCAATACCTGATAGCCACTTCAAGACATTATCAGATCATTCTCATGGCAAACAACTAGCCGAACGGCTAGGTATTAAAGCCCTCGAAGAGCGCTATACCCCCGCCTCATTACTTGAAAAACGCTTCGAAAAAACCAGCGATGGTGACACATGCCAACCACCGTAAAATGCAAAAAATGTCATAACAGCGGTGGTATGGGCAATGAATCTATCGCCTGTGCCACCGCCATCGGCGCTTGAGTTGGGTGACTCTCTACACCCAACCGCCATCCACAATAAAGTTCTGCGCCGAACACATCGCCGAGGCATCGGAGGCGAGAAACAACGCCATGTTGGCGATGTGTTCCGGCAAAACGCTCCCCGGCAAACACTGACTGCGGCTGATCAGTTCCTTGGCGGCATCGTCGACCCACATCGCCAATTGTTTTTCCGTCATCACCCAACCCGGCACCAGCGTATTCACGCGGATCCGGCTCGGCCCCAGTTCCCGGGCCAGGGCGCGGGTCATGCCGTGGGCGGCGGCCTTGCTGGCGGCGTACACCGGGTAGCCGGCCGAAGCCATCATCCAGCCTACCGAACCGAGGTTGATGATCGCCCCGCCGCCCGCGTTTTTCATCATCGGCACCACGGCCTTGGCGGCGAAGAAGGCGTGCTTGAGGTTGACGGAGATGAGCCGGTCGAACATTTCCGAGTCGACTTCTTCCAAGCTGTGGCGTACGTCATTAGCGGCATTGTTCACCAGCACGGTGATCGGCCCCAGCGAGTGTTCGAAACGAGTGATGGCGGCTTTATAGGCTATCTCGTCGGTGATGTCGCAATTGACGAATTCCACGGTGTGCCCGCGCGAACTCAACAGAGCCGCCAGGCGTTCGCCCTGGCTTTGCGCGCGGTCGACAAAGCCGACCTTGGCGCCTTGGGCCGCGAAGGCGCGCACCATGAATTCGCCAATGCCTGAGGCGCCTCCAGAGATCAGGACAGTCTTGCCTTCAAGGTCGGGATAAACGGCGTGATGAGTGGTCATAAAAGGTTGCCTCGCTTAATTAGTCTTATTTTATTTTGCAAAAATGCGGTTTAAGGCTATAAATTCGCTGTCATATCGACAAAATATCGCACATTAGTAGAACTATTCCACTCAAAACAACAAAAGGAAGTTCGACCATGAAGCACCCTCGTTACCTGCTTTCGGGCCTCGCCCTGTCCATGCTGGTCGCCAGCGGCGGCGCCCAGGCGGCGGGCCTTACCAGCGAACACAAACCGTTCGGTAAAACCAATGACGGCACCGCCGTCGAGCAGTACATCCTGCGTAACAGCCATGGCATGCAAGCCACGGTGATCACCTACGGCGGCGTGTTGCAGTCGCTGAAAGTACCGGACAAACACGGCAAGCTCGACGACGTGGTGCTGGGCTTTGACGACGTGCAAGGCTATCAGAGCGGTACGGCGTTCTTCGGCGCGACCATCGGCCGTTTCGGCAACCGCCTGGCCGGCGGCGCCTTCGAACTCGACGGCAAGCGCTACCAGGTGCCACTCAACGACGGCCCCAACTCGCTGCATGGCGGCGCCCAGGGCTTCGACAAGCGGGTGTGGAAAGCCACGCCGGTCAAGGCCAAGGACTCGGTCGGCGTGACCCTCACCTACCTGTCCAAGGACGGCGAGATGGGCTTCCCCGGCAACCTGAAGACCGAAGTCACCTACCGCCTCAACGACAACAACGAACTGCACATCGACTACAGCGCCACCACCGACAAACCGACGGTGCTCAACCTCACCAACCACAGCTACTTCAACCTGGCCGGCGCGGGCAATGGCGATATCCTCAAGCAGGTCGCCACCTTGCATGCCAGCCATTACACGCCGGTGAATGCGACGCTGATTCCCACCGGCGAACTGGCGCCGGTCAAGGGCACACCGATGGACTTCCTCACGCCGACGCCGATCGGCCAGCACATCAAGGACGATCACCCGCAGCTCAAATTCGCCGAGCCGAAACAGGGTGGGTTCGACTTCAACTGGGCGCTGGATACCCAGGGTGACGTGAAGCAGGTGGCGGCCGAGGTGCATGATCCTGCGTCCGGGCGGCGCTTGCAGCTGTTTACCACCGAGCCTGGGGTGCAGTTCTATACCAGCAACTTCCTCGATGGGTCGGTGAAGGGCAAGGCTGGCAAGACCTATCAGCACTGGAGTGGGTTTACGTTGGAGACCCAGCATTTTCCGGATGCGCCTAATCAGCCTGAGTTTGCGTCGACCCGCCTGAACCCAGGGCAGACCTACACCCAGAACACTGTCTTCAAATTCTCCGCGGACTAAACTTGTGGGAGGGGGCTTGCCCCCGATAGCAGAGTGTCATAGACAGAGATGCACACTGACACACCGCTATCGGGGGCAAGCCCCCTCGCACATTTGGAACTACATTTGGCTTGGGATCAGCGTTGTTTCATGCGGTCGATGACCACTGCCAGCAGCAGGATCGAGCCGCGGATCACGTACTGGTAGAAGGTGTCGATGTTCTTCAGGTTCATCGCATTCTCGATGATCGCCAAAATCAACACGCCGGCAATCACATGACGGATCATGCCTACCCCGCCGCTCAGCGACACCCCGCCCAGCACGCACGCCGAGATCACGGTCAGCTCGAAGCCCTGTCCGATCATCGGCTGGCCGGAGGTCATGCGCGAGGCGAGGATCACCCCGGCCAACGCGCCGATCAGGCCGTGCACGGCAAAGATCAGGATCTTGGTGCGGTCCACATTGACGCCCGCCAGCAACGCCGCTTCCGGGTTGCCGCCGATGGCCATGGTGTTGCGTCCGTAAGTGGTGTAGTTGAGCAGCCAGCCGAAGAACAGGAAGCACAGGATCGTGATCAGGATCGGCACCGGCACCCCCAGCAACTGGCCGTTGCCGAAGATGAAGAACTGCTCCTGGGACACCCCCACCGCCTTGCCGTTGGCGAAGATGTACGCCAGGCCACGCACGATCTGCATGGTCGCCAAGGTAGTGATCAGCGCGTTGACCCGCAGCTTGGCGATCACGATGCCGTTGATCAGGCCCACCACCAGGCCCATCAGCAAGGCGGCGCCAATGCCCAACAGGACGCTGTCGGTGTCGCGCATCACAATCGCCGCCACCACCCCGGCGCAGGCGATCACCGAGCCCACCGACAGGTCGAAATGCCCCGACGCCAGGCAGAACAGCATGGTGCAGGCGGCGATGCCCACGGTGGAAATCGCCAGGCCCAGGCCACGCATGTTCAGCGGTGACAGGAAGTTGTCGATGAGCAAGGCGCACAGCAGGAAAATGCTCACCGCCGCCAGCAGCATCGCCCAGTTGTCCAGCAGTGCACGCAGGTCCAGAGGCTTGCGCGCCGTGGGCAGCACGTTGTGTTGAGTGGTCATAGTCGTCTCTCAGTTCGCCACGCTGCGCGGCAGGGCCAATTGCAGCAGGTTGGATTCGGTAGCGTCTTCGCGGGTTTGTTCGCCGCGCATCGCGCCTTCGCACAGCACCAGGATGCGGTCGGAGATGCCCATCACTTCCATCAGGTCGCTGGACACCACAATCACCGCAATGCCCTGGGCCGCCAGCTTATGGATGATCTGGTAGATCTCGGCCTTGGCGCCGATATCGATGCCACGGGTCGGTTCGTCCAGCAGCAGCACCTTCATCGGCATCGACAGCCAGCGACCGAGAATGGCCTTCTGCTGGTTACCGCCGGACAGGTACATGATCTTCTGCGCGGCGTTCGGCGTCTTGACCTTCATGGCCTGGATCTGCTGGTCGGCGTTGCCCTTTTCCCAGCCCTCGCGCAGCAGCCAGCCGAACGTGGAGTGGGCACCGCGTGCGCTGATATTGATGTTCTCGGCGACGCTGGACAGCGGGATGATGCCTTCCTTCTTGCGGTCCTCCGGGCACAGCAGCACGCCGGCGGCGATGGCATCCCTGGGCGAGCGCAGTTGCAGCGCCTGCCCGCACAAATGCAGGCTGCCGGCACTGGCGCGCTCCAGGCCGCTGAGCAGCCGGAACAGCTCGGTGCGCCCAGCCCCGACCAGCCCGAACAGGCCAAGGATCTCGCCCTTGCGCACACTGAAACTGATCGGCTCACGCAGGCCGGGACCGAGCAGGCCATCGACCTTGAGCGCGACTTCGCCGTGCTCACGCGGGCGGTAGTCGTAAATGTCCTGGATATCGCGCCCCACCATGCACGTCACCAGTTGGTCGTGGGTCAGCGCGCTCATGTCCTCGAAGGTGCGCACGTAGCGGCCGTCCTTGAACACCGTGACGGCGTTGCAGATGCGGAACACTTCTTCCATGCGGTGCGACACATAGAGCACCACTTTGCCCTCATCGCGCAGGCGCGTGATGATCGCCATCAGGCGGTCGATCTCCCGCGCCGACAGGCTGCTGGTCGGCTCGTCAAAGGCAATCACATGGGCGCCACGGGACAGCGCCTTGGCGATTTCCACCAGTTGGCGCTGGCCAAGGGACAAGCGCCCGAGTTTCTCGGCCGGGTCGATTTCATCCGCCAGCCCCTTGAGGCACGCGAGGGCCTGCTTGCGCAGGAGCCCCCGGTTGACCACGCCGAAACGCGACGGCAAGTGGCCGAGGAACAGGTTCTCGGCCACCGTCATTTCCGGCACCAGATGCAGTTCCTGGTGGATCACCGCCACGCCGCTGGCAATGCTGTCGGCGGCGCATTTGAAGGCCATGGTCTGCGCGCCGATGTGCAGCGAGCCGCTGTTGGGAATGTAGGCGCCGCCGAGGATCTTCAACAGCGTCGACTTGCCCGCGCCGTTCTCGCCCATCAGGGCGTGCACCTGCCCGGGTTGGGCGGTAAAGCTGATGCCATCCAGCGCCTTGACCCCGGGGAAGGTCTTGCCGATGCCGTCAAAGCGCAGGGCCGCAGCGGTCATTGCCACAACCCGATCTTGGTCAGTTCGTCCTTGAAATTGGCGCGGGTGATCAGCGTCACTTCGTCCATGGCCGTGTATTTCGCAGGCTCGGTGCCTTTAGTGACCCAATCGAACATCATCTTCGCAGTGTTGTAGCCCTCGATATGCGGGCTGGGCAGCATGGAGCCAAAGAAGCCGCTTTCAGGCTTTTTCAGTTCGCCAATGGCGTCGGTGCCATTGATGCCGATACCGATCACATTGGCGGCCTTGAAGCCGGCGCTTTCGGTGGCGCGTACGCCGCCCAGCACGGTGTTGTCGTTCATGCCGCCGATGATCAGGTTTTTCGCGCCGCTGGGCAGCTTGACCAGCGCCGAGTTGGTGGCGTCCATGCTGCCGGGTACGTCGAGAGTCTTGGCGGCGGTGAACAGGATGTGGTCCTTGGGCATGCCGGCTTCTTCCAGGGATTTGACCGAGCCGTCGGTGCGTTTCTTGCCGGTGTCGAGTTCGTTGAAGGTGTTGATCACCGCGTAGGTGTCCTTCCAGTCCCAGCCGCGTTTTTTCGCTTCGGCCGCCATCGCGGCGCCCTGCTTCTGGCCCACTTCAAAGGCCGCCATGCCCAGGTACGGCACGTCCTCCATGAAGTTGCCCTTGGCGTCGACAAAGCGGTCATCCACGGCAATGACTTTCAAACCGTTGGCCTTGGCTTTGGCCACGATGGCCGGGCCGAGGGACACGTCCGGCGGGCAGATCACAAAGCCCTTGGCACCGTTGGCGGCCAGGCTGTCGATGGCCGACAGGGTCTTCTCGCCATCGGGCACGGCGATCTTGATCACGGTGAAGCCATGCTCCTTGCCGGCTTTCTCGGCGAAGGCCCATTCGGTCTGGAACCACGGTTCCTCGGCCTGCTTGACCAGGAAGCCGATCTTCACTTCTTCAGCGGCCAGCAACAGCCCGCTCAAGCTCATGGCCGAGACCGCCACAGCGGCGCAGCACAGGGAACGCAAACCACGACGACGATTCATACGGGTGACTCCTTGTTGTTGTTTTTAAAGGGGGGACTTATCCGGCAAAGCGATGACAGGGTTTTCCAGGCACATCGACCTCGATGGCCAATACCGCGCCATCCAAGGGGTGTTCCAACGGGCTGGCCGCGCTGGTGATGTACAGGGTGGTGAGGTTCGGGCCACCGAACACGCAACTGGTGGGGCGGCTGACGGGCAGCTCGATGATGCGGTCGACGGTGCCGTCGGGCGTGAGGCGCAGCAGGCAACTGCCATCCCAGCGGGCGTTCCAGATGTAGCCTTGCACATCCATGGCCGAACCGTCCGGCCCGCCACGTTCGTGGGGACCGAACCACGCCTGCGCGGATTCGAGTTGGCCGTCTGGCTGGATAGCGTGGCGGTACAGCGTGCCGTCCAGGCTGTCGCCGAAATGCACCTGCCGACCGTCATCACTCCACAGCAAGGTGTTGGGAATGCCCAGGCCGCTGAGCAACGGTGTGACCTGCGCATCGGCATCGATACGAAACAGGCCGCCGGAGCGTCGTGTGATGGGCAGGTCTTCACCCTGCTCGCCAATATTGTTCTGCATGGTGCCCAGCCACAGCCGGCCCTGGGCATCGCAGCGTGCTTCATTGCCACGGTTGCCGGGTTGCGGGTCGGCCACGCACAGCAGGGTCAGGGCCTCGGTGGCCAGGTCGAGGCGGTACACGCCGCTGCTCAGGGTCACCAGGGCATCGCCGCCCTCACACGGGATGAACGCCGAGACATGCTCGGGCAACTGCCACACCCGCAACTGCCCGCCCATCAGGCGCAGTGCCTGTTTGCCGGCAATATTCACCCAGTACAGTGCCTGGGTGGGCGCGTCCCAGAACGGTCCCTCGCCCAATTGCGCACGGTGCGGGGTAACGGCGATACACGACATGATGCCTCCTGGATTGTTGTTGTTCTCAGGTGTGCGTTACAGCGGTTCGCGAGATGGCGTGCCATCCACCAGCCGCTGGATGCGCAACGGATTGGCGTTTTTCAACGCGTCGGGCAGCAGGCTATCAGGGTAATTCTGGAAGCACACGGGGCGCAGGAAACGCTCGATGGCCAAGGTGCCAACCGAGGTGCCACGGGCATCCGAAGTGGCCGGGTACGGCCCGCCATGCACCATCGAATCGCAGACTTCCACGCCGGTCGGGTAGCCGTTGAGCAGGATGCGCCCGACTTTCTGCTCCAGCAGCGGCGTGAGTTCGGCGAACTGTTGCAGGTCGGCGGGCTCGCCAATGATCGTCGCCGTAAGTTGACCGTGCAGACCGTGCAAGGCGGCGTTGAGTTGGGCCTGGTCGGCGACTTCGACGAACACGGTGGTGGGGCCGAAGACTTCTTCCTGCAGCACTTCATCGCCGTCGATCAACAGGCTCGCATCGGCCTTGAACAGCTGTGGTTGCGCCTGATTGCCGGCCTGCTGGTTGCCCGCCAGATGCTGGATGCCCGGGTGCGCCAGGAGTTTTTCCAGGCCTTTGCCGTAGCTGCCCAGGGTGCCGGCGTTGAGCATGGTCTGGGCCGGTTGCTCGCCGATCAGTTGCGCGACTTGCTGGGTGAACGCGGTGAATGCAGGCGACGCGACACCGATGACCAGGCCAGGGTTGGTGCAGAACTGGCCGCAGCCTTGTACCACCGAGGCGGTCAGGTCACGCGCGACGCTGTCGGCGCGCACGGTCAGGGCCTGGGGCAATACGATCACCGGGTTGATGCTCGACATCTCGGCAAACACCGGGATCGGCTGCGGGCGCGCCGCCGCCATGTCGCACAAGGCACGCCCGCCCTTGAGCGAGCCGGTAAAGCCCACCGCCTGGATCGCCGGGTGCTTGACCAGCGCCTCACCCACGCCACCGCCGAAGATCATGTTGAACACACCCGCCGGCATCTCGGTGGCCTCGGCCGCGCGGATGATCGCATCGGCCACGCGTTCGGCGGTCGCCATATGCCCGCTGTGGGCCTTGAACACCACTGGGCAGCCTGCCGCCAAAGCAGCCGCTGTATCACCGCCCGCCGTAGAAAACGCCAGGGGGAAGTTGCTCGCGCCAAACACCGCGACCGGCCCCAGGCCGATGCGGTATTGACGCAGGTCCGGGCGTGGCAGCGGTTGGCGGTCGGGTAGTGCCTTGTCGATGCGCGCACCGTAGAAATCACCGCGACGCAGCACCGTGGCGAACAGGCGCATCTGGCCGCTGGTACGCCCGCGCTCGCCCTTGATGCGTGCGGCTGGCAGTGCCGTTTCGCGACAGACCAGTTCGACAAAATCATCCCCCAACGCGTCCAGCTCATCGGCCACCGCATCCAGGAACTGTGCGCGGCGCGATGCGCTCAAGGCGCGGTACGCAGGGTAGGCCTGCGCGGCAGCCTTGGCGGCGGCGTCGACTTCCTGCGGCGTGGCCTGGAAAAAGGCCTGGGGCAAGGCTTCGCCGGTGGTGGCGTCGACGCTGTGCAAGGTCACGCTGCCGTTGGCGCTGCGCTGGCCGCCGATGTAGTTGTGGCCGAGAAACTGAGTCATGGGGTTCTCCATTAAAGGGTGATGACATTGCCGGGTTCGAACGCCGCAGCGCTGCTGCCGACACGGTTGACCAGCGGCGCACCGAACTCGGCCTGGCTGATCTCGAACACATCGCCGACCTGGGTCCGTATACCGTCGGCGAATGACAGCGTGGCGGTGCCGAAAAAGTGGATGTGCACATCGCCCGGCTTAAGGAACTGACGGTATTTGAAGTGGTGGTATTCGAGGTTCTCCAGGCTGTGACACATATTGGCCTCGCCGCTGAGGAACTCGTTCTGCCAGATCACTTCGCCGTTGCGCAGAATGCGGCTGGTGCCCGCCAGGTGCTGGGGCAACTCGCCCACGCGCAACTCAGGGCCGTAGCTGCAACTGCGCAGTTTGGAATGGGCCAGGTACAGGTAGTTCTTGCGCTCCATGATGTGGTCGGAGAATTCGTTGCCCACCGCAAAACCGACACGATAGGGCTTGCTGTCCGGGCCGATCACATACAGGCCGCCGATCTCCGGCTCTTCACCGGCATCCTCGGCAAACGGTGGCACCGGGAAGGCTGCGCCGGGGCGCACCACGATGCTGCCGTCGCCCTTGTAGAACCACTCGGGTTGCACACCCGCCTGGCCAGCCGGTGGACGGCCGCCCTCCACGCCCCATTTGAAGATGCGCATGGTGTCGGTCAATGCGCTGTCGTCGCCGGCCTGGTGCATCTTGTCCCGCGCCGAGGCACTGCCCAGGTGAGTCAGGCCGGTGCCGCTGATCAGCATATGGGCCGGGTCCGGGTGGTCCAGCGGCGGCATAATTTTCAAGTCGGCCAGCAGCGCGGCGTAGTCATAGCTGTCGCCCAGGCCCAGGCTGTCCACGTGTTGCGCCAGGCCTACGCCGGCGTCGATGGCAGCCAGGGCCAATTCGCGCACGCTGTGGGCTGTCTGTACTTCGCGCACCTTGGTGGCGTCGACCACGCCGACACGGCGGTCTCCGTTACGCAACTCGAACTGAACTAAACGCATGACTGTTCTCCTGGATTAAGGTCGGGTGGCGCCACGGGCACTGGCGGCAAATTGGTCGGCAGGCAGCACGTGCCTGCGTTCGAGCAGGCGGTAGACCACAACGGTCAGGACCAGCCCGAACAGCATCACCCCGGACAAGAAGTACAGGCCTGAGGCGAGGTTGCCGGTGTATTCCTTGAGCGCGCCGATCACGAACGGGCCGATATAGCCGCCGAGGTTGCCCACCGAGTTGATCAACGCAATGCCCGCCGCCGCACTGGCGCCCGCGAAGAAGCGCCCGGGCAAGGTCCAGAACACTGCCGTGCAGGAGAACATCGCGAATGCCGCCAGGCACAGCGCCGCCATTTGCAGCACCGGCACACTGAGCGCGGCACTGAAGAACAGGCCAATGGCGCCCAGCACGTAGAGCACCGCAAGGTGGCCGTAGCGGTCGTTCAAACGGTCGGAACTGCGCGGGATGATCAGCAGGCCGATGATGCCGAAGAGATACGGCACCGCAGAGATAAAGCCGGTGACCAGATCAGTGCCGCCGAACTGCTTGATCAGGGTCGGCAGCCACAGGCCCAGGCCGTAGATGCTCAGGGTCACCGGCAGGTAGAACAGCGCCAGCAGCAACACGCGTTGGTCTTTCAAGGCATGCAGCGGGTTGCCGTGACGGGTCTGGCCGTAGGTTTGCAGGTCTTTGGCGAGTTCGCCGGTGAGCCAGGCCTTTTCGTCGTCGCTCATCCAACTGACCTGTTCAGGGCCATCTGGCAGGAAGCGCAGCACCGGCCAGGTCAGCAGGATCGCCGGGGTGCCAATCACGATGAACAGCCATTGCCAGCCGTGCAGGCCAAGGATGCCGTCCATGCCCAGCAAACCGCCGGACACCGGACCGGTGATCATCATCGCGATGGGTTGCGACAGGATGAACAGCCCGAGGATCTTGCCGCGATGGCGCACCGGGAACCACTGGGTAATGTAGTAGAGAACGCCGGGAAAGAACCCCGCCTCCGCCGCGCCGAGCAGAAAGCGCATCACATAGAAGCTGTGCGGGCCCTGCACAAAGGCCATGCCGATGGTGATGGCGCCCCAGGTGATCATGATCCGCGCAAACCAACGGCGTGCGCCAAAGCGGTCGAGCATCAGGTTGCTGGGGATCTCGAACAGGAAGTAGCCAATGAAGAACAACCCCGCACCCAGGCCATAGGCAGCATCGCCAATGCCGACGTCGGCGCCCATGTGCAACTTGGCGAAGCCCACGGCGGAACGGTCCACGTAGGCGATCAGGTACAGCAGGATCAGGAAGGGAATCAGTTTCAGCGTGATGCGCCGAATAAGCCGCAGTTCCTGGCTCATGGGGGTCGATCTCCGATTGTTGTTTTTATAGAAGCTCGGGGGACGCCTCTCGCGAAAATCCGCCAGGGTCATACCTCAGTTGAGATCGACTATATAGTAGGACTATTTACAAAACAACTCTTCCAAAGCAGCGTTTTTGCGCTTATGTTTAAGCACACATAGAACATATAGTCATACAATAAGAGAATCGATCATGCCTGATAAAAAGCCCGGCCTCCGCTCCGCCCAGTGGTTCGGTACCGCCGACAAGAACGGCTTCATGTACCGCAGCTGGATGAAGAACCAGGGCATTGCCGACCATCAGTTCCATGGCAAGCCGATCATCGGCATCTGCAATACCTGGTCGGAGCTGACCCCGTGCAATGCGCATTTCCGCCAGATCGCCGAGCACGTCAAACGCGGCGTGATCGAGGCCGGTGGCTTCCCGGTGGAGTTTCCGGTGTTCTCCAATGGCGAGTCGAACCTGCGTCCCACCGCCATGCTCACCCGCAACCTGGCGAGCATGGACGTGGAAGAGGCGATTCGCGGCAACCCGATTGACGGCGTGGTGTTGCTCACCGGTTGTGACAAGACCACCCCGGCCCTGCTGATGGGCGCCGCCAGTTGCGACGTGCCGGCCATCGTGGTCACCGGCGGGCCGATGCTCAACGGCAAGCACAAAGGCCAGGACATTGGCTCGGGCACCGTGGTGTGGCAGCTCAGCGAACAAGTGAAAGCCGGCACCATCACCCTGGACGATTTCCTTGCAGCCGAAGGCGGCATGTCGCGCTCGGCGGGCACCTGCAACACCATGGGCACCGCGTCGACCATGGCCTGCATGGCCGAGGCACTCGGCACTTCCCTGCCCCATAACGCGGCGATTCCGGCGGTGGATGCGCGGCGTTATGTGCTGGCGCATATGTCGGGCATGCGTGCCGTGGAGATGGTGCGCGAAGACTTGAAGCTGTCGAAGATCCTCACCAAAGAGGCGTTTGAAAACGCGATCCGTGTGAACGCGGCCATCGGCGGCTCGACCAATGCGGTGATCCACCTCAAGGCCATCGCCGGGCGCATCGGCGTCGAACTCGACCTGGACGACTGGACACGCATGGGCCGTGGCATGCCGACCATCGTCGACCTGCAACCTTCGGGGCGCTTCCTGATGGAAGAGTTCTACTACGCCGGCGGCCTGCCCGCCGTGCTGCGCCGCCTGGGTGAAGCCAACCTGATCCCGCACCCGAACGCCCTGACCGTCAACGGCAAGTCCCTGGGCGAGAACACCAAGGACTCGCCGATCTACGGCCAGGACGAGGTGATCCGCACACTCGACAACCCGATCCGCGCCGACGGCGGCATCTGCGTGCTGCGCGGCAACCTGGCGCCGCTGGGCGCGGTGCTCAAGCCCTCCGCCGCCAGCCCGGAACTGATGCAGCACCGTGGCCGTGCGGTGGTGTTCGAAAACTTCGACATGTACAAGGCGCGCATCAATGACCCGGAGCTGGACGTGGACGCCAACTCGATCCTGGTCATGAAAAACTGCGGCCCCAAGGGCTACCCGGGCATGGCCGAGGTCGGCAACATGGGCCTGCCGGCCAAGCTGCTGGCCCAGGGCGTGACCGATATGGTGCGAATCTCCGATGCACGCATGAGCGGCACGGCGTACGGCACAGTGGTGTTGCACGTGGCGCCGGAAGCCGCTGCCGGCGGACCATTGGCCACGGTCAAGGAAGGCGACTGGATCGAACTGGACTGCGCCAACGGCCGCCTGCACCTGGACATCCCCGACGCAGAGCTGGCGGCACGTATGGCAGACCTGGCGCCTCCGCAGAACCTCATCGTCGGCGGCTACCGCCAGCTGTACATCGACCATGTGCTGCAGGCCGACCAGGGCTGCGACTTTGACTTTCTGGTGGGTTGCCGTGGGGCGCAAGTCCCACGGCATTCCCACTAATTGGGATGCTATGATGCCGCGTCTTTAAGTCAGAGCCTCCCCGTCGTTATGGATCACCAGCCGCCAAAGCCGCGCAAGAGCCAGCATGCCCAGATCGTTCAGGACTTGGGCATGCACATCGTTTCCGGCCGCTTCAAGCCGGAAGAACGCCTGCCCATGGAGGCCACGCTCTGCGAGGAGTACCAGGTCAGCCGCTCGGTGTTGCGTGAAGCCACGCGGGTGCTCAGTGCCAAAGGCCTGGTGTACTCCAAACCACGGGTGGGCGCGGTGGTGCGGCCTCGCGTGAAGTGGCACCTGCTCGACCCGGACGTGTTGTCCTGGTTGATGCAGTCCACGCCCCACAGCGAGTTCTTCAACACCCTGGCCGGTGTGCGGCGCATCCTCGAACCGGAAATCGCCGCCATGGCCGCGACCACCGCCACCGACGAAGACATTGCCACCATCGAAAAAGCCTACCTGGGCATGGAAACCGCACAGACCCACGAACAACTGCTGCAGGCCGACCTGGACTTCCACCGCGCCATCGCCGATGCCACCCGCAACGACCTGCTCGCCTACATGTGCAACATGCTGTCGCTGCCGTTGCGCGAGTCGATCAACATCACCAACCGCCGCCCGGACATCCAGGGCCTGAGCCTGCCCCGGCACAAGGCGATCCTCACCGCGATCCAGAACCGCGACGCCCTCGGCGCCCGGCATGCATCGCTGGTGCAGCTGGATGACACGCGGGTGGCGTTGGATACGGTGATGAACGTGCTTACGCCGCTCTGACTTCAAGGGGTACACAGAACCAAATGTGGGAGGGGGCTTGCCCTCTCCCACATTGAAACTGTGCTAGGCATTAGAGGGTGTAGGCGATGCCCACCTGCACCGTGCGTGGCGCGCCTGGGTAGGCGTAGAAGTTGCCGAACGCGCCTTCCTCGAAATCACGGTTGAACAGGTTCTTCACATCCAGGTTCAGGCGCACCTTGTCGTTGACCTTGTAGTAGCCCAGCAGGTCGACCACGGTGTAGGCGTCCATCGAGAAGGCGGTGTTGGAGGTCTGGCCGACCCGTTCATCGACGTATTTGGCGCCCGCGCCCAGCCCGAGCCCCTTGAGGCGACCGTCCTGGAATTCGTAGACGTTGAGCAGGCTGAAGCTGTTGCGCGGGATGTTGGCCAGGGGTGAGCCGACGCGGATGGTGTTGTCTTTGGTGACTTCGGCGTCGACGTAGGCGTAGCCGCCGATCACGCGCCATTCAGGGGTGAGGTTGCCGGCGACGTTGAGGTCGAAGCCGCGGCTGCGTACCTGGCCGGCGGCGACACTGAAGGTCGAGTCCAGGGGGTCGGTGGTGAGCACGTTTTTCTTCTCGATCTGGTAAACCGCAGCATCGACGCTCAGTTGACGATCCAGCGCTTCCCATTTGATGCCCATTTCGTAGGACTTGCCCTTCTCCGGCTCAAACCCACCCCCCTGACGGCTGGCACCTGTATTCGGCTTGAACGAGCGAGCGGCATCGGCGTACACCGCGACGGTGTCGGTGAGGTCGTAGGTCACGCCTACGCGCGGGGTGACCGCGTTATCGCTGGCCTCCCAGCTTTTACCGCCTGGCACATAGGTGTGGTAGTCGTGCTCGAAGCGCTCGAAGCGTGCGCCGGCGAGTAATTTCAGGCGCTCGGTCAGGGCCACTTGGTCCTGGACGAAGGCGGCGTAAGTCTTGAGGTTTTCCTTGTCGTGGGTCGGCGTGCGCGTGAGCGTCGGGCGTGGTTGGCCGTAGACCGGGTTGAAGATGTCGATGGGATAGGCACCCACCGCCCCGCTGGAGCGCTGGATGATCGACTTGTAGTCGTAGTCTTCGAACTCGACGCCGGTGAGCAGGGTGTGGTCAAAACCGCCGGCGGAGAAATGCCCGGTGAGGTTGAGTTGGGTGTCCTTGTCGGTCCACTCCAGCTTGCGGTAGTTGAAGTTGCGACCCAGGGTACGACCGTCAGCGGCCAGACCGTTGGCTTCGATGGCGTTGCCTTGCAGGGTGCCATCGAGCCATTGAAAACCACCGCCCAGGGTCCAGTTGTCATTGAGCAGATGCTCGAAACGCAACTGGGCCATGCTGTTGTCGTTGTGCAGCTTGCCGACGTCTTTGTCGCCCCAGAAGGTATCGCGCGAAGGCGTGCCTTTCTGATTGGCAAAGCGTGTCAGCCCTCGGTCCAGCGGGTGGTTGTTGCGCATGAAGTCGCCTTCGAAGATCACCTTGGTGTCGTCGCTGGCCTGCCAGGTGAGCACCGGGGTGACGCCGTAGCGCTCGGTCTCCACATGGTCGCGGAAGGTGTCGCCGCCCTCGCCCACCACGTTCAGGCGATAGGCCAGGCGACCCTCCTCGTCCAACGGGCCGGAGGCATCCAGGGTGCCGCGCTTCATGCCCTGGTCATTCAATTGGCTGCCGAGGGTGACCGTGCGTTCGGCCAACGGTTGCTTGGTCACCACGTTGAAGGTGCCGCCGGGATCGCCACGGCCATAGAGCATGGTCGCCGGGCCGCGCAGCACTTCCAGGCGTTCGATGGTGTTGGCGTCCGGCATGTTCGGGTAGCCACGGTTGATCGGGAAACCGTTGCGGTAGAACTCGCCGGTGGTAAAGCCGCGCACGGTGAAGGTCGTGAGGCCCTGCCCGCCGAAGTTGTTGGCGCGTCCGACACCGCCAGCGTAATCCAGCGCATCCTGCAGGCGAGTGGCGCCGATGTCTTCGACCACCGCCCTGGACACCACGCTGATGGACTGCGGGGTTTCATGGATCGAGGTGTCGGTGCGCGTCGCACTGGCTGAACGTGTGGCGTGGTAGCCCTGCACCGGCCCTTGGGCGGTCTCGTAATCCGCCTCGCCGGTGACATTGGTCGCTTGCAACTCAAGGCTGGCTTTCTCGGTAGCAGCAACCTCTGCCCAGGTGAACGGGGAAAACGCCTGAAGCACGCAGAGGGAAATCAGGGTACGACGCATGGGTGTGGAACCTAGTGAATGAGCCAGATGGGACGGCAGACCTGCCAAGAATTCGCGAGGGATGGTATATCAAGTCATTCGCGGTTGACATCTATTCTCATTCGCTATTTTTCGCGCATCGACTGTGTATCAGCGCTGACGCAGGCAAAAAAAAGCCACTCAATCGAGTGGCTCATCGTTGACGCGTGATCTCAGCGATAACGTTCCAACCAATGCGCGTAGGGCGCTGGCAAGGTCCACGAGGACTTCTCGACACCCAGTTCCTTGGCCGCGAAGTACGCCCAATGCGGGTCGGCCAGATGCGCACGCCCTACCGACACCAGGTCCAGGTGCCCGGCCTGCAACGCGCCTTCGGCCAGTTGCGGGGTGCCGAAGCCCCAGGCCGAAGTCACCGGGATACCGGCTTCGCGACGCACGCGCTCGGCAATCGGCCCCAGGAACGCAGGCCCCCACGGGATGTTGGTGTCGGGGATGGTGAAACCGACGCTGACGCTCAGCAGGTCCAGGCCACCGGCCTTGAAACGGCGGGCCAGTTCGATGGACTCGGTGAGGGTCTGCTCGTCGCGACCGTCGTACTCGATCACACCGAAACGTGCGGTGAGCGGCAGGTTTTCCGGCCAGACTTCGCGCACGGCAGCCAGGGTTTCCAGGAGGAAACGACTGCGGTTGTCGAAGCTGCCGCCGTAGGCGTCGATGCGCTGGTTGGAGTGCTCGGAGAAGAAGCTCTGGCCCAGGTAGCCGTGGGCGAAGTGCAGCTCGATCCATTCAAAACCGGCGTCGCGGGCACGGCGGGCGGCATCGACGAAGTCCTGGCGCACCCGGGCGATGTCGTCCAGGGTCATGGCGCGAGGCACCTGTGGCAGGTTGGCACCGAAGGCGATGGCCGAGGGTGCGATGGTTTCCCAACGGCGGGCGTCGGAGGCGGCGATATGGTCGTCCCCTTCCCACGGGCGGTTGGCACTGGCCTTGCGGCCGGCGTGGCCGATCTGGATGCCCGGCACGGAACCGGCGGCCTTGATCGCCTGGACCATCGGTACGAACGCCTCGGCATGCGCATCACTCCACAGGCCCGCGCAACCGGGGGTGATACGGCCTTCCGGCGCGACAGCAGTGGCTTCGACCACCACCAGGCCAGCACCGCCACGGGCCATGCTGGCCAGGTGCACGAGGTGCCAGTCGTTGACGATGCCGTCATCGGCCATGTATTGGCACATCGGCGGGATAGCGATGCGATTACGCAGGGTGACATCTTTTAGTTGGAACGGTTCGAACAATGCGGCCATGGGGCGACTCCAGTGAGCAGGTGGTTGATTCGATAGTTCGATGGTAATCGAACTATGGTATTCAACGATAGCCCCCTGTTATGATTCGTTTCATGCGAGCCTTCAAACACCCTCCCCTGCAAGACCTGACCCTTGAGCGCGTGCTATACGCCCTGAGTGATCCGGTGCGCCTGGAAATCGTGCGCTGCCTGGCCGGCGTGCCCGAGGCTACCTGCGGCGAATTGGACGGTGGGCGACCGAAGTCGAGCATGTCCCATCACTTTCGGGTGTTGCGCGACGCCGGGCTGGTGCAGACCCGAAGCGTGGGGACCACGCACATGAATGCATTGCGCGCGGACGACCTGGAAAGCCGCTTCCCCGGCTTGCTCGCGAGCATTCTGGCCCAGCACTGAGGCCCGTCTGTCCGTTTCATCTGGAAGCGGTCAATGGCTCGCCATCCAGATACACACAGTCCTTGCCATTGTGCTTGGCGGCATACAGGTTGCGGTCGGCGCACTTGAGTACCACTGACATATCGGCACCCACCGAGAAATGCGTCATACCCGCGCTGCACGTGTAGTGATGGGGCGGCGGGACACTGCCACGGATCGCTTGCAGCAGCCGCACGGCAAAATCAGTGGCCGCCCCAGGGTCATCTCCCACCAGCAACACGCCGAACTCCTCTCCCCCTATCCTGCCGAAGCTGTCGCTGCCCGGCGTGGCTTTCAGGCAGTGCGCCATCGCACAGAGAATCTTGTCACCGACATCATGGCCAAACTGGTCATTTTTCAACTTGAAGCTATCAATATCCAACATCATGAAATAGCCGCACTGCCCCTCGGCGATCACCTTGGCGAAACGTTCGATAAAGGCCCTGCGGTTCAGGATGGAGGTCAAGTAATCCGTTTCTGCCAGTTCCCGGAACTCACTCTCGACCAGCAACACAGAGCGCAGGTTCTTCACGTATGAATAATTCAGGATAAAGCCGATCGACACCGACGCCAGGCAGAACATCACCAGGTAAACCTCAACCCCGACGTAGATCGACATATGAACAGCTGGCCACAGCATCGACCAGATCAATGCAGCGCCTATCAAGAAATCCTGGACTGCGATAAAGAGCAAGGCACTGCTCAGCACCAGAATCACCGCCAGCGGTAGAGCAAATACCTGCAACGCCTGATCGGTCTGCATCACCAACGCAAAGCCGCCGGCCAACACCGCCATATAGACCACACCGAACGCCCGCCAGGCCAGGAAATTGGTCAACCGCCGGTGAAATCGACACAACGCTGTCAAACATACGGTAATGAGCACGGTGTACCACCCGAACTCCAGCACCGGATCCACCAAGAGCACCCACCACCAGACAATCAGGCCTATCCATTCCGCCTGGGCAACAGCGGGCGACAATAACCTCTGCATCCTTGGCCTGAGCTTTAAGTCAGCCGGCATCTCAACACTCCCTGCGCATAAGTTGCCTATATTTTGCTGGCTTGGCCCAATTCGATACTCTGCAGGGTGATTGCAAATGAATACGCCATGAAACGGCGCACCAACTTTACAAAGGGCGGCAATACTTCCAACTGCGTCTTGGAATGCACTTTAAAGCAACCTTTTTCAACACCCTCCTGAACCAGACGAATCACATGGGTCTTGGACACTGAAAGTTGCGTCGCCAGTGAAAGATAAGAAGACGTCCTGAAACTTGCGCCCTGACAGTCCAAGGAACAGGCATCGTTATAAATCGCCAACATCAGCATATGTCCGGCATCGCGGTTAACCAGCCAGTCACATTCAGGCAGCAATACATCGATGGTCAGCTTATTTGAAAGAAGGGTGGCAAAACCTTTGAAATAAAGTGCCAGGAAGGCTCGGTCGTCCAACTCACTCATCCGCTGGACCTGCGCTTCACTGGGGCACATTGGTCCCAGCGGCTGCACCACGGAATTGAGCATCGACCTGACTTCATGGCAGGCTTGGGCCGATGGGCTGAACACTCGGAAACGGCTGTCGTCAGGGTGGCCGGCGACCTTCATGAACCCCAGTGCCCGGAACAGCAGGAAGATCGACTCCAGGCTGTTCCTGGAACAGAAGCCGCGAGCCACGCAGAACGCTTTCACGTCGGACAACAATGGCGCGGGCTTGGAGAAATATTCACTCAGCAGCGTGAAAGACACCATCAAACGGTTGAACTTCAGCGCTGTCTTGTAGAAAAACGGTCGTTTTGAATAGGGACCCAGCAGAATGGCGTAGTGCGCGCGAATACTGCATTCAAATTCCCCGTGACGTTCCAACACCCGCGCGGAATGATCCAACGCCCACTTCAACGAACTGACGCACATGAGAAAGAGCCCTGATCAACCTACTGGAATTCACTGATCGATGGCGCAGCACTTCTGCAACCAGGTCTCACAACAACTCACGTCGTAAACACCACCAGTGATGGCGTTTTGCCTCGAGCGCAATGTATCGCGATTAACCCGACAGACATCATCGCTACCAAAATTGTTCCAAAACGTATTGGCGTCCCTAAAACAACCCACTCATACACGCCCATGACAGCTGCGGTGCTTCGCTGCTTTTAAATATATCCAAGCGTTGTGATGAAACTGTTCAATCGACCTGTTCGCCGATGCCATTGAATCCTGGCGGCACTGGAAGAATTGCGACGACTCTCACGGGAACCGGTGAGCGCTACTTAAACGATTCAGGCCCTGGGGCGAACCTTTCACCGCGACCCGCGTCCGAGCTAAGGCACCGTTGCCTGCCACTCACCGCGAGGTCTCCGTTTGAAAGCCGCCATCCTCAAAAAGTACCGCCTGATCATCAAAACCATGGGCTACGTTGGCTGGGCGCTGTTCTGGCTGCTGCTGTGGGACGTCGCCGTCACCGTGGACTTCATGCTGTTTCTCACCTACAAGATCAATCTGCCGCTGATGCCCCTGACCCTGCTGGGTTCTGCGCTGGTGGTGCTGATCAGTTTCCGTAACAGCAGCGCCTACAACCGCTGGTGGGAAGCCCGCACACTGTGGGGCGCGATGGTCAACAACTCGCGCAGTTTTGCCCGTCAGGTGCTGACCCTGCTGGACGACCCCGACGACGAAGTGAACCCGGTCAAGGCCACCCTGCTGCGTCGTCATGTGGCCTATGTGAATTGCCTGGCCGCGCACCTCAAGGGCCAGCCGTGCCCCGAAGAAGTCCGCGCGTTTATCCCTGGTGACGAGTTTGCGCGCAACGGCGCCACCAACAACTTTGCCAACGATATCCTTACCGGCTCGGCGGCGTTATTGGCCCGGGAGTACAAGGTCGGTCACCTCGACAGCATCCGTCTGGCGCGGCTGGAGTCGACCCTGGTGGACCTGTCCAACGCCCAGGGCGGCATGGAGCGGATCGCCAACACCCCGCTGCCCTACCCTTACGTGTACTTCCCGCGGCTGTTTATCTCGCTGTTCTGCTTGATCGTGCCGGTGGGCCTGGTGGAGTCCCTGGGTTGGTTCACCCCGCTGGCCTCGACGGTGGTGGGGTTCATGCTGCTGGCCATCGAGCGCATCGGCACCGACCTGCAAAGCCCGTTCAACTCCAGCGAACACCAGATCCAGATGGACACCATCTGCGAAACCATCGAAAAAAACCTGCAGTCGATGCAGCGTGATGCGCTGGGTGGCGAGCGCATCGGTTAAACCCTCCCTCAGCCCTCAAGTGCGTGCCCGCGCAGTCGATATACAGAGGGTACGCATGGGCCACACCCCTTAAAACAACACATGCGACGCTCGACGCTACTGTTTTCTCCTTGCCAAAATTATAAATACCCGCGGGTGAAGTCATGAATATCAAGCAAAAGCTGACCTGGGCGTTTGCCGCCATCGCGTGCGTCCCGGTTATTTTGGTCGCTGTATTGGTTGTACTGAATCTGCGCGAGGGGGCCCAGGCCAATTTCCTCGACAGCAGCGGCCGCGAGATCCGCCAGATCGACAATGGCATGAAGCAGTTCTTCGACGGCATCAGCCAGAACGTCGAGTATGTGGCCAAGGACCCGCGCGTTGTCGCGGCCAAGGACCTCAAGAGCTACGCCGGCGCCGATGCCGCGCAAATCCCCCTCACCCCCACCAACACAGCGCTGCTGGAGATTTTCGACCAGTTCGCCAAGAGCCATCCGAGCACCGCCTACCTGTCCCTGGGCCTCGCCGACGGCGGCTACGCCAGCTGGCCCGACGACACCAAGCTGAACAACTACGACCCGCGCGTACGCCCCTGGTACCAGGCCGCCATCGCCGCGCCGGGTAAAACCGTGCGCACCGGGGCCTACTATTGGGCGCCGGACGACGTGACGCTGATCGGCACCGTGCACACCGTCACCGACGCCGCCGGCAAGATCCTCGGCGTGGTAGGCCTGGACGTGTCGCTCAAGCAGCTCACCGAGTTGGTGCGCAACATCAAGCTCGGCGACAGCGGCTACCTGATGCTGGTGGAAGGCAACGGCAACGTGCTGGTCGACCCCAGCGACGCCAAGCACAATTTCAAGCCCCTGGCCGATCTGGGCCCCAACTACGCCGAGCTGGCCAAGCGCGGCGACGGCGTGAGCCAGATCGATATCGATGGCGTGGCGTACATGGCCAACATGGTCAGCTCCAAAGACCTGGGCTGGCGCTTTATCGGCCTGATCAAGCGCGACGAAGTGATGGCCGGCGCGACCCGCCTTACCTGGTTGATCGCGGCGATTGCCGCCGCGCTGGCCGTGGTCTTCGCGATTGTCGGCGCCAGTTTCGCCAGCGTCATCGTACGTCCAATTCGCGGCGTGGCCGACGGCCTGCAAGAGATCGCCGAAGGTGAAGGCGACCTGACCCGCCAGCTCAAGGTGCAGGGCAAGGACGAAACCGCCAGCCTGGCCGGCTGGTTCAACCAGTTCCTGAGCATGATCGCCCAGTTGGTGCAGCGCATCGGCAACGCCTCGTCCGACCTGCAAACCGCCGCCGCCGACACCAGCGAAGTCGCGCACAACATGAACCAGGCCGCCGGTCGCCAGCGTGAAGCGGTGGAACTGGTCAGCACCGCGTTCAACGAAATGGTGGCCACCGCCAACGAAGTCGCGCGCTCCTGCAGTGCCGCCGCCACCAGTGCCGACGAAGGCTACCGCGATGTGCACGACGGCCAGCAGCACATCGGCGAAGCCACCGGCAGCGTGCTTCAGCTCAGCGAAGACCTGCAACGCTCGACCCAGACCATGCAGCAGTTGGAGCAGGACAGCAAAAACATCAACACCATCCTCGACACCATCCGCTCGATTGCCGAACAGACCAACCTGCTGGCGCTCAACGCGGCCATCGAGGCCGCCCGTGCCGGTGACCAGGGCCGTGGCTTTGCGGTGGTCGCCGACGAAGTCCGCGCCCTCGCCCGTCGCACCGCCGACTCCACCGGCGAGATCGACAGCCTGCTCGGCAACCTCGCCCGTCGCACCCAGGAAGTGACGCAGCAGATGCAAGGCAGCCTGCTGGTGTCCCACACCAGCGTGGAGCGCATCCAGCAGGCCCGCGACAGCTTCGACAAGATCCGTGGCTCGGTGGACTCGATCCGCGACCAGAACACCCAGATCGCCACCGCCGCCGAAGAACAGCACCAGGTGGCCGAAGAGATCAACCGGCACATCGCGCAGATCCATGCCGATGCGCAACTGGTCGAGGGGTTTGCCCATTCGGCGCAGACCGGGTCGGGTCGGCTGACGGATATTTCGGGTCAGCTCAAAGGGTTGGTGGGACGCTTCAAGTTCTGATCCATCCTCCGCAGGGGCCGGCTTGCCGGCTCCACAGGATCGGTCACCCCACCTGAAGCTCCGTGGAGCGCCCGGTGGCCTTGAAGAACACCAACACGACAATCCCCAGCGCAAGCCAGCACGTGCCGCCGACTTTGGCATAGATATCAGAATTGACCAGCACATAGCTGATGATCACAAAGCCGATCAATGGCACCAGCCCATGCACCAACCGACGACCGGCGCCGCGGTAGTGCCAGGCCACGGCGACATGAAGCAGCAGGAACGCACTCAGCGCACCAAAGTTGCACATCGACGCCAGCAGGTTGATCTGTCCCACGAAGAACAAGCCCAGCACCAGGCTCAAGCCCGCGACCAATAGGGTGGCGCGCTGCGGCACGCCGGTGACCGGGTGCACCTGGCTGAGAAACTGCGGCAGTTGGCGATCGCGGGCCATGGCAAACAGCAGGCGCGAGGTGGCGGCCTGGGCCACCAGGGAATTGGCGATGGCGGCGCCGATGGCCACGGCCAGGGCGATCACCACTTGCAACCACGGGCCGGCCACCAGGCGGCCGATCTCGTAGAACGCGTTGTTCGACGCATCGGCATCCGGGTAATGCACCAGGTTGGGCTGCAACAGCGCGGCCAACCAGGTTTGCACCATGAACAATGCCGCTACCAGGGCCAGTGCCCACAAGGTCGCACGCCCCACCGCCCGGCTACCGCCACGGGTCTCCTCCGACAGCGTGGAAATCGCATCGAAGCCCAGGAACGACAGGACCGCCACCGACAATGCGCTGAAGATCAGCGGCAGGGAAAACTCAGCCGGGTTGTACAGTGGCTTCAGGGTCCAACTGGCACCATTCACGCCGTTGCTGATCGCGATACTGGCCAGCACCACAAACACCACCAGCACCACCAGTTGCCCATAAAGGAACAAGCGATTGGCGCGCGCAGTGGTCTGGATACCGCGCAGGTTCACCAGAGTGTTCAGTACCACGAAAAACACGATCCACAATGGCTGAGGCACCGAGGGGATCACATTGGCCATGGCATTGGCACCGATCACATACAGCAACGTCGGCACCAGCAGATAATCGAGCAGGATCGCCCAGCCCGCAAGAAACCCCAGCTGGCTGTTCAGCCCACGCCCCACATAGGCATACACCGAACCGGCGACCGGAAACGCATGGGACATCTGCTGGTAGCTGATCGCAGTGAACAGCATGGCGACGAAGCCGATCAGGTACGTCAGCGGCACCATGCCGTGGCTGGCGTCGAACACCCCGCCAAAGATGGAGAATGGCGCCAGCGGCACCATGAACACCATGCCGTAGATCAGCAGGTCGCCCAGGCTCAGCTGGCGCTTGAGTTGTTGGGTATATCCGAAACGCGCAAGCTCCGCGCTGTCACCGGGGGTGGAAGGATCGATCATGATGACGCTCCGCAAGGGTTGGACAGAAGCTTCACTCTAGGGCGTTACAGGCCGGCAGCTGTATCCTGAAAAATACTAGGTTTTGGCCTTGGCAGATTGTTTGCTTGGAAAACCGCGCAACCCAACGCCCGGAGGCGCCATGCACACCGACCTGATGCGATTCAGCGAGCAACTCGCCCACACCACGACGCTGGACGCGTGCCTGGCCGAGGTTCAGGCCGCCACCGACCAACTGGGTTTCAAGACGCTGATCTACGATTACGCCCCCGTGCCGGTGAGCCACGAGGGGGCGCTGATCACCCCGTCGGTGTTCAAGACCCTGAATGCCCCGACCGACATGCACACGTTGTGGTGTGAGCGCGGCTATTACCAGATCGACCCGGTGCAGCAATGCGCAGCCCGCCGGACTACGCCATTTGTCTGGTCATTCAGCGCGGACACGCACTGGAACGGCGCCCTCACCGACGCCCATCGCCCGGTGGCTCACTATATTCGCGACTATGGCTTGAGCACCGGACTGACCGTGCCGCTGCACTTGCCCGATGGCGGCTTTGCCACACTGACCGCCATTGTCGACGGCACGCCCGACGGCGCCGAACGACAAGCCCAGCACAACCTGGGCGAGATGCTGGTACTGGCCCATGCCTTCCAGTCCAGGGCCAGCGAGTTGCTGGCGCCGGCCGAACGCTGCTGCACCCACATCCACCTCACCCGCCGCGAACGCGAGTGCCTGCAACATTCGGCCAAGGGGCTTACGGCCAAGGGCATCGCCGCCACCCTCAACCGGTCCCAGGCCACGGTCAACCTGCACCTGGTGGGTGCGGCGCGCAAACTGGGCGCGCGCAACCGCGTGGAAGCGGTGGTCCGTGGCCTGCATTACCGGCTGGTGGAGATCTGAGAACCTATAACTTTTGCCAGTGCCCCTGACGGCACGCTTTGACTAGCCTGTACCTTATTGATCCCCAGGAGGTACACAGCATGCAGGTTCGCGAAGGTTATGCCGAGTTCCGTGGGCACCGGACATGGTTCCGGGTCACGGGCGATCCGGACTCGGGGCGCCTGCCCCTGATCGTTGCCCACGGCGGCCCCGGTTGCACCCACGACTACGTCGACAGCTTCAAGGACCTGGCCGCCACGGGTCGGGCGGTGGTGCACTACGACCAGCTCGGCAATGGCCGCTCGACCCATCTGCCGGATGCGCCCCGCGAATACTGGGTGGTGGACCTGTTTCTCGCCGAACTGAACAACCTGATCGCTCATCTGGGTATCCGTGATTACGCGCTGCTCGGCCAATCCTGGGGCGGCATTCTGGGGGCCGAGCATGCGGTACGCCAGCCGGTCGGCCTCAAGGCACTGATCATCGCCAACTCACCGGCGTCCATGGCGCTGTGGTCCGAGGCCGCGAATGAGCTACGCCAGGCACTCCCTGCGGATGTGCAGGCGACGCTGCAACGCCACGAAGCAGCAGGCACCACCTCCAGCGCCGAGTACCGCGCAGCATCGGACGTGTTCTATGCGCGCCATGTATGCCGCATCCAGCCGATGCCCGCCGAAGTGGCGCGCACCTTCGCTGCCATCGATGCGGACCCCACGGTCTACCACGCCATGAACGGCCCCACCGAATTCCACGTGATCGGCAGCATGCGCGATTGGACGATCATTGATCGCTTGCCTCGCATCCAGGTGCCGACGCTGTTGATTTCCGGTCGCTACGATGAAGCCACCCCCGCAACGGTGCAGCCATTCGCCGACGGAATCGCCAACGTGCAGTGGCAGATATTCGAGGCGTCCAGTCATATGCCCCACGTGGAAGAACGAGAAGCGTGCATGGCCTGTGTGGCGGCATTTCTGGAACAGCAACCGAGCTAGCATGCCGGGTCAAGCCGTGGGCCGTGCGGGGGTGTTCTCACCCGCGCGCGCGGCTGATCCGCCAACTCGCCAACTGATAAAGCCCCAGTAAACCGCCCGCCAGCAGCAGTGTCCATTGCACACTCAGCGCCGCCGCCAACAAGCCTGCAACTAACCCGCCGATGGCTTCAAAGCCGAAGCGCATGGCGATATAGAACGCGATCACCCTGCCCCGCAACGCTTCGGGCGCGGCGCTTTGTAGAGTCATGTTGCTGCTGACATTGCTCGCCGTGATGCCAAAGCCCAACCCCGCCAGCGCAACCAGCGTGAGCCACAGCGGTGGGTCGGCCGCCACCGCGCATAACGAAACCGCACAGACCACCGCGCCCATGGCGATGATGCGGCCCAATCGTGAGGTGCTGCCAGCGAAAGCGAGAAAGATCGTGGCCACAAAAGCCCCCGCGCCCGCAGCGCCCCATAGCCAGCCCAGGGTCTGCGCGTCGCCGCTGAACGTGTGCTTGGCCAGAATCGGCAGCAGCACCGTGTAGCAGGAGGCGAGCAGATTCACCATCACCACACTGATCAGCAAGCGCCGAATGGACAGTGTGCCCCACAGGTAGCGCAGGCCTTCGCGGAAAATCTCCCCGGTCGACCCCTTTGCCCGCACGGGCGCACGACTCTGCACCTTGCCCAGCCCGATCAGCAACATACCGAAGGCGATAGCGGTGAGAAGGAAGCAACCGGCCTCACCGCTCCAGTTGATCAGCAAACCGGCCAGCGGTGGGCCGATAAAGCGCGCGGCGTTGATCAGCATTGCATTGAGCACGAGGGCATTGGGCAGGTCGTTGGGGTCATCGACGAAGCTGGCGATCAAGGCCTGGCGCAGAGGCGTTTCCAGGGCGTTGAGCAAACCCAGCAGAAGCGCCATGGCGATGATCACCTCACGGCCCATCCACTGCTGCCAGGTCAGCACGGCCAGGGCCAGCGATTGCAGGGCCAGGGCGGCCTGCACCGCCATCAACAGGCGACGCTTGTCGTGGCGGTCGGACCAGGCGCCCGCCAGCGGCCCGACCAACAGCTGCGGCAACAGCGTCAAAAACGCAATGGCCCCCAGCAGTACGGCCGAGCCCGTCAGGTGGTAGGCCAGCCATGACAGCGCGACCTGTTGCACCCACTTGCCCAGGGTCGAGAGACCCTGACCGACAAAGTAGATCTGGAAATTGCGATGGCGCAGCGCGCGCATGGGCGTGGGCCATCGGGAGGTAGACGCAGGATTCAAATAAACTCACAGCCCTTTTGTTTCAGGGATTCAAGGACCCAGGAGCGGTCGTTTTCGCCCAGTGCAATCTGTTCCAACTGCTTCTGTTCGGCGGCATGTTTGGCACTGGCGCGATCATACACCTCACCGACCTGCTCGAACGGCACGCAGAGCAATCCATCTTCATCACCGATCACCAGATCGCCCGGTTCGATCACCATACCGGCCAGGGCAATCGGCACATTCACCTCGCCAGGTCCGTCCTTGTAAGGGCCGCGATGGGTGATACCGGCGGCGAACACCGGGAAATCCCCGGTGCCGATGCTGGCTGCGTCGCGAATCGCGCCGTTGATCACAATACCCGCCACACCTTTCTTGATCGCATAAGCCACCATCATCTCGCCAATCAGCGCGTTGCTCAGGTCACCGCCGGCATCCACCACGATCACGTCGCCGGGCTCAGCGATGTCCAGCGCGTGATGCAGCATCAGGTTATCCCCCGGCCGCGCCTTTACGGTGAGCGCCGGCCCGACCAATACGCCCGTGCGATGCATCGGTTGCAGGCTTGCGCCGCCGGCGGTAAGGCGGTGCATGGAGTCACTGATATTGGCGACAGGCACGCTCCGGTAACGCTCGACCCACTCAACGGCGACCTTGCGTTGCTGCTTGAGCACTCTGAATCCGATGGACATGGGGTATTCCTCTGATGATTTTTGTTTGTTTTGAAACGCCATTTCGAAATTAACACCACAAATTCAAATCAACAAGACTCAAGCCCAACCCAGGCATCAAATGACCAGCGGTACCACTCCTGAAAAACCAGCAGAAAACCCTACCTGGCAAGGTTGGGTACTGTATTTGGCCGATTTTAAAGCGACGATAAAAAAATTATTTATTGCAACACCGTTTCATTATGATAATTTCCAGTCACTACCGCACACCGACAAAAACACCAAGGTGCACAGAAATGACCCGAACCCTCCTGCTGACCGGCCCGGAATTGACCGCCGACGCCATGACCCACGCCGCCTCCCACGGCGTGCGCGTCATCCCTACCACCCCCTACGCACCGGCCGATGAACTCATCGCGATCATTGCCCGCGAACAACCGGACGCAATCATCGTGCGCCAGGGCCAACTGACCCGGGAGATGATCAACGCATCGGCCGCACTGAAGATCATCGCCAAGCACGGCGTCGGCTACGACAGCATCGACATCGCCGCCGCCGCCGAACGCCAGATCCCGGTGACTATCGCCCTGGGCGCCAACGCGCAATCGGTGGCCGAACACGCCTTGGCATTGATGTTCAGCGTGGCGCGCCAGACCGCCCTGCTCGACGCACGGATGCGTGACGGGCATTGGGACAAAGCCACTTCAGTGGGCATCGAGCTGTCCGGCAAGACCCTGGGCTTGGTGGGCCTGGGAAGCATCGGACGAATCCTGATGGAACTGGTGGCGCCGCTGCGCATGACCATCAAGGTGTTCGACCCGTACTTGCCGGAACTGCCGAATGTGGAGCGCGTCGACGACATTGATGACCTGCTGACAAGCTGCGATATCATCAGCCTGCATTGCCCACTGACCGAACATAACCGCAACCTGTTTGGCGCGGCGCAGTTCAAGCGCATGCGCCCCGGCAGCCTCCTGATCAATACGGCGCGCGGTGAACTGATCGACACCGAAGCCTTGGTCCACGCCCTGAGCACCGGGCAGATTGCCGGCGCCGGACTCGACACGTTCAACCCCGAACCCCCTCCCGCCGATTCGGCGCTATGGGGCCTGCCTACCCTGGTAGCCACACCGCATGTGGGGGCCAATACCGCCGAAGCGCGGGACCGAGTGGGCCTGCTGGCCCTGCAACAAATCATCGATTTCTGGGACGGCATCGCGCCGCCGCCGCGTGCTGTGGTCAACCGCCACCTCTACGCACACTGACATCTCCCGCCGGTTACATGCGGGCTCATCACGCATCTCCAAAAAAAAACAATACGGGAGAGAGTCATGCCTATCAGTTCTACCGACATCAGCGCCATCGAGCGCTCAACCATGCGCAAGGTGGCGTGGCGACTGCTGCCGTTCCTGATCCTTTGCTACCTGCTGGCGATCATCGACCGCGGCAACATCGGCATGGCCTCGCTGCAAATGAACCAGGACCTGGGGCTGACCCCGGCGATCTTCGGCTTTGCCAGCAGCCTGTTCTTTGTCTCGTACTTCCTGGTGGAAGTGCCGAGCAACCTGGCCTTGCAGCGCTTCGGCGCACGGGTGTGGATTGCGCGGATCATGATTACCTGGGGCCTGATTTCCGCCGGCACAGCGTTTGTCACCGGCGCCAACTCGCTGTATGTGATGCGCTTCCTGCTGGGCGCGGCCGAGGCAGGATTCTTCCCGGGCGTGCTGCTGTACCTCACTTACTGGCTGCCAGCGGCATACCGTGGGCGCATGGTCGCGATTTTCATGGTGGCGATTCCCGGCGCCAACTTCATCGGCTCACCACTGTCCGGCTTGTTGTTGAGCCTGGACGGCTGGTTCGGCATGCGTGGCTGGCACTGGCTGTTCATCATCGAAGGCATTCCCGCTGTACTGCTGGGCATCGCCTGCCTGTTCGTGCTGACTGATCGCCCGGAACAAGCCAAATGGCTGAACCACGAGCAGCGCCACTGGCTCACTGGCCGCCTCGACGAAGAGCGCAACCGCAAGACCGCCATCGGGCATATCTCCCTGTGGAAACTACTGCGCCACAAGCACATCTGGGTGCTGGCACTGATCTATTCCGGCGCATCGGCGGCCGGCAGCACAATGAGTGTATGGGCGCCGCAACTGCTCAAGACGTTTGGCCTGGACAACCTGGAAATCGGCATGGTCAACGCCATCCCCTACGGGCTCGCGTCCATCCTGATGATTGTGTGGGGCCGCAGCTCCGACAAGACCGGTGAACGCCGCTGGCATACCGCACTCACCCTGTTGCTGATCACCGGCGGGTTGCTGCTGGCGCTGGTGACCTCTTCGCTGGTCGCCACGGTGTTCATGTTGTCAATGGTGCTGATCGGTGCGTACTCCATGAAAGGACCGTTCTGGGCGCTGGTCTCGACCTGGCTTTCATCCTCCACCGCAGCCGCTGGCCTGGCCGCCGTAGGCGCGATGGCCAACCTGATAGGCGGCGGCATCATGGTCAACGTGTATGGAACCATTCATCACGCCACAGGCAGCTACGCCCTTGCATTGCTGCCGCTGGCGGCGCTGTGTGCCGCTGGTGCGATCATGGTCTTGTTGATGGGGCGCAAGCAGATGAGCGAAACGGCGCAACTCAACAAACCTGCCAGCGCGACCTGAAAAAGCGGGAGGGGCAGCACGATGATTCGACTGCCCTTCTCCCCACCGCTTTGACCGCGCCGACCAATGGCAGTATTTTGCAGCCTACCCGCCCACCCCCTCACAAGGAGCAACCCATGGTAAAAACCCGCCCACGCCCCGCAGTCACCGGGGTGGCCTCGGCTGATCGGGTGCTCACCGTGCTGACTGCCTTCCGCATGGGGGATACCGCCCTGGAACTGGCCGAACTCGCCGCACGCACCGGACTGATCAAAAGCACCATCATGCGTTTGATGGTTTCGCTTGAGAATCACGGCCTGATCACCCGCCTGGCCGATGGTCGCTATCAGCTGGCCACCGAAATCATGCGCTTGAACACGGTGTATCAGGACGGCCTCGATCTTGAACGCCACATCACTCCGCTGCTGCACCGCCTGACTCAGGAAACCGGCGAAACCGCTTCCTTCTACGTACGCCACGGCGCTTATCGGATGTGCCTGTACCGCGTGAACTCCCCTCACCATCTGCGCCTGCACCTGCAACCCGGGGACACTCGCCCCATGGACGGCGCCGCCGGAGCCGAGGCGTTGCGCACACCCTATGCGCTGGCCGCGAAAATGATCAAACCGATTTTCTCCCATGGCGCCACCGACCCCCATGCCTCGTCCATGGCCCTGCCCATCTTCGGTCCAGGGGAAAACCTGATCGGCGCACTGGTACTGTCCGGCCCCGCCAGCCGCCTGACCGCCGAACAGGCGCAGACGCTGCACCCGCTGTTCCAGCAAGCCGCCGTCGAACTGACCCGCAGCCTGGGCGGCGATGCACTTGCCAGCACCGAGGCCCCGCAAAAAAAGCTGCGCGGCAAGAAATCCGACTAAAACGCCGGCCTGCCAGGTGCGAGACGCATCGCACCTCGAGCGACATTCGACCACATGCCATCATCGCAGCACCTGTAATAGTCTATTGCAGGACTCCAATGTACTAACCAGTTACTTATCTTGCTAAAATCGCGTCTTTGCCCTCTCACATTCGAGTCCTATCGACATGAAACGAGCATCGCGCGCCACTGGCGTCTCTAGAATCCTACTGCTGGGCCTGGGCGTGATCATCGCCCTGCTCGGCCTCGCGCTGGCCATTGGCGGCGGCAAACTGGTGAGCCTGGGAGGCTCCTGGTACTTCTTGATCGGCGGTGCGGCCATGGCCGTTTCCGGCTTGCTGATTGCCCGACGCAAGCCGGCGGGCGCGTGGCTGTTCGCGGCCTTCCTGGTCGGCACGGCTCTCTGGGCGGTGGCGGATGTGGGGCTGGTGTTCTGGCCGCTGTTCTCCCGCCTGTTCATGTTTACGGTGATCGGCCTGGTGGTAGCGCTGCTGTACCCGCTGCTGGTCAACCGGCCTGCACGTGGCGCCTATGGCGTGGCGGCGGTATTGGCGGTGGCCGTGGCCGTGGCGGCGGGCAACATGTTTGTCGCCCACCCGAGCGTGGCACCCACCGGCACTGGCCCAGGCATCACGCCGGTGGCCGCGGCCGACGCACAGAAAGACTGGGCGCACTACGGCAACACCGAAGGCGGCAGCCGCTTCGCCGCGCTGGACCAAATCAATCGCGACAATATCAATAAGCTCAAAGTGGCCTGGACCTACCACACCGGTGACGTCGCCCTCAGCGACGGCAACGGTGCCGAAGACCAGCTCACCCCGCTGCAGATCGGCAACAAAGTGTTCATCTGCACGCCGCACAACAACCTGATCGCCCTCGACGCCGACACCGGCAAAGAGCTGTGGAAGAACGAGATCAACGCCAAATCGGCGGTGTGGCAGCGTTGCCGTGGCATGGCCTACTTCGACGCCACTGCGCCGATTGCACAGCCTACCCAACCGAACAGCTCACCGATCATCGCCGCCAGCGTGCCCGCCGGCGCGCAGTGCCAGCGCCGCTTGCTGACCAACACCATCGATGCACGCCTGATCGCCGTGGACGCCGACACCGGCCAGTTCTGCGAAGACTTCGGCACCCACGGCCAGGTGGATTTGAAAGCCGGCCTGGGCAACGTGCCGGACAGCTACTACCAACTGTCCTCGGCACCGCTGATCGCCGGCACCACCGTGGTGGTCGGCGGCCGCGTGGCCGACAACGTGCAGACCGACATGCCCGGCGGCGTGATCCGTGGCTTCGACGTAATCACCGGCCAGATGCGCTGGGCGTTCGACCCGGGCAACCCGGAAGACAAAAAAGCCCCGGCCGACGGTAGCACCTACGTGCGCAGCACGCCGAACAGCTGGGCGCCTATGTCCTATGACCCGCTGATGAACACCGTGTTCTTGCCGATGGGCAGCTCGTCCACCGACATCTACGGTGTCGAGCGCACCCAGCTCAACCACAAATACGGCGCGTCGGTACTGGCACTGGACGCCTCCACCGGCACGGAAAAATGGGTGTACCAGACCGTCCACAATGACCTGTGGGACTTCGACCTGCCGATGCAGCCGAGCCTGATCGACTTCACCCCGCCTGGCAGCGACAAGGCTGTGCCTGCGGTGGTGATCGGCACCAAGGCCGGGCAGATCTACGTGCTCGACCGTGCCACCGGCAAGCCGCTGACCGAGGTGAAGGAAGTGCCGGTCAAGGCCGCCAACATCCCTGACGAGCCCTACTCGCCCACCCAGCCAAAATCGGTCGGCATGCCACAGATCGGCGCGCAGACCCTGACCGAATCGGACATGTGGGGCGCCACACCGTTTGACCAGTTGCTGTGCCGCATCGACTTCAAGGGCATGCGCTACGACGGCCTGTACACCGCGCCGGGCACCGATAAATCCCTGAGTTTCCCGGGCTCGCTGGGTGGCATGAACTGGGGCAGCATTTCCACCGACCCGGTGCACGGTTTTATCTTCGTCAACGACATGCGCCTGGGCCTGTGGATCCAGATGATACCCTCGCAGAACAAGGCCCAGGCCGCGTCGGGTGGCGAAGCGCTGAATACCGGCATGGGCGCCGTGCCACTCAAGGGCACGCCGTATGCGGTGAACAAAAACCGCTTCCTGTCGGTGGCGGGTATTCCGTGCCAGGCGCCGCCGTTCGGCACCCTGACTGCGATCGACATGAAGACCCAGAAAGTCGCCTGGCAAGTACCGGTCGGCACCGTCGAGGACACCGGCCCCCTCGGCATCCGCATGCACCTGCCGATCAAGATCGGCCTGCCGACCCTCGGCGGCACCCTGTCGACCCAGGGCGGCCTGATCTTTATCGCCGGCACCCAGGACTTCTACCTGCGCGCCTTCAACAGCGGCAATGGCGAGGAAATCTGGAAGGCCCGCCTGCCCGTCGGCAGCCAGGGCGGCCCGATGACCTACGTATCGCCGAAAACCGGCAAGCAGTACATCGTCATCACCGCCGGTGGCGCACGCCAGTCCACTGACCGTGGCGACTACGTGATCGCCTACGCCCTGCCTTAACCCCCCTGTTCGCGCGGCGCCTCCCCGGCGCCGCGCCTTGTACCTGGAAAAACCCGCATGACCCCCACTTCTCATATTGCCCTTGGGCGCCTGTTGCTGGGCCTCGCCCTGGGTGCCGCCCTGCCCGTACAAGCCGATGACACCACCCTGACCGGCGACTGGGGCGGCCTGCGCCGTGAACTCGACGCACAAGGCATTCGCTTCACCGGCGACTACAGCGGCGAGACCGCCTACAACGCCCACGGCGGCCAGCACCGCTCGGCGCGCTACTCGCAGAACCTAAAGCTCGGCGTGCAGTTCGACCTGGGCAAGCTCTACGGCTTGAACAATGGCGACCGCATCCAGCTCACGATCAATGACCGGCGCGGCAACAGTGCGTCCGAGGACCTGGTGGGCAACCGCCTGCCGATCCAGGAAAACTACGGCGGTCTCTACACCCGCCTCACCGAGTTGAGCTACGAACGCACGCTGTTCACCCCGGCGCTGAACGTCAAGCTCGGCTACATGGCCATGGGCAATGACCTCGGCGGCCTCGACAGCGGGATCTTGTGCAACTTCATGAACGCCGGGTTCTGCGGGCACCCGCTGAACATGTCCGGCGGCAGCGGCTGGACCAACTACCCGAATGCACGCCTGGGTGCGCGGGTGAAATATGACTTCTCGCCGGCCTGGCAATTGCGCGTTGCCGCCTTCAACGTCGACCCGCAAAGCAACGGCAACTCCAGCCGCGCCTGGCGCCTGGACCCCAAGCACACCACTGGCACCGTAGTGCCCATCGAATTGATCTACAAACACGCCGGCAGCCTGCCGGGTGAATACAAGCTGGGCTATTACTACGACAGCTCCGACGTGAAACGCATCGGCAGCACCAGGAAGGTCAGCGGCCGCGGTGGTCACTACCTGCTGATCGACCAGGCAGTGTGGGCCTCGGACTCATCCGCCGGCCGTGTGCTGCACGCCTTCGGCCAGTATTCCGCCGCCAGCGAAGCGGCCTCGCCGTTCAGCAAGTGGTACGGCGCAGGCGTGGTGCTGTACAAGCCGTTCGAAGGCCGGCCGCGTGACACCCTGGCCCTGGGTTATGGTCGCGCCGTGCCGAACCCGCGCAGCCGCGAGGTACAGGAACTGGCCGCCTTCAAGGCCGGGACCGACTATCCCGACCTGAACAATGCCGAACAACTGATCGAACTCAGCTACGGCTACCAGGCCACCCCCTGGCTGACCCTGCGCCCGGATGTGCAATACATCATCGAGCCGGGTGCGTTTTCCGGTGACAACATCGACAACGCCCTGGTGCTGGGCCTGCAGGTCAAGGCGGTGTTCTGAAGCGACTCAGTCGTCTGATGGCAACGCCCTGTTCGCCTGCTCGAGCGCAGTGATGCGCTCGACTTTCCTCCCGGAGCGCTCCGCTTCGAACTCCGATTCCAGGAACACTTTGACGATGCTCTTGGCCAGCTCGGGCCCGATCACCCGCGCACCGATGGACAGGATCTGCGCATCGTTGCTCTTGCGTGCGCGCTCGGCCGAATAGGTATCGTGGGCCTGGGCGGCCCGCACACCCTTGATCTTGTTGGCGGAAATCGCCATGCCGATGCCGGTGCCGCAGATCAACACACCCAGGCGCTGCTCACCCGCGCCCACCGCCGTGGCTACGGCTGCTGCGATGTCCGGGTACAGCACCGGGCTGGACGAATGGCAGCCAAAGTCCTCGACCCCATACCCCAGGCTTTCGATAAAGCGCTTGAGCATTTCCTTGAGCTCAAAGCCTGCCTCGTCGCATCCGATGGCCACCGAAAACATCGTTTGTGCACCCATTACTGTTTCTCCATCAGACCGATCAAATGATCACTCACTGAAATTATGCACAATCATTAGCGGACGATCAGCCCACCGCTGTCAAGGCTTATTTCAAGGCGACAGCCCACTAAAACGATAAAAGCACGGGCGAACACTGTACCCAACCATTGACAAAGCCGGCCCGAGCAGTTTAAACATATGATCACTATCCGATCATATGATCAGGCTGTTGGCTAAGCCTACCTAATAAGAAAATCAGCAAGAGGACACACCGATGGCCCCGCCATTACTGCTCCACGCTGAACAAGTTTCCAAGGCCTACGCCGGGGTCCCTGCCCTGCGCGACGGGCGCCTCTCCCTGCGGGCCGGCAGCGTGCACGCACTGTGCGGCGGCAATGGCGCCGGCAAATCCACCTTCCTCAGCATCTTGATGGGCATCACCCAGCGTGACGCCGGCAGCATCCTGCTCAACGGCCAGCCGGTGCAGTTCGACCGCCCCAGCGCAGCCCTCGCCGCCGGGGTGGCGATGATCACCCAGGAGCTGGAACCCATCCCCTACATGACCGTCGCCGAAAATATCTGGCTGGGCCGCGAGCCACGCCGCGCCGGCTGTATCGTCGACAGCAAGGAACTGAACCGACGCACCCGCGAACTGCTGCAAAGCCTGGAGTTCGACGTGGACGCCACCAGCCCCATGCATCGCCTGAGCGTGGCGCAGATCCAACTGGTGGAGATCGCCAAGGCGTTCAGCCATGACTGCCAGGTGATGATCATGGACGAACCCACCTCGGCCATCGGCGAACACGAAGCGCAAACCCTGTTCAAGGCGATCCGCCGCCTGACCGCCCGTGGCGCCGGGATCATCTATGTGTCGCACCGCCTGAGTGAACTGGCGCAGATTGCCGATGACTACAGCATCTTCCGCGACGGCGCCTTTGTGGAAAGCGGGCGCATGGTCGATATCGACCGCGCCCACCTGGTGCGCGGCATCGTCGGCCAGGAGTTGCAGCGCATCGACCATAAAGTCGGCCGCGAATGCGCCGCCGCCACGTGCCTGGATGTCAATGGCCTGAGCCGTGACGGCGAGTTCCAGGACATCAGCCTGCAACTGCGCCAGGGCGAAATCCTCGGCATCTATGGGCTGATGGGTTCGGGCCGCAGCGAATTCCTCAACTGCCTGTATGGCCTGACCCTGCCGGACGCCGGCAGCGCCACCCTGCAAGGCCAGCCCCTGCCCACCGGCACCCCGGCGGCGACCATCCGCGCCGGCATGTCTCTGGTCACCGAAGACCGCAAGGACAGCGGCCTGGTGCTCAGCGCCAGCATCCTCGCCAACATCGCGCTGTCGGCCTACAAGCAATTGTCGAGCTGGTCGGTGATCAATGCGCGCAAGGAACAGGCCCTGGCGCAGAGCATGGTCAAGCGCCTGCAGATCAAGATCTCGTCCCTGGACCTGCCGGTGGAGTCCATGAGCGGCGGCAACCAGCAGAAAGTGGTGCTCGCCAAATGCCTGTCGACCCAGCCGATCTGCCTGCTGTGCGACGAACCCACGCGCGGCATCGACGAAGGCGCCAAGCAGGAGATCTATCACCTGCTCGACGAATTCGTGCGCGCCGGCGGTGCGGCCATCGTGGTCTCGTCCGAGGCGCCGGAACTGCTGCACCTGAGTGACCGCATCGCGGTGTTCAAGGGCGGCCGCCTGGTGACCGTCAGCAGCGACACCGCCCTTTCCCAGGAAGCCTTGTTGAGTCTTGCCTCATGAACAGTAAAGTCCTCGCCGCACCCGTCACTGCCGCGCCGCGCAACCGCCTGCGCTTGTCCCTTGACCGCTTCGGCCTGCCGCTGGTGTTTATCCTGCTGTGCCTGGTGATGGCGTTTTCCAGCGAATACTTCATGACCTGGCGCAACTGGATGGACATCCTGCGCCAGACCTCCATTAACGGCATCCTGGCCGTGGGCATGACCTACGTGATCCTCACCAAGGGCATCGACCTGTCGGTGGGCTCGATCCTGGCCTTCGCCGGCTTGTGCAGCGCGCTGGTCGCCACCCAGGGTTATGGCCTGTTGGCGGCGGTGAGTGCGGGGATGTTTGCCGGGGCCATGCTCGGCGTGGTCAACGGTTTCATGGTAGCCAACCTGAGCATCCCACCCTTTGTCGCCACCCTCGGCATGCTCAGCGTGGCGCGGGGCATGACCTTTATTCTCAACGACGGCAGCCCGGTCACCGACCTGCCGGACAGCTTCCTCGCCATGGGCATCGGCAAGCTGGGCCCCATTGGCGTGCCGATCATTATCTTTGCGGTGGTCGCGCTGATCTTCTGGATGGTGCTGCGCTACACCACCTACGGGCGCTACGTGTACGCCGTGGGCGGCAACGAAAAAAGCGCGCGCACCTCCGGCATCGGCGTGCGCAAGGTCACGTTCTCGGTGTATGTGATTTCCGGCCTGCTGGCGGGGTTGGCCGGTGTGGTGCTGGCGGCGCGCACCACCTCGGCCCTGCCCCAGGCGGGCGTATCTTATGAGCTGGATGCGATTGCGGCGGTGGTGATCGGCGGTACCAGTCTGTCGGGTGGCACCGGCAGCATTGTCGGCACGTTGTTTGGCGCGCTGCTGATCGGTGTGATCAACAACGGTTTGAACCTGCTCGGGGTGTCGTCGTATTACCAACAAGTGGCCAAGGGATTGATCATCGTGCTTGCGGTGTTGATTGATGTCTGGCGCAAGAAAAAACGCTAAGTGGAGTGTGTGCAATGTCCAATTTCTGGAACCAGGCGTTCGACCTCACCGGCCGTTGCGCCGTGATCACCGGGGGCGCCGCCGGTATCGGCCTGGCCTGTGCCCAGTTGCTGGTGGAGCGCGGCGCCCGGGTGGCGTTGCTGGACCGTGACCCGGCGGTGGTCGAAGTGGCTGCCAGCCTCGGCGCGGGTCATGTGGGGCTGGTGGCTGACCTGCGCCAGCTCGATTCGCTGCAGGCCGTCGTCGACCAGGCCGCTGCCGGGCTCGGGCGCATCGATTACCTGGTCAACAGCGCGGGGGTCGCGCTGCTCGACAAGGCCCTGGACGTGGATGAAAACGCCTGGGACACCACCCTGGACATCAACCTCAAGGCCAGCTTCTTCGTGGCGCAGGCCTGTGCCCGCTACATGATCGAACAAGGCGGCGGGCGTATCGTCAACCTTGCCTCCCAGGCCGCCGTCATCGGCCTGGACCGTCATGTGGCCTACTGCGCGAGCAAGGCCGCCGTGGTCGGCATGACCAAGGTGCTGGCCATGGAATGGGCGCCCCACGGCATCAACGTCAACGCCGTGTCACCGACCATCGTCGAGACCGCCCTGGGCAAGAAAGCCTGGGCGGGCGAACTGGGCGAACGGGCCAAATTGCAGATCCCGGTGGGGCGCTTCGCCCAGCCGGAAGAAATCGCCGGCCTGGTGCTCTACCTGGTCAGCGACGCGGCCAGGATGATCACCGGGGAAAACGTAGTGATCGACGGCGGCTACAGCATTCAGTAAGCCGATTCCAGACGAATAAGAACAAGGAAACACCCAATGAATCGAGTCATCAATGATGCGGACCTGGTGGTCGAGGACATGCTCGCGGGCATCCTCCTGGCGCACCCGGAACTGGTGCAGTACGAGAGCAACCCACGGGTCATCCGCAAACGCACGTCCTCACCGGCCGGCCAGGTCGGTATTGTCACCGGCGGCGGTTCGGGGCACGAGCCGGCGTTTCTAGGCTATGTCGGCCCGGGGCTGGTGGATGCGGTGGCGGTGGGCGAGATTTTCTCTTCGCCCACCGCCAAGAGCTTCTTCGACGCGTTCCGTGCCGCCGACCAGGGCGCGGGCGTGGCGTGCCTGTATGGCAACTATGCCGGCGACAACATGAACGTGAAGCTGGCGATGAAAATGGCCGCCAGCAAAGCCATGAACATCCGCACCGTGGTGGCCAACGACGACGTGGCCTCCGCCCCGCTCGCCGAAATCGCCAAGCGGCGTGGCGTGGCCGGCGAGATCTTCATGTGGAAGATCGGCGGTGCCGCCGCCGCCCAGAGCTACGACCTTGACGGCGTGATCCGCGTGGCGCAGAAGGCCGTGGACCATTGCCGCTCCATCGGCGTGGGGCTCACGCCCTGCACCATTCCGGCGGTAGGCAAACCCAACTTCCAGATTGCCGACGGCCTGATGGAACTGGGCATCGGCCACCATGGCGAACCCGGTATCGAAGTGGTGCCAGTGGAGTCCGCCGCCGCCATGGCCGAGCGCATGCTTGCGCCGATCCTGGCAGACCGCGACTTCACCCAGGACCAGAGCGTGGTGGTGCTGGTCTCGGGCCTGGGCGCCACGCCGGTGATGGAGCTGTATATTTTCTACGCCGAGGTCGAGCGCCAACTGCGCGCCAAGGGCCTGCGCATACACCGCTGTTACGTGGGCAACTATTTCACGTCCCTGGAAATGATGGGCGTGACCCTGACCCTGCTTGGCCTCGACGCCGAGCTGAGCCGTTTGATCGACCAACCTTGCCGCTCCATCGGCATGACCCAGTCGGAGTGAAGCATGAGCGAACATTTCCCGAGCAACACCGGCAGCGCCATCGTCACCAACCTGGTGTCGATCATCGTCGCCAACCGCGAATACCTCAGTGAAGTGGACGGCGCCATCGGCGACGGCGACCACGGCATCAACATGGCCAAGGGATTCTCGCGCTGCGGCAAGACCCTGGAGGGCCGCGAACTGTCCCTGGCCGAGGCGCTGGACGAACTGACCCTGGCGTTGATGGAAGGCATCGGCGGCTCCATGGGCCCGCTGTATGGCAGCCTGTTTATCGGCATGGCCGACGAAGTGCGCGGCCGCGATAGCATCGATGGGGCGACCTTCGCCAGGCTCCTGCGTGGCGGCCTGACCTCACTGCAAGACATCAGCGACGCCGGCGTGGGTGACAAGTGCCTGATGGATACGTTGATTCCAGCGGTCGAGGCGTTCGAACAGGCCCAGGCCAGCGGCGCGACGTTCCGCGAAGCCTTGCACCGGATGAAAAGCGCCGCGTCCCAGGGCCGTGATTCCACCCGCGACCTGGTGGCCAAGATCGGCCGCGCCAGCCGCCTGGGGGAGCGCTCCCTGGGAGTACTGGATGCGGGCGCGGTGTCGTGCTGCCTGATCCTGACCAACCTTGCCGAATCGGTTGAGGCGCGGTTGGTGGCCTAGGTGTGGGAGCGGGTTTGCCCTACACAGCCTCTTTGGTGGACGGGGCTTTCTGTGGCGAGCGGGCTCACCACATATAAGATGTCACCTAGCGGCGCGTTGCATCATCCAGGGCAAGGATCGTGTAGGCATTCGAGACGGTCGTCGCCAGGGTGTTGATCACCCCGGAGCGCAACGCACCGAGGGTGGCCGCCGCCTTGGTGTTTTCGCTGGCAATCGCTACCACGTCGGGAATGCGCACCAGCTCCTGTACCGTCAGGCCGATCACCCGGCCCTGCATGGCGTTGACCGCCGGCTGGCCGTGGATGTCGATGAAGTCGTAGCCCATCATGTCACCGACCGTACCGGACACCCGGGCCTGGGCGATTTCCTGGGGCGAGAACCAGCCCATGCGCACCATGTTGCTGTTCTCGCTCATGTCGCCGATGCCGATCAAGGCGATATCGGCGCGGCGCGCACGGTCGAGGGTGGAGCGCACGGTGTCGTTGTTGATCAGCACGCTGCGCAGTTCCGGGTTGGCCACCAGGGCCGGGGCGTACAGGGTTTCGCTCTCGGCGCCGAAACGCAGGGCCAGGCGCCGGCAGATATGGTCGGGGTTCATGTATTCGCCGGCCTTGAGCGAGCCGCCGATGGCGCAAACGAAGGTGCAGTTGCGCGTCACCGGCAGGAACACGTTCTCGGCCACGGCGCCCACGTTGCGGCCCATGCCGACGGCGACGATCATGCCGTCGCTGAGGGTCTTGTTCAGGTAGTTGGCCACCAGGCTGGCCACGGCCGAGCGCTGGGTGTCGGGGTCGCCGTGGTCGACCGCGATCAAGGCGCGGTCCAACTGGAAACGCTCGACCAGCGCCTGCTCCAACTCCGTGTTCAGGGCCGGATGCTGCAACACCCGCACCTCCACCACCCCTTCATCACGGGCGCGCTTGAGCAAGCGGCTGACCTTGACCCGCGACAGGTCGAAGCGCTTGGCAATGGCTTCCTGGGTGATGTTGTCGAGGTAATAAAGCATGGCCACTTCGGTCATCAGGTCGATGTCGCTGGCGGCACGCTGGGCACTGTCGGTCATGGGAGCTTCCATTTACGCCACAAAAAACCATTCTCCCTAGTCTGTACGGTGCAAGTCCAGCGGCGAATGGGCGATGCCTGCAAAGTTTCTAATGGCTGTGCTGGTATTCCCGTGGCGTGCAGCCGAACTCGCGGCGGAACACGGTGTGCAGGTACTGCGCCGACTTGAAGCCGCACTGCTGGGCGATGTCGGCAATCGCCAGGTGGTTGCCCTGCAAGCCCTTGGCGGCGCTGGCGAGTTTGAAGCGCAGGATCTCGTCGTGCACACTGCACCCGCGCGCCTTGCGAAAGTGCGATTCCAGCGATGAACGCGACACGCCGACATAGGCCGCCACCTGCGCCGTCTTGATGCCCTGGCAGGCGTATTGGCGGATAAACAGCAACGCCTGCATCACATAAGGGTTGCCCAAGGGTTGGTGCAGGCTCGACGCCTGCACGTTGATCGCATCCGGCGGCACCAGCACCTGCGTGCCGGTGCAAGGCTTGCCATGCAGCATCTGGTGCAACAGCGCGGCGGCGGTGCGGCCCATGGTTTCGGTGCCCTGGATCACCGAACTCAACGGCACGCGCGTGAGGGTGCGGGTCAGTGGGTCGTTGTCGATACCGATCAGCGCCACCTCTTCCGGCACCGCGATGCCGGCGGTTAGACAGGCTTGCAGCAGTTGCCGGGCGCGGGCGTCGGTGACCGCAATGATCCCGATGGGCTTGGGCAGGCTTTGCAGCCAGGCGATCTGCTGCTCCACCGCGCTGTCCCACAGCGGCGCACTGGTGCCCAGGCCGCGATAGATCTGCACTGGCAAGCCATCGCGTTGCAGCAAGCGCTTGAAGGCCTTTTCGCGCTCCTGGGCCCAGCGATTGGCCTGGGCTTCGGGCAGGCTGAAACAGGCGAACCGCGTCACACCGGCCTCGATCAAATGTTCATAGGCCAGCTTCATCAAGGCCGCATTGTCGGTGGCCACATAGGGAATGCCCTTGGGGTAGGCGCGCGCATCCTCATAAGAACCGCCCACTGCCACCACCGGCACCTTGCTGCCGGCCAGCGCCTCGCCGATCAGCGGGTCGTCGAAGTCGGCGATGATGCCGTCGCCCTGCCAGCGCTCAATGCCTTTGAGGCGGCACAGGAAGTCCTCTTCAAGGAACAAGTCCCAGGACGCGCGGGTACTGCTCAGGTAATTGCCGATCCCGGCGATGATGCCACGGTCGTAGATTTTGCTGCCGTTGAACAGCAAGGCGATGCGGTGCACGGGCGGTAGGGTTTTCATTGTTGTTGTCCTGGGGCCGGTCGCAACAGCCTAGACCCTGCCACTCAAAATCGCACCCTCCCTTGGTGATTTTCATAATCGGCAGCCCATTGGCCGTTGCTAGTATCGGGGCACCGCCAAGAACAATAAGGAAAACGCCATGCCGTACTTCCCCGGTGTCGAGAAGGTTCGCTTCGAAGGCCCCAGCAGCGACTCTGCCCTCGCCTTTCGCCATTACGACGCCAATAAAATCATCCTCGGCAAACCCATGCGCGAACACCTGCGCATGGCCGCCTGTTATTGGCACACCTTCGTCTGGCCAGGGGCGGATATGTTTGGCGTGGGCACCTTCAAACGGCCATGGCAACGCAGTGGCGAGCCGATGGATCTGGCCATCGGCAAGGCCGATGCGGCCTTCGAGTTTTTCACCAAGCTGGGCATCGACTACTACAGCTTTCACGACACGGACGTCGCCCCCGAAGGCAGCTCGCTGAAGGAATACCGCAATCACTTTGCGCAGATGGTCGACCACCTGGAACGCCATCAGGAACAGACCGGCATCAAACTGCTGTGGGGCACCGCCAACTGCTTCAGCAACCCACGCTTTGCCGCCGGCGCCGCGAGCAACCCAGACCCGGAGGTGTTTGCCTACGCCGCCGCCCAGGTGTTCAGCGCGATGAACGCGACGCTGCGGCTCAAAGGCGCCAACTATGTACTGTGGGGCGGCCGTGAAGGCTATGAAACCCTGCTCAACACCGACCTCAAGCGCGAACGCGAACAGCTCGGACGCTTTATGCGCATGGTGGTAGAGCACAAGCACAAGATCGGCTTCAAGGGCGACCTGCTGATCGAGCCCAAGCCCCAGGAGCCGACCAAACATCAATACGATTACGACAGCGCCACCGTGTTCGGCTTCCTGCATGAGTTCGGCCTGGAGCATGAGATCAAGGTCAACATTGAGGCCAACCACGCGACCCTGGCCGGGCACAGCTTTCATCATGAGATCGCCACCGCCGTGTCCCTCGGGATTTTCGGCAGCATCGACGCCAACCGTGGCGACCCGCAGAACGGCTGGGACACCGACCAGTTCCCCAACAGCGTCGAGGAAATGACCCTGGCCACTTATGAAATCCTCAAGGCCGGGGGTTTCAAGAATGGCGGCTACAATTTCGATTCCAAGGTACGCCGCCAGAGCCTCGATGAAGTGGACCTGTTCCACGGGCATGTGGCGGCCATGGATGTGTTGGCGCTGGCGCTGGAGCGGGCGGCGGCCATGGTCGAGAACGACCGGTTGCAGCAGTTCAAGGACCAGCGTTACGCCGGCTGGCAGCAGCCGCTGGGCCAGGCGGTGCTGGCGGGGGAATTCAGCCTGGAATCCCTGGCCGAGCATGCCTTTGCCCATGAGCTGAACCCGCAGGCGGTGAGTGGTCGGCAAGAGATGCTGGAAGGTATTGTGAATCGCTTTATCTACCGCTGACTGTGTGACATGCGGGTTTTTCTTGTGGCGAGCTGGCTTGTTGTGGCGAGCGGGCTTGCCCCGCGTTGGGCTGCGAAGCAGCCCCAGAACCAGGCGCCTAGGTGTGTCAGGTGAAAACATGTCGCCAGGAAAGGGGCCGCTTCGCGCCCCAACGCGGGGCAAGCCCGCTCGCCACAACAGCTCACTTGCCACAACACGCTTCATCGCCACAAGTACGGTGTTTGCCTAGAGTCTTTCCAACAACAATAAAAGGACGCATAACCATGAAACGCACCCTCATCGCCACTGCCCTTGCCCTGTTCGCCCTGCCGGTGCTGGCCGACTCGGCCCACCCGAAGATCGGCTTCTCCATCGATGACTTGCGCCTGGAACGCTGGTCCCGCGACCGCGACTACTTCGTCGCCGCCGCAGAGAAACTCGACGCCAAAGTCTTCGTGCAATCCGCCGATGCCAACGAGCAAAAACAGATCTCCCAGATCGAAAACCTGATTTCCCGCGGCGTCGATGTGATCGTCATCGTACCGTTCAACGCCACCGTGCTCACCAACGCCGTCGCCGAAGCCAAGAAAGCCGGGATCAAGGTGGTGTCCTATGACCGCCTGATCCTGAATGCGGACATCGACGCCTACATCTCCTTCGATAACGAAAAGGTCGGCGAAATGCAGGCCAGCGGCGTGCTGCAAGCGGCGCCCAAGGGCAACTACTTCCTGCTCGGCGGCGCGCCCACCGACAACAACGCCAAGGTGCTGCGCGAAGGCCAGATGAAAGTGCTGCAACCGGCCATCGACAAGGGCGATATCAAGGTGGTCGGTCAGCAGTGGGTCAAGGAATGGAACCCCACCGAAGCCCTGAGTATTGTCGAAAACGCCCTGACCCGGAACAACAACAAGATCGACGCCATCGTCGCCTCCAACGACGCCACCGCCGGCGGTGCGATCCAGGCCCTGGCCGCGCAGAAACTGGCAGGCAAGGTGCCGATCTCCGGCCAGGATGCCGACCTGGCGGCGGTCAAGCGCGTGATCGACGGCACCCAGACCATGACCGTGTACAAGCCGCTCAAGCTGATCGCCAGCGAAGCCGCCAAACTCTCGGTGCAACTGGCGCGCAATGAGCAACCCACCTACAGCTCGCAGTACGACAACGGCAGCAAAAAGGTCGACACCATCCTGCTCACCCCGACCCCGCTGACCAAGGCGAACATCGACCTGCTGGAGAAAGACGGGTTCTACACCAAAGAGCAGATGGCCGGGCAGTAAGCGCCATGGCCGACTACCTGCTGCAAATGAACGGCATCGTCAAACGCTTTGGCGGGGTCAACGCGCTGAACGGCATCGATATCAAGGTGCGGCCGGGAGAATGCGTCGGCCTGTGCGGCGAGAACGGTGCCGGTAAATCCACCTTGATGAAGGTGCTGTCGGCGGTGTATCCCCACGGCACCTGGGACGGCGAAATTCTCTGGGACGGGCAGCCGCTCAAGGCCCAGTCGATCAGCGAAACCGAAGCGGCCGGTATCGTGATCATCCACCAGGAACTGACCCTGGTGCCCGACCTGTCGGTGGCCGAAAACATCTTCATGGGTCATGAACTGACCCTGCCGGGCGGGCGGATGAACTACCCGGCGATGTTCCACCGCGCCGAAGCCTTGATGCGCGAGCTCAAGGTGCCGGACATGAACGTGGCGCTGCCGGTGTCGCAGTACGGCGGCGGCCACCAGCAACTGGTGGAAATCGCCAAGGCCCTGAACAAACAGGCGCGGCTGCTGATTCTCGACGAGCCCTCCTCGGCCCTGACCCGCTCGGAAATCGAGGTGCTGCTGGACATCATCCGCGGCCTCAAGGCCAAGGGCGTGGCCTGCGTGTACATCTCCCACAAGCTCGATGAAGTGGCGGCGGTGTGCGACACCGTTGCGGTGATCCGCGACGGCAAGCACATCGCGACCACCGCCATGGCCGACATGGACATCGCACAAATCATCACCCAGATGGTCGGCCGCGAGATGAGCAACCTCTACCCCACCGCACCCCATGCGGTGGGCGAGGTGATTTTCGAGGCACGCAACGTCACCTGCCATGACGTCGACAACCCCAGGCGCAAGCGCGTGGACGATGTGTCCTTTGTGCTCAAGCGCGGGGAAATCCTCGGCATTGCCGGGCTGGTCGGTGCCGGGCGCACAGAGCTGGTGTCGGCACTGTTCGGCGCCTACCCCGGTCGCTACAGTGCCGAGGTGTGGCTGGACGGCCAGGTGATCGACACGCGCACCCCGCTCAAATCGATCCGCGCCGGGCTGTGCATGGTGCCCGAGGACCGCAAGCGCCAGGGCATCATTCCCGACTTCGGCGTGGGCCAGAACATCACCCTGGCGGTACTCGACACCTACGCGCACCTGACGCGCATCGACGCCGAAGCCGAACTGGGCAGCATCGACCAGCAGATTGCACGCCTGCACCTCAAGACCGCCAGCCCGTTCCTGCCGATCACCAGCCTGTCCGGTGGCAACCAGCAAAAGGCCGTGCTGGCGAAAATGCTGATGGCCAGGCCTCGCGTGCTGATCCTCGATGAGCCCACACGCGGGGTGGACGTGGGCGCCAAGTATGAGATCTACAAATTGATGGGTGCGCTGGCGGCCGAGGGAGTGTCGATCATCATGGTCTCCTCGGAGCTGGCCGAAGTACTCGGCGTATCCGACCGCGTGCTGGTGATCGGCGACGGCCAGTTGCGCGGCGACTTCATCAATGACGGGCTCACCCAGGAACAGGTGCTCGCCGCGGCGCTCAGCCAACACAATAATAATGATCGGAAGACCGCGTAGATGAATCAGCTCAAACAGCTGTTTACCCGCTACAAAATGCTTGCCCTGGTGATCGCCGTGGCGGTGATCTGGCTGTTTTTCAGTTGGCAGACCGAGGGGGGCTTCCTTACACCGCGCAACCTGTCCAACCTGCTGCGGCAGATGTCGATCACCGGGATCCTAGCGTGCGGCATGGTGCTGGTGATCATCAGTGGCGAGATCGATTTGTCGGTGGGCTCGTTGCTCGGCTTGCTGGGCGGGTTGGCGGCGATCCTGGACGTGGTGTATCACGTGCCGCTGTTGGCGAACCTGAGCCTGGTTGCCCTGTGCGGCTTGATGATCGGGTTGGCCAACGGCTACATGACGGCCTACCTGCGTATCCCGTCGTTTATCGTTGGCCTGGGGGGGATGTTGGCGTTTCGCGGGATTCTCCTGGGGATCACGGGCGGTACCACCATTGCGCCGGTGTCGCCTTCCTTGGTGTATGTGGGCCAAGGGTATTTGCCCCATTCGGTCGGGATCGGCCTCGGTGTCTTACTGTTTGCCCTGACCCTGTTCCTCACCTGGAAACAACGGCGCAACCGCGCACTGCATGGCCTGGCTGCGCATTCATTGGTGCGTGATGTGCTGCGCGTGGTGGTGATCGGCGCGGTGCTGGCCGGGTTTGTCACCACCCTCAACAGCTACGACGGCATCCCCGTGCCGGTGCTGCTGTTGCTGGTACTGCTCGGTGTATTCAGCTACGTCACCAGCCAGACCGTGTTCGGCCGCCGGGTGTACGCGGTGGGCAGCAATATGGAAGCCACGCGCCTGTCGGGCATCAACGTGCAGGCAGTGAAACTGTGGATCTTCGGCATCATGGGCGTGATGTGCGCGCTCGCCGGATTGGTCAACACCGCTCGCCTGGCTGCCGGCTCGCCGTCGGCGGGTAACATGGGTGAGCTGGATGCCATAGCCGCGTGTTTTATCGGCGGCACATCGATGCGCGGCGGCTCGGGCACGGTGTATGGCGCATTGCTCGGGGCGTTGGTGATTACCAGCCTGGATAACGGCATGTCGATGCTGGATGTGGACAGTTACTGGCAGATGATCGTGAAGGGCAGCATTCTGGTGCTGGCGGTTTGGGTGGATGTGAGTACCCGCACAGGTCGGCGCTAGGAACGCAGGATTAATGTGGGAGGTGGCTCGCCCCGATGGCGGTGGATGAGTCAGCTTACCTCTAGCTGACTCATCCACCGCCATCGGGGGCAAGCCTATAGCGATAGAGCACAAGCCATCTGCCAGCCCGCAAATCCAATCAGACACACCCCGCTCGCTCGATTGAGCACACCAAAACCTGAACGTTCAGCAAACAGCTTCTTCATCCCCCCACCCCCTGCTGCATACAACATTTGCCCGAGAAACGAGCCCACTAGAACACCCAGCAAATTCCAGTAGATTCCCTGCCCCTGAAGCTGGGCGCCGCTGGCGATGGCATAGGAAGAAATCGCCGCAATGGTGAACGGGCTAGTCAACGTCAGTAAAAAGACCGGTACAAATCCTGCGGTGCACGTTATCTGCATCGTGCCAGCAGCGTTCTTGAATGTGGTAACACCAAGATAAAGGAGGTAGGCAATCGCTCCCCACGTCAATAGCTGATGATTGTCGACCCAAAATGCTTCGACCACCTTCAAGCCTGTAAAGGCGACAGCTGCAAATACCGCGTCGGCAACTGCCGCCCCCAGGGCTGCGGGCAATGCACTGCGAAAGCCAAAGACGATGGACTGCCTTAGAATGATCAAGGCTATCGGTCCAACGCTTATTGAAAGCAGTGTCGAAAATAGCATTGCACTCAGAAAGTCGTGCATTTACCTCACAATCTCTCTGAACATTTTTTTCTTTGCCCGACAGTGCGGACACTGAAAATTGTCGTCTAGCTCGCCCCACCTTGTTCCTGCCTCAACGTCGACTAGAAGCTCACCCAATGCCTCGGAATAAACGTAGTGACAGATCTGACACTCATAAGACTTATACATGTAGACAATCTCCAGAATTCAAAGACTCTGCGGGTCGGCAAGGCGACGATTAAGTGCCGAAAACATATGTTCAAAACCGTCCATGAATGCCATCGCACCGCGCATGGCTTGTGGAGCGATACCTGGGTTTTTCTCCAAGTATGAAATTACGATCTCCCGCCCGGTCGCTACGTGCATGGGTTCGACTTCGCAGTGGATAGCGAAGAACGCCAAGACCGGGTCTTCCTCATCCACCAAGCCATACTCACGGGCGTATTTTTTAAACCCTTCAAGAAAGTACTGAAACTCTCTGGACGAGGTCATTTCCGAAGCCAAATGAAAACCCAACGCTTCGCCCAAAAACTCGGAGCGGTACATCCTATGCGTGTTATTCCCCATCGCAGTACCCTCTGGGAGTACGTTAGACGGATTAAACAGATCAGCATCGGAAAGCCCCAGATGAGTCGTCAGTTGTTTAAACATCTGATGATGGGTAGGCAGCATATGTTTACTATGCTGGTGCAGACCATACTCATCAACCGAAGCATAAAGAATATGCGCAGCCTTGGCTGTGCCATTCCACATATCCTCCTTGATCCATTCATCCGTAACACGTGCAGCCAACGCAACGATTCCCGCAGGCACGTCTTTAAAAAAAGCCCAAAGGGTGCCAAAAAACAAGGCCATACCCTGATGCGTCAGAGGACGAGCAGAGATAATCTCGCCGAATTTTTCAAGTTCCCTAAGCGCGGCATGCCGGACAATTGCATTAGCCACCTCGTTGTAACCGGCCTCGCATACTCTATAAATCTCATTCTTAGAGAGCCTTTCATTTGATCTGTTTTTTACTGAATTTTGAGCATCCATCATTTTCATCCTTGTTTTTATAAAAAAATGATTTCACACCTTTTAAAGCAAGCGATTAAATTATTTATCCGCACATAAATTTGTCAAGCCAAAACACCTCATGATTTTGTATCACACATCTTAAACGCTCACTGTAGAGCGTTCCTGCACGATAAAAAAAAACCGCCAGCAAACCAGCAACTAAGTCCTACCGATAATACTGTAGGCTGCGTTTGTAAGACGAATACCATCCGAAGGAAATTCCCATCACCAATTAAACCATCCATTAGTTTATTTATTCATCAATTAAACATGCTCGCACTGACACACCCTGCTCTACATCGCCAGCTTGCTCGACAGTGCTTCGGCCACCGAACTGGATTGCGGTTAAAAAAGTGGGAGGAGGCAAGCCCCCTCCCACTTTTGCATCGGTTTACACCAGATGATCAGGCTGACGATTGCACGGCAGTCACTGGCTCAACACTACATCGCGCATCGCCGGGATGTAGCCATAGTCATAAGCCTCCTGCACAAACGAACGATCGCCCTTCAACACAATCCTGACCGTCGGCGCTTCGGTGCCGCCGATACGGTAGTCATCGCCAGTGGTGGGCACACTGTCGATAAACGATGTCACGAGGCCGTTGGGCATTACACAGTGGGAGTATGTCTGGAAGGGCTGCGAAGGCGGATTGCCGAGCACCAGGCCGGAGGCGTTCATCGGTGTGTAAGGGCCGAACAGCCGGTCGCTGACGAAACCATACACACCATCCGGGCCCGTCACGCCGTCCGCGTAGGTGAACTTGTGACTGATGGTGAACAGGTAGTACTTGTTGTCCTGGAACACATAGTGCGGCCGTTCGGTCTGGTCGTTCACACCAACGGCGGTCACCAGCGGTGGCAAAATCTCCCACTCGTCACCGTTGAGGTCTTTGGCCACCGCAATGCCGATGCAGCCGACCTGATAACGCGCACCGCCGACATCTTCATGCCCGGGCGGCACCAGGCCTATTTCATTCGGGCCTACTTCGTGTGTCCCGCGCTCGCCGGCAACGTTGCCTTCGAACACCATGTACAACCTGCCATCTTTTGGATCGATAAAGGGGCTGGGATCGCGAAAGTTCCAAGTCGAATTTTGCGCTTCGGTTTGGTAATAGATACCGTCGGCATCAAACAACGATTTGACCTGATCAAAGCCCCGCAGGGTCACGCCGGTATCCGAGGTGACCACCTGGCCCCTGACTTTGGCAATGGTGGCGCCCGGTGTGACGCAGGTGTAATACAGGTCGATATCGCCGTTGTTATTCAGCAGGATCGGTGTACCTGCCCATTCCCGCGTGGTCGGCGAAACCCCTTCGGCCATGACACGGCCGCCGAAGATCCAGTCCTTGCCGGTGCGCGAATACCAGTAGCAGATACGCGCATGGCCATGGCGGTCTTCCCAGTCGCGCTTGATGTCGTAACGGCCATCGGCGTTGATGAATTGTGGATCATGGGGGCGACGATCAGCCGTCAGGGTGAAGATCACTGACCAGCCATTGACCGATACCACCGTACCATCCAGTTCACGCAAGGGCATGGTGTCCCAGATAAAGACCGTGTCACTCATGACAGGAAAGTCAGGACTCACTAACGGCTGTGTCGTCGTCGGGTCATTCTCATTAACTTTCAGCGCATCGGCCCGTGTCCAGCGAGTGGGTGTGTGATTCGCATGTTTCATGATGATGTCCTTTTGCTGACGCTTAAGTGACAAGCGAAGATTAAATAGCACATGACAGCCAACAACTTGATAGTGGCTGAAAGAGCAAGGGATAGTTGGCTCTGCAAGTGCGAAACAAGGTTTAACATGGAAGCCTGCCTGTCGCAATATGAAGAATTATTTAGATTAGAAAGGCCATCACTGTATTTATATCCTTGATATAAATACAGTGGCACTCGCATTAATTGATCACTAAGTAGAAAGCTAGCTAATCAACTACCAAAGACCAGTGCAACCGACTGGGCGCCGGCATTCTTCTGGGTAAAATCCTTGGCTTGTGCGGCGGTCTTCAAGGTATAGCCATAGTTGGATGAGGCCGTCCACTGCGCCTTGGGCGACTTCTGATTAGTGATTGGCGGCACACTGTTGATGTCGGTGAAGGTCCCGGTGCCCTTGTCATCCAACATGCCTTTATTCTGGCTGCCTTCGCCAAAGTAATTACTTTCAGAAAGGATGTTGGCATTTTGTGCCAGGGTAAAACCGAGGTGGAAGTTATTGATGTAGTTGTTGTACACATGAAAATAACCGTAACGCATCAAGCCAGGCGCACGCACTTCCATGTTGTCGAAGCGGTTATGGCACAGTGTCAGGCGTGGGTAGCCATTGAACGCGGCATTATTATCATCCGCCGGGTGACCGAAGATCAGACCATACTTATGACTGCCAAAGAAGCAGTGACTGATGGTGGCATAATCGACCTTTTCCCCGATATACAGCAGTTTATCTTCGCTGCCGTCAGTGGTGGACCAGCTGTGCCCGACGAAAGAGCAATGGTCAATCCAATACTTGCTGCCGTAGTTCAAGTAGACCTGGATATCGTCATTGGCCTTGATACTTGCCGAGTGCTTGAAGATAAGATTCTGCAGAATGATGTTCTGCGACTGCGCCGTTGCACGCAGGTGAATATTCTCCAGGGTGCGGTTCTGGAACGAGCCAATCAGGGTCTTGTTGGCGCCCATGTTGACTTTGGTCAGGCTCGACGCCGAGATATTACTGTTGATCACCAGTACCCGTGGGGTGGTGTCGCCGATATTGGCCTTGAGTTGATCGAGCGTGGTGATACTGACCACGGGGCCGGACCAGCCACCTGTCACTTTTGCCGCTTGGGCGAAACCGATCAGACCGGTGAGTCTGCTTTCTGGGTAGGACATGAGTTCCCTCTCTATCAATAAAAATGGCTCGGTAAGACGAGCCTGTGCATCAAGTTAATCCGTTAACTTGCACACAGTGTCTGGCAGGACTGAGGTTGCCGGTGTTGGTCGATCAGCGCTTAAACACTGTGTTTATATACAGTATTGTGCATTCGCACGACCGTCAACCCTCAAGTGGAAAACAATCGAAAGTGGGAGGGGGCAAGCCCCTCCCACATTTGCCCTGCTGTGTTCTTTTGCCCGTTATTTGGACACCGGCATCGCAAACTCCGCGCCCTGCTCGATGCTTTCCGACCAGCGCTGCATGATCGACTTTTGCTTGGTATAGAAGCGCACGCCCTCGGTGCCATAGGCGTGCATGTCGCCGAACAAACTCTTCTTCCAACCACCAAAGCCATGCCAGGCCATCGGCACCGGGATCGGCACGTTGATGCCGACCATGCCCACTTCAATGCGCCGTGCGAATTCGCGGGCGATGTGGCCGTCGCGGGTAAAGCAGCTGACGCCGTTGCCGAATTCGTGGTCGTTGACCAGCTTGATCGCCTCGGCAAAGTCATTCACGCGCACGCACGCCAGTACCGGGCCGAAGATCTCTTCGCGGTAGATGCTCATCTCTTGGGTCACGTGGTCGAACAGGGTCGCGCCGAGCCAGAAGCCATTTTCCAGGCCGGCCTCGGTGGGCACATAGTCGCGCCCATCGAGCAGCAACTGCGCGCCGGCCTGCACGCCTTGTTCGATGTAGCCGCTGATGCGCTCCAGGGCGGCGCGGGACACAATCGGGCCCATCTCGGCCTTGAGGTCGCGGCCGTCGGTGATGCGCAGGTGCCTGGCGCGCTCGGTCAGCGCCGCGATGACTTTGTCGCCCACATCGCCCACCAGCACCGCCACGGAGATGGCCATGCAGCGTTCGCCGGCACTGCCGTAGGCGGCGCCCATCAAGGCGTCGACGGTTTTGTCGAGATCGGCGTCGGGCATTACTACCATGTGGTTTTTTGCGCCGCCCAGGCCTTGCACGCGCTTGCCGTTGCGCGCACCGGTCTCGTAGATGTACTGGGCAATCGGCGTGGAGCCAACAAAGCTCACGGCCTTGACGTCCGGGTGCTCGATCAGCGCATCCACCGATTCCTTGTCGCCCTGCACCACGTTGAACACGCCTTTGGGCAGGCCGGCTTCGCGCAGCAGTTCGGCCATGAACAGCGAGGCGCTCGGGTCGGTGGGGCTTGGCTTGAGGATGAAGGTGTTGCCCGCCGCGATGGCGATCGGGTACATCCACATCGGCACCATCACCGGGAAGTTGAACGGCGTGACACCCGCCACCACGCCCAGCGGTTGGCGCATCGTCCAGTTGTCCATGCCACGGGAAACCTGGTCGGAATGCTCGCCCTTGAGCAGGTTGGGGATGCCGCAGGCGAACTCCAGGATATCGATGCCACGATCCACTTCACCCTGGGCGTCGGTGAAGACCTTGCCGTGTTCGGCGACGATGATGCGCGCCAGGTCGTCCTTGCGCTCACGCAGCAGGTGCAGGTATTCGAACAGCACGCGGGCACGGCGGATCGGCGGGGTGTCGGCCCAACCGGCGAACGCGGCCTGGGCGGCGGCGACGGCTTCGGACACGGTCTGGCGGCTGGCCAGGGCGACGCGGCCGGTCTTTTCGCCGGTGGCCGGGTTGTAGACATCCTGATAGCGATCGTCGCGGGACACGCGCTGGTCGTTGATGTAGTGCTCGATGGTGGTGGTCATGGCAGTAGATCCCAGGTGGATAGCGTTGGGGACCACGATAGGCTTTCGATTTGTTCCAAACCAGAGCAGAATCCAGAACTTATTGTCCAGCATAGCGAACAATCCACCCATGGAAAAATCCGAGATCGAAGGGCTGTGGACCCATATCCACTGGCTGTCGGTGCTGGAGGAACAAGGCACCTACACCGCCGCCGCCGCACGCCTGGGCGTGAGCAAGTCGGCGGTGAGCCAGCGTATTTCCGACCTGGAAAAAGCCACCGGCACGCGGCTGGTCACCCGCACCACGCGCAGCGTCAGGCTGACCGATGCGGGGCTGTCGTTGACCCGTGAAGTGCGCAGCGCCTATGAGCAGATCGCCCGCAGCTTTTCCTCGGTACGCGACTCGGTTGGCGAGATTCGCGGGCTGGTACGGCTGACCGCGCCGGTGGCGTTCGCCCGTCAGCAATTGGTGCCGCACTTGTCGGAATTCCTGCAACAGTACCCGCAGGTGCGCATTCAACTGGACGTGTCCGACGCCCTGAGTTCACTGGCCGCCGAAGGCTACGACCTGGCCGTGCGCCACGGCTTCCAGGTGCCGGAAACCCATGTGGCCTGGAAGCTGTGCGACACCGGCTCGGTGCTGGTCGCCACCCGGGAATACCTGCAACGCCACGGCGAGCCTCGCGAACCCAATGACCTGTGCGCCCATAACTGCCTGTTCTACCCTCGCGGCGCCGACCAGCCGGCCTGGACCTTCGAGCGTGGCACTAAAAACGTCGAACGCCTCACCGTGCCCATCGCCGGCAGCTTCGCCACCAACAACAGCGAAGCCCTGCGCGATGCGGCCCTCAATCACTTGGGCATCGCCCTGCTCCCCGACTTCAGCGCCCACGCCGCCCTGGCCGGCGGCAAGCTGGTGCAGGTGCTCAAGGGCTGGACGCTCAAGGGCGCATTCGCCAATGAGATCTACCTGATCCGACCGTATTCGCCCCATGTGCCTAAGGCGGTGAGTGCGTTGGTGGGGTTTCTGAAAACTGAATTGTCGGGAGGGTTTCGCTTTACGGGGTGATCTTTTACGCTTGCCCAACGAAACTAAAAGTCCATAATAGACAAATTAGTTTACTTGCGGAGAACCCCATGTCCAGCACACCCCATGTGATCCACCAGGCCCAGGCCCGCGAATTGCTCGGAAAAGTCGATGTGCCGCAGATCCTGCGCAAGCTGTTCCAGGACCTGGCGGCCGGGCAAGCCGTGCAGCCAGCGCAGCAACTGGTGGAGTTCCCGCACGCCGCCGGCGACTTTATCAACTACCTGGGCGTGCTGGCCGAGGATGGGGTGTACGGGGTCAAGACCTCGCCCTATATCGTGGGTGAGCAAGGGCCACTGGTGACCGCGTGGACCTTGTTGATGTCGATGCAGACCGGCCAACCCCTGCTGTTGTGCGATGCGGCCGAACTGACCACGGCCCGCACTGCGGCCACCACAGCGCTGGCGGTGGAAGCATTGGCGCCTTTATCAGCAAGGCGCCTGGCGATCATTGGCAGCGGCAAGGTGGCGCAGGCGCATTTGCACTACATCAAGCAACTGCGTGACTGGCAGCACATCAGCCTGTTTTCCCCCAGCCTGGCCCACGCCAGCGCCGAGGCTATCGCCCACCTCAAAAACCTGGACCCACGGGTGGTCATCGCCGACAGCTGCGAGGCGGCCGTGGACGACGCCGATGTGATCCTGCTGTGCACCTCGTCGGCCGGGCCGGTGCTCGACCCTGCCCGCTTGAGCAAACCGGCGCTGATTACCTCGATCAGCACCAATGCGCCCCGCGCCCATGAAGTGCCGCCCCACAGCCTCAACGCGATGCAGGTGTTCTGCGACTATCGCCAGACCACCCCGGGCGCGGCGGGTGACATGCTGATCGCCGCCGAGCAACACGGGTGGGACCCGCGTGCCATCGTGGGGGACTTGCCCGAACTGCTCAGCGAATGGGTGCAACCTCCGACCTACGACCGTCATGTATTCTTCCGCTCCATCGGCCTGGGCCTGGAAGACATCGCCCTGGCCAATGCCCTCTGGAGAGAGCTATGAACCACGCAGATTTCATCATCATCGGCGGCGGTATTGCCGGCGCCTCCACGGGGTTCTGGTTGTCGCAGCACGGCAAGGTGCGGGTGCTTGAGCGCGAAAGCCACCCGGCCTATCACTCCACCGGACGTTCGGCGGCACTGTTTACCGCCGCCTACGGCACCCCGCAGGTGCGGGCGCTGACCCTGGCCAGCCGGGCGTTTTTCGATAACCCGCCGCCCGGTTTCTGCGAACACCCGTTGCTCACGCCCCGGGGCGAAATGACCGTGGACTTCATCGGCGATGCGGCCGAGTTGAACACCCAGTACCAGAGCGCCAAGGCCACCGTGGCCGAGGTCGAATTGCTCAGCGCCGACGAGGCCTGTGCGAAGTTGCCGATCCTGCGCCGGGAAAAAGTCCACGGTGCACTGTATGACCCCACCGCCAGCGACATCGACACCGACGCCCTGCACCAGGGCTACCTGCGCGGTATCCGCCGCAACGGTGGCCAGGTGCATACCGATAGCCACGTACTTGGCTTGAGCCGCGACAGCGACGGCGTCTGGCAGGTGCAAACCCAGGACACAACCTACACCGCGCCGGTCATCATCAACGCCGCCGGCGCCTGGGCCGACCACATCGGCGGTCTCGCCGGGGCCGCGTCCATCGGCTTGCAGCCCAAGCGACGTTCGGCGTTCATCTTCGCCGGCCCCGACGGCGTCGACAGCCACCGCTGGCCGATGCTGGTGGCGCTGGACGAATCCTTCTACATGAAACCCGACGCCGGCATGTTCCTCGGCTCCCCAGCCAATGCCGACCCGGTGGCGCCTCAGGATATTCAGCCCGAAGAGCTGGATATCGCCATGGGCATCTACCAGATCGAAGAAGCCACCACCCTGACCATCCGCCGCCCGACCCGCACCTGGGCCGGCCTGCGCAGCTTCGTGCACGACGGTGATCTGCTCGCGGGTTTTGATCCGGTGGTACCGGGGCTGTTCTGGGTCGCGGCACAGGGCGGTTATGGCATCCAGACCTCACCGGCCATGGGCCAGGCCAGTGCCGCACTGGTGCGCGGCGCAGCGCTGCCGGAGGCGCTGACACGCTTCGGCCTCGACGCTGGTATGCTCTCCCCTGCCCGCCTGGAGCCCCATTGATGAACACCGCTGAACAAGACACCGTCATGCAGAACTTCCGCGCGATGGCCGACGCCATCGCCACGCTGTTCTTCCCCCACGCCGAAGCGGTGCTGCATGACCTGCGCTCGCAAAAAGTCGATTACATCGCCAATAACCTGTCCAAGCGCAGCATCGGCGATGACTCGGCGCTGGAGGACATGCTCGACGCCGACGTCAGCGAGGTCAATATCGGCCCGTACGAAAAGCTCAACTGGGATGGCCAGAAAATCCGCAGCCTGAGCACCGTGCTGCACGACCACAAGGGCCGACGCCTGGCGGTGCTGTGCATCAACCTGAATATTTCACTGTTTGAAAACGCCAAGGCGGCGCTGGACCTGTTCCTGTCGCCGAGCAAGCTGATCCCGCAGCCGGACTCGTTGTTTCGTGATGACTGGCAGGAGCGCATCAACACGTTTTTGCATGCCTGGATGCGCGAGCGGCAGTTGAGCCTGAATGTGCTGACCCGCGACCACAAGCGTGAGCTGGTGCTGGCCCTGCACGCCGAGGGGGCGTTCAAGGGCAAGAGCGCGTCGAACTATGTGGCCAATGTGCTGGGCATGGGGCGGGCGACGGTCTACAAGCATCTGAAGGAACTGAAGGGCTGAGGTGCGCACGACCGCATTTTGTGGCGAGCGGGCTTGCCCCGCGTTGGGTTGCGAAGCGACCCCAAAGATGGGCCTGCTACGCAGTCCAACGCGGGGCAAGCCCGCTCGCCACAGCAAGCCCGCTCGCCGCAACAAGTCCGTTGGCCTCAGGGGTTCTAATTGGCCGCGCGACAGCGCGCGTGTACCTCTCAATCGCCGTAGATATCGGCCTTGAAGTACTGTTGCGAAATCTTCTGGTACTCGCCACTGGCGCGAATGCCGTCAATGGCCGCATTCAACTGGCTGACCAATTCAGTATTGCCCTTGCGTACCGCGATGCCCGCGCCCTCGCCCACGTATTTCGGGTCCTTGAGTTCCGGGCCGACAAACGCGTAGCCCTTGCCACGGGGCATCTGCAGGAAATCATTCAAGGGGATGGTGTCGGCAAAGATCGCATCCAGCCGCCCGGCAGCCAGGTCCATGTAGATCTCTTCGTTATTGCCATAGCGCCTGACGTTGATGCCCTTGGGCTCGAACACCTCGGTGGCGTAGCGATCCGTGGTGGTCGCACGCTGCACCCCCACCGTCTTGCCCTTGAGGCTGGCGTACTGGTCATCCACCACCGCCCCCTCCTTCATCACCAGGCGCGATGAGGTGAAGTAGTACTTGTGGGTGAAATCCACCGACTTCTTGCGGTCTTCGTTGATGGTCATGGACGACAGCGCCATGTCGATTTTCTTGACCTTGAGGGACGGAATCAGACCGTCGAACTCACCTTCGACCCACACGCACTTGACCTTCATCTGCGTGCACAGCGCATTGCCGATGTCGTAGTCGAACCCGACGATCTTGCCTTCCTCGGTCTTGGAGGCGAACGGTGGGTAAGCCGCCTCGATACCGATGCGCAGGGTTTTCTCGGCGGCGACCAAGGGGCCGGATGCAAGCAGGCTCAAGGCCAGGGCGGTAATGAGGGAGCATTTCTGCATGATCGTGGTCTCGCAAGTTGTTGTTGGTTTGGCAAGAGTGAGAAAGAGATGAATCGCGCTATTTTGTACTTATAATTCCATCTTGGACTTTTACGTCTCAATCGTCAATCTCACCGCTGCCTGGCGCGACACCCATGACTTTTTTGCACAACGCACCGGTGTTTTTGGGCGTTCTGCTCTGATTTATGCGTGCCTATACTCGATCCAGCCTCTCGGCTAAACCGAGGGTCAGTCCCCACAACAATAATTAAGGACAGCCACCATGACCCAGCCCTTCCTGGCCGCTCGGGATTTTCTGCTCGCTCACCGCACCGACTACGCCACTGCCGTCCGGGACTTCCGTTGGCCGCAACTGGATGCATTCAACTGGGCCTTGGACTATTTCGACACGATGGCCGAGGGCAATGCGGCGCATGCGCTGTGGATCGTCGAGGAAGACGGCAGTGAGCAACGCTACAGCTTCCAGCAACTGGCCACGCGCTCCAACCAGGTGGCCAATCACTTGCGCGCACTCGGTGTACGTCGCGGTGACCGGGTGCTATTGATGCTCGGCAACGATGTGGCGCTGTGGGACACCATGCTCGCCGCGTTCAAGCTCGGCGCCGTGGTCATTCCCGCCACCGCCCTGCTGAACCCCGACGACCTGCGCGACCGCATCGAGCGCGGGCAGGTGCGCCATCTGGTGGTCGGCGAGGCCCACGTACCTAAATTCGACGGGCTGGCAGACGGTTGCAACCGCATCTGTGTGGGCGCGGCACCGCAGGGTTGGGTCGCCCACAACGCCGCCTTTGAATACCCCGATCAGTTCGAGGCCGAAGGCCGCACCCTGGCCACCGACCCGATGCTGCTCTATTTCACCTCCGGCACCACGTCCAAACCGAAGATGGTGCTGCACAGCCACCAGAGTTACCCGGTGGGCCACCTGTCGACCATGTACTGGATTGGCCTGCAGCCGGGCGATCTGCACCTGAATATCTCCTCGCCCGGTTGGGCCAAGCATGCCTGGAGTTGCCTGTTCGCCCCCTGGAATGCCGGTGCGTGCATCTTTATCCATAACGTCGCGCGGTTCAGCGCGCCGGCCCTGCTCAGTGCCTTGGAACGCTACGGCGTGACCAGCCTGTGTGCGCCGCCCACGGTATGGCGCATGCTGATCCAGGAGGATCTTGCCAGCTATAAATCGCGCCTGAGCCTGCGCGAACTGGTAGGCGCCGGTGAGCCGCTGAACCCGGAAATCATCGAGCAGATCCAGCACGCCTGGGGCCTGCCGTTGCGCGACGGTTTCGGCCAATCGGAAACCACCGCGCTGGTGGGCAATACCCCAGGTCAGGTGCTCAAGCCCGGTTCCATGGGCCGTCCGCTGCCGGGCTACAAGGTGGCCTTGCTCGACCCGGATGGCAATCCCGGCAGCGAAGGCGAAGTCGCCCTGCCCCTGGACGTGCGCCCTCTCGGGCTGATGCTCTGCTACGAAGACAGCCCGGAGAAAACCGCCGAGGTCATGCGTGACGGCTACTACCGCACCGGCGACACCGCGCAGGTCGACGCCGACGGCTACATCACCTTCGTCGGTCGCGCCGACGACGTGTTCAAGGCCTCCGACTACCGCATCAGCCCGTTCGAGCTGGAAAGCGCCTTGATCGAACACCCGGCGGTCATGGAAGTGGCCGTGGTGCCGAGCCCAGACCCGCTGCGCCTGGCGGTGCCCAAGGCGTTCCTGATCCTGGCCCACGATGCTGCGGGCGACGCCGAGCTGGCCCGGCACATCCTGGCTTTTGCCCGCGAGCACCTGGCGCCGTACAAACGGGTGCGGCGTATCGAGTTCGTCAGCGAACTGCCCAAGACCATCTCCGGCAAGATCCGCCGCGTGGAGCTGCGCCAGATGGAGGTGGTGCGGCGCCAGGGCGATACGCGTGGCGAGCGGGAACACTTCGAGGAAGATTTCGCTTAACCAAAGCCCCGTGATGCAGGTGGCTGCACTCGGCGGGGCGCGCTGCACGCCAGTCGATCAGGCCACCTTGAAACGATTGACCAGGCGTTGCTGCTGCTCGGCCAGGCGCGCCAGCTCCTGGCTGGTAGCGGCCGTCTGTTCAGCCCCGGCACTGACCTGGATCACCAGGTCATTGATCTCGTTGACGTTGCGGTTGATGTCCTCCGAGACCGCACTCTGCTCTTCGGCGGCCGATGCGATCTGCATGTTGCGATCACTGATCCCCGACACCCCTTCGGCGATCTCTTGCAGCAACTCACCCGCTCGTTCCACCTTGCTCGCACCGTCCTGCGCCTTACCCAGGGTTTCTTGCATGGACGTGGCCGCACGGTCGGAGCCGGTCTGCAGGTTGCTGATCATCTGTTGAATACTGCCCGTGGACTCCTGGGTCTTCTGCGCAAGCACACGGACTTCGGACGCCACCACCGCGAACCCACGGCCGTGATCGCCGGCCCGCGCCGCTTCGATCGCCGCATTCAAGGCCAGCAGATTGGTTTGCTCGGCGATGCCCCGAATAACGTCAAGCACAGTGGAAATGCCGTCGCTTTCCTGCTTGAGATCGCCAATGATCAGCGCGGTTTCCTCGGCCTGCCCCGAGAGCTGGCGGATCAGTGCGATGGTGCTTTCTATTTCGGCACGCCCTTGTGCGGTGCTGGTATTGACCCGTTGCGACATCTGCGCCGCATCGTTGGTGCTGTGCGCCACTTCGCGCACGGTGGCACTCATCTGGTTGATCGCCGTCGCCACCAGCTCGGTGCTCTGGCGTTGCTGCTCGACGCTCTGGCTGGTCTGGATCGTGACCGTGGAGGACTCCTCCGCCGCCGTCGCCACTTGGGCGGTGGCGTTGCCGATTTCCTGCACGACGCCACTGATCTCTTGCGCCATGCGGTTGAGGTTGTGTGAGATCTGGCCGAATTCGTCGCGGCTCTGGTACGTCGCCCGTGCCGTGAGGTCGCGCTGCGCCAGGTCGTTCAGCACCCGGTTCAGGTCGCGCACCGCCGAGCCGATCATGCAGATAATCAGCCAGGACAACACCACAACCGCCAACAGCGCCACCACCACCGCGCCCAGGGTCAACCACAGGGCACGACTGGCGGCATCGCGTTCATGCTTCGCCAGGTCGCTGACACTTTGGCCCAGGGTTTCTTCCACTTGGCTCATCAGGTCGATGCGTCGAGTGGAGGTTTCAAACCACGCCTCTGGCTTGATGCCCAGCGCCTGCCCCATCGGCACCTCAAATGCCAGGCGTTGCAGTTTGCCGACTTCCACGGCGGCGGGGTTTTGCATCTGCTCATCGAACTGTTGAAGCGTGGCTACCGGTGCCTTGCGGCGGAACGCATCGTAGTAGGCATTGAACTCACCCAGGTTACGGCTGAAGCGTGACAGCAGCGTCGCATCAAAGCGATCCTGATTGAATACCAGCCCCAGTATCACGCGCTCGCGTCCGGCGCGCTCTTTCATTTCGATGAATTGGTTCAACGCGCCGAGGGCATAGACCAGGGTTGCGTTGTTGACGCTGGCCTCCAGGGAATGGGTATACCCCACCAGGGCCTGGATGATCTCGGTGTAGCGCGCGCCGGATTCGGTGCTATTGATGCCCAGCTTGTCGATCTGTGCACGGGTCGCCGGCAGTTGGTCCAAGGCACGCTGCACGCCATCCAGGCTCGCACCACCCGACGCCCTCAAGCCGCGTACCACCTCGACCGCCGCGCTGGAGTCCTGGCGCATCTGCAACATCCTGTCGCCCATCGACTGGCCACCACTGCCCAGGAAAACCCCGCTGGCACCACGCTCACGTTGTAGCGTGGTGATGAGTCGGCTCAGCTTCTGCGCGGTGGCGCTGGCCGTCACCGTGGCGTCCATGTCGCGCAGCGTCTTGTAGTTGTCCACCACGAACACGCCGGCCAATGTCAGGAACCCGAGCATGGGCAGCAGCAGGATCAACAACAGTTTCAGACGCAGTGGTGCATTCTTGAGCATTTGCCTAAAGCCTCATTTCCATGGATCGCAATGACGCACCGCGCCAGAATAGTGGCGCCATGATATCACCGCTACACACCGCTCTACGCTCGCCATGCCCATTCGTGGCCCCCGATTCGAGCTTGTATTGACCTGGGTCAATCGCCGCTTCGATAACACCAGACTGGCTCATTTCTCTTGAATACTTGCCTGATCCTCCGACTTATCGATTAACGGATAGATAGCCCTTGCGCGCTGGTCTAGAGTTCGACAATAAGCGGCCACTGCGTTCACATCTAAAACAGGCCGCACCTACCGATGATCAGCAGGTGAGCCATGGAATTACGAATCAACCAAAAGGCCTATCAGGTCGATGCCGACGCGGACACACCATTGCTGTGGGTGATCCGCGATGACCTGGGCCTGACCGGCACCAAGTACGGCTGCGGCCTGGCCCAGTGCGGCGCCTGTTCGGTGCTGGTGGACGGCAATGTGGTGCGCTCCTGCGTCACGCCGGTGGCCGGGGTGGTCGGGCGTGAAATCACCACCATCGAGGCGATTGAAGACGACGAGGTCGGCAAGCGTGTGGTCGCGACCTGGGTCGAGCAACAGGTGGCGCAATGCGGCTACTGCCAGTCCGGGCAGGTGATGGCGGCCACGGCGCTGCTCAAGCACACCCCCGCGCCGAGCAAGGCGCAGATCGACGCCGCCATGGTCAACCTGTGCCGCTGCGGCACCTACAACGCCATCCATGCGGCCGTCGACGCCCTGGCCAAGCAGGAGGGCGCGTGATGAACATCCTCGACGAACTGCTCGACGCACCGGTCAACCTGTCACGCCGCCGCTTTCTGGCGAGTACCGCCGTAGGTGCGCTGGTCATCGGTTTCGGCCTGCCATTGGGCTCGGGCCGGGTACAAGCCGCCACTGCCGCTGAACGCGGCACCCAGGTGCCAGCGTTTCTGGAGATTCGCCCGGACGGCACGGTGCGCCTGCTCAGCCCGTTCATGGAAGGCGGGCAAGGCACCCATACCGCCATGGCGCAGATCGTCGGCGAAGAGCTGGATGCCGACCCCGCCACCTTCATCGTCGAGGCCGCCCCGCCTGGCGAAGCCTATGTGGTGATGGAAAACGGTATGCGCATCACCGGCGGCAGCATGTCGGTGCGCATGAGCTACCCGACCATGCGCCGTCTCGGTGCCCTCGGCCGCGCCATGTTGTTGCAGGCCGGCGCCAAACAATTGGGCGTGCCGGTGGGCGAACTGACCACCCAACCTGGCCGAGTCGTGCACGCGGCATCCGGCCGTTCGCTGGGGTATGGCGAACTGGCCAGCAGCGCCCTCGACATGCCAGTGCCCGATCCTGCCAGCATTACCCTGCGCGACCCGAGCCAGTTCCGCTGGATCGGCAAGCCGGTCAAGCGCCTGGACGCCTACGACAAATCCACCGGCAAGGCGCTCTACAGCATCGACCTGAAAGTCGACAACATGCTCCACGCCGCCGTCCAGCATGCGCCACGCCTGGGCATGACTGTGGGCAGCCTGCGCAACCAGGCGCAGGTCGAAGGCATGAAGGGCGTGCATTCGGTACACGTGCTGCCGGGCGCGGTGGCGGTGGTGGCTGAACGCTGGTGGCACGCCAAGCGTGCGGTGGAAGCGGTCCAGGTCGACTGGCAGGAAGCGGCGGCCGGCTCGACGCTGCGCGTGATGCCGGCGGACTTCTCCAGCGACAAGCATTTCGAGTTCCTCGCCGCCCAGCAGGGCCCGGCCCGTGATGACGAAAACGAAGGCGACGTGGCCGCCGCGCTGAAAGGCGCCAAGACCCAGGTCGAAGCGACGTATCACAACCAGTACCTCAACCACGGCCAGTTGGAGCCGCCCTCCGCCCTGGCCCGCTTCAACCCGGATGGCACCCTGGATATCTGGCTGCCCAACCAGGCGCCGGACATGTTCCGCGCCGATATCGCCAAGCGCACCGGCCTGGACCCTGCGCAGATCAACCTGCATTCACCGTTGCTCGGCGGTTTTTTCGGCCGGCATTTCCTGTATGACTCAGCCAACCCCTACCCGCAGGCCATCGCGCTCGCCAAGGCGGTGGGTCGTCCGGTCAAGCTGATCTGGAGCCGAGAAGAAGAGTTCCTGCGCGATGTATTGCGCCCGGTGGCCGTGGTCAAGTTCCGCGCCGCACTGGATGACAAAGGCCTGCCGGTGGCCATCGAAGCGGTAAGCGCCACCGAAGGCCCGACCGAAGCCCTCGCCGGCAAACAGGGCGACAAGATCGACCCTACGGCACTGGAAGGATTGTCGGGCAAGTCCTACGCCATCCCCAACAAACGCATCGCACAGATCTACGTCAAAGGCGCGCCCATGCTCGGTTACTGGCGTTCGGTGGGCAATTCGCTGAATGACTTTTTCTACGAGTCGTTCCTCGACGAACTGGCGGACAAGGGCAAACACGACCCCTATGAACTGCGCCTGCACCTGCTGCGCGACAACCCACGGCTGACCACCTTGCTGCAAGCGGCGGTTGAACTGTCCGGCGGCTGGAAGCGCGGCCCCTTTACCGCCGAAGACGGCAGCCGGCGTGCACGCGGCGTGGCCATGGCCTCGCCGTTCGGTTCCCACACGGCGGCGATTGCCGAGGTGTCCATCGAGAATGGCAAGGTCAGGGTGCACGATATCTGGCAGGCCATCGACCCGGGCAGCATCGTCAACCCGGCGATTGTCGAGGCTCAGGTGAATGGCGCGGTGGCGCTGGGCTTGTCACAGACCTTGCTGGAAGAAGCGGTGTACGTGGACGGCAAGCCACGGGCGCGCAACTACGACCTGTATCCGATCCTGGCACCGGCGCAGATGGCGCGGGTGCATGTGCGGGTCGTCGAGAGTGGCGAAAAGATGGGTGGTATCGGCGAGCCGCCGTTGCCTGCCGTGGCACCGGCCGTGGCGAATGCGGTGGCGCAATTGACCGGCCAGCGTGTTCGCAGCCTGCCCTTGAGCCGACACACCTTCAGCTGACTTTCAGGAAATGCCCATGAACAACCGTCGATTCGCAAGAACCGCAGGCTGGCTGGCGCTGCCCTGCCTGGTCGCGGCAGGCCTGCTGGCCTGGTACGTCACCCGTGAGCCCGCCACACCGTTTGCACAAGCGCCGGCCACCGCCACCTTCGAGCCGGCCCTGGTCAGCCGCGGCGAATATGTCGCGCGTCTCAGCGACTGCGTGGCCTGCCACAGTCTGCCGGGCAAGGCGCCGTTCGCCGGTGGCCTGGAAATGGCCACGCCGTTGGGGGCAATCCATGCCACCAACATCACGCCGGACAAAACCACCGGGATCGGCAGCTACAGCCTGGCCGACTTCGACCGTGCGGTACGCCACGGCGTGGCGCCGGGTGGTCGACGGTTGTACCCGGCGATGCCCTACCCGTCCTACGTCAAGCTCAGCGACGATGACGTGAAAGCGCTGTACGCGTTCTTCATGCAAAGCGTGCAACCGGCCAACCAGGCGAATATCCCCAGTGATATTCCCTGGCCGCTGAATATGCGCTGGCCCATCGCGCTGTGGAACGGCGTGTTCGCGCCCACTGCAACTTATGCAGCCAAACCCAACCAGGACGCGCTGTGGAACCGCGGCGCCTACATCGTCCAAGGCCCCGGCCACTGCGGCAGTTGCCACACGCCACGCGGGCTGGCCTTCAACGAGAAGGCGCTGGACGAATCCGGTGCGCCGTTCCTCGCCGGTGCCCTGCTCGACGGCTGGTATGCACCGAGCCTGCGCCAGGACCCCAACACCGGGCTGGGCCGCTGGGACGAGGCGCAGATCGTGCAGTTCCTCAAGACCGGGCGCAATGCCCATGCGGTGGTCTACGGCTCGATGACCGAAGCGTTCAACAACTCCACGCAGTTCATGCAGGACGACGACCTGGCCGCCATCGCCCGCTACCTCAAGTCACTGCCCGGCGATCCGCAGCGCGACGGCACTCCCTGGCAGTATCAGGCGGCCGCCACCAACCCGGACGCCCCCGGCGCCCACACCTACGCCACCCGCTGCGCCTCCTGCCATGGCCTCGACGGCAAGGGCCAGCCCGACTGGATGCCGCCCCTGGCCGGCGCCACCTCGGCCCTGGCCAAGGAAAGCGCCTCGGCGATCAACATCACCCTCAACGGTTCGCAACGCGTGGTAGCCGCCAGCGTGCCGGACGCCTATCGCATGCCGGCGTTCCGCGAGCAACTGACCGACCAGCAAATCGCCGAGGTGCTCAGCTACGTGCGCGGCACCTGGGGTAACAACGGCGGTGCGGTGGATGTGGAGGCGGTGGGCAAGTTGCGCGGGCATACCGACCCGGCGAGCAGCAGTCCGATCATCTTGCATATGCGCTGAGTTCAGGACTTCAGGTTTTTCACACTGGCAAATGTTGCCTCGCCCCGCGCCTGCTCCAATACATTCATTGGTGCGGGCGCCGGCAATGTGTGCAACGCTGGCTTGAGCATGATGGACCGCTCGCTGTCCGTGACGGAACGCTCGTCACTGGGGGGCACGCCGAAGTACTCGCGATAGCATTTGGAGAAATGCGGCGTGGACACAAAGCCGCAGAGCACGGCCAATTCGACGATTGAAATGGGTGTCTGCTTGAGCAACTGCCGCGCGCGGATCAGCCGCAGCCGCAGGTAGTAGCGCGAGGGCGAACAGTGCAGGTACTTCTGGAACATGCGCTCAAGCTGGCGACGCGACAGCGCGACATACGCCGCCAGTTCATCCAGGTTGATCGGCTCTTCCAGGTTGGCCTCCATCAATGCCACGACTTCCTGCAGCTTGGGCTGCTGGGTGCCGAGCATGTGCTTGAGCGGTACGCGCTGGTGGTCCTGCTCGTTGCGGATGCGCTCGTAGACAAACATGTCCGAGATGGCCGCCGACAATTCGTGCCCGTGCTCACGGCCGATCAGGTGCAGCATCATTTCCAGGGGCGCCGTGCCGCCTGAACTGGTGAGCCGGTCGCGGTCGAGGGTGAACAGGCTGGAACTGACGGTCACCCGTGGAAACGCCTCCTGCATCGCCGCCAACCATTCCCAATGCACGCTGCATTCATACCCGTCGAGCAAGCCGGCCCGCGCCAACACAACGCTGCCGGTGCAAATCCCACCCAGTCGCTTGGCATAACGCGCCTGGCTGCGCAGCCACTTGACCAGTTCGCCGGTCACGGTGCCCTGGATGCCGATGCCGCCGCACACCATCACAATGTCGGCGGGCGGCACGCTGAGGATCGAACCGTCGGGCGTGATCGGCACACCGTCGCTGGCCCACACCGGGTTGCCGTCCGGGCTTGCCGTGTGCCACTTGTAAAGCTCCTGGCCCGACAACTGGTTGGCCATGCGCAACGGCTCGACCGCTGCCGCCAGCGACATCAGGGTGAACTGGTCCAGCAGCAGGAAAACAATACTGCCGACCGGGCGGCCACTCATGATTGCGAAACTGCGGCCACCGGTTTTTGCGTGGGTTCCGGGTGCCGGGCGGTGAGCAAGCCGATCAAGGAAATCATCAGGGCCAGGACGAGGGTCGAAGAGACTTCGAAACGGTGTTCAGGCGTGACCAGCATCACCATCAAGGCCGCGCAGATGAACGCGATGACCAGCCAGGTCAGCCACGGAAACAGCCACATCTGGAAGCTCAGCGTGACCTTGAGCTGGCGCAGGGTCTTGCGCATGCGCAACTGCGAAACCGCGATCACCAGGTACACCAGCAAGGCGATGGCCCCCGAACTGGCCAGCAGGAACTGGAACAGCCCGGCCGGCATGAAGTAGCTGAGCAGGGTCACGCCCGCGCCCAGGATGGTGCTGGCGATCACCGCCGCCCTCGGCACACTCGCCGCCGAGGTCTTTTTCATCAGTGCGGGTGCATCTCCACGCTTGCCGAGGGAAAACAGCATGCGCGAGGCAATGTAGATCGAAGAGTTCATGCAACTGGCCACGGCGATCAGTACCACCCCATCCACCAGCAGCTTGGCGTGGGGAATGTTCATCAATTCCAGTGCACGCTGATAAGAGCCGACCGAGGCCAGCAACGGGTCATCCCATGGCACCACGGAGATCACCACGAAGATCGACAGCAGGTAGAACACCCCGATGCGCCACATCACCGAGCGCGTGGCCCGGGCGATGTTCTGCGCCGGGTTGCTGGACTCGGCCGCCGCAATGGTGACGGCCTCCGTGCCGATAAAACTGAACATGATGGTGATAAAGGCGCCGACCACCGCCGACAGCCCGTTGGGCGCAAACCCGCCATGGTCCTGCATCAACTGGCCAAGCCCACTGGCCTCGCGTTCCGGCACCCAGCCCATCAGCACCGCAAAGCCCACGCCGATAAAACCGATGATCGCGATCACCTTGGCCATGGCGAACCAGAACTCGAACTCGCCGTACTTGGACACGCTGAACAGGTTGGTGACCACCAACAAAAAGATCGACAACAAGGCAAACAGCCAAGCGTCGATCTGCGGGAACCACTGGTTGAGGATATGCCCGGCGGCCAGGGCCTCGATGGGGATCACCAGCACCCAGAACCACCAGTACAGCCAGCCGATGGTAAAGCCGGCCCAGCGGCCGATGGCTTGGTCGGCGTAGGTCGAGAATGAGCCGGTGTCCGGGTTGGCCACCGCCATCTCCCCCAGCATGCGCATGACCAGCACCACCAGCAGGCCGGAAAACAGATAGGCCAGCAGCACCGCCGGCCCCGCCGCCGCAATCGCATGCCCGGACCCGACAAACAACCCCGCGCCGATAATCCCCGCAATGGAAAGCATGGTGACATGGCGCGGCTTGAAGCCTTGCGCCAACTGGCCGTTCGAGTCGTTGGAATTGAGGCTATTCATTGTTTTTGTTGTTCTCGGTGACCGGCGTGAGGACTGACTGGAGGGTCAGGCGATCGTCATTTTTGAATGATGGGTCACCTTACGCGGGCTGACTGGCGCGAAAATAGCCTGGAAACGGCGGGGGTTGGTCTGATATCGACATAAGACCTTATCTGGCTATGGAATCGGAATCTGACTACTTAACGGATCACCGGTTACGCACGGACATACGCGGGCACCCTCCTCAAAATCGATCCCTCACTGATAGGTAGGGATGTGCGTACCCGAATCGGGACCCGCAGACGCTGAACCAATGCCCTGACTGTCGCTTTGTCCAATTGCTTTTATATACATATAAAATATGCATAATGAGAACTTTCAGGATTCAATACGACAAAGCAAAAAGCATCACTAATCAGCAAAAGCACAAGGGCGTGAGCCTTGCCGATGCAGAACCGGTGTTTTACGACGAGACCGCTCTAACCATACAAGACAATGATCACGACGAAGAGCGTTGGATAATCATGGGTACGGACGCAAAGGGACGCGTATTGGTAGTGGCCTACACCTACCGCGATCCAAATTTTGTACGGATTATCAGTGCCAGGCGCGCATCCAAAAATGAACGGCGCCAGTACTTGGAGGCTTGAACCATGAAAGACGAATACGACTTCAGCTCCGGCAAGCGCGGTGCAGTCGCCAGCAACAAAGGCAAAACCCGAATCACTATCATGCTGGATGATGCGGTGATTGCAGCCGCCCGCGAGCGAGCGGAAAATGCAGGTACCGGTTATCAAACCGTGATCAACAACCTACTGCGCCAAGTGTTGGTTTCCCAAGACGCGCATAACCTCGGATCCGCACTGACGAGAAAAGCCAAAACCCTGCAAGTCATCAAGGAGGGAATCAGCCTTTGCGAAGTCGAAGCGCTGGAACAGCAGCTGATCGCGCTCGCCGGAGAGTTGAATCGAGTATTAGTCACACCAAAACCGACCAAACCAAAGGCTAAACCCACTCCGCTGAGGTAATCACTTGCCTACACGCTCGATAAACATCCGCCAGGCCACGCCCGACGACGTGCACGCCCTGATCGAACTGGATGCGTACGCCACGGCCCATACCCACCGCCGCGTATTCATCCATGATGCGGTGGTTCGCCAACACTGCCTCGTCGCCGTCGATAGCGCTGGCCGGTGTGTGGGATACCTGGTGCTGGCCCATGATTTTTTCGATCATGGCTTCGTGTCGCTGGTGGTTGTGTCACCGGTTTATCAGCGCCAAGGCGTTGCGCTGCGGTTGCTGACGGCGGCACAAGCAGCGTGCAAGACGCCCAAGCTGTTTACTTCAACCAATGCGTCGAACACCGCCGCCCAGGCGCTGTTTGCAAAGGCCGGGTTCGTGCCGAGCGGGCACATCGAAAACCTTGACGATCACGACCCTGAGCGGGTGTATGTGAAATTCATCCAACCCCTGTGAGTGCTGGCCTCATCAGCTCCACGCCGCCTCCATCGAACCTCCCACAAACATCCACCCCCCTCGCGCACACTGGCACCTCCTGAAACCGCAAAAACGCTTCAGAGGTGCCCATGTTCCGAACCCTTGCGGCGAGTGTCCTGCTGATGTCCGCGCCCCTGGCGATAGCCACCCCGCTCACGGACGAACAACGCTCGGCCATCGACCGCTATGTCAACGCAGAAATAACCCGTCAGCAGTTGCCGGGCCTGGCCCTCGGTATCTTCCGAAACGGCCAGGCCGTGCTCGCCAAGGGCTATGGCCTGGCGAATGTGGAACTCGACGTGCCCATGAGCGCCGACAGCGTGTTGCAGTCCGGCTCGGTGGGTAAATCCTTTACCGCAACGGCCGTCATGATGCTGGTGGAGCAAGGCAAGGTCGGCCTGGACGACAGCATCCGCCAGTACTTCCCCGAGGCGCCGGCAAGTTGGGCGCCGATCACGGTCGCCCATCTGTTGTCCCACACGTCTGGCTTGTCGGCCTACGACACGCCAGCGCTGCAAAAGCCTGGTGGCCCATTGGATATACGCCGCGACTTCACCGAAGCGCAGCTGGCCAAGGCGATTGCCAAGCTGCCGCTGGACTTCAAGGCCGGGCAGAACTGGGCCTACGAAAACACCAATTTCGTGCTGCTCGGCATCCTGATCCAGCGTGTCAGCGGGATACCTTATGGCGAGTTTCTCCAGCAGCGTATCTTCACACCGCTGGGCATGCGCTCGACACGGGTCATCTCGGACCTCGCGATTGTGCCCAACCGGGCGTCGGGCTACGAAAGGGTCGACGGTGAGCTGAGGAACCAGGAATGGGTGTCGCCGACCTTCAATGCCACGGCCGACGGCACGCTCTATTTCAGCGTCCGCGACCTGGAGCGCTGGGACCGCGCCCTCTACGATGAAACCCTGCTGACACAAGCCTCGCTGCAACGGATGTGGACGCCCTACCCCTACGCCGGCAAACAGCGGGCGCAAGGCTACGGGTTCGGCTGGGAAATCCGCACAGTCAACGGCCACCCCGTGATCGAGCACGGCGGCTCCTGGCAAGGCTTTACCTCGTCCATCTCGCGCTACCTCGACGACCGGTTGACGGTGGTGGTGCTAACCCTGGATGCCGAACACAGCTACCCGGAAGTCATCGGACGTGGCGTAGCCGGCCTGATCGAACCCGGATTGAAGTGATCAGGGCCAACAAAAAATGCCGCTCTCCATCATTCCTCCACAAAACCTCCCCTGAATGCGCACGTTCGTTGCGCACAATGGCTTTCATCAGAGTGCCCGGTCGACCGGGTTCACACGGAGAACGGCATGATTCCAGCCCTGTACGTCGCAAAAACCGGCTTGTCGGCGCAGGACACGCAGCTGACGACAATTTCCAACAACCTGGCGAACGTCTCGACCACCGGTTTCAAACGTGATCGCGCCGAGTTCCAGGACTTGCTCTACCAGATCAAGCGCCAGCCGGGCGCGCAGTCGACACAGGACAGTGCGTTGCCGTCGGGGTTGCAACTGGGCACCGGCGTACAGATCGTCGGCACCCAGAAAAACTTCAGCGCCGGCAGCCTGCAAACCACCGGGCAACCGCTGGACCTGGCGGTGAACGGGCGCGGTTTTTTCCAGGTGTTGCAGCCGGACGGCACCACCGGCTATACCCGCGACGGCACCTTTCACCTGAATGCCAATGGCCAGGTGGTGACGGCCAGCGGCTTTGCACTGGAACCGGCCATCGTGGTGCCGGATAACGCCAAGACCTTTACCGTGGGCCAGGATGGCACGGTGTCGATCACCGTGGCCGGCAACCCTGCTGCGCAAGTGATCGGCAACCTGCAAACCGCCGACTTCATCAACCCCGCCGGCTTGCAGGCAATCGGCAACAACCTGTTCCTGGAAACCGCCTCCAGCGGCGCGCCCCAGGTCGGCCCGCCGGGGCTCAACGGGTTTGGCACCACACTGCAACGGTCTCTGGAGACCTCCAACGTGAGCACCGTTGAAGAGATGGTCAACATGATCACCACACAACGGGCCTATGAAATGAACTCCAAAGTGATTTCCACCGCCAACCAGATGTTGGGCGCCCTCACCCAGAAGCTATGATCAACACTTGCAAGCGTGGCCAGGGAGCGGCAAACACGACAAGGCTTATTCACCGAGCAGACTATGAACGATTTTCCCGTTGCATCCTCGCCCCTTCCGAACAGCGTCCGAGACACCCAGGCGCTGATCCTGATCGCCGAAGACGAGCCCGAGATCGCCGACATCCTGATTGCCTATCTCAAGCGCAGCGGCTTTCGTACCGCCCACGCCCTCGACGGCCGGCGCGCCCTGGAATTGCACCAGGCCCTCAAGCCCGATCTGATGCTGCTGGATGTACTGATGCCCCAGGTCGATGGCTGGAAGGTCCTGGCCGAGGTGCGTCATCGCGGCAATACGCCGGTGATCATGCTGACCGCCCAGGACCAGGACATGGACAAGCTGATGGGCCTGCGCATCGGTGCCGACGACTATATCGTCAAGCCATTCAACCCGGCCGAGGTGGTGGCGCGTACCCAGGCCGTGCTGCGACGCTCCATCGCCTACAAATATGCCGCCGGCGCCAATGTGTTGCGGGTCGATGGTTTTGAAATCGACATCGAAAGCCATCAGGTCACGGTGAATATCGAGGGCAAGGTCCTGCCGCTGCTACTGACCGTCACCGAATTCAAACTGCTCGCGCAATTGGCCCGGGCACCGAAACGCGTGTTCAGCCGCGCGGAATTGCTGGCGCTGTGCTCACCGGAAAGCGACAGCCTGGAGCGCACGGTCGACAGCCATATCAGCAAGTTGCGCCGCAAGATCGAAGACCTGGGGCTGCAAGGCGTGCCGGCGAGCATTCGCGGCGTGGGCTATCGGTTCGGGAGTGGCGTGTGAAGAAGCTCAATGGCTTGAGCCGCCAGATCATTGCCGCCATGTCGGCGGTGGTGCTCTGCGTGATCGCCCTGGCCGTGATCGGCTCCTACGTGTTTTATGCGCTGTTATGGACCTATTGGCCGCTCTCGGACGAGCAGGCCGATGCCTGGCTGCCGGCCAATGTCGAGTGGGCGTGGATGGCCTTGACCACCTGCGTCAGCCTGGCGGTGGGTGCCTTCGTGGCCACGCGGCTGTCGCGGCGGATCCTGATGCCGCTGAACTCGGTGGCCGAGAACCTGCGCAAACTGGCGGATGGCGACCTCGATGTGCAAGCCGTCGCCGGTGACCAGTCCATCGGCGAAGCGGCGATCCTGGTGGATGATTTCAACAGCATGGCCCAGCGCTTGAAGCGCATGGCACAGGAGCAGGCATTCTGGAATGCGGCGATTGCCCATGAACTGCGCACGCCGCTGACCATCCTGCGCGGCCGCCTGCAAGGCTTGGCCGAGGGTGTATTCGAACCGGACACGGCGCAGTTCTACAGCCTGCTCGGTCAGGTCGAAGGGCTGGCGCGGATGATCGAGGACCTGCGGGTAGTCGGCCTGGGCGACAGCGGCTACCTCGAACTCAATGTGCAGGACGCCGACCTGGCCGCCGGCATTGAAGAGGATGTGCGGCTGTTCGAACCGAGCCTGGTCGCCGCCGGTTTTACCCTGCAACTGGACCTGCAACGCCGGACCCTGCGCTGCGACCCCGCCCGGATACGCCAGGCCCTGCTGGCCCTGCTCGACAACGTGCGTCGGCACGCCACGCCCGGCAACGTCAACGTGCACCTGAGCACCCGCGATGGCATGCATTACCTGAGGGTACGCGACGACGGCCCCGGCATCGATGAGAACCTGGCCACGCACCTGTTCGATGCCTTCCAGCGCGGCGAAAACTCACGTTCCCGCGCCCAGGGCGGCAGCGGCCTGGGCCTGGCGGTGGTGCGCGCGATTGCCCTCGCCCACGGCGGTGCGGTGACGTGCCGGAAAATGGAAAACGGCGGAACGCTGTTTGAACTCAGTTGGAATCTTTGAGTAACCCAGGCCCCACCATGCGCATCTTTTCCATGATGTTCAGAACAACCCGGCGCTATCGATGCTTTGTCTTATTGGACGCCGAGGGTACGTGCGTTGCATTCAAAAGCTGTGCAGCACTGCCCGGAAACGGGCACTGGATCGAAGTTGAATGCATCAACTTGTCGTGGCTGGGCAACCCCTTTCCCAGTCACGCCCGGATAGCTCAGCGAGCGTGAGAAATGAATTCGTCCTTATCACCCCTTGAAGAGTCGTTGAAACTGCACACTGCCCGGCTGAAACGGCTGCAGCGTTACTGGGTGCCGTTGCAACAGCGCGCGCCCAAATGGGTATTGGCGCTGTGGATTATCGGCGTAGCCGTGTCGCTGGCGACTCAATGCTGGTGCCATTGGTTCGTGACCGCGCCGCTGATCTGCGCGTTGATCATCGCGGAAATCGTGATCGACGAGGCGCAGATGACCCTGCTGTTGCGCACCGATGCCGTGCGCGATTTATTGAATACAGCCCGTGGTCGCTGCTGCTGAGCCTGCTCACCACAGCACGTCCACTCAGCACCACAAGCCCGCTCACTACAACCTGAACATTCCCTCAAACCGCGTGTTGTCCACCGTGCTCCCGCGCGCCTGCATCATTTGGAGAACATCAGCAGGTCGAAATTAAAATGTACATGCATGTCGAGATTTGTTGACGTATATGTACATTTATCCTAATTTCAAATCGCCAAGCCTGATGATGCCCACGACGGAGCACACTCGAATGTCCAGCGATCCCCTGCTGCAGCCCTATAAGATCAAGCACCTGACCCTGCGCAATCGGATCATGACCACGGCCCACGAACCGGCCTACCCGGTGGACGGCATGCCGCAGGCGCTGTACCGCGCCTACCACGTCGAACGCGCCAAGGCTGGTGTGGCCTTGACCATGACCGCAGGCTCCGCCGCGGTGTCGCGGGACAGCCCGCCGGTGTTCAACAATGTGCTGGCGTACAAGGATGAAGTGGTCGGCTGGCTGAAGGATTTGACCGACGAGTGCCACGAACATGGCGCGGCGGTGATGATCCAGTTGACGCACCTGGGCCGTCGCACACGCTGGGACAAGGCCGACTGGCTGCCAGTGGTGTCGCCTTCACACCGGCGCGAGGCCTCGCACCGCTCCTTCCCGAAGAAGCTGGAAGACTGGGACATCGAGCGAATCATCAAAGACTACGTCGACGCGGCCGAGCGCATGCAGGCCGCCGGGCTGGATGGCCTGGAGCTGCAAGCCTACGGGCATTTGATGGACCAATTCTGGTCGCCGCTCACCAACGCGTTGGATGGCCCGTACGGCGGCCCGCTGGAAAACCGCATGCGCTTTACCTTCGATGTCCTGCGCGGCATTCGCCAGCGGGTCGGTGAAGACTTCCTGCTGGGCGTGCGCTACACCGGCGACGAGGCGCTGCCGGGCGGGTTCAATGCCAGCGAAGGTTTGCAGGTGTCGCACCTGCTCAAGGACAGCGGCCTGGTGGACTTCCTCAACGTGGTGCGCGGGCATATCGATACGGATGCGGGCCTCACCGATGTGATCCCGATCCAGGGCATGCGCAACTCGCCGCACCTGGAGTTTGCCGGTGAGATCCGTGCGTCTACCGGGTTCCCCACCTTCCATGCGGCAAAAATCCCCGATGTCGCCACGGCGCGCTACGCCATCGCATCAGGCAAGGTGGACATGGTCGGCATGACCCGCGCACATATGACCGACCCGCATATCGTGCGCAAGATCATCGAGCGGCGTGAAGAAGACATTCGGCCCTGCGTCGGCGCCAATTACTGCCTGGACCGCATCTACCAGGGCGGTGCGGCGTACTGCATCCACAACCCCGCCACCGGTCGCGAAACCAGCATGCCCCATGACATTCCCAAGGCAGCGGTGCCGCGCAAAGTGCTGATTGTCGGCACGGGACCTGCCGGGCTGGAAGCGGCGCGGGTCGCCGGTGAGCGCGGGCATGATGTGACGGTGCTGGAAGCGGCGGGCCGGCCCGGTGGGCAGATCCGCCTGACCGCCCTGAGCGAGCGGCGCCGCGAAATGATCGGCATCATCGACTGGCGCATGAGCCAGTGCGAACGCCTGGGTGTCAAGTTCAACTTCAACACTTGGGCCGAGGCCGAGGCCGTGCTGGCGCTGGAGCCGGATGTGGTGATCGTGGCGACCGGCGGCCTGCCGCATACCGAGGTGCTGGCCCAGGGCAATGAGCTGGTGGTGTCGACCTGGGACATCATTTCCGGCGACGTCAAGCCGGGGCGCCATGTGCTGATCTTCGACGACGCCGGAGACCACGCCGCCCTGCAAGCGGCCGAGGTGATTGCGCAAAGTGGTGCCAGCGTGGAAATCGTCACGCCGGACCGCTCGTTCGCGCCGGAAGTCATGGCCATGAACCTGGTGCCCTACATGCGCAGCCTGCAGGACCTGGACGTGACCTTTACCGTGACCTATCGGGTCGAAACGGTGGAGAAACGCGACGGTCGGCTGCTGGTCACTTTCGGCAGTGACTACGGCGCGGTGCACAAGCAGCGGGTGGTGGACCAGGTGGTGGTCAACCACGGCACCCTGCCCCTGGATGACCTGTACTTCGACCTGCGGGGGCATTCCAGCAACGGCGGCGCGGTCGAGCAGCACGACTTGATCGCCGGCAACGCGCAGCACCTGGTGACCAACCCCGAGGGCCGCTTCCAACTGTTCCGCATCGGCGATGCGGTGGCCGCACGCAACACCCATGCGGCGATCTACGACGCGCTGCGGTTGGTCAAGGATCTCTAAAGCGGCTCGAACACCCCCGGTGCGGTCTCGGCGTAGCCAAACGCCCCAAAGAAGCGGTCCAGTTCGCGCCGCTTCAAGGCCTTGCCGGTGAACACGCTGACGTACTGAGGAATGCGCCGGAAGCGCACCACCACGTCCTCGCTGGTGTTCATCGAGATGTAGCCGATCTGCGTCAGGTAGATGGTCCGCGCGCGCACATCGGCAGCCTCCTCATCGTAGCCAAAGCGCCGGAACATGCCGGTCAGGGCGTTGATACGGGTGTCATCGGCCAGGGCGATTTCCGCGCTGACTTCTGCCGACTGCATGGCCCAACTGCGCACGGCAAATTCGAACTGCGAGTCGAACAGCTCCGGGTTCAGCCAGCATTCAAAGACGTTCAGAATCGCCTCGGAAATGCTTTCGGCGTAACGCTCGCACTGGAACACCAGGTTGCCGGTGTTCTTGTCGCGCCAGCGCGCCAGCAAGGCGGCGAGCAGTTGCTCGCGGTCCTCGAAAAACCAATAGAAACTGGTACGCGACAAGCCCAGCTGCTTGGCCAGCGGCATCACGCGCACGGCGTCGATGCCGGACTCTTTCAACGCCGCGTAGGCGGCGTCCAGCCACACATCGACCGAGCCTCGCCAGCCCGTGTCCTGGTTCTTGCCTCGCGGTTTTGCCGATTGAGCCATCCGGGGGTCACCTTTGCCTGGGAAATGCCGGTCACTTTACACGCCCCCTTCCCTGCGTGCAGTTCGTCGGTAAAACCGCACAAAGAAAAAATCCAGACTACTGTACATACATACAGAAACGTAGTTGAGGATGAGCATCATGAATGAAGATTTGAAGCAGGCAGGTTCTACCACCACCGCACAGCCGACCACCTCATTCGAGCAGGCTAAGACCGGTCGAGCACTGGATTTCACCTGGGCGCCTGACGCCAACACGACGAACACCATCGTCTCGGCGGATTGTGTCGACTATCGGGTCGATACCTCCCGGGGCAGCCCCACCGGTGACAGCCACTCCATTGCACGGCTGACCTACGTCCAGGGGAATGGGGGTGGCCAGATCGGCACGCTGTTTCTCGAAGAGGTGCGTGCGGGCGTAGGCGCCAATACCCAGATAGGGCTGATGGTAGGACGCAAATGGGCAATGGACGCCGACACAGCGAATACCGGCAGCATCGGCACCTACGTCGTGGAACAGTTCGATGACATGCGTGCCAGCGTCAACTACGTCGGGGCCTTCGCCCGTGTCTTCGCCGACCCCAGGATGGTCAGTTATCACGCCGGGGGCCATGTACACACCAATATCTCGATCACCGGCAGCAGGGCCCTGAGCATGGCGGATTCAGGCAAGTCGATTCTGGTCCTGAGCAACACGGACGTGACCCTGACGCTGGGTGATGATGTGACGGAAGGGTTCAGGGCCACGTTGATCCAGGCGGCGGCAGGCAAGATCAACATCGTCGCATCGGGCGACCACACGCTCTACAGTAATGCGGGAAGCCGTACACGCACGCTGAGCCCCCTGGATGAGCTGGAGCTCAGCACGTTTCCAGGCGGCCCGGTGTTCCTGGCCTTCCGGGTGAGGCCGGCAGCCTGAGGTAGCAGGCCAGGCCCCGGGCATTCGGCAGCAAGCAGCCTTGAAGATCAACGCGGCCAACGAGTTCCCTAGGAACACTCAGGCGCAAGTTCCCTGAGGAATGCCCAAACCAATGCGTTGAACACCTCGCCCTGGTCGTCATGCACATAGTGACTCGCGTCGGCCACCTCCACGGTCCGAATATGCGGGTTGCTCGCGGTCATTGCTTCCAATGTTGCTGCCGGCAGGAAGTCCGAGCGGCCGCCGCGAATAAACAGGGTCGGGCAATCCAATGCACGCACCGCCGGCCACAAATCCGTCGGCTCGATGCTCAGGCGCGCCTGGGCAATCCCCTGCTGATCATGGCGCCAGGTGATCCCTGCGTCGTTTTCTTTCATCGAATGCGCCAGCCTGGAGTTCAGGCCCTGCTCCGACAGACCGGGGCGTGACGCCTGCCAGAACGCACGGGCCAGCTCCCAGTTCTCGAACTGCAACGGTGTCTGGCTCATCTCGCGACGGATGCGCGCAGCGCCATCGCCCTGGCTTGAAGAACCGGGGCCGATGTCTTCAATCATCAGCCCCATCAGCCGCCCCGGGTGCTGCCGCGCATATTCAAGGGCGTTGGCGCCGCCCAATGAATGCCCCAGCAAGACAAACCGCTGCAAGCCCACATGGGCGACGAAGTCAGCGAGGTCTTCGACATAGGACTGCGTGTGGTAGGTGTCGGGCGCGGCCCAATCACTCAGGCCCCGCCCGCGTTGGTCCAGGGCATAGATGCAATAGCCTGCGCCCAGGGACTGCACCAGCGAATCCCAGGTTTGCGCATAAGCGCGCAAACCATGCAGCAGCACCAGCGGCACGCCACCCGGCTTGCCCCAACGCAAGAAATGCAGGCGCAGGCCGCTACGGTTGGTGAAGAAACAACTGTCAGCAAGCATCGGTGTGTTCCTCTAGAAACGATCGAAGCGATAAGGGCTTGGGTCGATGATCGGTGTATGCCCTCTGACCAGGTCTGCCGCGAGATGACCCGCTGCGGGCGACGTACCGAAGCCATGCCCGGAGAAACCCGTGGCCACGGTCAGCCCGGGGATCTGCGCAACCGGCCCGATCACCGGGTTCGAATCCGGCGTGACATCAATCGTACCGGCCCAGGCCTGGGCGATGCGCGCCTGCTCGAACACCGGCCAGGCGGCGATGAGGTTGTTCATCGCATCGCCGTTCAGCCGTGGGTTGGCCGGAGGGTCCTGCACCCGGACGCGCTCGAACGGGCTCACACTGCTGGAGTGCCAACGCCGTGCAAGCTTCAGGTCGTGCAGGAACGGCTTGCCCAGCGATACATCGAGCACATGGCGCTGCGCCCGGAACTGCGGCATGTACTGCTTGGCGAGCAACAGGTGATCAAGGGTCAGGAAGGCGTCCAGCTTGCCGCGCTGGGTGACGATGAAACCGCCGTCCTTGTGCTTGCGGAACGAAAAGTCCGGTGCGCCGACGGCAATCTGCGTCGGCCCTTCCATCGGGTGGGTGCGCAGTACCGAGCAGGTCAACGGCAGGGTCGGCAACGACACCCCCAGGTTACCCAGGAAGCGCCGCGACCACATGCCTCCCGCCAGCAATACGTGGTCGCAGCGGATTTCACCTCGCTCGGTGACCACGCCACTCACGGCCCCGGCAGACATCTGCAGCGTACGCACCGCACACTGCTCGACAATCACCACGCCCAGCGCCATGGCCGCCTTGGCGATGGCGCTGCTGGCCAGGGTCGGTTCGGCGCGTGCGTCAGACGGCGTGAAGATGCCACCCGCCCAATCGCCCACGCCGCCGGGCACCAACCCATCGATCTCACGCTTGCTGAGCAGCCGTGAATCCAGGGACAGATGCTCCACGGACTTGAGCCAGCCTTCATGCATCGCCATCTGCGCCGGGGTGCGGCCGACAAACATAATGCCTTCCTGGCGATAGCCGACATCCGCGCCAACCCGCTCGGGCATCTTGGCCCATAACCGGTCGGCCGCGAGGGCCAGGGGAATATCGGCGGCGTGGCGGCTGGTCTTGCGTACCCAGCCCAGGTTGCGCGACGACTGCTCGGCGGCGATGCGGCCTTTTTCCAGCACCACCACCGCGATGTTGCGTTCGGCCAGGGTCAATGCCGCCGTCAAGCCAATAATCCCGCCACCAATGATGACAACGCTGGTGGCGGCAGGAAACGCGGCGGATGTGTTCACGGGCGCAATAGTCGGTGCCATGATCAAGACTCGCTGATGGGCAAATAGGAGCAACCGCTGGCGGTCACTGCGACAGACGAATGACTTCGACCTGCGCCTTGGATGCGTTGCGATAGGCCGTCACTTCCAGCTCCACCTTGTAGACCGTCGACCCCAGTGGCGGGCACGTGACGGTGCTGGCCGGGTCGACGCCGCGAAACTTCTCGCCGATCAGGCCCATCACCGCCGGCACGTCCTTGGGGTCCTGGATGAACACCCGCGAACACACCACATCGGCCAGGCTTGCATCCACCGCCGCCAGGGCGGTTTCGATGTTGGCGAAGACCTGGTGGGCCTGCTCCAGGACGTCTTCCGGGATCAGTTTGGTCTGTGGGTTGCGACCTGCGGTGTTGGACACGTAGATCCAGTTGTCGACGACCACCAGGCGCGAATAGCTGGCCTGGTCTTCGAACGGCGAGCCGGTCTTGAGCTTGATGATGTTTGTCATGTCGAATGCCTCGTCAGAATAGGGGTTGAGTGACTTAACGCAGTACCGGGGTTTCCCACAGGTTCAGGCTGACGCCGATGCCTCGCCTGATCGCATTGCGGTACACCACCGTGCCCCAGGCCACGTCTTCCACGGGCATGCCGCCGACCGACATGATGATGATTTCCTCATCGGTCCTGCGGCCAGGGGCGGCGCCGGCGATGATCTTGCCGATGTCCTCGACGTCTTCCAGGCGCAAGGTGCCTTCGGCAATCATGTCCATGAAGCGCACGCCAATCACCGGCACGCAGTGATGCGCAGGCTTGGGCAACTCTTCAAACCAGGCCTGGTAAAGACCGGTGTTATCCAGCACCTTGCGCACGTCCGCCTGCTCCATGCCTTCATCGAGCGAGCAGGCCGCCGGCATCGCCAGAAATGCGCCCGGCTTGACCCATTCACGCCGCACAATTGGGTAGTTCGAGGGGTCGCCCGTTTCGCCGGAGCTACAATAAGTAACAAGGTCCGAATCGCGGACCACCTCTTCCAGGGTGTCCACCACCTTTATCGTGGTGATTTGCGGATAGGTCGCTTCAACCCACGCAATAAAATCGGTCAGGCTCTTCTGGCCACGGCCTTTGATTTTCAGCGTATCGATGTGCGGGCAGACCGCGATGAACGCCGCCAAGGTGGTCTTGCCCATCACGCCCGGCCCCAGCAGGCCCACGACTTTCGAGTCCTTGCGCGCCAGGTGGCGTGCGCCCACACCGGGAATGGCCCCGGTGCGATACGCCGACAGCAGGTTGGCCGACATGTGTGCCAACGGCGCACCGGTGTCGGGATCATTCAGGGTGAACATCAGGATCGAGCGCGGCAGACCCTTTTCGCGGTTGGCGATATTGGAGCCGTACCACTTCACGCCAGCGGTGCAGAAGCTGCCGCCCAGGTAGGCCGGCATGGCCATCATGCGCCGGTCGGCCGTGGGCTTGGGCATGTTCGGGAACGGCGAATCCTTGGGGAAAATCACCATCGCACCATGGGAATCATTGTTCGGCCCGGCCATGCGGTAGTCGCCGGCGTACAGCAGGCTGAACATCTCTTCCATGGTATTCACGCACGCCAGCATGTCGGTCACGCCCGCGCGGATCATGTCCGGCTCGGAGAGGTAGATAAAGTCGATTTTTGTAGTCGTAGACATAGTTATTCTCGGGTCGAAGGTGATACCGCTGCGGTAGGCGCAGCGCCACGCTGTCGAGGTCAAGTATCGAGGGCGCGGGGCCGGGTCGTATTGTAGTTTTCGGACACGCCAGGCCTTGTGTTACCGCCAGAGTTGGCGCGAATCCTGCGTGAAAAATCGCGCCTCTGAGCCTCTCGACAGTGCACCTATGATCTCGACTCCACGGCACCACACGGCAAACGAACAACCCTGGTTCGTTCTCAATTCGTCACGGTATTCGGTCATGCCCTCCGACCACCCGGCGATCTCGCACTTCTATGCGTTCGATGCAGCTCAATCGACTCAGGTACTGGCCGTTCCGGATGGGTGCGTGGACATCGTCTTCGACTGTGATGCCGTGCGTCCGAGCGCCAAGATCTGCGGGACGCCGCTCGCCGCCAAGGCGGTCGAATTGAACCCGAACCACCATTACTTCGGCGTGCGTTTTTCACCCGGCGTCATTCCCGGTTTCATCAATGTGCTGGCGGAGGAATTGACCGAGCGGGAGCTCGACTTGCTGGAGGTTTCGACGTTTGCCCGGCGCATCTTCGACAACATCGTGCAGGCGCCGCAGTTGAGCGAGCAAATGCGCCTGTTCAATGACTATCTTGCACCCCGCCTGATGGGCAAGGCATCACCGCTGACCGCCCTGGTCATTCAACAAGCCATGCGGCATCGCGGGTCTATTCGCATCCACCAGCTTGAAGACCTCAGCGGTTACACCAGCCGCACGCTGCACCGCCAGTTCAGCCAGGACACCGGCATGTCGCCCAAGGCCTTTTGCCGGATCATCCGCTGCCAGGCCGCCCTGGACACCCTCAATACCTGCCGGGACGTGTCGTTCTCGGCGTTGGCGCTCGACCTGGGTTTTGCCGACCAGTCGCACTTCCTGCGCGACTTCAAGCAACTGGTCAGCACCACGCCCTGCGACTACCAGCGCAAAATGCTGCAGAACGCCTACGCCGAGCGGATCAGCTACGCCTGAGAATGGGCGCCCTAGCGGGTCGCCCTGAGGGTTTCGGAGGGTGACTCGCCAAACAGTTCCCGGTAATGCCCGGCAAAATGGCTCAGATGAAAAAAGCCCATCGCCACGGCAATTTCGCCAACGTTCTGGGAGCAGGCAGAGGTGCTGTTCAAGCGGCGGCGCACGGCATTCAGACGCAGGTTGCGCAAGTATTCGACCGGGCGCATGCCGGTCACGGCCTGGAAACTGTTCTGCAGGGTGCGCCGACTGACCCGCAGGTGTTCGCACAGATCAAGAATGCTCAGGGGCGTGTCGCCACTGGCGTCGATCAACTCCTGGCAACGCTTGACCAGGTAAGCACTGACAGTGACATTGCCACGCCGGCAACGCACCTCATCGGTGGCGTTGCTGAACAGATCGAGGAAGGCGTTGAGCAATTCGTCTTCAAGCATTTTTTCAGCCGCCGGGCTGACCGCCTCGGACTGTTCCACCAGGTGACAGAACAGGGGATGGATACGCTGGCGAATGCGCAAGAGTAACGCATCGTCCACGCTCAACTGAGAAGTGGTCTTCAGCCGCTTGAGCTGCTCGTTGGACAATTCGAAGGCCGCCAGTTTGGCGAAGCGCACCGCGTCGATATTGAACGCAAAAAAGTGCGTGCCCTCGGGCGCATGCAACACAAACTCCTCGCCATCGCGCAACAGCACCACGCTGTGGGTGCCTACCTGTTGGCCTTGCACCACCGGCGCGGGGCCCAGCGACATGGCTGCGCACAGCCGCCCTTTCGGGGCGAAACCGCGCTGGACCACGCGTTTGTCCAACACCTCCTGGAACACCTGGAAGCGATCGGCGGACAATTGCCGCAGCTCACTCGTCAGGCAACCACGGCCAAGCTGGTCATACACTTGGCGCCAGCCGTGGATAGACCCGGCGTGTTGTTGAGGGTCATTGAAGGTTCGCGCTTCAGCGAGCATGGTTGTCGTTCCTCGGTGGTCTGGTGTCTTCATCGACCTGAAAGGGACGCTGTCATCCTTGACCGCACGTGGGTTTACACCGGCACGGTGTCAGCGGTGAAAACCAAAGCCAGTTCCGTGCCAAACATCTGCAGGCGATAGGTGGTCGGCTGGATGCTCATGGGCGCCAGCAACGACCCGGACAGCACGACCTGTCCCGCCTCCACCGGTTGACCGTCGGCCAGCAGGCGCCGGATCAGCCAGCACAGGTTGGCCAGCGGTGTGTCTTCGCGCTCCAGGGTATTGCCGTCGCCGTACAGCGCACCGGCGCACTCCAGGCGGTAGGTTGCATTGAGGTGCAGGGCTGGATCAAACGGCGTCCGTGGCCCGATGCAATAAAGCCCCGCCGCGGCGTTGTCGGCCAGGAACGCGCCGGCGCCAAAGGTCCAGGCTTGCCAGCGGCAGTCGGCGATTTCGAAGGCAGGCGCGACGTCACGGATGGCCGCCAGGATGTCCTCGTCGCTGTAGTCACCGGGCGCCAGGGTGCGCCCGATGACCACCGCCACTTCAATCTCCAGCTTGGGCTGGATCAACCGTGACAGGGCCACCGTCGTGCCCGGCTTGACGCTCATGTTCTCGGTCAACGCGCCGTACACCGGCTGATCGAGGCCAAAACGCTGTTGCGCGGCGCTGCCGGCGAAGGCGATCTTCCACCCGCTCAGGCGCTCGCCGGCCGCCAGGCGGGCGTCCAGCCCCAGGCGTTGCAGCGCGTAACCGGAATACGGATCCAGCGTCTCGGCGGGCAGCGGCGGCAGGGCCTGCCGGGTCAGGGTGGCCTGGTGCAAGCGGTTGAGCAGTTCGTTGTTGTGGCTCATGACAGTTGCTCCGCCAGTTTGCGCAGTACCCCATCCAGTCGCTCGGGCGTGGTGATCGCGGCGACAAAACGGTCCGGCCGCACCACTACGATGCAATCGCGCACCTTGGAGAACCACTCGCCCAGGCGGTTATCCACGTCTTCCACGCTGATGGCGTCCATCGCCGTCAACGGCTGGTGACGGCCCAGGCCGCTGCGCGAACGATTGACCTGGATGAAGCGTGTGTCCCAGCGCGCCCAGAATGTCGCCATCTCGTCACTGAGTTGCTCGCGCGGGTTGACCCGGTAACCCAACACCGCATAGGAATGCCCCAACACGTCATCCAGGCGCCGACGCTGACCCTTGGCGTCTTCGATATAGGGCTGCACAAACAGCTGGCCGACCAGGTCGTCCTCACGCAGTTCGGCACGTTCGTGATAGACCAGGCCCTTGGTGATGGTGGCCTTGGGTTTGAACTTGAACTCCAACAGGTGCGAGCGCAGGTTGTCGACGCTGTTCACTGCCTGGAACAACCAGTCGCGCACGCCGGCCATCAAGGGGTTGGTCAAGCCCAATACCGCGCCCATGTTGTCGGCCAGCGCCACCAGCTCGGTGGCGTGCCCGCGACGCTCTTGGTCGTAGCTCACGAGAATCCCATGGGCGGCACGCCCCTGGATGATCGCCGCGAGTTTCCAGGCCACGTTGGCCACGTCGCGCAGTCCGGAGTTGAGCCCTTGCCCGGCCCAGGGCGGCGAGATGTGCGCCGCATCGCCCACCAGCGCCACGCGGCCCTGGACAAAGCGCGCCGCGACCCGTGAATGGTGGGTGTAGGCGCGGATACGGATGATGTCCAACTGGTCGACCGCATCGCCGATATGCCCACGGATCAGGTCGCGGATGGTGCTTTCGTCGCACATCTTCGCCTCGTCCTCGCCCTCCATCAGCATGAACTCCCAACGCCGCTGCTGGTAAGGCAAATAGATGCACACGAACGGTCGCTGCGGGTCGGCATGCAAGGCAGTGTAAGGCGCGTCCAGCGTGTCATTGGCGGTGTCGACCACCACCCACTTGCGCGCATGGGTCAGCCCCAGCAACTCGACCCCGAGTTTTTTACGCACGGTGGAGCGGCCGCCGTCGGCACCGATCACATAATCGGCGCGCAATTCATAGACCTCGCCCCGGGCATCGCGCACCTGCAAGGTCACGCCCTCGCCGTCCTGCTCCAATTCGAGCATTTCGTGGCCTTGGCGCAACTCGACGCCGGCATGCCGGCCGAGGGTTTCGCGCAGCGTGCCTTCGAGCAACTGCTGCATGAAGATGTTGCGCATCGGCCAGCCGTAGTGGGCGGTGCTCGGCTTGACCTCGGCGAAACACACGCCACGTGCGTTGTAATAGCGCAACGGCACGTCGCAGATCATGTCCCGCGCGGCCAGTTCGGCAACGCCGATGCCCTGCAACACCCGCAGCGCTTCATCGTCCATGCCCACCGCACGCGGGTAAGGCAGGATGCAATCAGCCAGTTCAAGGACGACGCAGTCGACACCGTACATCCCCATATAGTGTGCGGCCGTGATCCCATTGGGACCGCCGCCGACAATGACAACTTGGGTCTTCTCCTGCTTCATCGCTCATCACCGCTTTCTTGTTGTGGTTGTAATCCGGTACAGCTCAAGGCGCACGCCTGCTGTCAGTGCAGCCCATCCAGGCCTTTGACGTCTTTAGCCTGCAGGCCGCCCAGGCGCGCATGCAAGCGTCCACGCGTAGCGAAGGCCCAGATGATCACGACCTCGTCGGGCGCCGGCCCGTCGCCAAACATCAGCGATATGCTGTCGTAGTGGGAACGGACGTACAGGGCATCCTTGTGCGCCAGCGGTACGTCGATGGTCGACCCCGGCCCGCCACGCTTGCCGGTGGACGGTACCCAGGATTTGCCGCCGCCCAGCGCGACGCGGATCGGGTCGGCTGCCGGGTTGGTCAGGAATGCATTACCGTGCTCGTACTCGCCCTCGCTGCCCACCAGGATCGCCTTGCCATAGCTGACAATCTCACGGGCGCCGGCCAATGCCTGGATGCGCCGGCCAAACTCTTCGCCCAGCAGCGGCGAAGGGTCGACCAGTTCGGCGAGCGACTCGCTGTAGCGACCGGCATAAGGGTTGGCGATCACGGCGGCAATCGCATATTTGAACAGTGGCTCGCCATCGGCCAGTTGGCCGGTTTCGTTGGCCAGGGTTTCTTCGACAAAGCTGTACCATTTGCGGATGTGATAGCTAGCAAAATTCGCGGTTTTCATCGGGGTTGCCTCAAAGTGGGTCCAGTGGGTCCAGGTTGAAATGTCGGCTCGGTGCGCCAGCGGCCTTGAACCGGGCCTTGCCGCGCGCATCGTCATGCTCGGTCTCGAGGAAGAATTCCATGCGGTTGCCGTCGGGGTCGTTGAAGTACACGCCATGGCCGATTTCGTGGTCGGTGATCTTGACCACCTCGACACCCTTGCCCAGCAACATGCCGTAGAGCTGGCGCAGGGTGGTCATGTCTCCGTCGATTTCCAGGCCGTAGTGTTGCAACCCCAGCCCACCCTGATGGGCGCCAGGGTCGGCGCGGATCAAGGCGATGTCGTGGTGCTTGCCGCCAAACGCCATCATGACCCAGCTCTCGCCCCGGGCACTTTCGTGCATGCCCAGAATGTCGGCGTACCAGCGCGCCGACACGTCCGGGTCACTGACCCAGAGCGATAAGTGAGTACGCAGGATCTCGACTTTCATGGCGATATACCTCAGTGCTTCTTGACGATGGATTGATGCCCGGCCTTGATCTGCGCCACGGCCGGCGTCCACAGCACATCGGCGATCTCGCTGAAGTCGCGCCACTGTTTCTGCCAGCCGTCACCGCCGTTGTCGGAGGTGAACAGATGCCCGTACTTGGTGCCCGCCACGATCTGCCGGGGGTTGGCCGGGTTGAAGGCAATCGCCCACACGCAGGAATTGGGCTGCTGGGAAAGCGGCAGCACTTCCCAGCTGAGCGCCGCATCGCGGGACACCAGGATCTTGCTGGTGGTGCCCGGCGTGCCATCGGAAATGCTCAGGTACAGGTCGCTTTGCGAGCCCAACGGCGCGTTCATGGCGCGGATGTAATACAGGCCGAAGGCTTCGCGGCCGATGATGCCAGTCCAGGTCAGCCCTTCGTCCAGGCTGCGGTAGACCGCGTTGACGCAGACCACCACGATGACTTTCTGGCCATGGTTGGGCAGTACCAGGATGTTGTGCACGTCCGAGTTGAACTCCCACAACAGGCGGTCATCGACGCGGGTCCAGCTGTCGCCGCCGTCGCGGGAGTGGAACAACCCACCCTCTTCAAGGCCGAACCACAGCTGGTCGGGGTCGGTCGGGTCGTAGGCAAACGCCAGCAGGCGTGGGCGACTGACGCCGTCGCAAAACTCCGGAATTTCCACCGGTGCCCGATCCCAGCTCAGCCCACCGTCCAGGGTGCGCCACAACACAGCGCGGGAAGGTGCACCGGTGCCGACGAAAATCCGTTGTGCGTTCCGTGGGTCCACCGCGACTTTCCACACCGTCTGCCCGTTGAACGGCGAATCGACGCGCTGCCAATGGCCGCCGGTGTCACGGCTGACGCACAAGCCCACGTCGGTGCCGGCATAAATCACCTCGGGCGCGTCGGGGTGCAGGCTCAGTGAGCGAGTGATCGCATCGAATTCCAGGTCCTGCCCCAGGCCCAGGCGATGCCAGGTACGGCCATCGTCGGCACTGCGGATCACCGCTTGCCCGACGGTGGCCACCAAAAGGGTTCCGTTACTCATCACAGATGCTCCTCAGATATAGATACCACGGGTCAAACCGCCGTCGATGCCGATGGACTCGCCGGTCACCGCGCCGGCCTTGGGCGACGCCAGGAAACCAATCAGCCAGCCCATTTCAATCGGGGCGAGGGTGCGGCGAATCGGCGTCGCGTCGATGTAAGCCTGCTCGACCTGCTCCGCGGTCTTGCCTTGCTTGACTGCTTCGCGGTCATACAGCTCCTGGATATGCGGGGTATCCACAACGCCTGGGTGAATCAGGTTGACCGTGATGCCCGAGGGGCCAAGCTGGTCGGACAGAGTCTTGGTCATGTGGGCGATGGCCAGGTTGCGCATGCCCGACAGCACCTTGCTACTGCGTCCGGTGAGGCCACCGATGTTGATGATGCGACCGAAGCCGGCGGCCTTCATGTGCGGGGTCACGGCCTTGGCGCAACGGAAGTAGCCGATCACTTTGGTGTTGAGGTCCGACAGCAGCTCATCGTCACCGGCGTGTTCGATGTCATTGCGCACTACGCCAGACGGCGCAGCGGCACCGTTGACCAGGATGTCGATGCGGCCGAAGTGCTTGTAGGCGGCTTCGACCATTTCCGACACGGCGGACATCTCATTGGTGTCGCAGAACAGCGGCAGCACTTCGTTGCCGGTCTGGGCGCTGATCTCTTCGGCGGCCAGTTGCAGGAACGCCATGCGGCGCGCGCAGATCACCACCTTGCAGCCTTCTTCGGAGAGAAAACGTGCGACTTCCTTGCCGATGCCCATGCCGCCACCGGTAACGATGGCCACGCGGCCTTTCAATTCCAGATCCATAACAATTACCTCGTGTGATTATTCAGTTCAGGCCAGATCGACAAACACGCTTTTGGTCTCGGTGTAGGCATCGATCACGTTCTTACCCATTTCCCGGCCCCAGCCGGATTGCTTGTAGCCGCCGAATGGCGAGGCCGCATCGACCACGTTCCAGCAGTTGACCCACACCGAGCCCGCCTTGAGTTGCGCCGCCACGCGGTGTGCCGAGCGCAGGTCGCGGGTCCACAGGCCGGCCGCAAGGCCATAGGGCGAATCGTTGGCGCGCAGCACCAGGTCATCGATTTCGGTCCAGCTCATTACCGTCAGCACCGGGCCGAAGATTTCTTCGCGGGCGACGCAGGCCGCCTCGGCGCGATCCAGGAACACACTGGGCGCAATGAAGTGGCCACGCTCCAGGTGGGCCGGACGCCCGCCACCGCAGATCAGTTCGGCGCCCTCTTCCTGGCCGCGTTGCAGGTAGCCCTTGACCGTCGCCAGCTGGCGCCCGGAAACCAGCGGGCCCATGCTGCTGGCCGGGTCCAGGCCACTGCCGAGGACATGGGCGGCGGCGTGCCGTTCGAGTTCTTCGAGGACCTGGTCCAGCACGCTGGCGTGCACGTACAACCGCGAAGCGGCGGTGCACACCTGGCCCTGGTTGTAGAAAATGCCATCGGCGGCGCCTTTGGCGGCGCGCACGATATCGGCGTCGGGCAGGATGATGTTCGGCGACTTGCCGCCCAGTTCCAGCGAGACCTTTTTCATGTTGCGCGTGGCCGCTTGCGCGATCAGCCGGCCGACCTGGGTCGAGCCGGTAAAGGCGATCTTGTCCACATCGGGATGCTCCGCCAGCGGCGCACCGGTTTCGGCGCCAAGGCCGGTGACCAGGTTGACCACGCCGGCCGGGAACCCCGCCGCCTCGATCAACTGCACCAGGCGGATCGCAACCAGCGGCGTTTGTTCGGCAGGCTTGAGCACCGCGACGCAACCGGTGGCCAGCGCCGGGCCGAGCTTCCACACGCACATGTTCAGCGGGAAGTTCCACGGCACGATCAGCGCGCAGACCCCCACCGGTTCACGCAGGGTGTAGTTGAGCATCGGCGCGCCGCTGGCCGGTGAAACGGGCAAGGTGCTGCCTTCGATCTTGGTCGGCCAGCCGGCGAAGTAACGCAGGATGGTGGCGGCGCTGGCCGCTTCACCGCGCGCTGCAGCAATCGGCTTGCCGTTTTCCAGGGTGATCAGCTGCGCCAGTTCTTCGCGGTGCTGGTCCAACAGGTCCGCCAGGCGGAACAGCAGGAGGCCGCGCTGGGCCGGTGACTGCAACGACCAGGCGCCGTTGAACGCCGAACGCGCGGCGGCAACGGCGGCGTCCACGTCCCGTGCACCGCCCTGGGCCACTTCGGTCAGGGTGTCTTCGGTGGCCGGGTTTTCCACCGCAAAACGGCGGCCATCGGCAGCATCCTGCCAACTGCCACCGATAAACAGGCGCCCCGGCTGGGACAGAAAAGCCTGGACGGCGGGTAGTACTTCAAACAGCTTCATGGTCGACTCCTTCACAGCGCCATTTCGATCAGGCAAGGCCCGCCGTCGGCATTTGCATTGGCCAGCGCCCGTTGCAGTTCGGCATTGGTGTGCACCGTGCTGGCTGGCACGCCGTAGCCTTTGGCCAGGGCTTTCCAGTCAATGCGCGGGCTGTCGAGCACCGTCAGCTTCAGGGCTTCGGGTCCCAGTTCGGTCATGCCGAAACGACGCAACTCGTTCTGCAGAATCGCGTAGCGGTGGTTGGCGGCAATCAGGATCACCACTGGCAGTTGCTCGCGGGCAATGCTCCACAGGGTTTGAATGGTGTACTGGGCACTGCCGTCCGATTGCAGGCAGTACACGCGGTTGCCGCGCTCGGCCAGGGCGGCGCCGAAGCCCACCGGGATACCCTGGCCGATCGCGCCACCGGTGTTGGTCAGTACCCGGTGCCGAGCGGCGCGGGCCGAAGCGGTGAAGAACGGATAGCCGCAGGTGCCGCCTTCCACGGAGACAATGCTGTCGTCCGGCAGGGCGGCAGCCAGCAACTGGCCCACCGACTGTGGGGTCAGCTCGGCGTGACCGGGCGGCAGTTCGATGCCCTGGGGCGTCGGCACATAAGCGGGTGCATCCAGGGCGTCGGCCAATGCCGTCAGCGCGCCGGCCACATCGTCACCGACATCGGCCAACGCCAGCAGGCGCTCACGTTCGGCCAGGCGCGACGGGATGCCTTCGTAGCCGAAGTAGCTGATGGGCTCCGGCACGCCGGCGCACACCACCAGGTCGTATTGTTCGAGGATTTCAATCGCCACTTCCGGGAAGTACGGCAGGCGGTCCAGGTCCGGCAGGCCACCGCCACGGTAGCTCAGGCGTGGAAAGGTCTCGGCGAACAGACGCACGCCCGGCAGTTGCGCCAGGCGCCCCGCCGCTTCCAGGCCGGCAACCGACAAGCCTTCGTCGCCGACGATAAACACCAGGCGCAGGCCGTCACGCAGGGCCTTGGCCACGTTCTCGATGCGGTCGCCGGCAAAGCGCCGGACCGGCGGGCGGATCGGGGCGAATACACCGCTGTGGGTCACGGCATGGGCTTGCAGGTCCATGGGCAGGATCAAACTGGCGATCTGCCCCTTGGCCTGCCAGGCCGCGCGCATGGCTTCCTGCAGATCCTCGCCCACCCCCGACGCCGTGCGCGAGGTGCGCACCCAGCCGGAGACCGCGCCTGCCAGGGCCTGGATGTCACTGGCCAGCGGCGGGTCGTAGTTGACGTGCCAGGAGGCGTGATCGCCGATCACGTTGACGATGGGAGTGTTGGCGCGCCGTGCGTTGTGCAGGTTGGCGATGCCGTTGGCGAACCCGGGCCCCAGATGGGTCAGGGTCATGGCCGGTTTGCCGGCAATCCGGCCATAGCCGTCCGCCGCGCCGGTGCAGACCCCTTCAAACAACGACAACACCGGCTTGAGTGCAGGTGCGCTGGCCATCGCCGCCACCAATGGAATTTCGGTGGTTCCGGGATTGGCGAAGCAGTACTCGATACCGCTTGCCGCAGCCGCATTCACTATCAGTTGCGCACCATTCATTTTCAGCCCTCTTGCTTGAGCGTTTGCAGTGATGAGATTTATCACACACAAAAATTCAATCAACAAGCATTTTATTTTGATTTGTCTCATTTAGTGAGATTTATGTGATTTTTTTGCGACCTCAAAAGCACAAAAGATTGCGTTTTTCTTTCACTGCGGTAGTGTTGCGCCAGCGGAACGCAGCACGTGCCCCTCCCCTTTTTAGGAACGAAATGAGCAGCCTGAGCAAATTGCTGAGCGTCCTGGACCTGTTCGGCCCACAGACATTGAAGATCGACCCCGACACCATCGCCGAGCGCATGGGCCTGTCACGGGCCACCGTGTACCGCTACGTCAAGGACTTGTGCGATGCCGGCCTGCTGACCCGCGTGGATGCCGGCAGCTACGGCCTGGGCCCACGGGTGATCGAGCTGGACTGGAAGATGCGCCAGTACGACCCGATCCTGCTCGCCGGGCGCGAGCTGATGCACGAGTTGTCCGCGCAAACGGGCCTGGCGGTGTTTGCCAGCGTGTTTTATGACGGGCGCATCATCAACACCTACATCGCCGAGCCCACCGACACCTATCACTTTGCGTTCGGGCGTGGGCAACCGTTGCCGTTCTTTCGCGGCGCGCAGTCGAAGGTGTTGATCGCCTACCAGAAAGGCCGTCGCCTGCAACGCCTGTTCGACGAGCACCTGGCCAACGACCCCGCCAGCCCCTACGACTGGGCGGGGTTCAACAAGGCCGCGAAAAAGATCCGCAAGGACGGCTACTGCCTGACCCACGATGAGCTCAACCTGGGCCTGACCGGTATCGCCGCGCCCATCATCCAGACCGACCTGGACGAAGTGGTCGGCAGCCTGTCGGCCGTCGGCAGCACGCAAAGCTTCAAGCTGCTGCGCCAGGAAACCGTGATAGAGATGGTCATGGACACCACGCGACGGATCGCCGACAACATGCGCAACCCGCCTACCACCAGAACGGCATAGGTATCCCAACGCCGTACCCAGCCATGCTCAGAACGGCACGGCCACGGTCACCTGGCTGTACACATTGGTGCCATTGCCCCCCACCTGATTACCGCCCGTGGTCGCGTCCTTCTCGGGCTTGTACAGGCCAACCAGCGGGGTGACGATCAGGTGCGGGTTGACCGCCCATTCGGCATACAGGTCCAGTTCCCGGGCAGTGAGGTTGATTGCATCGCGCTTGCGCACGGTGTCGAAATCGAAGAACAGCGCGCCCAGGGTCAGGGTTTCCAGCGGGGTCGCCTTCAACCCGACATGCTGGACCCGTGTATTGCTGTTGAACGGCCCCGAGTAGTTGCTGGCGACTTCGCCTTGCAGCCAGGTGCCGTACCCCAGGCTCTGGCCGGTGAACAACGAGTCCCACTTCTGTGAGTAGCGCGCATAACGGTACGTGAGTTTGGGCGACCAGGCGCTATCGGCAAAAGTGTAGCCTGCCTCGCCGTACCAGGCGTTTTGCGGGCCGGCGTCCTTGTCCTGCCAGGCGTACTCGAATGCCAGGCTGACGTTCTTGACGCCCGCATCGCCCTCACCGCGCACGCTGTAGACATTCATGCCCTTGCGCTGGCGCTGGAAGTCACTGGCCCATTGATCGTTCAGGTTGATGCCGTGGATCCAGGTCAGCCCGATCGTCCCCGGCTGGGCGGTGTAGTCCAGCGTACCGGCGGCCAGTTCGGTTTCGGCCTGGGCGCGGTTGTCGGACTTCAACCACAGCAGGCTGCCATGCAGGCCGTCCTGCCCACCCAGGCGCACATACGCGGTCTGGTCGAACGCATGCCGCGCCGCCAGGTAGAACGCCCCCCCGCGGTTCAGCTTGCCATCGGCGGGGCCCTTGCCCAGGTTCGGCCCGTCATCGTTGATCAGGAACCCACGACCCAGCTTGACCACCTGGCGCCCAGCGGAAATATCCACGCCGTTCTTGCCCAGCGCCGGGAACAGATCGTCGGACCGCCAGCCGAGGTACGCGTCTTCAATCTTGGTGGTGCGCTCGGTGCCCAGGGTGTTGCCTGCCGGGTCGCCATCGCCCCAGGTAGCGGAACTGAGCAGTGCAAAGGCACCGTACGCGGTGCCGTTGCCGGCGAGGGCCTGGTCGCCACTCAAGCCATACTTGATAAAACCCTCGCGCCAGGTAGAACCGCCGGGAGTGCCGTCGTAGTTCTTGCGGCTGTTGAATTGCCCGAACACCGCGGTCATGTCGGCGTTGAGGTGACGACTGTCATCGCTGTACAGCTCATAGGCATGCGCGGACGGGAAGGCGCAAAGCACCAGGGTGCACGCCAGCGCGGGGCCGATAAGTGGAGGGTGCATGGCTCAGGCTCCTTGTGCTGGCTTGCGAACAAACAGCAATTGCTGACCGGTGAACTCCAGCAGGCCTTCCAGGCCGAACTCGACGCCAAACCCGGACATCTTGCTGCCGCCAAACGGCGTGTTCGGCTGGATCTGCGCATGACAGTTGACCCACGCCACCCCACTCTCCAGGCGGCTGGCCAGGAGCTGGGCCTGTTCGACATCCGGCCCCCACACCGAGCCGCCCAGGCCCATGTCACCGGCATTGGCGCGCCGCAGCACGTCTTCCACGTCGCGGTAGGCGATCAGCGGCAGCACGGGGCCGAACTGTTCTTCGTCGACCAGGCGCTGACCGTCGGTGACGTCGGCCACCAGGGTGGGGGGATAGAAAAAACCGGGGTGATCCAGGCGTGCGCCGCCGCACAGCACCCGCCCGCCGTTGGCCCGTGCGTCGTCGACCAGGGCTTCCACCAGCGCCAGCTGTTCCAGGTTCTGCACCGGACCGAAGGTGACCCCGGCCTCCAGGCCATCCCCCACCACCTGGCGCGCCGCGATCTGCGTCAGCGCCTCGGCGAAGGCCTGGTATTGCGACTCGTGGATATACAGGCGCTTGAGGGCGGCGCAGGTCTGCCCCATGTTGAGAAACGCCGCCTGGAAGATCGCCTCGGCCACCTCTTGCACCGGCGTGCCCGGCAGGATGATCGCCGCGTCGTTGCCGCCCAGCTCCAGGGTCAGGCGCTTGAGGTTACTGGCAGCGCCGCGCATCACGCTTTGCCCGGTGGCAGTGGAGCCGGTGAAGACAATCTTCTGGATGCCTGGATGCGCCGTGATCGCGCTGCCGAAGCCTTGCTCGCCCGTCACGCAATTGATCACGCCGTGGGGCACATGGCGGGCGATGATGTCGACCAGGCCCAGGGTGCTCAGCGGCGTCAGGCTCGACGGTTTGCTGATCACGCAATTACCGGCCCGCAATGCCGGCATGATGTGCCACACGGCGATCATGAACGGCCAGTTCCACGGCGTGATCGAGGCCACTATGCCCAAGGGTTTGCGGTGCAACTCGATGCGTTGGGTGGGGGTGTCTTCCACCAGCTCCACGGCAATGTCTTGCCCCGCCGCGTAGCGGGTCCAGGCGGCCGCGCCCATGACTTCGGAAAACGCCAGTTCCAGCGGTTTGCCTTGTTCCTGCACGATCAGCCGGGCCAGTGCATCGGCCTCCCGTTCGATATCCGCCGCAATCGCCAGCAGGCGTGCGCTGCGGTCGGCGTGGCTGCTGTGGCGCCAGCTTTTGAACGCCACCTGCGCGGCCTCCACCGCCTGGTCGAGTTGCCCCAAAGAACCTGCCGGGCAGTGGGCGAACACCGCCCCGGTGGCCGGGTTGACCACTTCGAACCGCCCCTGCTCACCGGCCACCAGGGCCCCGTTGATAAGCATCTTGTAGTTGTGCATTTGCAACCTTCCTTTCACACGCTGGCGGGCCTGGCCGAAGGACGGCAGGCCGGTTTTATCTGGATGATCGGGTGTGGCTCAGAGCTTGTGGCTGCCCAACGCGTGGAAGCGCTGCGGCGAGAGTTTGCGCAAGCGTGCGGCGAGGTAAACCCCGATGATCAGGGCCACGGGGATGATCGCGCACAGGCCATAGGACAGGAGCTTGCTGGCCCCGGTCAGCACGTCGAAGTGCACCACCGCCAGCACCAGCACCGACACCAGGGCCAGGCTGGAGAAAACGGGGAGGATACGCCCACGCCAGAGCCCGACGTTCAGTTCGGGATGACGCTGGAAGTACACGCACACCGCCACCGACGTCAGCGCCATCAGCAGGATGACGCACAGCGTCGCCAGGTTGGACAGCCAGGCGAACAGTTGCAGGATCGGATCGGCATCCATGGCGGCAAAAATCAGCACCACCACTGCTGCGATCAGGCTCTGCAAGGCCGAGCCCATGTGCGGGCTCTGGTGTACGCGATGGGTGGTGCCCAGCAGGCTGTGCAGCAACCCATCGCGGCCAATCGCATAGAAGTAACGCGCGGCGGCGTTGTGGAACGCCAGCAGTCCGGCATAGATACTCACCATGAACAGCACGCGGATGACCTGGGTCAGCTGCGGACCGACAAAATGGTCGGACATGCCGTAGATAAAGGTCGTCGGATCCTGCAAGGACTGCAACAGCGGCACGATCTTGTCCGCGCCGACGCCCACCACCATCGACCATACCGACAACGCGTAGAACCCGCCGATCAGCAGCACCGAACAGTAGGTGGCAATCGGAATGGTGCGTTGCGGGTTCTTCGCCTCTTCGCCGTAGATGGTCGTGGCCTCGAAGCCGATGAACGCCGCGAAGCAGAACAGCAGGCCAATGGACGGCGTGCCGCTGAATACGTGATGGCTGCTGAACGACGCCAGGTTGACGCCACTGTCTCCGCCTGACCTGAGGATCGCGAAATCCAGGATCAGGATCGCCAGGTACTCGGCAATCACCACCACCGACAACACCCGCGCCGACAGGTCGATCTTGCGATAGCCCAGTATCGCCACGCTGGCCATCGCCAGCAGCGAGTACGCCCACCACGGCAACTCCAGGCCGAACACACTGGCCATGGTGCCGCTGACCACCCCGCCGAACATGCCATACAAGCCGACCTGCAAGATGTTGTAGGCAAACATCGCCAGCACCCCCGCCGCCCCGCCGGCCAAGCCACCCAGGCCACGGGAGGTAAAGGCATAAAAGCCGCCTGCATTGGTCAGGTGCTTGGACATGGTGGTGTAACCCACCGAGAACGCCAGCAGCACCAGCAGGGCCAGGATCAGCAATGCCGGGGTACCGGCGCCGTTGCCGAGCATGATGCCAATCGGGAAGCCACCGGCGATCACGCTCAACGGGCTCGCCGCCGAAACCACAAAGAAAATGATGAAGCCCACGCCCAGGGCGCCACGCTTGAGCTCCGTGGAGGGGGTGACCGGGAGAGATACGCTCATGTTGTTGACCTTATTGTATGAGGCAGTCGCTGTTGGATCGGCGCAGTCAACCGCTCACCGTCACCGAGTCGCTTATCGTTGTTGTTGCACGCTGGAATCGATCCTATGCCTGCCAACGAACGTCGCGGTAGCCCAAATCGGTCACGCACGTCCTCACCTTGCGCAAGCAGCGAAGGTGCTCTCAGGTCGTTCAAAATCGGTGAAGGTTCAGCCGCGCGCAAAACCGCTGATGGCGGCGCGGGCCGTCTGGGACGGCAGCTCGGCGAACAGTTCCTGGTACTCCGCGGCAAAATGGCTCAGGTGGTAAAAACCCCACTGGGCAGCGGCATCGCCGATGGAGAGGTCGCAGGCACGGGTCGACATCAAGGCCCGGCGCACGCCGTTGAGCCGCACCGAGCGCAGGTAGTTCAGCGGCGTGGTCTCGGCCACCGCACGGAAGCTGTTCTGCACGGTGCGCCGACTCACCTGGAGCCGCTGGCACAACTCGATCACGCTGGGCACGTTGATCATTTCCGTGGTGGTCAGGCGGTGGCATTTCTCGACAATGAAACTGCGCGTAGAGCTGGGGCTGCGCTGCTGCTTGTCACAGGCCGGGTCGGTCATCAGTTGCAGCAGCTCACCGAGCATCGCCTGTTCCAGCACCATCTCTCGCTCCCGATCGCGCGTGCTGTCGAGGTCATCGTCGGCCAGGGCCTGGGAGAACAACGCGAGCAATCGGCGGCGAGCCTGGGCGAAACGCTGGGGCGACACCTTGATCACCGGCTGGCGCAGCAGCAGGTTGAGTTCCTTCGCCGACGCGGTCTGCTCCAGCGCCTGCTCGAACAGCTCACGCTCGAAGGTGATGGACAGCAGCTCCATGCCCATCGGCATGTGGAACATGAACTCCTCGCCACCGTGCAGGAAGAACAGGCTGCTGTCGTCCACGTCGCGCCCCTGCATGCGGATCGAACCGGGCACGTTGATCGGCACCGCGAAGCACATCTTGCCCCGAGGGGCCACGCCGTTCTGCACCACACGCTGGTTGATCTGTTCGAGGAACAAGTGGCAGCCGGCGGTCGTCAGCTGCATCAGTGTGCTTTCGGCGGAGCCGGCGGTCAGCTGGCTGTAGTCCTGGCTCCACTGCTGGACGGTGGCTGCATGCACATGGATATCGCGAAAATGGCTGATCGTCTGATTTTTCATGGAGTCGCAAGCCTCTGCCAGAAATTCTTGTTTTTTGATCGCCGCTGCGCTCGATAGTCGCACATAGCACACGTCCTGCAAATCGTTTATGGGACAGCCGGCGGGCTGGAGCAGGCACGTGTATAGGTGCCGATTCGGGATACCGGTCTGGAACGCGCACCGGAGATGATCGGCACACGTAAATCGACCTGTCAGAGAGACCGTCATGAGTGAAGCCACACTAGAATCCCTGCACTTCGCGGATGCCCCGCGCATCCTCTCCAGCGCCCTGCCCGGCCCCAAGGCCAGCGAAGCCCTGGCGTTGTCGGCGCGCACCGAGTCGATGGCCCGTGGCGGCGGGCGCATGCCGGTGGCCATGGACCGTGCGTTCGGCGCAACCTTCAAGGACCCGGACGGCAATACCTACATTGACCTGTCCGCCGGTGTCGGCGTCAGCAGCGTGGGCCGTTGCCACCCCAAAGTGGTGCAGGCCATCCGCGAACAGTCCGAAGTGCTGATGCATGCCCTGGAAATCAACAGCACCCGGCGCACCGAGCTGGCCGCCAAGATGTCCGAGATCGCGCCGGACGGCTTGCGTGGCGACTGCATCACCTTTTTCACCCAAAGCGGCAGCGATGCACTGGAAGCCGCGATCAAGTTCGCCAAGCGCATCACCGGGCGGCACCAGATCATTGCTTTCCACGGCGGCTACCACGGCGTGTGGAACGCGTCGGGCGCGCTGACCACCGGCACTGCCTACCGCAAAGGCTACGGCGCGCAGATGGGCGGTGTGATTCACGCGCCCTACCCGTATGCCTACCGCTTCCCGTTCGACACCACCCACAAGAGCGCCGAGCAGATCGCCGGCGACTACGTGGACTACCTGCTGAACACGCCCTACACCGCCGCCGATGATGTGGCCGCAGTGATCGTGGAACCGGTACAGGGCGAAGGCGGCTACGTGCCGCCTTCGCCGGAGTTCCTGCAACTGCTGCGCAAGGCCTGCGACCGCAGCGGCACCTTGCTGATCGTCGATGAAGTGCAATCCGGCGCCGGGCGCACCGGCAAGATGTGGGCGGTGGAACACTCGGGCGTGAAACCGGACATGCTCACCTTCGGCAAAGGCATCGGCAGCGATCTGCCGATGGCCGGCCTGATCATGCGCTCGGACCTGGCGGCAAAGATTCCCGATGGCTCGATGCCCAACACGTTCGCCGCCAACTCGCTGTCGGCGGCCGTGGCGCTGACCAACATCAGCATCCTGCAGGACCCGGAACTGGACCTGCTCAACCGTGCCCATGCGCTGGGCCTGGAAGCCCAGGCCTACATTCGCGGCTTCAACAGCCCACTGGTCGGCGAAGTGCGCGGGCGCGGCCTGATGATCGGTATCGAATTGGTCGAAGACCCAGTCACCAAGGCGCCCCTGGCGGGTGAAAAGATCGGCCAGCTCATGGGCTACCTGCTCAACCACGGCGTGCTGATGATTCCCTGCGGTCGCTACAGCAACGTGATGCGCGTGATGCCGTCGCTGACCATCTCCCGTTCGCTGTTCTTCAAGGCACTGGACATCTTCGGCGACGCCCTGGCCGCCCTCAAGGCATGACTCATGGAGCGCAACATGACTGAACACTTGAATCACTTCATCGCCGGCGCGTCGCTTGAAGCCTCCGATGGACGCCGCATCGACCTTATCGATCCGGTCACGGAACAGGTCTACGCCCGTTCGGCACGCGGCACGGCCGACGACGTCAACCGCGCCGTGGGTGCTGCGCTCGAGCAACTCGAACGGGGCGCCTGGAGCCAACTCGACGGCGCCCAGCGTGGCCGGCTGCTGTCGAAACTGGCGGATCTGGTAGAGCGCGACAGCGAACGGCTCGCCGACCTTGACGCCAACGCCATCGGCCGCTCCCCCATCGAGCCGCGCCGCATGGACCTGCCCAATGCGATCGCCCACCTGCGCGCCGCTGCCGGCTGGGCCAACCAGCTCGAAGGACGCACCATCCCCACCGGCGGCTACTTCGGCACCCGCACCCTCTCGTACACCGTACGCGAGCCGGTGGGCGTGGTCGGCGCCATCGTGCCGTGGAACTCGCCATTGATGATCACGGTCTGGAAGCTCGCCGCGTTGCTGGCGGCAGGCTGCACCGTGGTGGTCAAGCCATCGGAAGAGACCCCGCAGTCGGCCTTGCACCTGGCGGCGCTGGCGCAGGAAGCGGGTTTCCCGGACGGTGTGATCAATGTGGTCACAGGCTACGGCGCCGAAGTGGGCCGCGCCCTGTGCGAACACCCACACGTCGCCAAGATCAGCTTCACCGGCAGCCCCGAGGCCGGCCGCGAGATCCAGCGCACTGCCGGCGTGCTGTTCAAGCGCGTGGCCCTGGAACTGGGCGGCAAGAGCCCGCAGATTGTCTTCGACGACGCCTCCTTCGATGACGCCTTGCGCGGTTGTGCCCTTGGCCTGTTCGCCAACCAGGGCCAGGTGTGTGCGGCCGGTTCGCGCATCCTCGTCCAGCGCAGCCTCGCCGAGCGCTTCGGCGCGGCGCTGGCCGAAGCGGCCCAGGCGGTCAACGTGGGCGACCCGCGCCAGCCCGGCGTACAGATGGGGCCGGTGGCCAAGAAAGCGCAGTTCGATCGCGTCAACCGCTACATCCAGCTGGGCATCGACCAGGGCGCTACGCTGCTGGCCGGCGGCGTGTCCACCCCTGCACGCGGCTGGTTCGTGCGCCCGACGATCTTCGCCAACGCCCGCAACGACATGGCGATTGCCCAGGACGAGATCTTCGGCCCGGTGGGCACGCTGATCCCCTTCGACACGGAAGACGAGGCCATCGCGCTGGCCAACGACTCCACCTATGGCCTCGCCGCCACGGTGTGGACCACCGACCTGGTGCGTGCGCACCGTGTCGCCGCAGCGGTGAAAGCCGGCGCGGTGGGCATCAACTGCTGGAGCCCGCTGGACGCCAACCTGCCCTGGGGCGGCGTCAAGACCAGCGGGATCGGACGTGAAGGCGGCTTCAGTGGCGCGCTGGCCTACACCGAAGAGAAGGTGATCACCGTACTGATGCCCGGCTGAGCCAGCGCACTGAGCGAGCCACCCTCGATATCGCCAGGGTGGCTCACTCAAAGGTGCATTTTTGATGATCGTTGGAGAGACCGCGATGAACCCAGAAAACCCCACCATAATCGATCGTTATCCAACATCCCTGCGCCTGCTGCACTGGGTGCGCGCTGTGCTCGTCGTCGGCCTGCTGTGGGCCGGCTGGCACATGACCGGTATGAATGATGAAGTGGCGAGCAAATTCGAGCTCTATTACCCCTGGCACAAATCCTTTGGGGTGCTGGCGTTCCTGCTGGTGTTGACCCAGATCGCCGTGCGCTTGCGCACTCCGAATATTCCGCAACCGCTGCAAACCCTGGAACGCTACGAACAGGTGTTATCCCGGCTGACCCAACGTGCGATGTATGCGCTGCTGGTGATCGTGCCGCTGATGGGCTACTCCATGTCGAGCACCTTCACCATGAGCGACGGTGTGTTCTTTTTCGGGGTCAACCTGCCCGAGTTGTTGCCGAAGAATGACGACTGGTTCGTGGTGTTCCAATGGCTGCACAAAACACTCGCCTATACCCTGCTGGTGCTGATCGTGTTGCACATCGCAGGGGCGCTCAAGCACCGCTTCTACGACAAAGACCCGCGCAACGACGTGCTGCGCCGCATGCTCTGAAACAACCAGGCGTCGGCGCCAGGCGCCGACGCCCTTCCCTTCTAGAACGTCACCCAGACAATGAACTGCATGTAGGTGTTGGTCGACGCACTGCCACTTTGCAGACCGCCATTGCCCAACCACTTCTCGGGTTTGTAGAAGCCGATCAGCGGTGACAGCGTGATGTTATCCGTCACCATCCAGTCCAGGAACAGGTCGACCTCGCGGGCGCTGAAATCCCGGTCCTGCTTGCGGGAAAGCTGGTGGTAATCGAAGGCCATCGCATTGAGGGTCAATTTATCGGTGGGCCGGACGGAGAGCAGCACATCGTTGATCCGCATGTTCGAGGTCACGGAACCGGCGTAATTCGTCGCTATCTCACCTTGGTAGCGTTTGCGGTAGCCACCCTGGAACAGGAAATCCCAGCCTTCGGAATAACGCGAATAGCGATAACTCACGGTCGGCTGCCATTTGACGTCGGCGAAGGTATAGCCCGCGTCGAAGAACATCGCCCGCTGCGAGCCGGAACGTTTTTCCTGGCGCGCCACTTCGAAGGCGAAGTCGGCATTCTCGATCCCGGCATTACCCTGCCCGCGCAGGCTGTAGATGTTCATGCCCTTGCGCTCGAGCCGATCACCGAAGGCGTAGCGCTCCTCCACATCCAGACCGCGAACGTAGGTAGAGCCGATGGAGCCGAGGGGTGTGGTGTAGTCAACCGTGGCGGCCGCCACTTCGGTCTTGGACTGTCCGGGGTTATCCGATTTCAGCCAGATCAGGCTGCCGTGAAGGCCATCCTTGCCACCCAACTTGAGCACCGCCGTGTTGCCGAACGCCAGGCGCTGGCCCAGGTAGAACGCGCCGCCACGGTTGAAGCGCCCGTCACGCACCCCCTCGATGGGACTGAAGGCATTGCCGGGGTTGAAGCCATCGTCGGTGATCAGGAAACCGTCCACCGTCACCAGCTGGCGGCCGAAGGAAAAGTCGACGCCGTCCTGGCCCAGGGCGGGCACCAGGTCACCTGAGCGCCAGCCCAGGAAGGCATCTTCCACCGCGGTGCGGCGCTCGTTGCCGGCAGTGATCGCACCGGTGTCGCCATCGCCCCAGGTGCCGGAGCTGAGCAGGCTGAACCCGCCGTAGACCGACCCGGCGATGAGCTTGTCCGTCGAGCCGTTGAGGCCATATTTGGCATAGCCTTCCTGCCAACGCATGCTGCCGGGCGCCTTCTGCGGGTCGCCGAGGTAGTTGCGGGTGCTGCCGAACCAGCCAAAGCCGGCGCCCAGTTCCGCGTTCAACAGCGTGCCGCCGTCGTCTTCGTTATAGAGCGTGTAGGCGTGGGCCTGCGGCTCGAAGGCACAGAGTGCAACCAGCGAAAGCAGGGGGGCATAGGGGGGTGTGCGCATGACGTCTCTCCTGTTTTTATATTTATGAGGCGAGACACGAGTGTTCCGATTGCGGCGTGCAGGCGGTAACCCAAATCAGCATGTGCGAGGCTGCTCAAAACATTCCCCCCTCCTCCCTCATTGGTTGCCGTTTTGGGCTACGGCCCGAGAACGCCATCCCCCTATGCTGGGCCCATAAGAACCATAAAAAAACCGAGGCACCCGTCATGAGCGTTTCATCCCCCTCCCCGCTGTTCCGTCAGGCGCTGTGTCTGCTGACTCTCACTGCCTGCAGCGTGCTGTCGTCGGTCGCCACCGCCCACCATTCGTTCGCCTTGTTCGACCAGACCCGCACGGTCACGGTCAAGGGCGTGGTGGAGCGCTTCGCCTGGACCAACCCCCACATCACCCTTTACCTCGATGCCGACGGGCCACCGCCCCAGCGCTACAAGATCGAGACCGGCAGCGTCAACGCCTTGCAACGCACCGGCTGGAGCGCGGACTCGATCAAGGCCGGCGACATTGCCGAGGTGTCCTTCAAGCCCCTGAAAAACGGTGAACCCGGCGGGCTCCTTGTCGAGATCAAGATCGGCGACGTGGTGCTCTCGGGCGGCGGATAGATCGCCCCTGCCCTGCGCCACGACATCCGAACTGCATCGATCCGCCGCGTGGAGACACCCCATGAAACCGACACGAACCTTGCTCGCCCTGGCCGTGGTCCTTGTGACCTGCGCCGGCATCGGCAACGCCGCGACAACACCGAATAAACACCGCCCCGACATCAGCGGCACCTGGGAAAGAACCCCGGACGACTGGTTCGGCGAGAACCCGGACGACCCTGTGCACCCGGGCGGGCCGATGGACCTCAAGGCGCCCTACGCCGCCGAATACGCCGCACTCAAGAAGAAACAGGCGGCGGCCAACGAAGCCGGGACGCCGCTGGCCACCACCAGCTCGCGGTGCCTGCCCGAGGGCATGCCGACACTGATGGCGGCGCTGTTCCCGATCCAGATCATCCACGACGACCAGGACGTGATCGTGCTCGGCGAGTACCTGCAACAGGTCCGCCGCATCCGCTTGAACCAGGCCATGCCGCCCAAGGAAAAGCTCGACCCGCTCTACCAGGGCCATTCCCGTGGGCACTGGGAAGGCGACACCCTGGTGGTGGAGACCCAGCGGGTGCGTACGGATGTGCGGTTCTATGACGTGCCCCACGGCCCGGACATGAAGATCACCGAACGCATCCGCCTGCGCGGGCCGGACCGCCTGGAAGACCAGGTGCTGATCGAAGACCCGCAGGTGCTTGCCACGCCCTATCGCTTCACCTTCGAGTACAAACGCTCCAGCTACGCCATCCAGGAGTACGTCTGCGAAAACAACCAGATCGTGATCGACAGCGAGGGCAAGGCGTCCCTCAGCCTTGAGTGAGGTTGACCGCATGGAACGCTCGATAATCCTCGGCGGCATGCTGCTATCGCTGGCCCTCACGGCAAACGCGTGGGCAGAAGTGCCACGCATGCCCACGGCGATTGCCATCCCGCCGTCGGGCCAGTTGCCGCTGTCGTCGGCCAGGCGTCCCGGCACCGAATACAGCGACCTCGACAGGTACGGCTACACCGAGGAAGAGTTTTACCTGCAAGGCGTCGCCCCGGCCATTACCGCAGCGGGTCAAACCCTGCTGGAGGCGCCTTACACCACGCGCATCCTGGTGCGTAAGCCAACGGACCCGGCGCGGTTCAACGGCACCGTGGTGATCGAGCCATTCAGTTGGTTCGGCGAGCGCGGTGCCGGCTGGATCCTGACCCGTGACTACCTGCTGCGGCGCGGCTATGCGTTTGTCGGGTACACCCTGAACCTCAACCAGCCGGCCGTTGATCCGAAGTTCATTGCGGACACCCCGGCGGCCGAGGCCGATGGGATTACCCAGTACGGGCGGATCGTGAACTTCGAGTTCATGCGCCGCTTCGACTTCGCACGGTACGCACCGCTGGGTACCTATTACGACCCGCAACGTTTCACCCGGGGCAACGCGCCCGACCCGTTCGTGCCGCAATCCCAGGGCATCGGCGCGCAACTCGCGTTGCTGCTCAAGACCCCGGCGACACAAGGTCCACTGGCCGGCTTCGCCGTACAGCGCGTGTATGTGAACAGCTGGGCGGTGACCGCCCAGGTCTGGATGGACTACCTCGACCAGGGCCGCCACCAGCAATGGCGCATGCCCGACGACACACCACTGATCGATGCCTACATGACCGGCCGCATGGCCTATGGCGAAGTCGGTGGCGACGTGATCCGGCTGCCACGCCGGATGCCCGAGGGCGTGCCGTTCGTGACCGTCTACAGCCAGTCCGAACTGATGCATGACGTGCTCGAAGGCATCCCCCTGCCGCCGGACACCGACAGCCCGCAGGTGCGCTACTACGAAGTCACCGGCATGCCCCACCTGCGCCTGGCCGACCTCGGCACGCAGCATACCGAACGGTTCGCCGCCGATGTCGGCAAGGGCGACGACCCACGTTGCCAGACGCTGTACGACGAACCGGTGGAACTGGTGGTGTCGGCGCTGTTCGAGCGCATGGATCAATGGGTGCGCGAGGGCACCCCCATGCCCCGTGCGTCCCGGGTGGTGCGTGACGGCAAAGCCGCTGCGCGCGCGCCCTCCACCGGCAACCTGCTGGGCGGCGTGCGCCCGCCGTGGGTGCAGGTGCCCAGCGCGACTTACCTCACCGACCAGGAGACCGGCTGCGGGCTGATCTACGACACCAAGGTGCCTTATGCGAAGGACGTGCTTGGCCGGCGCTATGGAAACTTCAACCGCTACGCCCAGAAATTCGAAGAGGCCAAGGCCCAGTCGGTCAAGGAAGGCTACCTGCTTCCAGACGATGCGGCGGGCCTGCGCCCGATCGCCACGCCCCAAGACTTCTAACCCCACGAGGAAGGTACGCCGATGTCATCGTCACTCATCATTGCCTGGCTCTATGCGACGCCCTTGAGCACCGCCATCCGTGACGTCCTCTGGGTCATCCCCACGGTCCAGAGCATTCATATCATCGCCATCACCGTGCTGTTCGGCTCGGCGCTGGTCAGCGACCTGCGCCTGGCCGGGGTGCTCGCCACGGACGAGCCCTTGCGGGGTGTGGTGCGCCGCTACTACCCGTGGATGCGCAACGCCCTCATGGTCCTGCTCTTCACCGGGCTGATCATGATCATCGCCGAGCCCGACCGGGTACTCGTCAACACCACGTTCTGGCTGAAGATGGTCCTGGTGGTGACGGCGTTCACCCTGACGTTACTCCTGCGGCGCCCACTGCTGCGAGCCCCCGATGAACGCGAAACGCGCCCCATCAAGGCACTGGCCTGGCTGTCGATCGGCCTGTGGTGCGCGGTGATCATTTGCGGTCGCTGGATCGCCTACACGATCTAAGCGTTTTCAACCCAAGCCTTGAGGTACTCGCCATGGACATCCAACCGCTGCTGCAAACCCTCCAGGACACTCCCGTCGCCGCGTTCATCCGTGAGTCGGGCTCGGTCTTCCCATTGCTTGAATCGGTGCATGTGATCGGCATCGCCATCGTCTACGGCACCATCGCCGTGGTGGACCTGCGCCTGCTGGGCGTGGCCTCCCATCGGCGCAGTGCGCTGAAGCTGATCCAGGATCTGCTGCCCTACACCTGGGTCGCGTTCGTGGTGTGCGTGATGACCGGCCTGCTGATGTTCTGCGCCAATGGCACGACCTATGTGCAGAACACCGCGTTCCTGTGGAAGATGGGCCTGCTGGTGCTGGCCGGGCTGAACATGGGGGTGTTCCACCTGGGCGCCTTTCGCCGCATCGGCGAATGGGACACCACGCTACCGCCGCCCAGCCAGGCACGCGTGGCGGGTTTCAGTTCACTGGCGCTGTGGGCAGGGGTGATTTTCCTCGGCCGCTGGATTGCGTTTCTCTGATGGCCAGCCTGAGCGATGCAATCACGGTGGTGCGCCCGCGCTCCGGGCGCTGGGAGTCGCTGGCGCTGCTGCTGGCGACCCTGGCCGTGATCGCCGGCGTGGCCGGCTATGTGACCCTGCGCCCGCAGAAAGCCGGCCCGCCCATCCCCTTGAGCTGGCAGGTGCGCTCCTTCGACGGTCTGGGCGCAGTCGACCAGGCGATCCATAGCGCGCTGTTGCCGGCCGGCGAGGAAATCATCTGGTTCAACAACGACACGGGCGGCTGGATCACCTTGGAGCATGCGCAAAAGCTGCTGTTGCCGCCCTTCTACCGCGACGGTTTCTGGAAGACCCATGGCGAGGTGCAATGGCAGTTGATTTTGCCGGGTACCCACCAGGCCCACGGGCTTTCCGGCGACGCCCATGCACCGGCGGATCCGAGCGCCAACCAGGTGTCGCAAGCCACCCAGGGCCAGGGTGCCACGGTGTACTACGGCGTTGGCGGCCGCGCCACGGGCCAGAGCGCCTACCTGCTGGTCATCGGTCACGCCCACGCCGGTGTGATGTGGGCCAACCAAGCGACGATCTGGGTCCATCCCGACCCGAACGCGCCCTACCCTGGCATCGTCAAGCCCGAGTCGCTGGTCGGCGATGGCTGGCGCCAGGTCATTCCATACGACGGCGCCAGCGAAGTCGAACGTGTCAAAGGAACCCAGCCATGACTACCGCTACCCAACGCCCGTCACGGTGGCGCAGATGCCTTGCGCTGTTGATGCTGATGCCTGTGGTTGCACTCGCAGGCACCGCGACCGCCTCGGGCAAACCGCTCAGGATCGGCGTCACGCTCCACCCCTACTACAGTTTCGTGGCGAACATCGTCGGTGACCGGGCGCAGGTCATTGCGCTGATCCCGCCCGAGGCGAACCCGCACAACTACCAGCCGCAACCCGACGACATCACCCGGGCGATGAACCTGGATGTGCTGGTGGTCAACGGCATCGGCCACGATGAATGGGCTTTCCAGATCGTAAAGGCCGCCGGGCGCACGGCGACGTTGCCGATCATCCAGGCCAATGCATCGGTGGCCCTGATTCCCATCGCGGGCGACCAGAGCGGGGTCAAGGTGGTCAACCCACACACGTTCGTGTCCACCACCGCGGCGATCCAGCAGGTGTTCGAGATCGCCCGCCGGCTGGGCGAACTGGACCCGGACAACGCAGCGACGTACCGCCACAACGCCCTGGCGTATGCCGCGCGGATCCGCGAGTTGCGCGCGCGCTTCATGACCCGCTTCGCCGCGCTGGACCTCTCGGCGTTCCGTTGCGCGACCACCCATGCCGGCTACGACTACCTGATGCAGGAGTTCGGCCTGTTCGTCAGCGCGGTGATTGAACCACGCCATGGCGTGGCCCCGACGGCACGCCAGTTGGCCAACACCATCGAGGCCATCAAGCGCGCCAACGTGCGCGTACTGTTTGCCGAGAAGAACTTCTCCCTCGACCTGGCCAAGCCGATCGAAGCCGCCACCGGCGTGAAGGTCTTCGCGCTGTCGCACATCACCGGCAACGCCTATAGCGCGGACGAGTTCGAGGTGGCCATGGCCGAGAACCTCGAAACCCTGGCCCAGGCCATTGAGTTCACCCAGCCAGCCAGGAGCACCCCGTGATGCGTGGACCTGCCATCGTGTTTGACAACGTGTCCCTGCAACTGGGCGGCACCCGGGTGCTCGATGCCGTGAGTTTCCGGGTCGAGGCCGGCGCCCTGCATTGCCTGGTCGGCCCCAACGGCGGCGGCAAGACTTCACTGGTGCGCACACTGCTGGGCCAGATGCCGCATTCGGGGTCGGTACGGCTGGAGGGCGAGATCACCACGCCACTGGGCTATGTCCCGCAGCTGCTGGACTTCGACCGCAATGTGCCGATGACCGTCAACGACGTGATGGCCATGCTCGGCCAACGCCGACCGGCCTTCCTGGGTTCCAGCCGCGCAGCCAAGGCACTCAGGGCTGCGGCCCTCGCGCGTACCGGCGTGGCGGCGATGGGCGCGAAGCCCTTCGGCAGTCTGTCCGGAGGCCAGCGCCAGCGTGTGTTGCTGGCCCAGGCGATCAGCCCGGTGCCTTGGCTCTTGATCCTCGACGAGCCGACCGCCGGCATCGATGAACCCGGCGTGCGCCTGGTGGAGGCGTTGGTCGCCGAACTGCACGACCGAGGCGTCACCATCCTGTGGATCAACCACGACCTGGAACAAGTGAGGCGCGTTGCGCAATCGGTCACGGTGATCAATCAACGGGTGTCGTTCCATGGCAGCCCCGCCCAATGGGAGAACGTGCGATGAACGCGCTGTACGACTTCATTCGCGAGCACCTCCAGGCGCTCGCTGCGACGGGCGTGCTGCCGCAACCCTTCGAGTACGAGTTCGTGATCAACGCATTGCTCTGCGCGGTGCTGATCGGGCCGCTGCTGGGCGTGCTCGGCTCGATGGTAATGATCAAGCGCATGGCGTTCTTCAGCCAATCGGTGGGCAACGCAGCGATGACCGGCGTGGCCATTGGCGTGCTGATCGGCGAGTCCTACACCTCGCCTTACTTTTCGATGTTCGGCTTCTGCCTGCTGTTCGCCCTGACGCTCAAGTACACCCAGCATCGCACCACGCTGGCCAATGACACGCTGATCGGCGTGTTCCTGTCGATCTCGCTGGCAATGGGCGCCTCGCTGCTGCTGTTCGTGTCGGCGAAGATCAACACCCATGTGATGGAGAGCGTGCTGTTCGGCTCCATCCTGGCGGTGGACCACACCGACATGAACGTGTTGCTGGTAGTCACCGCGATCTGCGCGCTGATCGGGCTGCCGCTGTACAACGGCATGCTGCTGGCCAGCCTCAACCCAAGCCTGGCCCATGCGCGCGGCGTGCGGGTGCGCAGTGTCGACTACCTGTTCGTGGTGCTGGTCACCCTGGTCACAGTGGCCTGCCTGAAAATCATCGGCGCCGTGCTCGTCGAAGCGCTGTTGCTGATACCGGCAGCGGCGGCCCGCAACATCAGCCATTCACTGCCGGCACTGGTAACCCGCGCCGTGTTGATCGCGACGTTTTCCTGCGTGGTCGGCATCCTGGCGCCGATGCAGTTCCACATTCCCGTGCCCACGGGCGGCGCCATCGTGATCGTTGCGGCACTGGTGTTCGTCGTCACCACCGTCATTCGGGCGACCACGGCCCGGTTCAGAGGGGCCAGCGTATGAAATGGCTGAATGCTACGTGCCGCCCAAGACTGGCGCTGTTGGCGGTACTGCTGGGCAGCCCGTTGCTGGCCCAGGCGGACCAGGTGCTGGTGGCGTTGCCGGCGCTGTATGCACTCACCTCGGCACTCGGCGACGGCACTCGCCTTGAGGTGGTGCGTGTGCCGCCCGATGCGGCGGTGTCCCTGCAAAGCCAGGCCAATGCGCTGTCACGCCTGGACGCCAGTGTGTTCGAGCAGGCGACGGCGGTGGTCACCTTGAGCAGCCTGTGGCGTGCCGATCCTTTGTATGCCGCGGCCCGTCGCCACAACCTGCGGATCGTCGAGATCGACGCGTCACATTCCTGGGACGCCATCAAGCCCGGCGTGGCCGTGGCCCGCGTGCCGCCAAACGACGTGCCCTGGGCGGGCGCGCAAGTGGCCGACGACGGCCTGTCACCCTATGCCTGGCTCGGCCCCGTCAACGCCATGCGCATGTCGGCGCTGATCGCGGCCGACCTGGAACGCTTGTCTCCCGTAGACGCGCCACGCATAGAGCGCAACCTCACCGCACTCGACAGCCGCTTGCGCCGACTGAAGGCCGACTACGGCGCCCGGCTGCTGGCGGTGCCGGACCTGCGCGTGCTGTCGTTGGCCGACGAATTCATCTACCTGTTCGGCGAGTTCGGCATTTATGTCGACGGCTGGTTCGTGCGGCAGGACATCGATTGGAGCGACGCTGACTGTGCTGCGCTGACCCGCTACCTGCGCGAGCGTGACATTCGCGTCGTCGTGCACAAGTGGGCGCCGGACACCAGGATCGCCAAGGCCATCGAAGACGGTGGCGCACGCCTGGTGCTCCTGGACACCGGCGCCGATGCAAGCAACGGCTACGAGGCCCTGCTGAGTTCGAACCTGGACGCCCTGCTGGCGGCCTTCGCCCCCCTGCAACACCCTTGACTGTGGAGCGCTCATGAAACCCTTGGGTCCAACCCGTTTGATACTGATGACAGCAGCCCTGTCGTGCTGCCAGGCGGCCTTCGCCCATGGCCCGGTGTTCGACTGCTACCTCGAACACGATGACCAGGTGAAATGCGAGGCCGGCTACACCGACGGCAGCTCCGCCGTCGGGAGAAAAATCCGTGTCCAGGATGCCCGCAACAAGCTGCTGCTCGAAGGCAGCATCGGCGCGGACAACACCTATACGTTCCAGGCCCCCGCAGGCGACTACACCGTGTTGTTCCTGGGTGGCGACAACCATGACGCGACGATCCAGTCCGCCGACATTTCCAGGTGAAACAGACCATGACCTTCACACGACGACTGTTCCAAACCCTCGCCGGCGCCACTTTCGGCTGCGTGGCCTGTGCCGCCCAGGCCCACTTCCAGATGCTCTACGTCGAAGACACGGCGCCACAGCGCGGCGATAAGCTGGAGTTTGCGCTGGTGTTCACCCACCCCTTTTCCGGTGGTCCCACCCTGGTGATGGACAAGCCCCGGGCGTTCAGCCAGGTGAGCGCCCACGGCAGCAAGACCATCGACCTGCGCCAATACCTGCGGCCGGTGCAGTGGCAGAGCCGCGACAACCAGGCGACGGCCTATCGTGCTTCAATCCCGCGGGAGTTGATGCGCTCGCTGGGCGACCATATTTTCGTCCTCGAACCCGAACCTTACCTGGAAGCCGAGGAAGGCCTGTACATCCAACAGTTCACCAAGCTGATCGTCAACGTCGGCGGCGTCCCCGGCGACTGGGCCGAGCCGCAGGGCTTGCCGGTGGAGATCCAGCCGCTGAGCAAACCCTACGCAAACTGGACGGGTGGCGTGTTCCGCGCCGTGGTACTGGCCGATGGAAAACCGGTGCCGTTCGCCGAAGTCGAAATCGAATACCTCAACCATGCCGTCGATATCGAGCAGAATAGCTTCGGCCAGGCAGCCTACGTCACCGCGCCGCAAGCTTCATTCAACGCTCAGAGCACCTACGCGGACGCCCAGGGCATCGTGACCCTGGGCCTGCCCCGCGCCGGTTGGTGGGGCATTGCCGCGCTCGACATCGGCGCGACCAAGACCCACAAGGGCAAGCCGCTGTCGCAGGATGCGGTGTTGTGGGTGCAGGCCAGGGACATGGTGCCCGGCAAGGACTCAGGTATCGCTCATTGAGCTATTGGCTCGCAACTGAACGCCTCGACTTCGCGAATCAAGCCCTGTGCCGCCATCATCACCAGGTCTCGCCCTTTCTCCGGCGAGGCCTGCGCCGGGTCCGAGCCCATGCGCCCATCGACGTGGCGGGCGCGGAAATCGAAGGCCTCGCGGATCGGCCCCCACGGCGCGATCCGGGGTGAGTAGTCGGCGGTTTTGATCGAGTCCGGGTAGGCCCATTGGGTCACGGCGATCTCGGACGGCGTGGCATGGATGCCGTGGCCGGTGGGGAACTGCGCCTTGGCCAGTTCGCCCACGCCTTCCAGGTCCCACCAGTTGCATAACTTCAGGGCGAACCCCGCCGGGCGACGGGCAAAGCTGGCTTCGGCATACAGCTCGGAAAACGCCGCTTCAATGGACGCGACGTTGCCGCCATGGCCATTGAGAAACAGGATCTTTTCAAAGCCATGGGCCGCCAGCGAATGCACCCAATCGCTGATCGCGGCAATGAACGTCGAGGGCCGCAATGAGATCGTGCCGGGGAAGCCGATATGGTGCTGCGCCATGCCGATATTGAAGGTCGGCGCGATCAGGATATCGGCGTTTTTTTGCGCCTGGCACGCAATGATCTCGGGGCACATCCAGTCGGTGCCGAGCAGCCCGGTCGGCCCGTGCTGTTCGTTGGAGCCGATGGGGATGACGATGGTGCGGCTGCGCTCGAGAAATTGGCCGATCTCGGCCCAGGTCGACAGGTATAGAAGCATCTTGGGTTCCTCAGGGTTTTCAATGATGGCGGGCCACTCGACCCGCGCTGTATTCGCCCGCCGAGCCGGTGCGCGTTCGCGGTTTGGTCGCGATGATCACGAACGCCGCGCACAGGAACACGCAGCCCACGGCAACGACCCCCGTGTTCAAGCTGCCCGTGGCGGTTTTGGCCCAGCCGATCATGGCCGGGCCCCAGAAACCACCGGACAGGCCGATGGTGTTGATCAAGGCAATGCCGCCTGCGGCCGCGTCGCCCTTGATGTGCTCGGAGGGCATCGCCCACAACACGGTGTAGGCCATGAACATCATGCTGATCGACAGGGTCAGCACGATCATCGACCCCACCAGGTGGCCGCCCGCCAGGGGATAGAGCATCAGCAGGAGCGCACCGGTGGCCGCCGGGACGGCGCAGTGCAGCCGGCGCTCGCCCAGGCGGTCCGAGCGGCGCCCGATCCAGTACATGCCCAGTGCCGCCCCGACATAGGGCATGGCGGCATACCAGCCCACTTGCTGGGTGTCTTGCAGGCCCAGGGTCTTGATGATCGCCGGCAGCCAGAAACTCATGGCGTAGATCGAGAAGATGATGCAGAAGTACGCCGAGGCCAGGACATACAGCTTAGGGTCGCGCAGTACCGCACGGAACGAATGGCTGCGGGCATTCGCCGTGCCCAGTTCGGTTTCCAACAGCTGTTTTTCCGCCTCATTCAGCCAAGGCGCATCGGCGGGCCGGTCGGACAGCACGACGTACATGAGCACGCCGAGCAATACACAGGGCAAGCCTTCAATCAAAAACATCCATTGCCAGCCGGCCAGACCGCCGACACCGGCAAGCGTGGTGATGAGCCAGGCCGACAAGGGTCCGCCCAGAATGCCGCCCATGGGACCGGCGATAAACACAATGGCAATCGCCCGCGCCATGCGGTTCGGGCCGTACCAACGCGACAGGTAATAGATCATGCCGGGAGCGAACCCGGCTTCGAATACGCCGAGCAGAAAACGCATCGCATAGAACGTCGGCACGTCCCGTACAAACAACATGCACGCCGAGGTGATGCCCCACAGCACAAGGATCCTGCTAAAGGTTTTACGCGCACCGATGCGGGGCAGCATCAGGGTGCTGGGCAGTTCGAACAGCACGTAGCCGATAAAGAAAATCCCCGCGCCGGCGCCGTAGGCAGCATCGGACAAGCCCAGGTCGCTTTGCATCTGCAGCTTGGCAAAGCCCACGTTGATGCGGTCCAGGTACGCAAAGACATAGCCGATGAACAACAGCGGCAACAGCCGCCAGTTGAGCTTGTGGTAGAGGGCAGAAATGGCTGCACTTTCTGCCGGTGCCAGGGAGGTTGGCATACGAGTCTCCAGTTGTTTTTGTGGGTCTGCGTACTTGCCAATTCAGGGTGCGCCGGCCCACGATAAGCAGCAAGAGCAACTAAGTTCACTTAGCGTTGCTCTGCAGGCAACACAACTTCTGGAGCGGGTCATCCTTCATGCGTGAGATCAATCAACAACGTCTTCGCTACTTCCACGAAGTGCTGGTGCACGGTTCGATCAGGGGGGCGGCGGACAGCATCAACACCTCGCCCTCGGTGATCACCCGCCAGATCAAGCTGCTGGAAGAGGAATTGGGCGCCAAGCTGTTCGAGCGCCAGGCCCGTGGCGTTCAGCCCACCGAGGCGGCGGCGCATCTGCTGGAGTTCTGGCGCGGCTATCGCTCGCACCAGGAAAAACTCGAAGACCAGTTGCAAGCCATCAAGGGCCTGCAGCAAGGCCATGTGCGGGTGGTGATCAGCGAAGGCTATGTGGATGCGCTGGTCGACAACGTGCTCGCGCCTTTCAGCAAGCAATACCCCAGGCTTGAAGTCACCCTGGACATCCTGCCGGTGGACGATGTGCTCAACGAAGTCGCCGAAAACCGTGCGCATATCGGCCTGGCCTACAACCCGCCGCCCCATCCACACATCGACTACCGCGCCGCCTCGCTGCAGCCGGTGATGTTGCTGGTGCGTCCCGATCATCCGCTGGCAGTGCGCGGCACCTTGGCGACCGTGACGGAGGTGTTGGAATGCCCATTGGTGCTGACGCCGACCACATTTGGTATTGGCCATGCCATCACCCTGCTGGAATACGCCGAGAAGATCGAAGTACGCCCGACCCTGGTCAGCAACTCCCTGGCGGCACTCAAGCGCCTGGTTGCCACTGGCGGCTTTGCCTCGCTGGCCGGGGAGTTCGCGGCCTATCGAGAAATTGAAAACGGCGAGCTGGCGTCGGTGCTGATCGACCATCCGCTGTTGCTGGGGGTGGAGGCCAAGCTGTTGGTGAAGGCCTCAAGACCGCTGGCGGCGCCCGCTCAGGAATTGTTGACGTGGATGCTGGAGCGGTTGCCGATGTTTTGCATGCCCACTGTTCACCAGAACCAATAAGGCAGGAATTTAGGCGTCGGCTCATGGGCCAACTCCAGATGGTAAGTAACGCAATTGAAGAAAAACATATCCAGTATGAGAAAGGTGACAGCCCCGAAAGAAAAGATGACGAACTCACGATTGGGATGCCCGTGAAAACGTGATTCCAACCAGGGCCGCACGGCGACTAGCGTAATCAGACCCAGGCAGGCACCGAGGTAGTTGGGCTGCAGCGGGGTCACCGCATACGAACTGTACCCATAGGCAAGTAACAGCATAACGAGGCCTATCAGCGGCAACTCCAGGCAGAACCCAAGCAGTTTTTTCCGGGTGTTTGCAAACATTTCACTGCGGTCCACGAAGACATAGGCCGCCAACAACGAAATAGCTGGCGTGATCGACAGTATGTAACGCGCCTTTTTCGAACTTGGAATCGTGAACAGCACAATGATCACAAGGAGCCAGCCGGTGAGGTACAGGAGCATGTTCGTGGCGGCATGAGGCGTACTGTCGAAAAAGTGTTTGCCCTTCCTGATGATCACACTCACTGCAATCAAGGCGGTGACACCGTAGGTCAGCAAGCCTGCCGAAAAGTAGAAGTAATAACGGGGCGCGTGATCACTGCCGAACCGCCCGAGTCCTTGCATGATCAAAACCTCTTGCAGAAAAGCAACGCCGCCCTGCACATAGGCCGCCCAGGTCAGCACCGCGATACCCGTGGCCAGGACCAGGCCCGCCAATAATGAGAACACCACCAGCATGCGCCACTGCCGGCTCAACAGGTAATAAGAGGCGACGACACTGGCAGGTCCGATCAGGCCGATCGGGCCACGAAACGCAAAGCCCAGTGCCAGGCCCGCGAGTACCAGCGGCAACCGATAACGCTGTTGGTGCACCTCGCCCGCGTAGGCCAGGTAAAAGCACACCACCGTAAAAAGTGCCGGGTACACATCCAGCGCCAGGGAGTTCACGCCGTCCAGGAATGACCAGGTGAACAGCGCAAACACCACCCCGTAGGCGCCCCACTTCTTCTCATGCAAAGCCCCCAATTTATAAATGAACACCAACATCAACGCGGCAGCGACGCAAAAAGGCACGCCCATCGACAGAATGGAGACACGGCCAAACGGCAAGGACACCAGATAAACCAGGAGTGTATTGATCACCGTGTAATCGGGGTAAGGCTGCAGATCTTCGGCGATTGGAAACAGCGTGACGCCGTGCGCAAGCATATATTGGGCAAAGTCGACAAAGCGCGTGGTGTAATTGAGCACGGCGGGCTTGTATTGCAGGACAGCCAATACAATAAACGCGACCACAAAAATAAATGAACAGGGCTTTTTTACAGCCACTTCCTTTAGCTTATTCATGCGACCTTGCCGTCCCTGAAAAAAGCGCAGACTAGCACTTTGCTTTTCAGGCGTTCCAGATTGGAAAAGTGAAGAGTTGTAAAGGCCGCACACTGTATTCATTCAACCCGGCAACTCGCCGTGGCATTCTGAACATTCGCTGAACATGCGTTAAAAAAATGCGAAGTCAGCCTAAGAAAAACTTCAACTGAATTTAATTTAGCGCCTTGTTGTGTGCGTCATGTGAAGAGGCACCAAGGAATAGTTTTATAAACAATCCGGTCACCTTGAAAAATAAGCAGTCCGTGCAAAAATTCGGAACAAGAGCAAAAAGCAAGGGTAGACACCCGGTGGTACATCAATCAGTTATCCGCACATCAACTCCCTGTTCTCCCCCTCAATCCCTCCTCGTAAGATCGCGTGGCTTACAGCCTCCTGGCATCAGGCATTTCAAGGCCTGACAACAACTGATCGGTTGCGCAATCGAACTGTTCGATAAGGAAGTCCAGCAATACACGCACGCGGGGAACCCGGTAACGGTTGCCATGTAGCACCGCGTAGACGCCGGCCTCTGGGACACAAAAGTCAGGCAACAGGACGTTCAGTCGTCCAGCACAGATATCGGCTGCCGCATCCCAGATGGTCTTGCGTGCAATGCCATGCCCGGCCAACGCCCATGCGCGCGCGAGTGCGCCATCATTGGTTTCCCATGCCTGGCTCATAGGTACGGTGTAGTTCCATGCCTGACCGTCCACCACAAAGTGAAAGGTGTTCAAGGGCCCTGCGCCAGTCACCAGCACGATGAACTTGTGGTTCACCAGGTCAGCAGGGGTCTGCGGTTCGCCGTATCGCGCCAGATAGTCAGGCGAAGCGCACAGTACTCGCCAGTTGGGCGCCAACTGCCTGGCGATCATCGAGCTTTCATGTGGCTGCCCAAACCGGATTGCCAGATCAATATCGTCCTGCAGCAGATTCGACACCGAATCCGACAACGTCAGCGCAACGGACAGTTCCGGGTGCAACTTACTGAATGCCTCAAGCCAGTCATTCAAAAGATTGCGGCCAAAATCGGCAGACGCGGATATCCGTACCTTGCCACGCACCTCAGTTTGACTGGCTTGAAGCCCCGCTTCCGCCTCATCAATAGCCCGCAATGCGACCCAGCACTGCTGCAAGTAAAACCGACCTTCTTCCGTAAGGCGCAACTGACGCGTTGTGCGATCAAACAATTTGGTGCGCAGCGCCGCCTCAAGCTTGATAAGGCGCGCGCTGGCCGCGGCTGGCGACAGCGCCAGTTTGCGCCCTGCGGCAGACAGGCTGCCGAGTGCTGCCGCCTCGACAAACAAACGCATATCACCCAATCGGTCAGTGGCCATATTCAATTCAAATTTGATAGCTCATCAAATGTTAAGCCAATTATCAAATCGTAGGCAATTCATCACACTCATGCCTCCTCTCCCATTGAGCACAAGTCATGACCGGCAAATCACAGGTTGAAAATGGCTCTTTCACAACATCGAGCAATATCGAACACCTCACTACCGAGGGTCTCCCACTGACGGCCCTGTTGGCGCTGACATTGGGTAGCTTTATCGCCACCGCCAACTAAACGGTGCCGGCAGGACTTTTGCCGCAAATCGCCGAAGCATTTGGTGTGTCGCAAGCATGGGCCGGTCAGATGGTGACACTGTGTGCACTGGGCTCAGGGTTGGCGGCTATTCCTTTGACGCTCGCGTTGCAGGGTTGGCGTCGGCGCGGGGTGCTGTTACTGGCGGTCGGGGTGTTTTGCGCCTGCAATGCGGTGACCGCCCTGTCGCCCTGGTTTGCATTGACGCTGGCGGCTCGCTTCATGGTGGGTATTGCAACCGGTCTGGCCTGGAGCCTGCTGGCCGGCTACGCCAGACGGTTGGTCACCCCACCACTGCAAGGTCGCGCTATGGCGCTGGCCATGCTCGGCATCCCTCTGGCACTTGCCCTGGGCGTACCGCTGGGTGCCTGGCTCGGCAAACTGCTGGGATGGCGATGCGTGTTCGGGACGCTCTCAGGACTCAGCCTTTTGCTGATGGCCTGGATCTATCTGAAAGTGCCTGATTACCCCGGACAACGCGCCGATCGACGCCTGCCGCTGCGCAGGGTCTTGCAAACCCCGGGGGTGCGGCCGGTACTGGCGGTGGTCATGGTCTGGATCCTGGCCCATTACACCTTCTATACCTATATTGCTGCGTTCCTGGCTTCTGTTGGCTTGGCCGATCAGGTTGATCAGGGCCTCCTTGCATTCGGTATTGCGGCCTTGTTCGGTCTATGGATGATCGGCACGCTGATTCATGGCAGGCTTCGTAGCCTGGTACTGCTCAGCCTGACAGCATTCACCCTGGTGTCGTTTGTCCTTGGGCTGGGTGACCTGCCCGCCAGTGCGATCTACATCAGCATGGTCTTGTGGGGGATGAGCTTCGGTGGCGCGCCAACCTTACTGCAAACCGCCTTAGCTGAAGTTGCCGGAGACGGCGCTGACATTGCGCAATCGATACTGGTCACCGTCTTTAACCTGGCGTTTGCAGGCAGCGGTGTGATCGGTGGCGTTCTCTTGGAAACCTGGGGGGCAAGCGCTATTCCCTGGGTAGCGCTGGCGTTGTTGCTGCCGGCGCTGATGATGGTCTCGGTGGCCAAGAGGCATGCTTTCAGGCGTTGACCGTTGAGCTGTGCTAACAATCGGCAATCGAGACTGGCCGAATGGCGGACACAACTCTGCACCAAATGAGTCCATTTGCCCGTGCACGTCGATAAAAATCAAAGTCACGAAAAAAGAGGACGAAGCGCCCACCCAGTAAATTGCAGGCAAAAAAAAGCCACTCGTTAGAGTGGCTTTTTTTTGTGTTTGGAGCGGGAAACGAGACTCGAACTCGCGACCCCGACCTTGGCAAGGTCGTGCTCTACCAACTGAGCTATTCCCGCGTCTTGGTGATGCGCATTCTATAGAATTATCAGAACCGGTCAACCCCTTGATTCGAAAATGTTTTATTTCTTTTCAACGGTGGTGCGCAGATGCGGCCAGGCAGCGCGCAGGTACTGGAGCATGGACCACAAGGTCAGGCCGGCGGCGATGAGCAGCAGGGCGTAGCCGGTCAACACCCAAAAGGAGAAGTCCGACGGGTTGGCCAGCAGGATCACCAGCGCGAGCATCTGAGCGGCGGTTTTCCATTTGCCCATGTTGGAGACAGCGACATGGGCGCGGGCACCGATTTCGGCCATCCATTCGCGCAGTGCGGACACCACGATTTCGCGGCCGATGATCACGGCGGCCGGCAGGGTCAGCCACAGGTTGCCGTGTTCCTGCACCAGCAGGACCAGGGCGACGGCCACCATGAGTTTGTCCGCTACCGGGTCGAGGAACGCGCCGAACGGCGTGCTCTGTTCCAGGCGACGGGCCAGGTAGCCGTCGAGCCAGTCGGTGGCAGCCGCGAAGGCAAAGACGGAGCTGGAGGCCGCATAGCTCCATTCGTACGGCAAATAAAACAACAGGATGAAAATAGGAATAAGCAGGACGCGTAGAACGGTGATCAGATTAGGGATATTCATCGGCACAACTGGCTACGAGGTGGAAAGGCATTCTATTCGCTGTGCAGATTCGCATAAATCAACTCAGCGAGCTTTTTACTGATACCGGGAGCTTTGGCTATTTCGTCAATGCTGGCACGGGATAGCTCCTGCAAGCCACCAAAATGTTTAAGCAAGTCGCGTCGCCGTGTCGGCCCGACGCCCGCCACCCCCTCCAGGGTTGAGGTTCGACGGGTTTTGCCGCGTCGGGCGCGGTGACCGGTAATGGCGAAACGGTGCGCCTCATCGCGGATCTGCTGGATCAGGTGCAACGCCGGTGAGTCGCCCTTCAAAGTGAACTCATGGGCGGCATCATTCAAGTACAACGTCTCGAAACCGGCCTTGCGCGTAGCGCCCTTGGCTACGCCGAGCAGGATCAGGTCGGGCACCGCCAGTTCGTTGAGCACGTCGCGGGCCATGGACAGCTGGCCCTTGCCACCGTCCACCAGGAGTATATCCGGCAGTTTGCCCTCGCCGTCCTTCAACTTGCTGAAACGCCGGGTCAGGGCCTGGTGCATGGCCGCATAGTCATCGCCGGCGGTGACGCCTTCGATGTTGTAGCGACGGTAATCGGCTTTGATCGGCCCTTCCGGCCCGAACACTACGCAGGACGCCACCGTGGCTTCGCCACTGGAGTGGCTGATGTCGTAACACTCCAGGCGTTGCGGCGGCTCGTCCAGGTTGAGGACTTCGGCCAGGGCGTCGAAGCGTGCGGCGACGTGCTGTCGATTGGCCAGGCGTGCGCCCAGGGCCTGCTCGGCATTGGTCACGGCCAGTTGCTGCCAACGGGCTCGCGTGCCGCGTACGCGATGGCTGATGTCCAGCTCGCGGCCGCGCAATTCGTGGATCGCCTCGATCAGCGTGGGGAAGTCTTCGTGCACCACGTTGACGATCAGCTCCGACGGCAAATCGCGCTCCGGGCTGCTCACGTAGTACTGGCCCAGGAAGGCCGCCATGACCTCAGCCACGTCTTCGTCGATACCGGTCTGCGGGAAGAAGTTCTTGCTGCCCAACACCCGCCCGCCCCGCACGCTGATAAGGTGCACGCAGGCACCGCCCGGGTTGACGAAGGCGGCGATCACATCGACGTCACCGGTACCGCCTTCCATGCTCTGCTGGTCCTGCACGCGGCGCAGCAGGGAGATCTGGTCGCGCAGTTCGGCGGCCTTTTCGAAATCCAGGGTGCTGGCCGCCTGCTCCATGGCGCCGGAGAGTTCGTCGGTGAGGGCATTGCTGCGCCCTTCGAGAAACATCACCGAGTGACGCACATCCTCGGCGTACTCGGCCGGCTCCACCAGGCCCACACAGGGTGCCTTGCAGCGCTTGATCTGGTATTGCAGGCACGGCCGGGTGCGGTTCTTGTAGAAGCTGTCTTCGCACTGGCGCACAAAAAAGGTCTTTTGCAGCAGGCTCAGGCTTTCGCGGATCGCGCCGGCGCTGGGATAGGGCCCGAAATACTTGCCCTTCTGCTTCTTCGCGCCCCGGTGAATGCTCAGGCGTGGGAAGTTGCCGTCGGATAAAAACACGTAGGGGTAGGACTTATCATCGCGCAGCAGAATGTTGTAAGGCGGCCGCCATTCCTTGATCAGCGTCTGCTCAAGCAGCAGTGCTTCGGTTTCATTGGCGGTGATGGTGGTTTCGACCTGGGCGATGCGCGCCACCAGCGCGGCGGTTTTCGGCGCGAGACCGCTCTTGCGAAAGTAGCTCGCCAGGCGGTTCTTCAGGTTCTTGGCTTTGCCGACATACAGCAGGCGCGCCTCGCTGTCGAACATGCGGTACACGCCGGGGCGGCCACTGCAGGTCGAGAGGAAGGCACTGGGATCAAACGGTGTGGTCATGTCAGGCGCTGGCGTCCACCATGCCGTGGCGCACCGCGAGCAGGGTCAATTCAACATCACTGCTGATGGCGAGCTTCTCGAAAATGCGATAACGGTAGGTGTTGACGGTCTTGGGCGACAGGCACAACTTGTCGGAGATCGTCTGCACCTTCTGGCAGCCGACGATCATCAGGGCGATCTGGATTTCCCGCTCCGACAGCGCATCGAACGGCGAGTCGCTGGTGGGCTGGAAAGATTTGATGGCCAGTTGCTGGGCGATCTGCGGGCTGATGTAACGCTGCCCGGCAAACACCAGGCGAATGGCTTGCACCATCTCGGCCAGACCGGCACCCTTGGTCAGGTAACCGGCCGCGCCGGCCTGCAACAGGCGCGTCGGGAACGGGTCTTCTTCACACACGGTCACCACCACGACCTTGATGTCCGGGTGGCTGCGCAACAATTTGGTCGTGGCGCCAAGACCACCGATACCGGGCATCTTGACGTCCATCAGTACCACATCGGGTTTCAACTCCCGGGCCTTGATCAGGGACTCTTCCCCGGACTCGGCCTGACCGACTACTTGCAGGCCATCGATGTCAGCCAGCATTCGTGTAATGCCTGTACGAACGAGATCATGGTCATCGACTACTAGCACCCTAATCAAGCAGACACCTCGCGATATGGTCTTATAGGTTGCTGAACACCTTAGCAAAAAACCAAGGCGCAGACCTAGCTGCAAGCGTCATATATATAGAGTTTGAATACACAGCAGCCGTCCACCCTGCGGTGGACGGCTCTATTTGTTGGGCAGCAGGTCAGGATTCCTGGGGCTGCGGTCTGCTTTTTCCATTCAGTGACACGGAGTGCTCGGCCAGGCTTGACGTCAAGCGACGGATTGCAGCCTGGTCTTCCTTGAACATCGCGCGGTAGTCACCCAATACTTTTTCTTCAACCTGGCTCAGGTTGTCCAGTTGAATCGGGGTAGGCGTACCGGTCAACACGTACAGCACATCCACACCTTTCTCGGCGACACGCGACAGGTAGTCCGCTTTAGGCGCCCGTCCTCCACTTTCGTATTTACCTTGTGCGTTGGCTTCAACGCCGCCTATTTCACCAAAAACTTTTTGCGACAAGCCAAGTCGCTCCCTTTCTTGCCTCAAACGCGAACCGATTCCACTCATTTGGATGTATGATCCTGGTTGGGACACCCCAAGAGGTGACACACTCATCATTTTGCTGAACAAACTTGAACGGTTTTGAACTATGCCCGGAATCCGTACTGCCGCACAAGCCAAGGCCTGGCTGGAACATCAAGGAAAGTCAGTTCAAGCGTTCGCCCGTGAACATGGCGTTGATCCGGCAACCACCTATCAAGTGCTCGCTGGGCGCAAAAAGGGACGACGTGGAGAGGCCCATAAGGTAGCGGTCCTCCTGGGCATGAAAGAAGGGATCATCCATTCTGAGGCTGATGCTCAAAAAAACGATCAGGAGGTCATTTCCTGAAGCCAGTATGCGCTTATTAGAATTGGGTGCGTGGTTTAGCTTGATGGACAGAGACGTTCCATGCGCCAGAAGCAGTTTTCTTCACCGACGATACTCAGCCCCATGCGCTGATAGAGCCTTCGGGCCGGATTGGTCTTGAACACGGTCAGACGCAGCAACCCCAGGGCCTGAGCCTTGAGCGCCATCTGCTCCAAGACCCAACTGCCCGCGCCCTGCCCACGACATGCCGCAAGCATATGCAGCTCACGGATATAGAGTGCGCGGCTGTCGCGGCTCAAACTGATAAAGCCCAACACGGTCTCGTCGTTGCAGATCAGCCAGTTTTCGCGGCCCGCCCAAGCCACATCGAAGCCGTCGTTGGACCACACCAGATCGTATTGCAGGTAATAGCGACTCATGGCCTCAAAGGTCAGGGTTCGGGCGAACGGCAAGTCCTGGTCCGTCGCAGCGCGCAGGTGAAACGCCATTTACAGCGCTACCACTTGGCCAGCCCACACGGCGCCATCACGACGGGCGATTACCAGCGCATCACCCAGGCCCGACGCAGCAGCCAGTAAACGGCCATCTGCGGCCCAAATGGCGCTGCTACCGGCACACACATAGCCACCCGATGGCCCGCCATGGTTGGCTACCAGCACCACCAGGCCATGCTCGGCCGCATACCCCTGGAGCAACGCGCTGTCGGCTGCGTAGCCGCCTTCGCTGATCAACACACCGGCGGCATAGACAGTGGCGCCCATCTGGGCCGCCTGGCGCGGGTGACTGGCGCGGGAGAAATCCGCGCACACCGCCAGCGCAATCCGCTCATCGCCGATGTCAAGCGCCGCTCCCCCCTGCCCTGGGGCAAACACCGCTTCTTCGCCTGGATGCAGATGCTGCTTGGTGTACACCGCAAGAGAACCGTCTGCCCCCAACACCAGCGCGCCGATCAGCACACCTGCCCCAGGTGCCAGGCGAATCGGCATGCCGACCACCGCCGTCAAGCCCCACTCCCGTGCCATTTCGCGCAGCGGTGCCAGCAGCGCGTCTTCGGGAGCAATCGCCAATGCGGCCGCCAGTGACGGCTCATAGCCGGTCAACGACAGTTCCGGAAACACCAGCACGTGCACGCCATGTTCGGCCGCCGCGTGCATGAGGGCCAAGTGCCGTTCGATATTGGCCGGCACGTCGCCCGCGATGGAAACAGATTGAGCAGCAGCAAGGGTCAGGGCAGTCATGGTCGCGTCCAGGCAATCATCCAAGGTGTGACAAGCATATCGCGGTCGATAGCGGTCAGTACCCCTGCGCAATAGAAATTACTGATTGAATCCACCTGCGTGCCTCTAGTAAGCTCCCCCCATCATTTGGAGACACACCATGTTGCAACTCACCACCCCTCAGGTCTGCCCTGTTGCCAGCGCCCCGCGCTCGGTATCGGCTACCCGTGTGAACGGTTCGAGCGCACTGGTCAGCTTTTATTTTGGGTATTGGTTTAGCCACTGGCGCGCCTGATACCTGAAATCGGCGCCCACTACTCAAGGGGTCGCCTACCAGAGAAATCCAAACCCCCGGTCGGCTCCCCGACCGGGGGTTTTGTTTTTTCAGGCCCCAATATTTTTTGATGAACACTTAAAGGACACACGACATGAACTACGCCACCTATTACCGCTACGACACTTCCACTGCATGGCGATTTAGCCAGCTCCGCTCGGGACAGCCTGCCGCCTCCGATCGGTCACCTATGGGTGGCAAGCCAACACACACAGCCAGTACGGCCCACTGTCGAACACCCCAGTAGGGCCAGGCGCGCGGGAACAGCCCGCCGCTTGCCCAGGAAGCCTTGAATATGAACTCTGCCACCGCCGCTCTGCCCGTTTCTGCCCTGACCAGCGCCAATGAAGCCCTGACCCAGCGCTTGCCCAGCGCGCTTGATTTAAAGCTCAAGCTGCCGCTCAGCCCGTTCCTCAATGAACAAGTCCACGCCCATCGCCACGCCGTGCGCGCCATCCTCAATGGCCAGGATTCACGTTTGCTGGTGATCGTCGGCCCGTGCTCGATCCACGACCCGGAGTCGGCCATGGAATACGCACGCAACCTGAGGAAACTCGCACTCGAAGTGAGCGACCAGATGCTGCTGGTGATCCGCGCCTACGTCGAAAAACCGCGCACCACCATCGGCTGGAAAGGCCTGGCCTACGACCCGCACCTGGACGGCAGCGACGATATGGCCGCCGGCCTCAGCCTGTCCCGCGAACTGATGCGCGAAATGCTGCGCCTGGGCCTGCCGGTCGCCACTGAGCTGCTGCAACCGATGGCCGCCGGCTACTTCGATGACCTGCTCAGTTGGGTCGCGATTGGCGCACGCACCACCGAATCGCAGATCCACCGCGAAATGGCCAGCGGCCTGGGCATGCCCGTGGGCTTCAAGAACGGCACCGACGGCGGCGTGGCGATTGCCTGCGACGCGATGCGCTCGGCGTCCCACCCGCACCGTCACTTCGGCGTCGACAGCCAGGGGCACCCGGCGATCATCCAGACCCCGGGCAACCCCGACACCCACCTGGTGCTGCGCGGCGGCCACCGTGGGCCGAACTACGATGCGCAAAGCGTGGCGCAGGTGAAACACGACCTGGCCAAGTCCAAGGTGGCGGCGCGGATCATGGTCGATTGCAGCCATGCCAACAGCGGCAAAGACCCGCTGCGTCAACCGGCGGTGTTCAACGACGTGCTGGAGCAGCGCTTGCAGGGCGACACGTCGCTGATCGGCATGATGCTCGAAAGCCACCTGTTCGAAGGCTGCCAGCCGTTGAGCACATCGATGAAGTACGGCGTGTCGGTGACCGATGGCTGCCTGGGCTGGGATGCCACCGAGCAGTTGTTGCGTAGCGCCGCCGAGCGCTTGCGCGCACAAGGCTGAACGACCAAGGCGCTGCTACAGCGGGTACAGCGCCTCATCAAATTGCTCAAGTTTCGGAAATACCAAGGGCTGCTCATCCGCCAGCCCTTGCAGCCGTTGCTCATACTCCACCAGGAAATCCTGCCGCGCCTCAGCACTGATATACGGCACATGCCACGCCACAAACGGCGCCAGCACCTCATAGCCCACATACGCCAGCGTGCCGCGCAGGATCGGGCGCAACATATCCTCCAGCGGCCCATGAATCGCGCCCTCGCCGAACATATGCTCGCGCCCGCCCAGGGTCACGGTGACCAGCGCCCGCTTCCCCGCCAACCCACCCTGATCGTAAAAGCGCTTGCCGCCGTAACACACGCCCGACACCAGCACCCGGTCAATCCAGCCCTTGAGTATGGCCGGCGCCGAGAACCAGAAGATCGGAAAGTTGAGGACCAACAGATCGGCCCACAGCAGCTTGTCCAACTCAGCCTGAATATCCGCCGCTATCGACTGTTTCCTCACTCCCAGGCGTTGCTCCAGCGCATACACCAGGTAATCGGGGTTTTCCCGCATGGAAAAATCCGCCGCCGACGCCACCGGGTTCCACTGCATGGCGTACAAATCACTGACCTTGACGGTGTGTCCCCGGCCTTGCAGCGTGACGAGCGCCTGGTCACGCAGTGCCGCCGTGAACGACTGTGGCTCGGGATGGGCGTGAACAATCAAAACCTTCATGTGAGTTCCTCAAACAGCGCAGGCCTGTTTCAGTTCGATCAGGGTTACGCCATTGCGTTGGAAAGCGTTGCGCAGGTGCGTCTGCAATTCATCCAGGTTGTGGGGCTGGTTCACGGTGCAGCCGAACGCCTGGGCGAACAGCCCAAAGTCGGGGTTGCGCGGCAGCACGCCGACGGGTTCGATGTCGAGGTTGAGCATGTCGTCGCGGATCTGGCCAAGTGCGTCGTTGTTCCACAACAGCACCACCAGCGGGCTGTCCAATTCCTCCACGGCGGTGGCCAGTTCCTGGGCGGTGTAGAGAAAACCACCGTCACCGACCAGCACCAGGCCTGGCCGCTGCGGTGCGCCGAACTTGGCACCGATGGCCGCCGGCAGGCCGTAACCCAAGGTGCCGTAGCCGGTGGGGTGCAGCCAACTGCGCGGGGCGCGACTGCGATAGGCGTAATTGCCGGTGTAGGCCAGTTGGGTCATGTCGCTGCTGATGAATGCATTGGCGGGCAGTTCGGCTTCGATGCGGTCAAGAATGGCACGGTGGATGGACTGCAACGGGCCGTGTCCCCGCTCGACGGCCTGGTGTAATGCCGCAACACGCTTGGCTGCCGTTTCCGCGTCAGCCGACACGGTTGGCAAACGCTCCAGCAACGCCAGCACCGTCTGATTGGCATCGCCACGCAGCGCCACGGCACTGGGGTAGAAATCATTGAATTTGCGCGGGTCGATATCCACCCGCAGCAGCTCACCGTTGAGGGGCAGACGCTCGCACCAATAGTCGGTGTCGGCCATTTCCGTGCCCACCGCCAGCACCACATCGGCCTCGCTGATCAGTTGCCAGCCGGGCTCGACGCACAGGGTGGAACCGGCATTCAACGGGTGATCGATCGGCAGCAACCCCTTGCCGGCCACGCTGGTGAAAAACGGCGCGGCCAACTGCGTGCTCAAACGCTGCAACGCCTCGCCTGCCGCCAGTGCACCGCCCCCGGCGATAATCATGGGCCGTTGGGCCGCTGCGAGCTTGGCCACCGCCTGGCCCAAGACGTCAGCCGACGGCACGCCGCGACCCGGGCGGCGCACCACGTCATCGCTCCAGTCGCGCTTGATCGGTGCCGCCAACACATCCAGCGGCACCGAGATATGCACCGGCCGAGGCCGCTCGCTGTCGAACACCGCATAGGCGCGGGCGATCAGTTCGGGCAAATCCTCGGCACTGAGTGCGACCGCCGAAAACGCCGTGATCGGTGCGGTGATGGCCCGCTGGTCCTGGGTCTCGTGCAGGCTGCCCCAGCCCTTGCCAAGGCTGGCGGTGCTGTTGACGCTGGAGATCACCAGCAGCGGAATCGAGTCGGCATACGCCTGGCCGATCGCGGTGGCGGCATTGGTCACTCCCGGCCCGGTGATCACAAAGCACACCCCTGGCTTGCCGCTGACCCGCGCATACCCGTCGGCCATGAAACCGGCGCCTTGCTCGTGGCGCGTAAGCACATGGCGAATGCCGCTGCCGGGCAGGCCGCGATACAGCTCCAGCGTATGCACACCGGGAATGCCGAACACGGTGTCCACCCCATAATGGGCCAGCAACCGCACCAGGGCCTGGCCGCCGGTCATCACCTTATCGTGCATGCTCATCTCCTAGACGTATCAATGCATCGACCGCCGTAGCGCCCTGGGCACTGACCAACAATGGGTTCACATCCAGCTCCAGCAACTGCTCGGCGTTGGCGCAGGCGTAGTCGGCCACCGCCCGAATGGCCGCGACCAATACATGCATATCCGCCGCGTCACGGCCGCGATAACCTTGCAGCAACGGGGCGCTGCGCAGGCTGAGCAGAGCATTGCAAATGGCGCTGTCGGTGGTGGGCAGCAGCAGGCTGCGACTGTCCTTGAGCAGCTCTACCAGGATGCCACCGGTACCGATGACCAGTGCCAGGCCAAACTCGTTTTCTCGCTTGATGCCCACGATCAACTCCGCCAAAGGCGGCGCAGCCATGGCCTCCAGCAGCAGTTGATCGAACGCGACATCCGGCGCATAAGCGGCGATGTGCTCGCGCATCTGCTCAAGTGCAGTGGTCAGCGCCATACCGTTTTTCAGGTTCAGCACCACTGCACCGGCTTCGGTTTTATGCGGCAACTGCGCGCTGACCGCTTTGAGCACCAGGGGATAGCCAACCACCGCGGCATCGCTGATCGCCCTGGCCGGAGTACTCAATACCCCGGTTGGCGTGGCCAGGCCGAACGCGCGCAAGGCTTGTTTGGAAGCCCATTCGTCGAGGGCCTCGCCGCTGCCTTGCAGGGCCTTCGGGCACAGCGGTTCGAGGATCGATTCGCCGCGCTCCAGCAGCACGCGGCGATTGCCCGGGTAACCGGCAATCCGTCCCCACGCCGCCAATGCGTCTTCCACGCCTTGCAGCGCTGCGATGCCTTGAGCATGCAGGCGCTCGCGGGCATGGGCCGGCAGCAACTCGGGAAAGGCCGAGGTGACAAACCCCGTCTTGCCATGCCGGCCAAGCGCGTTGCAGAACAACTCCAGCAGCAGGTCACACTCCTTGCGCTCACCCGTGGACTCGGCCGGGTAATCCAGCACCAACAGGGCGGCATCGGCTTCGGTGCGCAGGGCGGTGTCGAGCATGGCATCGAGGGCCGCACGGTTGCCCCAGATGGCCGTGGTGAAATCCAGCGGATTGACCAGGTTGGCGTAGCTGGGCAGCACCTGCGCCAGTTCACGGCGCTGGCCTGCGTCGAGCGTTGGCAAGGCCAGGTGATTGCGTTCGGCATAGTCGGCAATCAGCCCCGCATCGCCCCCGGAACAGGCCAGCGCGATCAGGCGGTTACCCGCAGGAAGGTTGCCGCATGCCGCAGCTTTGAGGGTTTCGACAAAACTCACCGGTCCGCTCACGCGAATCACGCCCAAGCGTGCAAACAGGCTGTCGTACAGCGCATCGGAGCCGGACAGCGAACTGGTGTGACTCAAGGCCAGCTCGGCGCCGATCTGCGACACGCCGGTTTTCAGCGCAATGATCGGAATGCCTTTTTCTAGGGCCTTGTGGGCGGCACGGGCAAACCCCGGCACATTTTTCAACCCTTCCAGGTGCAGGCCGATGGCGGTGACGCGCGGTTCATCGAGCAGCACCTCCATCAATTCGGCAACACCCAATTGCGCCTGGTTACCCACCGACGCCATGTAGGCTACCGGCAGCGAACGGTCGCTCATCGACAGGTTGTAGGCGAAGTTGCCGCTCTGGGTCAGCACCGCCACGCCCTTCTCCACCGCCTTGCCGCCATGAGCCACCGGCCACAGCGCTGCGCCGTGCAGGTAATCCAGCAGGCCGTAGCAGTTGGGGCCAAGCAAGGCCATCTCACCCGCCGCCTTTAATAGCTGCTGTTGCAGGACGGCACCGTCGGCCCCGGTCTCGGCAAACCCTGAGGCGTAGCAAATCGCGCCACCCGTGCCGATGGCCGCGAGTTCGGCGACGCAGGCCAACGTGAGTTCGCGGTTGGTGGCGATAAACACCGCGTCCGGCCCGCACGGTAAATCCGCCACACGGCGTACACAAGGGATGCCGTCGAGGCGGTCATGCTGCGGGTTGACCAGCCACATCGGCCCGTTAAAACCACCTTCGGCGCAGCGCTTGAGCGCACGGGCCATGCTGCGGCCGCCGACGAATGCCAGGTGCCGGGGCGCCAGCAGGCGCTTGAGGTTGTCGCGAATAGCCTGAGACATAAGCGTTCTCCGCGCCGATCAGCGCAACAGCGGCCGCAACAGTTCACGGGCGATGATATGGCGCTGGATTTCCGAGGTGCCTTCCCAGATCCGCTCGATCCGTGCGTTGCGCCAGATGCGCTCCACCGGCCCTTCCTCCATCAGGCCCATGCCGCCGAAAATCTGCACCGCCTCGTCGGCGACCTTGCCCAGGGTTTCACTGGCAAACAGCTTGGCCATGCCGGCCTCACCATCGGTCATGCTGCCCTGGTCCATCTTCCAGGCGGTGTGCAGGGTCAGCAGTTCTGCTGCGCGGATCTGTGTGGCCATGTCCGCCAGCTTGAAGCTCACGCCTTGATAAGTGCCGATGGGCTGGCCGAACTGCTTGCGGTCCGCCGCCCATTGCAGCGACACATCCAGCGCGCGCTGGGCCTGGCCGACGCAGTTGGCGGCCACCATCACACGGCCGGCGGTAAGCCAGGCGTTGGCCACGTCCCAGCCCTTGCCCACTTCGCCCAGTACCTTGGAAGCCGGTACGCGGCAGTCGTCGAAGAACAGTTCATAGGTGTGATAACCCCGGTTGCTCACGCATTTGGGGCCACGGCGGATGGTCATGCCGGGCGTGCCGCGATCCACCAGGAGCGCGGTCACGGCGTTGCGCTGCCGACCGTTGTGTTCATAGGTGTCGGTGACCGCAAACACGATGGCGAAATCGGCGTGCCCGGCATGGCTGATAAAGTGCTTGCTGCCGTTGATCACGAACTCATCGCCACGTTGTACGGCGCGGGTCTTGATGGCATTGGCGTCGGAGCCGGCGCCGGGTTCGGTGAGGGCGAAACAGTCGATTTTCTTGCCCTGCACACACGGCAGCAGGTAGTCGCCAATCTGTGCTCCCGTACACGCCATGAGGATCTTGGACGGCCGCGCAACAAACACATGCAGCGCCCACGACACCTTGGACAATTCCCGCTCGATCAGGGCCTGGGACAGATAGTCCAGGCCACCGCCCCCCACCGCCTCCGGCATGTTGAAGGCGTAGAAGCCAGCAGCGATGGCCTTGTCGCGGATCTGCGCGGCCAGCTCGGGAGAGACCTCATCGGCACGGTCCACCGCCGCCTCATGGGGCAACAATTCCTTGGCTACAAAACTGCGTACCGCGTCCACCAACATGTCTTGTTCTTGGCTGAGTTGGAAATGCATGGCGCTACCTGCTCGGAGGTGGTGGTGTTATTGGCCGTAAAAAGTCGGCAGGCGTTTTTCCACGGACGCGCGCAAGGCCTCGGCGCCATCGGCACTGCGCCCGCACAACAGGCCGGCCGCCCGTTCGGCCTGCAACTGTTCGGGCAGGCTGCGCCCGGCACCTTCACGCAGCAGGGTCTTGGTCTGGGCGAAGGCGAAGGTCGGGCCGTTGGCCAGGCGTGTGGCGAGTTCGGTGGTGTAGGCATTGAGCTGGTCATCGGCGACGACTTCACCGACCAATCCCGCGGCCAAGGCACGCTCGGCACTCCACAGCTCGTCGAGAAACAACAGGCGCTTGGCCTGTTCGCTGCCAATCAGGCGCGGCAAGTGCCAACTGGCGCCCGCGTCCGGCGAGTAGGCCATGCGGGTGTAACCAGCCTTGAAGCGCGCCGATTGGGCCGCTATGCGCAGGTCGCAGCATAAGGTCAGGTCCATGCCCGCACCGACGGCGGTGCCGTTGATCGCGGCAATCGTGGGTTTATCGAGAGTGTGCAGGCGCGTCATCAGCGCGTGGGCGGTTTCGGTCCAGCCGTAGGTTTCGAGGGCACCGCGAGCTTCGGCATCCGCCCACTCGGCCAGGTCGGCACCGGCGCAGAAGCTTCGCTCAGTACCGGTCAATACCACCGCGCGCGCAGCGACGTCTGTATTGAAGGCATCGAGCAAGGCATGCAGGTGCTTGAGGGTGGGGATGTCCAGAGCGTTGCGCTGCGGACCACGGTTGAGGGTGATCCAGGCAACACCAGCTTCTACATGAGTGAGCACGGGCGATTCGGCAGTCATGGCGTCCTCGAATTGTTTTATTTGACCTGAGGGGTGCGACATGAGGCGATACTAAACAAGTGTTCAGCAAGAAGGCAATCAGCCAACAGCAAATTTTTTCAGGAGGGAAACGGCCTGCCTGAACCTGGCGTTCAGGTGGCTGGAGAAGGCTCAGGGTTTGAGCTGGTAACGCTGGCGACCGCCAGCCTGCAGGCCATCCACCCAGGCTTCGCAGATTTGGATGCCCTGTTCGGGCGTAAACGTACCGGGGTTGAGCCCCGACTCCAGCCACAACCCATCGAGCAATGCGCTCAGGCCGATGGCGGCGAGGTCGGCGTCGAAGTGCTTCCAGCCCTCCTCCCTGGCCATGTCGGTCAGGGCGGAGCGCATGATGGTGCGGTACTCGCCGTAGGAATGCTCGTGCGCCAGGTTGATCGCCGGTGCGGTCTTTACCGCGCCCCAGAACACCAGCCACGCGTCCAGCAGGTGCGGGTCGAGCAGTTCGGCGGAAAACGAGCCCTGGAACAACGCCGACAGGCGCTCCCGAGGGTTCGGCGGCGCCTTGGCCATGGTCGCGCGCAACAGGCCCATGACCTGGTCGGTGATGGTGCGATAGGCCTCGGCCACCAGCTCATCCTTGCCCGAATAGTGATGGCTGATCAGCCCCACCGACACCCCGGCCTCGGCACTGATCTTGCGAATCGACGCACCCTGGAAACCATCGCGCTTGAGACAGGTGAGCGTGGCCTGGACCAGATGGGCCTTGCGCACTTCCGGGTCCATCCGGGAGAAACGGGATTCCTGGGTCATGCGGCGATTTCCTTGGGTTGAGTCGGCAGCACGACTCTACATCAGTCGCGGTAGCCCGGCGACACCCATCCCCCCCAGTAAATTCGTGATCTGCGGTAAAGAGTCCTTTTCGGATTCGACGGTTTTTCCGAAGGAACGACAGGCGGATACTCGACTCCATTGTTCACCCCCCTTCAGGAGTTACTGATGTCCACTACGCAAAACGTTCCGGCCTTTGGCCTCGGCACCTTCCGTCTGCAAGGCCAGGTGGTGATCGATTCCGTCAGCACCGGCCTCGAGCTGGGCTACCGCGTCATCGACACCGCGCAAATCTATGAGAACGAAGCCGATGTTGGCCAGGCCATTGCCGACAGTGGCATCCCGCGCGATGAGCTGTTCATCACCAGCAAGATCTGGATCGCCAACTTCGCCGAAGGCCAGTTGATTCCCAGCCTGCGCGAGAGCCTGCGCAAACTGAAAACCGATTACCTTGACCTCACCCTGATCCACTGGCCCTCGCCGGAAGACCAGGTGCCTGTCGCCGAATTCATGGGCCAGTTGCTGGAGGCCAAGCGCCTGGGCCTGACCCGCCGGATCGGCATTTCCAACTTTACCGTCGACCTGATGAAACAAGCGATTGCGGCAGTAGGTGCGGAGAATATCGCCACCAACCAGATCGAGCTGCACCCCTACCTGCAAAACCGCAAGGTCGTGGACTTCGCCACCGCCAACGGTATCCAGATCACGTCCTACATGACCCTGGCCTACGGCGAAGTGCTCAAGGACCCGGTGATCCGACAAATCGCCGAGCGCCATCAGGCGACCCCGGCGCAAGTGACACTGGCCTGGGCGATGCAACTGGGTTATGCAGTCATCCCTTCGTCGACCAAACGCGCCAACCTGGAAAGCAACCTCAAGGCCCTGCAACTGACCTTGAGCCCTGCCGACATGGCGCAGATGGCCGAGCTGGAACGCGGCCATCGCCTCACCAGCCCCAAGGGTATCGCCCCCCAGTGGGACTAAACCCCGGCCACAGGCGTGCGGGATAATTCCCGCAGCCACGGCAGTACGCGCAGGCCCGTAGCGGCTGCGGGTGGGTCGATGATGTCCATGAAGTGTTCGAGATTGACGTTGTCCGGCACACCAGGCAGGCGTACCAGCACCGCCGGCGTTGCGTCGGCAGACAGGCCCAGGTCCAGGTGGTCATAGACCAGCACATGATGCACCTGGGGTTGAGGACCGCAAGTGTGGATCGCCAGCCCCGCGTTGATGATCAGCACATCGAAAGGCTGTGCCGGAATGGCGGTGAGCAGTTGGACCTCTTCGAAGGTCTGCACCGGTACGATGCGGTGATAACCCAACTGGTTGAGCATTTTTTCGATGTACAGGCGTTGCAGGTGTTGCTCATCGGCAATCAGGATGGTCAGTGCTTTGTTTGGCATGGCGAACCCCTGGGCAGGCAGTGCTCGTCAGTGAGCGAGGCCCATTCTCCAGACATATACCGACGACAAAATCAGGCTTGTTCCCGTTCCATGTAGGAGTTCTCCCAAATTCGCCGAACGGTTGCCCGCTTCGGTCAAGCCTGCTTGCAGTACTGGCTCAGGTCATGATGCAAACCATCGATAGCCACGCTCAATGCCGCAACCGCCACCGCCACCGCATCGCCGTCGCGCCTTTCGCACGCATCCTCCAAAGCCTCGCAACAGGTGATCAGCGCCTGGGCCTTGACCATGCGCGCACCGCCTTTGACACGATGGGCCAGGTCATACAACTTGGCGAAATCGGCCCGGTCCTGCAGGGTCGACAGCATTCGGAGGTCCTCTGCAAGGCTAATGAGCAAGGGTGCCAGCAACTCGTTGAGCACGGCCGCGTCGTCGCCTGTCAGCATCACCAGCGAGCTCAAATCAAATTGCGCTTTGGCTTCTCCCGTTACAGCGCTGGCCGTGCGCGACGCCAAGGCCGCACGTAGATCGTCAAGCCCCGTCGGCTTGAACAGGCAACCGTCCATACCGGCCTGTCGACAGCGCTCGACCTCCTCCGGCTGGGCATTGGCGGTGAATCCCAGCAGAAGGCAGGGCACAAGGCCACGTTGCCGTTCCTGGGCACGAATATCACGCGCCAACGTGTAGCCGTCCATGACAGGCATATTGCAGTCGGTGATCACCCCATCAAAATGCCCGGTTTGCCAACGTGCAAAGCCTTCGGCGCCATCCTCGGCTGTAACGATCTGATGCCCCAGGAAGGTCAACTGTCGAGCCAGAAGCAAGCGGTTGGCCGGATAATCATCGACCACCAGAAGCTGCAATGCCTGCGTGGCAGGAACACAGGGGACCGGTGAGCCAACCGGTGCTGCCGTGGTCAACGCCAGTGCCAGTGTCACATCCACCCGCGTCCCCTTGCCCAGCACGCTGCTCAGGTGCAGTTGGCCGCCCATCATCTCGCACAGGTTACGGCTGATCACCAGCCCCAGGCCCGAGCCGCTGCGTGCCGATTGCTCGTTATTGCTGCCTTGGATAAACGGGTTGAACAAACGCTGCTGATCTTCGGCACTGATGCCAATCCCCTCATCTTCCACGCAGAGCCGCAGGTTCAAATGCTCACCGGCCAACACCGATGCGGCTTGGGCACACAGGCGTATCTGGCCAGAGTAGGTAAATTTGATCGCATTGCCTAACAGGTTCGACACCACTTGCTTGAAGCGCAACGGATCGATCAGTACCAGTCGGTCGATCATCGGGTCGAGCTCTACGTTCAGCGACAGGCCTTTATCCCGCGCCAGCCCTTCGAACACCCGCGCCACAGAGGCCAACAGCTCGTGCAGGTTGGCCGGCTCCAGAGTCAGGGACAAGTGACCGGTTTCGATTCGCGCAATGTCCAGGATATCGCCGATCAACTCCAGCAAACTGCGCGAGGCCATCGATGCCACTTCCAGCGCATCTCGATCGACGTGCCCCTGCTCAGCATTTTTCTGCGCCAGTTCGATCATGCCGATCACTGCGTTCATCGGCGTTCGGATCTCATGACTCATCGTCGCCAGGAACGTGGTCTTGGCACGGTTGGCGGCGTCCGCGTCTTCCTTCGCCTCCCGCAACTGACCCAACAGGCGCTGGCGCTCGCTCACGTCCACCCAGCCGGCAATCATGCCCACCACGTTGCCGTTGCTATCACGGTACGGCAGCATCCACTGGTAAATCGTCAGCACACCGCCACCGGGCACCTTCAGCACTCGGTCATGAATCTGTGGCTCACCGCGCTCCATCAAGTCCAGGTAGTCCGCATGGAACGACTGGGCCTGGGGCGGGTTGCCCGTATCGGTCTCCACAACAGTCTTGCCGATCACGTCCTCCAGCTTGAAGCCGAACACGTCAAGGTACGCGTTGTTGCACGCCATCAAGCGCCCCTGGCGGTCGCGCACATAAATCGGGTGAGGCGTGCCGTCGATCAGAACGCTCATAAAGCGCATCTGGTCGCTCAAGGCGCGTTCGGCCTGGGCACGCTTGTGAATCAGGTTGCGCAGGTAGAACACCCAGCCCAGGGTGATCAGCAACAACAGCGCGGCCAGGCCAAACCCCTGGATAATCACGTTGCGATGACTGACCCAGTAGCTGTCTTCAATAATGATTTCACTGCGCCAATGATTGGTCAGTTCGTCCATCTCTTCCGGCGTAATGCTCAACAACGCCTTCTCGAGGATCGAATACAACTCCAACTGGCTGCGGTTGACGCCGAAGGCAATCCGCGCCGGTTCCGTACCCACCGTGCTGGTGATACGCAGCCGATCGCGATAGTTGCGCGTGATCATGTAGCGTGCGCTGATCAATGAAATGACTGTCGCGTCGGCACTCCCCTTGGCCACCCATTCCATGGCCTGCTCCGGGTTCTCGACGTCGACAAACTCGATCCCTGGATAGTCCCGGGCGATCTGCGCGGCGAGGCTGTTGCCGCCAATGAACGCCAGGCGTTTGCCAGGCATGTCCTCCAGAGTCAGCAGACGCTCGTCGCCAGCGCGCACCACCAGCACATAGGGATTGGACAGGTAGGGCCGGGTAAAGCGCACCTTTTCGGAACGCTCGACACTGGGCGTAATCACCGCCAGCATGTCCATCTGGCCGGCGCTGACCTCGTCGACTTGCCGAGGCAGCGAACTGCCCTGCACCACTTCGAACTTCAAGCCCGTGCGTAAGCTGATCCGCGACAATACCTCGTCACTCAACCCCATGAACTGCCCTTGCTCATTGAAAAATGACAGCGGCACGAACTTATCCAGTACTGCCACTCTCACCCGGGGATGCTTCTCCAGCCAACGCTGCTCGCTGTCACTCAAGCGTAATCGGTCAGCCTCCAGGAACCCACTGCCGCCGGCACTCCAGCGACGCAGGATTTCCATCTGCTGGCTGGCCGGGATAACAGCCAGCGCGGCATTGATGATCGTCAACAGACGCTGGTTGTCGGCAGTAAACGCGAACCCGAACGGGTTGACCTCCAGCGCGGAAAAGTCTGCCATGCGCACGTTATTAAGGTGGTTCTTGTTGATCAGATAGCGGGCGCTGATGGCATCGCCCAGGTAGACATCCGCCTGGCCGAAAGCCACGGCGCCGATAGCCTGATGAGTCGAACCGTACAACAACAGTTGCGCCTGGGGGTAAAAGGCCTGGACAGCTTCGGGTTGCATATAGTGGTAGAGCATCGCCACGCGCTTGCCGGCCAGGTCGGCGCTCAAGGAATGGCTTTCACCCGTGCGGGTCACCAGCACCGGTTGATCATTGGCGTAGGAACGCGACAGTACCAACGCCTTGTCGGCCGCCTCATAACCATTGGCCGACCCCACCAGATCCACCTCGCCCAGCTTGAGCGCCTCGATCACTTCATCACGGGTGTCGTAGCGCCGAACCTCGATAGGTACATTCAAGATCAGGCTGATCAGCCACGTGTAGTCAGCCGTGATGCCTTCAAAATCGTTGTCGTTGCTCAGGTCGAACGGTGCGTAGTCGGGTGCCGACACGCCCATCACCAACCTGCGGCGCTCGCGCAACCACTGCCAGTCGCTGTCATCCAGCGCTACTGTTGGGTGCTCCAGGGTGGAATGGCCGAGCAGTCGAAGGGCATGCGGTTCGTCCAGGGCCATCGCTGCACAGGGCAACAGCCCCATCAGCAGGATGGCCGTGAATGTCACCAGCCGGGAGGTGGTCATTTCAGATCAGATGATTGCGCTGGGCAAACTTGGAAAGGTGCACCACCGAGGACATGCGCAGCTTCTCTTTGAGGCGGGTCTTGTAGGTGCTGATGGTCTTGTGGCTCAACAGCATATCCTCTGCGATTTCCTTGTTGCCCAGGCCCAGCGCCAGTTTTTGCAGTACCGTCAATTCGCGGTCGGACAGCGCCTCCACCAACTCCTGTTCGGTGGTCTGCAAATCGTCGCGGCGAACTGAACTGGTGGCCGTGCTCGGGAAGCAACTGTAACCGGCCCTGATGGCTCTGATCGCCTTTTGCAATTCGTCCAGTTCACCGGTCTTGGCAACAAAGCCCATGGCCCCGGCACGCATGCAGCGAGTTGAGAAAAATACCGCCAGGTAGGACGTGAGCACCAGGATCTTGCAGGGCAGTCCCAGCGCCTTTATCCGGCTGATCACCTCCAGCCCACCAAGCTTTGGCATTGCCAGATCGAGGATAACCAGATCCGGGCGCTCCTCCCGAGCAATCTGCATGGCGTCGGCGCCGTTGCCCGCTTCAAAGATGGTATCGAAGCCCTCCTGCTTCAACAGGTACTTCACGGTGGCGCGGATAAAAGGGTGATCGTCCACAATTAAAGCTTTGCTCATAAGACTCCCCGAGGGATCAGTACGCTTACATATCACACGGGACCTATCTACCTGTGAAAAGTAACAGTTCCGACAAACGGTACTGATTACTCTGCATGACACCTCAGGCAGTACAGACCCCTCCTTTTGATAGAACACGCTAAACACGTAGAGCTGCGCCCTGCCTCCTGGGAAGACGCAAGCGCGCAACCTTAACAACGGCGTGTCCGGTCAAATGAAGGGATAGTCTCCAATGCTTGTAGGACTTTTCCTAGTCATAGCATGACCAGCTGAGCGCGGGGCAAGGCCTGACAGGCGGGGACTACTCGGTGGTACTGGGGCTCCAGAACGCTTGCACCACCAGGGTCGACATCGAGATTCGCGCCACCAGGGCGTCCAGCTCATCACCGTCTACCGAGGTCACGGCCAGGGTGGCTTCGATTTCCACTTCTTCCGTGCCAAAAGGCCGCACATCCACATCGCTGGCCGGGTAGTTACAGCGCGCCAGCTCGGCCTCCAGCAAAGCCAGAACGGCCTTTTGCTGGGTACGCCGGGCAACCACGTACAAGATGTTGGTGACTTCCGCCGACACCACGTCCAGTGGCTGACGGTTGATGTTATTGACGATGGGACGCAGCAAGGTGTTGGCCGCCAGCACAAACAGCGTGCCCAGCAGCGCTTCGAGGACCAGGTCGGCACCCGCGCAAGCGCCCACCGCCGCCGACGCCCAGAGGGTGGCCGCCGTGTTGAGCCCGCGCACATTGCCTTCTTCGCGCATGATCACGCCGGCACCTAGAAAGCCGATGCCCGACACCACATAGGCCACCACCCGCACCGCACCTTCCGCACCGCCGAGCCGGCTGGCCATGTCGACAAAAATCGCCGCGCCCACCGCCACCAGCACGTTGGTGCGCAGGCCCGCCGTGCGCTGGCGGTACTGACGCTCAAAACCGATCAGGCCACCCAGGATGAAGGCTGCGGTGAGGCTGACCAGGGTGTCGACCAGGGATTCGAGGTTGATGTTGTTGATTGCTTGCATAGGAAATCTTCCCTGTTCATTGCCAGCCAAACTTACGGATGTAGTACCCCTTCACCGCCTGGGTCAGCGCCATGTATGCCAGCAGGATCACCGGCAGGAACACGAAGTACAGCGACGGCAGCGCCTGCAATTTGAAGTAGTGCGCCAGTGGCCCCATCGGCAGAAAAATCCCCACCGCCATGATCACGCCGGTCATCGCCATCAACGGCATCGCCGCGCGGCTTTGCAGGAACGGAATCTTCGGGGTGCGAATCATGTGCACGATCAGCGTCTGGGTCAGCAGCCCCACCACGAACCAGCCGGACTGGAACAGGGTCTGGTGGTCGGGGGTGTTGGCATCGAAGACATACCACATGAGTGCGAACGTGGTGATGTCAAAGATTGAACTGATCGGCCCGAAAAACAGCATGAAACGGCCGACATCTCCCGGTTGCCAGCGTTGAGGTTTGCTCAGCATCTCGTCATCGACGTTATCGAACGGGATCGCAATCTGCGAAATGTCATACAGCAGGTTCTGCACCAGCAAATGCATCGGCAGCATCGGCAGGAACGGGATGAACGCACTGGCCACCAGCACCGAAAACACATTGCCGAAGTTGGAACTGGCGGTCATCTTGATGTACTTGAGCATGTTGGCGAAGGTGCGCCGGCCTTCCAGCACGCCCTCCTCCAGGATCATCAGGCTCTTTTCCAACAGGATGATGTCGGCTGCTTCCTTGGCGATGTCCACCGCACTGTCCACCGAAATACCGATGTCGGCAGTACGCAGTGCTGGCGCATCATTGATGCCATCCCCCATGAAGCCCACCACATGCCCATTGGCCTTGAGCAGGCGCACGATGCGCTCCTTGTGGCTTGGCGTCAGCTTGGCGAACACATTGGTGGTTTCCACGGCCTTGGCCAGTTCGGCGTCAGTCATGTCCTCGATGTCGTTGCCCATCAGCAGGCCTTGTTGCTCCAGGCCCACTTCGCGGCAGATCTTGGCGGTGACCAGTTCGTTGTCACCGGTCAGCACTTTCACGGCGACGCCGTGGGCTTTCAGCGCCTTGAGCGCGGGCGCGGTGCTTTCCTTCGGTGGATCGAGGAAGGCAACGTAGCCGATCAGCGTGAGGTTTTTCTCATCCGCCAGGCTGTAGGTATCGCGCCCTGGTGCCATCGGCTGTGCGGCCACGGCGACCACGCGCAGGCCTTCTTCGTTGAACGCTGCCGTCACCTGACGAATGCGCGCCAGCAACTCTTCAGTCAGCGCCTCATTGGTTTCACCATGGCGCACGTTGTTGCACACCGAGAGGATTTCCTCCACGGCGCCCTTGCAGATCAGCAGGTGCGGTTGACCCTGTTCGGCGACCACCACCGACATGCGGCGGCGGTTGAAGTCGAACGGGATCTCATCAATTTTCTGGAACGCGGTGCCGACCTTCAACTCGCGATGCACCTCCACGTGCTCCAGCACCGCTACATCCAACAGGTTTTTCAGGCCGGTCTGGTAGTAGCTGTTGAGGTAGGCCATTTCCAGCACGTCATCGGACTCTTCGCCCCACACGTCCACATGGCGCGCCAGGAAGATCTTGTCCTGGGTCAGGGTGCCGGTCTTGTCGGTGCACAGCACGTCCATGGCGCCGAAGTTCTGGATCGCGTCCAGGCGCTTGACGATGACTTTTTTGCGCGACAGGAACACCGCGCCTTTGGCCAGGGTGGAGGTCACGATCATCGGCAGCATTTCCGGGGTCAGGCCCACGGCAATCGACAGCGCAAACAACAGCGCTTCGGTCCAGTCACCCTTGGTGAAGCCGTTGATGAACAGCACCAGCGGCGCCATCACGAACATGAAGCGGATCAGCAACCAGCTGACCTTGTTGACGCCGTGCTGGAACGAGGTGGTTGCACGGTCGGTGGCGGTTACACGTTGGGCCAGCGCCCCGAAATAGGTGCTGTTGCCGGTGGTCAGGATCACCGCCGTCGCCGCGCCGGACACCACGTTGGTGCCCATGAACAGGATGTTCTCCAGGTCCAGCGGGTTGTGGGTCTTGGCGTCCTGCTGCTGGGCGAACTTTTCCACCGGCATCGATTCGCCGGTCATCGCCGCTTGGCTGACGAACAGGTCCTTGGCACTGAGCACGCGGCAATCGGCGGGGATCATGTCACCGGCGGACAGCACGATCAGGTCGCCCGGCACCAATTGCTTGATCGGCAGTTCGATGCGCTTGGCTTCATCGCGACGCAGCACGGTGGCGGTGTTGCTCACCATCGCCTTGAGGGCATCGGCAGCCTTGTTGGACTTGGCCTCCTGCCAGAAACGCAGCAGCGTCGACAGCACCACCATGGAGAAAATCACCGTGGCGGCCTTCATGTCTTCGGTCAGCCACGAGATCACCGCCAGCAACGTCAGCAGCAGGTTGAACGGGTTCTTGTAGCAGTGCCACAGGTGCACCCACCAAGGCAGCGGCTGCTCATGCTCGACTTCGTTGAGGCCGTATTGCACGCGCAGGGCGTCGGCTTCCTGGGTATTCAACCCCTCGGCGTGACTGCCCAGGGTACCGAGCAATTGCACGGCACTGCTGTTGGCCGAGACCACCAGGGTTTGCGCCAGGGTCGGCGGCACTTCGCGGCTGACGCTGGCGTCGGTCACGGTTTCGAGCATCGCCAGGCGGCGGAAATGCCGGGCGATGTGCCGGGTCCGCAGGAAGCCGGCAAAGAACTCTTTGAGCAGAGTGAGGTTCATGGTGTTACTCCTGCGCGAGGAAAAAACCGTCGTGCAGGTACTGCCCTGTGCGCCGCGCCCTGTTTACAGGCACAGCCACTTTGGCCCGCCTGCCGCAAAGGACAGGCGCGTCTGTAGCATCCCGAGGTGAACCGGGTGCTGGTCAGCGTCGATGAGAGGGATTCGGGCAGGTGCCAGGACTGGCCGCTGCCGGGATGCCGCTTCTCGCTTTTAGTGGCGAGACAACGGCATCGGAAAAATGCGCGTTACCTTGCCAAGCCTGTGCCGGTTACTGAAACCGGCCGACTACTGTCACTCGAACAAGTACCCACTGAGGGTCTCCGCTATTGATGAAAACGCGCGAAGCTTACGCCCCGATGATGGGAGAGTAAACCGTAGGAAAGTTTCCGTATGGTGAATAAGAAGATTCTTCAGGGAGGGTTCAGGAAGTGTTTATTCAGGAGGTCTCAATCATCCCGCGTCAGTACTTCCAGCAACTCAATCTCAAAACGCAGGTTGCTGTTGGGTTTGATATGCGCGCCCATCGACCGCTCGCCATAGGCCAGATGCGCCGGCACGAACAAGGTCCGAACACCGCCGACCTGCATGCCCATCAAGCCCTGGTCCCAGCCCTTGATCACACGCCCGGTGCCGATCACACACTGGAACGGCTTGCCGCGTTCCCAGGACGAATCGAACACCGTGCCATCTTCCAGGGTGCCGGTGTATTGGGTGGTGATCAGCGCGCCCTTGACCACGGCTTTACCGGTGCCGGGGCGGATGTCGGTGATTTGGAGTTCTTCGGTGTTCATGGGGCGCTCGTTGACGATACAAGGGGTGGGGTTTTCCCAGAATCGAGTGGGTTTGGCAAGTGTAGAAAGAGTCGCTTCGACGACATTTCCCTTTAACTCGCAGGACGTTTCCGAGAGAATCCCAACCGCTTGCGCCGCTCAAGTCACGTGGCTAGTCTTCGTCGGTCACTGCCAATTCAGTGACTCGGGGTTTGGTAGACCACGAGTGATTAGGCGCTAAGCGCCCCCTTATGCAAGGCGCTTTTTTTTTGGCCCTGCGTTATGGTGGCCGTGCGCAGGGCACCTTCGGGTGCACCGGGTCCTAATCACCGGTCTACCAATCTGCGTACGGTCACCACCTTAAAAATCGTTTGGTAGCGATGGTGGTGACATTCCAACTTTGATTAGGAGTTGAACCTATGGACAAACCTGTCCCCGCCCCACCCGCCTCAGACCTGAAACTCTTCACCACCACCCCCGACCTCAGCTTCGAAGACGCCCTGGCCCACGCCAGCAGCGTGTTGCGTTGTGCCGCCGTTGCTGCGCAGACGGCAGGGGATCAACTGGACGGGACGTCACGCACATTGGTGCTGTCGGTCATGCACTTGGTGGACATGGCAAGCGTGATGGTGGATCGGTCGCTGGAGTGTATGCAGCCCAGCTAAACCCAGTGGCGAGCGGGCTTGCCCCGCGTTGGGCTGCGCAGCGGCCCCAATAAGAGCGAATGCGGTATTCAAATGCTTCGCGGAGGCTGTTGGGAGCTGCTGTGCAGCCCAACGCGGGGCAAGCCCGCTCGCCACACAAGCAACCTCACCACCAGGGTTAAATCACTGCATCACAACCACCGCCAGAACCGACTCCAGAACCCCCGCCCCAAGTCATCCTTGCACCGCGCATATTGCGCCGCATACATCTGCGACCGCGCCTGTACCTTGCTGGCTACCGGTGGCAGCCAGGCCTTGGCGGCGTAGGTGCGCTGGCGATAGCCGCCCCAGCCTTCGTGGTAGTTCAGGTACTGGCCGTAGGCGTCGTATTTGTAGACGCCGTTGATGGTGTAGGTCTTGTCCATGTACCAGCCGACAAAGTCGATGGCGTCGTCGAAGTCCTGGCGGCTGGCGCCGCTGCGGCCGGTGCTCTTGCGGTAGTCGTTCCACACCTCGTCCTTGGCCTGGGCGTAGCCGGCGGCGGTGGAGACGCGGCCCCAGGGAATGATCCACAGCAGGTATTTACGCGGGGCCAAGGCGTCCTGATGGAAGCCGGACTCCTGATACATGATCGCGAACGGCATCTGGATCGGTACGCCCCAGCGTTTTTGCGTGACTTTGGCAGCGTCGTACCAGTCGTCTTTTTCGCGGAAGATGCCGCACAGATCATTTGGCGTACGTGGCGGCGAGGTGCCGCACGCCGTCAGCAGTGAGGTGAGTAACAACAGTCCGACGGCTTTGCCTGCGCTCAAAATGCACCTGTGCCTGATACGTATGAAACGGGCATTTTACGCAGGTCTGCGCCTGGTGCACCTGCACTATCCTGAGCCCCAGGTGTCGTAATTCCATGCGCCCACTCTCAGGAAGACCTATGACCCAGGATGTGCTTGCCAAGGAAACCAACCGCCGCCAGTTGCAGCAGATCATCTCCGGCCTGTCCGACGGGGTGATTCTGGCCGAGGTCGACCAGACCATCCTGTGGGCCAATGAGGCCGCGCTGACCATGCATGGCGTGGGTGACGTGATGGGGCTGGGGGCCAACGGGCAGCAATACGCCGAACGCTTTGCCCTGCGCTACCGCAACAACCACCCGGTGCAGGCAGACAACTACCCGCTGGCCCGGGCCGCGGCGGGCGATGAGTTCAGCGACGTGGTGGTGGAAGTCACGCCCACCGCCGACGAAGAAAAAACCTGGGTGCACCGCCTGCGCAGCCTGGTGATCACCGACTCCCACGGTGAACCGGAACTGCTGGTGCTGATCCTCAGCGACGCCACCGAGTGGGCCAGCGCCGAGCAGCGCTTCGAAAAAACCTTCAATGCCAACCCGGCGCCGGCGGTGATCTGTCGCCTCAGCGACCTGCGCTATATCAAGGTCAACCAGGGCTTCCTGGAGATGACCGGCTACAACCGCGACCAGGTCATCGGCAAATCGGTGTATGAACTGGATGTACTGGAACAGGCCGAACGCAAGGACCTGGCCATCCAGCGCCTGGGCGAAGGCGCGACCATCCCGCAGATGCAGGCGGAGCTACGGCTGCCCGGAGGCGGCAGCAAGCTGGTAATCGTTGCTGGCCAGCCATTGGACATGAACGAAGAGGACTGCATGCTGTTTTCCTTCATGGACCTGGAGCCACGGCGCAAAGCGGAAATTGCCCTGCGTCAGAGTGAGGAGCGCTTCGCCAAATCCTTCCGCCTGACTCCGGTGCCGACCCTGGTGTGCAGCGCCGGTAACCGCCAGGTGGTGGATATCAACGAAGCCTTCATGAGCATCACCGGCTACATCAGTGAAGAGCTGATCGGCAAATCGATCGAGGACATCGACTTTATCGACAGCCCCCAGGCTGCCGCACAGTTGTTCGCCAGCCTGGAAAAAGCCGGCAACCTCGACGGCCAGGACCTCAAGGTGCGCAAGAAAGGCAACGAGGTGATCGACTGCGTGGTCTCCGCCGACACCGTGATCATCCAGGACGTGCCCTGCTACCTGATGGTGATGATGAACATCACCGAACGCAAACGCTCGGAGCTGGAGCTGGTGGCGGCCATCGAGGAAGTGATGCAGGACGCCTCGTGGTTCAGCCAGACGCTGATCGAAAAACTGGCCAACGCCAAGAGCGTCAACAGCGCCAGCCAAACGAACGTGGCCTTTACCGACCTTACCGCCCGCGAGCGCGATGTACTGGGCCTGATCTGTGAGGGGCTGGCCGACAAGGAGATCGCCTCGCGCCTGAAACTGGCGCCCAACACCGTGCGTAATCATGTGGCCACGGTGTACTCCAAACTGGGGGTGCACAGCCGCAGCGCTGCCATCGTCTGGGCCCGTGAACGTGGGCTGTTCGCCGGGGAATTGCGGGTCAAAAACAAGCCGTGACAGTGCAAATGCACTAGTGCACCTAGTGCGAATTCGCCTTATTGCGGCGACGGCTAGTCAATAACCTTCAAGGTATCAAACTGAATGCCTGAAGGAACCCGCATGTTTACCCTCTCTCAACTGCGAAACTGCATCGAAGAAGGCCTGTCGCCGCTGACGTGCGAGTTCACCCTGTGCCGGGATGCGTCCCTGACCCTCAAGGTCTATGACGCCGAAACCGGCCGGGTCGACCTGGTCGTCACCGGGATCAGCACCAACCGCCTGCAGACCCCGCAAGAAGTGGAAAAGATGGTGGAAGAGCTGCGTTACGAACTGCAGAGCAACACCATGGGCAAGCTCACGCTGGATGACTTGCCTTCAACGACGCCCCAATAAAGTAGAACACCCCGCCCCCGACGATAAACGCTCCCAGCATCCAGAACATGTAATGGGCCGGCAGGCTGGCCAGCACCAGCCCGCACAACACCGGCCCCAGCGCGGCGCCCAGGTTGGACAGGTTCTGTGCCCCGTAGTACATGCCGCGCAAGTGGTCCGGAGCGATCCGGTCGATGAACATGTACTCGGCCGGGAACACAATGATCTCCCCCACGGTGAACACCGCCATCGCCAGCACCCACCACAGTACGCTGGTGGACAGCGCAAACCCGATGATCCCCAGCATGAACATGCCCAGGCCCGCGACCAGCCACTGGCCGAGGTAACGGTGCGATATACGCCGCCCGATCAGGTATTGCAGGGCAATCACCAACACCGCGTTGGTGGTCAGCACGGCGCTGACCACGGTGTAGGTGTATTCGGCGGTGGTGGTGGTCACCAGGTATTGCGACAGCCACGCGGTGAACTGGCCGAACACCACGGCACTGAGTACACCGCCGAGAGTGAAGCACACGAGACGATGATCCCTTAAAAGTACTCGCCCGACGGCAAGGAATGGCACCGGCTTTTGCGTGGCATCAACGGTGGCCAGGGTACGGTCGCCCCAGCGCCAATACAGCAGGAAAAACCCTACCCCCAACAGCGCCGAAAGGATAAACGGCACGCTGATATCCAGCTTGGCCAGCACCGCCCCGAAAGCGGGCCCAACCGCATAACCGATGTTGGTCAGGGTGTACTTGATGGAAAACACTTCGCTGCGGGCGTCTTCGGGCAACAGGCTGGCAAAACCGGCCTTGACCGCGATATCGATCACCGCATAAGCCAGGTTGATCAGGATCAGGCAGCTGTAGAACGCCCAGATGTTCTGGGCCAGAACAGTACCGACAAAGCCCAGCACAAATAGCACGCTGAAGGTCAGCAACAACCGATAACTGTTGATACGGTCGACCAGGAAACCGCCATACACACTGAGCAGCGAGCCGACGATCAACGAACTGCCGATCACCAGGCCAACCTGGGTGATGTCGAGGGAAAAATGGTGGGTGAGGTAGATCACCAGGTAGGGAAACGTGATTGCCTTGGCCAGCGTGAGCAGCAATGTGGCGGACAGCAACAGGTTAACAGTGCGGGGGTAGTTTCTTATTGTCGCAAGCATCCTGCTCTCTTTCCTTGAAGGTAACACGGCCGTTTCAGCCGGCTACCTTAACTCAGGAACAGGGCACAAATGCAAGGTCATTTCTTGACAGGGGTGATCTCGAGAATGGTGCCGTTGGTGGTTTTGAGCAGCACGAACTTATCGCCTACCCGCGCCCACTGGCTGTCTTCTTCAGGCTGTTTGAGACCGCGCTTTTTCCAGTCGCTGACGGCCGACTCCTTGCGCATCAGGATATCCGGGGCACGGTCACCTTCTTTCAAGTCACGGGTATTGATGTTCGAAGGTTGTACGGTTTCCTGTGGGGTGTCACCGGCCTGCACGATAAAGCTGGCGGTGGACAGGCTGGTGGCGACCAGCAGGCAGGCAGCGAGGGATCTGGATTTCATGGGTGCTCCTTCAATGATGGGGGCTTACCAGGCTGGGACCGCTGCGCCACGCAAACATTCCGTCGCCGCGACAGACGCCTCCCAGGTGCCGCCTTGACGTGTTACCTGAGTAGCGCACGGCGTGCCCGCGCCAGCACCACCATGGCCGCTCACCTTTCTTTGCAGGTAATTGCCATGGGATACAGCAACGCCCTATCCGGCCCGATGCTCACCACTTTGCACACACGCGACAGCCGCCGGGAAACGCGCCTGACCGAAAAAATCCAGACGCTGAATGCCCAAATCAACGAGCAGTTCCAACGACAACCCACCTTCCGCAGCTTTGTGCAGGACGCGTTCAATCAATCGTTCAACACACTGGCCACGCCCCTCGACCTGACCAAGACATTTCTCAGGATCGACCCCGCGCCCACAGCTCATGGAGCAAACACGACCACCACCGCACGGCAGGACGCATCCACCCCGTTACTACCCACCCTCCTGGATGCGGTCGTGGAACGCCTGGTCACCCGACAGGCCGCCCACTATGCCGGGCAACCGACCCATTTCCACCTGACCAGCGACGGCCGTGACGACGGTGCCGTACAGGGTCTTACCCCGCAAGCATTCGACCGTTTTCTCGACACCTTCACCAGCACCCTGGCCGTGGGCTTCAAGACCTATGTGGAGCACTTCTGGAACGCCCCCATCGGCCCCCACGATACGCAGACCTGCAAGCAATGGCTGGCCGAGAAACGCCTGGACGTAATGAGGGCCGAAGCGGAACTGTTGAAGCTTGATGGCGTGCTCGATGTAGCGAGCGAGTTGCTGCTCCTGCGCGTCATGGGCTACCCGGATGCCGCATCCCGTCGTGCCTTGAACGGCTATCGTCCCTGTGCCTACGGGCTGGCGGTCAAGGACAAATTGTCCCGGGATATCCCGCTGTATGGCGCATTCGTGCTCACGGCCCGTGACCAGGACGATGACCAGGTACACCGCGCGGGTGAGGAGCCGCCACCGCAGGTGCGTGACATCACACCCCAGGCCAATGTCGGCAGCGTCTTGCTGTTTCTGCCGAACAGCGGCTTCGAAGCCTTCGATTCGCTGGCAAGCCTCGATCGCGAATTGCATCGTCGACTCAACGACCCCCAAGCGTTCACCGATATTCTGGGCTTGATGGGCGAAAACGACCGGGCGAGCGGCCTGGCGTTTCATCAACAACAGATCGCCAGCGGTCAATTTCGCTACATCGAGCGGCTGGAATCGATCTTCCTCTATAGCCAGGACTCACTGCATGAACGGACGCAAGCGGACTTCACCTGGATGGTCACTCACTACCAGCGTCAGGCCGCAACGCTGGATGCCTGGCTCTTGCCGGCAAGTCTCGACAGGGTGACCGATTTCACCCGCGCATTCGACGTCGGTGGGGTATTGATAGCCCGGCACACCAAGAAACTGCGGCGCCAACTCCAGCAGTTTCTCAAGGAAGCAAGCCGTGACGACCAGCAGACCTGGGCGCATGCGGTGAAGGACTACACCGATGAATTACAAGGCCTGACCGTGTCGGAAGGGCTGCCTTCGTTGTCCCAATTCAGTGATCCCTCCGTATTGCTGTCCTACAGCAATGAACAACTGCGCCAGCGACTTATCGACGACCACAGCCTGGCGGTCGACCCCGACACCCTCATCATCCACACCAAAACCTATGCGCTTCGGCCTACCGGCAGTTATGTGCCCGGCGGCAAGCCGCATCCATCTGAGCCAGGCACGCCGGTCTACACGCAGCGCGCACTCAGCCTGACGGAGTTGGCGCTTGAAAACGTCGAATGGCTGGATCTCAACTTCACCCACTTTTCGCGGCTGACGGACACCGAACAGAAACCTTACTCCGCCTTGACGATGCAGCAAATCAAAGACCTGGTGCGCAGCGTCAACATTGGCAACAGCTACGAGCAATTCCTGAAAAAGCGCCTGATCAGTTCCGACGAAGCGCAAGCCGAGCAAGATCGTTACGTCCGGTGCATGGCCCTGCAACTGCGGGTGGACGCCATCGAAGCGAAAATCGCCGGTGACTTCCTGCCGGACCGCCTGGACCGCGGCTACAAGTGGGTGATGAGCGCCCTCGCCGGGCCTGTCGATGACGACAAGCGCCCTACCGTCGAAGAACACCGGATCATGGTCAGCCGCCTGAAGCTGCGCGGTGAACGCGTTCGTGGCGTCCTGGTGTTTTCCACTGCGACGCAGAGTGTCGCGTCACTAGTGGTGTATACCCCTGGTGCCGCCAATGGGCGGTTGTTTCACGAGTACGCCGACGCATCGGCCATGCACCGCGACTTCATCAATCATGCGGCGTGGCGTGACTACTTGACCGTTCGCGTAGAACTCAGCGCACGCCCGCGTATCCAGCGCCTGCTCAAAGGCGGCGCCAACGAGACGGTGATCGCCTTGAGCCGCATCGCCGATCATTTTCTTGAAGAGGCCTACCAGGCAGAAGCGTCGGCGGTGATCAATGACGCGAATGCACAGTCGACCAGCACCCAGGAGGCCAATCTCGAGAGCGCGACGACCGTCCTCACCGCGGCCCTGGACTTCGCGACCCTGTTTTTCCCGGTGAAGGTGATGTTGCCTGTCGGTCTGTCCAGAAGTCTGCTGTCGATCATCAATGCCGTGGAAGCCGCACAGCTCGGCGACCGTGCGGCCGCCGCTGGGTACGTCGTGCGTGCCTTGGGTGAGATGGTCGGGGCCGTGCTGGATGGCGTCATGGGAGCTGCGCGCGTCACGCCCACAGGTACTGCCATAGGTCGCGGCCGTGCGATCAACCCAATGCTGGCATTAAGGAAGAAGCCGGAAGGCATCTCCCCCCTGGCGGGCTGGGCGGGTCAGCAGATTTACGTGCAAGACACTGTGACGCCGGGCACCTATGAGGCGCCCCGGCATTTTCTGCTGGAGAACAAGCGTTGGTATTCGATCCGCCGGGATAACGATGCGCAAGTCTGGCGGCTGAGGGACCCACGGCGGGCGCCCAGCGCTTATAAAGGCGACCCGCTTTACCGCACCGCACAAGGTGTGTGGGAAATACGCTCTCCGTACCTGGGCTTGCGCGGTGGAAACTCTTACCCGACCCAGCCCGAAAGAGCCTTGATAGACCTCTTCCCGCATTTGGATCAGCAGCAGGCCCGACGGGTATTCGAGTCATTCGATTTTCCCGTGAACCGCGTGCTGGAACATCAAATGCAAACGGTGCTGCACCTCAGGCTGGCGCCAGACCAGCTCGATACAAGCTTCACCTACCTGCGCATTTCCCAGGAGCGCTTCTGGGCACGTTTGAGAGGCACAGACCTGCCGGGCTCACACGCGGCCGGCACAATCGACCCCGCGCCCGGCCCGCACCGGCCGCCCGCGCCGCCCACGGTCACCCAACGCCCGGCCGCCGAGCGCTTCCTGGAGTGGGGGCAAGCCTTTGAACACCAGGCAATGACCGCCGTACCGGGACGCCCGGGCATCTGGCGGCGGAGCAACGCCACCCCCAGCCAGGCGTTACAGGACTACATCAAGATCGGCGAGCATTACTACGCGATTCTGCCCGGCGATACCGTCATCGCCGTACAAGGCGCCAAGACCGTCATTACACCGGCAAACCGACCGCACTCGACGTTCGCGCAGTTCGAAGATGTCCTCGCGAATGCCAACCTGGAACAACCCAGAATCGTGGAATACAACGCCCAACTGGATAACTGGCTCGTGGTGCCCCAAGTACCCTTTCCCCGCCCCCTTACCCGGCATATGAGCCAGATGTTCCCTCTTTTCACCCCGCACACGCTGGGGCAACTGAGCCAGCGCCTGTTCGACCGGGCCAACCCATTGGGGTTGAACGCGAATGGCTTCGCTCACTTGATCAAGAACGTGCATGACTGGAGGGCCTGGACGAAGGGCGTTGGTGCGGCACTGACTGAGCAAAGCGCGGTGTTGGCGAGCGACCCGCTGGCGCTGATGCCCACGTTGTCCAGGGGACTGAGCCCGTTCGAATGGTCATTGGACGTTTCCAATCAATTCGAACTGATACGGTTCAACACCGAGGGCCTGCGACCCACCTTGATGGCCAACCTGCTGGAACGCACTACCAACACCAACACCAAGATGCTGATGAAAGAGCTGCTGGTGGGCAGTCACTATGAAGTCTTCGACTCTGCGTTCAACACCGAGCTGGTCTTCCGTCGACCCGGCCAACCGACCGTGTATTGGATGACGCTGCGCAACACGGACGCCCGGGTCCTTTCATCGCGCAAATACAACCCTGAGGTTCCCACTTCCGCCAACCTGCGCAAACAGCAGGCGCCGATGAGCGATATGCTTGTCCAGGCACGCAACACAGGCAACCTGCAGCTGCTGATCGGTGGTGTGCAACGCAGCGGCCAGGCGCAGGTATCACCTTTCATCTTCCGACCCTGAGCACCGCGAGTGGATGGAGACAAAGCGGCTTGTCTGCGTGAAATAATTCCTGTAATTTTTCATGAAATTATTTGAAATTAATTTCATGACGCCTCAAGAAGAACTTGCAACCCTTGCCGCGCTGATCCATGACCTGCGCAAGCACAAGAAGCTCACCCTCGCCCAACTCGCACAGAAAATCGAGCGTTCGGTGGGCTTCCTGTCCCAGGTCGAGCGCGGCCTGTCACGCCCGACCGTGGCCGACTTGACCGCCATCAGCCACGCCCTCGGGGTACCTACCACGTACTTCTACAGCCAGCCCAGACCCAAGGCCGTGGACTGGATCACCCGCCCGAACGAGCGGCGCACGGTGTATTACGCCAACGGCATCACCGACATCCTCGTTTCGCCAAGCATGAACGGCGCCTTCTCGATGCTCGACAGCCTGCTGGCCCCCGGTGCCAACAGCGGTGAACAGACCATGAGCGACCGCGCCGAACAAGCCGGGTTTGTGCTGGAGGGCGAGTTGACGTTGTGGGTGGAAGGTGAAGCCGGCTCAGTCACCCTCGGTCCTGGCGACAGCTTTCACCTGGCCAGCTTCGCTCACTGCCGTTACGCCAACCTCACCGATCTGCCCGCCCGCGTGTTGTGGGTTTACAACTAGGAGCAACACCCGTGAAAAGCCATGCCACCACGTTACTGGCCGAAGTACGGACCTTTCGCCAGAACTATCCGGACGTGCGTTATGTCGACCTGATCGCCCTGGACATTCCCGGGCACTTCTACGGCAAGCGCTACCCTATCGAGATGCTGGAAAAAGTCGCCGCCGGCAGCCCGTTGAAGCTGCCACAGAACGCCGTGTTGCTGGGGGCTCAGGGCGGATTGTTCAAGATTGGCGACTACTGCTTCAACGACGGCGACCCGGATGCCAACCGCCGCCTGGTGCCGGGCACGCTCAAGCCGGTGAGCTGGGAGTCGCAGCCGCTGGGCCAGATGCTGATCACCTCGGACGGCACCGAGGCGCCCATCGAGTTCGAACCGCGCGAAGTGCTGGCCAAGGTGCTGGAACGCCTGCAACACAAGGGCATTCATCCGGTGGTGGCGTTTGAACTGGAGTTCTACCTGTTCGACAAGAAACTCGACAACGGCCTGCCGCAATTTGCCCGCGACCCGCTGAGCGATGATGCCGACGACCAGCCCAACCTGCATATCGAACGGCTGTCGCGCTTCAGCGAAGTACTGGATGACATGGCGCAAACCGCCAAGGACCAGGGCATCGATATCACCGTGATCACCGCCGAGATCGGCCCCGGCCAGTTCGAAATCAACTTCGGCCACCTCGACGATGGGATGCGCGCTGCCGACTGGGCCGCCCTGTTCTGCCGCAGTACCCGTGGCGTGGCATTGAAACACGGCTACCGCGCCAGCTTCATGGCCAAGCCCTACCTGCAATTCCCCGGCAGTGGCATGCACGTGCATGTCAGCCTCTATGATGGCGCGGGTAACAATTTGCTGGCGGCACACCAGCAGCAACCACTGCGTCATGCCGTGGCCGGCTGCCTGGAATTGCTGCCGCACTGCATGCCGATCTTCTCACCCAACCACAATGCCTTCCGCCGCCTGGGCGGTACGGTCAACGCCGCCACCCGCGCCAGCTGGGGCTTTGAAGACCGCGACGCGTGCGTGCGCATCCCCGAATCCGACCCGCGCAACCTGCGTATCGAACATCGCCTGGCCAGTGCCGACGCCAACCCGTACCTGGTGCTGGCGGCGATCCTGGTCGGCCTGGAACACGGTCTTGAAGCCAGGCGCGAACCCATCGCCCCGCTGAATGAAGACCGCAGCAGCGGCAGCGACTTCCCCCTGGAAATGCTCGACGCCGTGCGTGCCATGCAGCATCACGCGGTATTGCGCGATAAGCTGGGCGCCGAATTTGTCGACGTGTACTGCGAAAACAAGCGTCAGGATCACTTGGCCTTCCAGCAAGAGATCCATGCGCGGGAATATCGCTGGTTTCTTTAATATCACTCACGGAATCATCGATGACCGACCAAAGCGCCCCGGCCCTCAAGGAAATCTTCAACGTCGAACGCCTGCAACACATCGCCAGCGAGATGACGGCGGTGTACCCGGCGTTCGACGCCAAGGGGTTCCTCAAGCACGCCAAGGCCGGGCTGGCCGAATTGTCGGTGATGCAGCGCATGGCGCGGGTCAGCGAGAGCCTGCATGCGGTGATCCCGCTGGATTACCCGCAAACGCTGAAGCTGCTCTACGCCCTGGCCCCGCGCCTGAACAGTTCGTTTGTCAGCCTGTTCCTGCCGCACTTCGTGGCGAGCTACGGGCGGGATGATTTCAAGCGTTCAATGGCCGCGCTCAAGTACTTCACGACGTTTGGCTCCGCCGAATTCGCGATCCGCCATTTTCTACTGCACGACTTCCCGCGCACGTTGGCGGTGATGCACGAATGGTCGCTGGATACCAACGAACACGTGCGCCGCCTGGCCAGCGAAGGTTCGCGGCCGCGCTTGCCCTGGTCGTTCCGCCTGGCCGAAGTACAGGCCAACCCCGAACTGTGTGCGTCGATCCTCGACAACCTCAAGGCAGACACCAGCCTGTACGTGCGCAAGTCGGTGGCCAACCACCTCAACGACATCACCAAGGACCACCCGGAGTGGGTGCTCAGCCTGATCGAAGGTTGGAATCTGGATAACCCTCACACCGCCTGGATCGCCCGCCACGCGCTGCGCAGCCTGATCAAGCAAGGGAACACGCGTGCGCTGACGATCATGGGGGCCGGGGCCAGAGCCGACGTGAAGATCCACCATCTGCAAGTGACGCCGGCGGTGATCAACCTGGGAGAGCGGATCAATCTGTCCTTCACCCTGGAATCCACCGCCACAGCCCCACAGAAGCTGGTGGTGGACTACGCCATCGACTATGTGAAAAGCGCCGGCCACAGTGCAAACAAGGTATTCAAACTCAAGGCGTTCAGCCTGGGTGCCGGGGAACAGCAGCACATTCGGCGCGAACAGCACATTCGCGACATGACAACCCGCAAGCATTACCCTGGGCGGCATGTGGTGCATGTGTGGGTGAATGGGGAAAGGCTGGGCAGTGCCGAGTTTGAGTTGCGTGCCTGACGGGGTTCAATGACTCCACGGTATCGATCCGGTTTCTTCAGTTGGCTTCGCCCAGCAACAAGCCTTGCTCACGCGCGCACAACTCCACCACGTAATCCCACAACACCCGCAGCCGCACTGACTTGTGCAATTCCCGGCGCGAGCTGATCCAGTAGCTGCGCTGGATCCCCTCCCCCGGCAGCAACGGCACCAGGTCCGGGTCGCCGGCGGCCATGAAGCACGGTAATACCGCAATCCCCAAACCGGAGCGCGCCGCCTGATGCTGGGCGATCACGCTGGTGCTGTGGAACACCACCTTGGGGTTGCGGCAGAAGCTGCTGAGGAATTTGAGTTCCTGGCTGAACAGCAGGTCGTCGACATAATCGATCCAGGCGTGTGCCGCAAGGTCTTCGCGCTTTTCAATCGGCGGGTTGCGCGCCAGGTAGGCGCGGCTGGCATAGAGGGCCAGGCGGTAGTCAGTAAGTTTGCGCGTGACCAGTTGATCGACGCTCGGCCGCTCGAGGTGGATGCTGATTTCCGCTTCGCGGTTGAGGATGCTGACAAAGCGCGGCACCGCCACCAGCTCCACTTCCAACCCGGGGTAGCGCTCGAACAGCCCGCCCATGCGGCTGGCCAGGAACATCACGCCCAGGCCTTCGGCCACACCCAGGCGGATCTTGCCCAGGGGCGCGGCAGCATGAGTCAGCTCGTCTTCGGCCAGCAGTGCGACGTTTTCCATGGCCTCGGCATGTTTTAGCAGGGCCTCGCCGGCGGGGGTCAGTTCGTAGCCCTGGGCATGCTGCACGAATAGCGCGGTGCCGAGACTTTTCTCGATCGCCTCGATATGCCGGGCCACAGTGGCGTGGGTGGTTTTCAGGCGTTGCGCGGCGGTGAGCAAGCGACCGCTGCGCTGCAACTCGAGAAAGTACCGCAGGTCATTCCAGTCGAACATGACGCCTCCATTGCCTATCCCTGGGCTACGCTGTTTAAAAACGCACAGCAGCTGGGTAAAAACTAACATTTTTAAGACGAAAACTAACAACTAGGATGGGGCCAATAAGAAAAACAAGCGAGACCTTCAGATGCCCATTGCAACTGCTGAATACGATTACATCGTCGTAGGCGCCGGCCCAGCGGGCTGCCTGCTGGCCAATCGACTGTCCGCCAACCCCGCCCACCGCGTGCTGCTGCTCGAAGCCGGTGGCCGCGACAATTACCCCTGGATCCATATCCCCGTCGGCTACCTGTTCTGCATCGGCAACCCACGCACCGACTGGTGCTTCAAGACCGAAGCCCAGGAAGGCCTGCAAGGCCGTGCGCTGAGTTATCCACGGGGCAAGGTGCTGGGCGGCTGCTCCTCCATCAACGGCATGATCTACATGCGTGGCCAGGCCCAGGACTACGACGGCTGGGCGGCCGCAGGTAATGAAGGTTGGGCGTGGAAGGACGTGCTGCCGCTGTTCAAGCAGAGCGAAAACCACTTTGCCGGCGGCTCGGAATTTCACAGCGACGGCGGTGAATGGCGGGTCGAGCAGCAGCGTCTGCACTGGCCGATCCTCGATGCATTCCGCGATGCGGCGGCGCAGAGCGGCATCGCCAACATCAACGATTTCAACCAGGGCGATAACGAAGGCTGCGGCTACTTCCAGGTCAACCAGAAGGCTGGCGTTCGCTGGAATGCGGCCAAGGCGTTTCTCAAGCCGGTACGCCAGCGCCCCAACCTCACCGTGCTGACCGAAGTGGAAGTGGACCGCGTGCTCCTGGAAAACGGCCGTGCCTGCCAAGTGGTCGGGCGTCAACAGGGCCAACAAGTGAGCTGGAAAGCGCGCCAGGAGATTGTGCTATGCGCCGGCTCCGTCGGTTCGCCGGGCATCCTGCAACGCTCGGGAATTGGCCCGTCGAATGTGCTCAAACCGTTGGGCATCAATGTACTGCATGAACTGCCCGGCGTCGGCGGCAACCTCCAGGACCACCTGCAACTGCGGCTGATCTACAAACTGGAAAACGCCCGCACCCTCAACCAGATCGCCGGCACCCTGTGGGGCAAGATGGGCATGGGCCTGCGCTACCTCTACGACCGCAGCGGCCCGCTGTCGATGGCGCCCAGTCAACTGGGTGCGTTTGCGCGCTCGGGTCCGGAACAGACCTCGGCCAACCTGGAATACCACGTGCAGCCGCTTTCTCTGGAGCGTTTCGGCGAACCGTTGCACGGGTTCCCGGCGTTTACCGCTTCGGTCTGCGACTTGCGTCCGCAGAGCCGGGGCCGTATCGACATCCGCTCGGCCAACCCGGCGGACGCACCGCTGATCCGCCCCAACTACCTCAGCCATCCGGAAGACCTGCGCGTGGCCGCCGATGCGATCCGCCTGACGCGCCGCATCGTCGCCGCACCGGCCCTGAGCCAGTTCAAGCCGGTGGAGTATCTGCCGGGCGATTCGCTGCAGACCGAAGCGCAATTGCACGAAGCCGCCGCACGCATCGGAACGACGATCTTCCACCCGGTCGGCACCTGCCGCATGGGCAACGATAAAGACGCAGTGGTCGACGCCCAACTGCGGGTGCACGGCGTGCCCGGCTTGCGCATCGCCGACGCTTCGATCATGCCGCGCATCACCTCTGGCAATACCTGTTCACCCACGCTGATGATCGCGGAGAAGGCCGCGCAGCTGATCCTTTCGCCGAATACAAGGAGTCTCGCCCCGGAGAAAGAACTGGTTCATGCAATCTGAATAGCGGCGCCGAACCTGGCGCCGACAGTGGAACAACAATAAATAATCACTGTGAGGGCTACCCGATGTCAGAACATGCTCAAACCCTGGGCTCGCCGGTCGACGCGAGCACCAGCAACGACTCAAAGAAAGTCATCTTCGCCTCGTCCCTGGGGACGGTGTTCGAGTGGTATGACTTTTTCCTCTACGGCGCCCTGGCGGCGGTGATCAGCAAGCAGTTCTTCGCCGGGGTCAACGACACCACGGCATTCATCTTTGCCCTGATGGCCTTTGCGGCCGGCTTTGTAGTGCGGCCCTTCGGTGCGCTGGTGTTTGGACGGTTGGGCGACATGATCGGGCGCAAGTACACCTTTTTGGTCACCATCATTCTGATGGGCGTGGCGACCTTCTGTGTCGGGTTGCTGCCAACCTACGCCAGCATCGGCATCGCAGCGCCGATCATCCTGATCGTACTGCGCATGCTGCAGGGCCTGGCGCTGGGCGGCGAATACGGCGGCGCCGCAACCTACGTGGCCGAGCACGCACCGGCCGGCAAGCGCGGCTTCCATACCAGCTGGATTCAATCCACGGCGACCATCGGCCTGCTGCTGTCGCTGCTGGTGGTGCTGGCCTGCCGTTACTTCACCGGTGACCAGTTCGAAGTCTGGGGCTGGCGCATTCCGTTCCTGTTCTCCATCGTGCTGCTGGGCATTTCCACCTGGATCCGCATGAGCCTGCACGAATCGCCCGCGTTCCTGAAAATGAAAGAGGAAGGCAAGGCCAGCAAGGCGCCGATCCGTGAGTCCTTCGGCAAATGGGAAAACCTCAAGGTGGTGCTGATCGCGCTGTTCAGCATCAACGGCGGGCAAGCGGTGACCTTCTACGCGGCGCAGTTCTACGTGCTGTTCTTCCTCACGCAGTTCCTGAAGATGGACCCGGCCCTGGCCAACATGCTGTTGATCATCAGCGTGGTGATCGGTGCACCGTTCTTTATCTTCTTCGGCTGGCTGTCGGACAAGATCGGGCGCAAGCCGGTGCTGATGCTCGGCCTGCTGCTGGCCACCGTGCTGTATTTCCCGATCTTCAAGAGCCTGGCGCACTACACCAACCCGGCGATGGACCAGGCCAGCACCCAGGCGCCGATCACCGTGATGGCCGACCCGGCCACCTGCACCTTCCAGTTCGACCCGGTGGGCAAGGCGAAATTTGACAGCCCGTGCGACAAGGTCAAGACCTTCCTGGTCAAGCAAGGCCTGCCCTACAGCAGCGTCGCCGCCCCCGCCGGCAGCCCCGTGCAAGTGAGCGTGGGCGAAGTGCGTATCGACGGTTTTGACGAAAAAGCCCTGCGTGGCGCGGTGACCCTGGCCGGCTATCCGTCTTCGGCGGACGTGGCCCAGGTCAACAAGACCATGGTGGTGGTGCTGATCGTGGCGCTGATCCTGATTGCCGCGATGTGCTACGGCCCGCTGGCAGCGCTGATGGTGGAGCTATTCCCGACGCGTATCCGCTACACCTCGATGTCTCTGCCCTACCACATCGGTAACGGCTGGTTTGGCGGGTTCCTGCCGACCGTATCGTTTGCCCTGGTGGTGTACACCGGCGATATCTTCTACGGCCTGTGGTACCCGGTGGTGGTGACCGGGGTGAGTTTGATCGTGGGGATGGTCTGCCTTAAAGAGACCCGTCACGTGGATATCGATAACAACTGACCCGATCTCCTGAGCACAGAAGATCCGCTGTGGGAGGGGGCAAGCCCCCTCCCACATTTGCCTTCAGGCGCCTACACATAAATTGCTGTACATCCATACAGATAATGGTTGATCAATGCGCGCTGACTGAGCATCCTGCACAGCATCAACCCGATCTGTGTGACGACCATGCGCCTGTACCTCTGTGAAAAACCCTCCCAGGCCAAAGACATTGCGGCCGTGCTCGGCGCCAGCCGCCGTGGCGATGGGTGCTGGCTGGGCAATGGGGTCACGGTCACCTGGTGCATCGGCCACCTGCTGGAAACCGCCCCGCCGGATGCCTACGACGAAAAGTACAAGCGCTGGGTACTGGCCGACCTGCCCATCGTCCCGGAAAAATGGAAGATGCGCGTCAAGCCCAAGACCGCCAGCCAGTTCAAGGCGGTCAAGCGCCTGCTGGGGGAAGCCCAGGAGCTGGTGATCGCCACCGACGCCGACCGTGAAGGCGAGATGATCGCCCGCGAGCTGGTGGAGCATTGCCGTTATCGCGGGCCGATCCAGCGGTTGTGGCTATCCGCGCTGGACGATGCCTCGATCCGCAAGGCCCTGGCGGCGCTCAAGCCGGGCGCCGAGACGTTCAGCCTGTATCACTCGGCCCTGGGCCGCTCCCGCGCCGACTGGCTGATCGGCATGAACATGAGCCGCCTGTTTACCTTGCTCGGGCGCCAATCCGGGTATCAAGGCGTGCTGCCCGTAGGTCGGGTGCAGACGCCAACCCTGCGCCTGGTGGTGGACCGCGACCGCAGCATCGCCGACTTTGTGCCAGTGGCTTACTGGGCCATCGATGTCGACCTGCGCCACGGGGGCATGACCTTCACCGCCCAATGGCGCGCGGCCGAGGACGCCTGTGACGACCAGGGCCGCTGCCTCAACCCGCAGTTGGCGCGGGACGCGGCCGACGCCATGACCAACGCCGCCACCGCCCGGCTGGTGAAACTGCGCACCGAGCGCATGCGTGAAGTGGCGCCCCTGCCCTTCGACCTGGGCACCCTGCAGGAAATCTGCTCCAGGAAGCTCGGCCTTGGCGCCCAGGAAACCCTGGATATCGCCCAGTCGTTGTATGAAACCCATAAAGTCATCACCTACCCGCGCAGTGACTGCGGCTATCTACCGATGAGCCAGCACCCCGACGCGCCCAGGATCCTGGCTGCGTTGGCACGTGCGGATACCGCAGTGAACGAGCTGATGCCGCATATCGATGCCCAGCGACGCTCGCGGGCGTGGAACGATGCCAAGGTCAGCGCCCACCACGGCATCATCCCTACCGGCGCGGGCAAGGATGTGGGACAACTCACCGGCAAGCATCGTGCGGTGTATACCCTGATCCGCGCACGCTACCTGGCGCAGTTCCTGCCCAACCATGAGTACGATCGCACCCAGGCGGATTTCGACTGTGCGAATCAGGCGTTGCGTGCAGTGGGTAAAGTAGTGATCGAACCGGGCTGGAAACGCGCCCTGCCCGAAGCCCTGGCGCCAGCCAAGGGACGTGAAGCGCCGGCTCCGCAAGCCCTGCCGCCATTGGTACAGGGCCAGGATTATGGGGTGGCCAAGGTCAACCTCAAGGACCTGTGGACCCAACCGCCCAAACCCTTTACCGAAGGTGACCTGATCAAGGCGATGAAAAACGTCGCCAAGTTGGTGGAAGACCCGCTGCTCAAGCAAAAGCTCAAGGACACCACCGGCATCGGCACCGAGGCCACCCGCGCCGGCATCATACAGGGGCTGTTGGACCGTGGTTACCTGGTGAAGAACGGCAAGGCGCTATCAGCTACACCCGCGGCATTCAGCCTGATCGACGCCGTGCCCCGGGCCATCGCCGACCCAGGCACCACCGCCATCTGGGAGCAGGCCCTGGACATGGTGCAAAGCGGCGAAATGAGCCTGGAAGACTTCGTCGCCAAGCAGGCGGCCTGGATGAGCAAGCAGGTCGCCCGTTGCAATGGCATGCGCATGACCATCACCGGTCCCGCCAGCCCGGCAGGCCGAGGTGCCACGCCATGGAAAAAGAAACGCAAGAGCACGCCACGCAAGACGACGGCCAGTCCCAAGCGGGCCAAAAAACCGACAAATGCCGGCTAAACACCAAAAAAACCGGCGAATGACGTTTTTCGACGGGTTTAGCGCCGCTTTGGACCTTGCAGCGCGGTGGCCGGTCTAGGATTCTGTAGTGGGACCCTGACTAACCAACAACACCACCGGAGTGGCCGCCATGAAGACCGTTGCAGAAGTGCTCAAAGCCAAGGACCAGAAAAACCAGGAAGTGCATGTCATCAAACACGACCACACCGTGTTTGAAGCCTTGGTGCGGATGTCGGAGAAAAACGTCGGGGCCTTGCCGGTGGTCCAGGATGACGTGGTGGTCGGGATCATCAGCGAGCGTGATTACGCCCGCAAAATCATGCTCAAGGGGCTGTCGTCGGTCACCACCAAGGTCCATGAAGTGATGAGCTCCCCGGTGATCACCGTCGACACCCATAAAAAGGTCGATGAGTGTATGAACATCATGACCGACAGTCACCTGCGCCACCTGCCCGTGGTCGAAGACGGCAAGCTGTTGGGGCTGCTGTCCATCGGCGACCTGGTCAAGGAAGCCATCGCCGACCAGGCTGACCTGATCAAACAGCTGGAGCAGTACATCCGCGGCGAGTAGAGACCGCGAAGGCGTGTGCCGCAACGAGGCGGCACACGCGGTATACATACCGAAAGCTCCGTGGTTGCGTTTTATGCCCGCTACGCGAGCCGTTTCCTGTGCTGACCACAGTTAACTCCTACATCTTGAGCGTTTCGTCCTCCAGTAAAGTCAGGCGGTCTGAATAGCCGGGCTGGCCGAACAATGGAGTTTTTTGCGTATATAACACGGGGACGTTCTATGGCTGATACTCCAGGCCATGGCTCAATCTCGAACGCCTTACACCCCCCCCCGCCAACGAACGATCCCCCAACCTCCAAACACGCGCTGACCGCTCCAGTGGCTCAGAAACACCCTCCAAGCCTTCCATTTCGCAGAAAACGGAACCGCTCAGGTGTTGCCGTCAAATGTTCCTTATAAAAACTTAATTCAAGGTAGAGCACCATGCCAACGGTACACCGCGAAGGCGGCCCCCGTGTCCGCCACGGCCGTCATTTACCACCGACATCACTGATCATTCCAGAGATTCGGCTTCCTTTTGCCGGTCCGCCACCACGTTCCGACAACGATCAGTTAAAGGCGCACGCTCTCGCTTGGGCACAGCAACATGGCTTGATCGGTCGACGCGGTGCGCATAGGTTAAGCACCACGCCGCTGCTCGAGTTGGGGATGGCGTTGTGCGGAAAAGCCCCCACACACCGAGCCGAGACGCTGGTGTGCTGGTATCTGTGGGCGCTCACGCTGGATGATCGGATTGACGACGGGCCATGGGCGGAAAACGGTGAATTGGAGCGATTCGTCACCGCAGTGCAGGCAGTGACCGAGAACGATGGCACGCATCCCCTCAGTGAAATGAGTTGTTTTGATGATCCGATGCTGGCTGTCCTGGCCAACGATCTGTGGCCACGAACCAGACACTGGGGTAGCGACGGTTGGCGGCAACGGCTCACGCAGCACCTGATCCGACATCTGCGCGCCCAGGTGACGCTAGTGCGAATGCGCGAAACCGACGCGGTGCTCGCGCTGGCCGAATATCTGCCATTGCGCCGAGATTCGTTCGGTGCACTGTTCTTTTTTGATCTGATAGATGCCGCCGAAACGCTCGATCCCTACCAGCATTCAGCGGACGTCGAATGGTGGAACACACTGCGCGAACACAGTGCCGATATCATCGCCTGGACGAACGATATCCATTCGATTGCCAAAGATGTGGTGTGTGGTGAGCACTTCAACCTGGTATCGATACTGGCGGACACCGCAGGCATGGAATGGCCTGCCGCGATCGAATCTGCACATCAGATGGTGGTCAACGCGGTCGCGGCGTTCACGGCTGTCGCCGCTCGGCCAGCCAATCACCTGCCATCCGCCGCAACCGAGCCGGACCGGCTGCGACAGGTTGTACGGGCAGCGGGTGACTGGCACCAGACCGTTTCTCGCTACCACCTGCACACCACCGGCACTACAACGCAGGCCAACCGGACAGTGGACCTGACACTCACGCCACCAACGCTGAAATCCAGGCAGTTCGAAATCGACCCCTATCCCTTGTATGAACGTTTACGTACCACTCTACCGATCACCTACGACGAGCCCACGGACGTATGGCTGGTCAGCCGGTATGTGGATGTCAAAGCTGCATTGACGCATCCGCAAGCCAGCAACAATAACTACACCTGGCAGATTGGGCCGCTGCTGGGGCACACTCTCGTGGCGATGGACGGCTGTGAACACGCTCAGCACCGTGCACTGCTCAGCCCATCGTTTCGCAGCCAAGCCCTTGCCTCGCTTGAAGCATCCATCATCTCGGTCACCTCTGACCTGCTGGCACGCATGCATGGCCGTACCCAGGTGGACCTTATCGCCGACTTCACCGCAGCACTGCCAGTGCGGGTGATGGCTCACGCACTGGGCCTGCCGGCTGACACCAGCGAGGAGGTAGCGCGGCTGAAGCGCTGGTGCGCGATCGGCTTTGCTTACATGGGCAACTATCGACAGGACCCGGCCCAGTTAACCGGAGGGTTGTCCAACCGAGACGATTTCTACGATTTCATCCAGCCACACATCGACGCCCGCCGCGCTAAACCTGCAGATGATTTGATCTCGCAGCTCCTAGCGGCAGAGATTGACGGCCAACCATTGCCCGAAACCTTCGTCCGGGCTTACTGCGCAATTCTGATGACTGCAGGTAGCGAGACCAGTCACGGCGCACTGGCGAATCTCATTGTCAACCTGCTGAGCGAACCCGGCGTCAAAGACGCCGTGATGGCTGATCCCGACTTGATGGACACTGCGCTCACCGAAACCTTGCGACGCAATCCTCCTTTGCAACTCGTACTCCGCGAGGCCCGCGAAGCGCTGCAGCTGCCGTCGGGAACGATTCCTTCTGGTGCGACCCTGGCCTGCCTGATCGGGTCGGCCAACCGTGATCCGGCTCAATACACCGACCCGGATACCTTCAGCTTGTCGCGCACCGATCAGGCAACAAATCATTTCGCGTTTGGCGCAGGGCGTCACTTCTGCCTGGGATCCATGCTGGCGCGGATGGAAATCACGCTCGGCGCTCGCATGCTGCTACAGACCTTTCCAGACGTGCGCTGGGCGCCAGGGTTCCAGCCCTCGGAACAAGGTTTCCTGAACCGTTGCCCCGACCGACTGGAGGTTGTTCTATGACCACTGCCGCCCCCGGCTACACCGACAGCTATCTCGGCGACCAGCACGCCGGCCAATTGGTACGCCTGCGCACGCTCGAATGCGCCTTTGACCCACAAAGCCAAACGGTTTTCGACCTGCTCAACCTTCCGTGCAAGCCTGACATCCTTGAACTCGGCGCCGGTGCGGGTTCGTTCACTGGCTGGCTGACCCAGCGATACCCTGACGCGGCAGTCACGGCGACCGATATCGATACCCGATTCCTCACCGATATTCCCGGCATAAAGGTGCTTACCCACAATGCCGTCACCGATGACTTTCCTGTGGCCTCTTTTGATGTGGTACACGCCAGGGCGCTCCTGTGCCACCTCCCCCAACGGGAAGACATATTGACGCGCGCCATCACCTGGCTTCGTCCTGGTGGCTGGTTGGTGATCGAGGACGTGAGCCTGCAGCCGAGCTTGAAAACCTCGCACCCATTGTTCCGAAAGGTCGCCCAAGCCGGAATCACACTTCTGACAAAGTCCATTGGTTCCGACATGCTCTGGGCCGATACGCTCCCTGCCCGATTGCGTGACAGGGGACTCACCAACGTAGAGCATCGCCTCTTTGAGGGCCGAATCGGCGACAACAGCCCCGCCGATACATTCTGGGCCTCAACTACCCTACAGGCTGGGCCGGCGCTGCTGAAACTTGGGTTACTCACCCAGGATGACCTGGAAGCAATGACCCAGCTGCGCGCCGATCCAACATTCACCGACACTGCATTGACATTTGTCAGCGCCTGGGGACAAGCCCCTGAACGTGAGTAGAACGGCGGAGCGCCGTACATTGCACCGGAGGAAACTCAGAATGATCGATCTTGTAGTGTTAGTTGACGCACAAGACGTGCAAGTCGGTGTGTGTGACAAACGTGCCGCACACCTGGGAGCGGGTCAGCTTCATCGCGCCTTTTCGGTCCATCTGATCGACAGCGCCGGGCGTCATCTACTTCAACGTCGTGCTGCCGGTAAAATGCTTTGGCCAGGTTTCTGGTCGAATGCCTGCTGCAGCCATCCGGCACCCGGCGAAACGGTTACGGATGCCGCATCTCGTCGTCTGCGCGAAGAACTGGGCATTTCTGCCTCGTGCCGGTTTCTGTACAGTTTTGAATATCATGCTCGCTATGGTTCGATCGGTGCGGAGCACGAGTTTTGTCATGTACTGGTTGCTCAGTCTGACGCGGCGGTCATCCCGGATGCAGAAGAAATCAGTGAGATCAAATGGTGGACTCGCGCTGAAATCTCCGCCCGGCTTTCAGAATCCCCAGCGCAATTCACACCCTGGTTCCAAATGGAGTGGCTTCATCTTCTGTCAAAGCACCCTTCGTTCGATACACCTACAGTGCAGGAATGATGATGGCAAGCTCAACGACCCGACACGCCAGAAAATGACGCCCAAGTCACGTTTTCCCGGATTCTCCCGTCCCCACGGCAATTTATGTAGTGATCAAAAATAATCACTACATAAGCGTTGACGTAACCATTTTGTCCTTGCATTATCGAGACGTCTCCCGGATCGGGAGCGTTGGCAACAAGCGTTTTGAACAAGCTCGTCTGACCGCCGAGCTGTTTTTTCCGGATGTGCACTGCCCACAAGGCAGATTGATGAAGCTGACCGGCCCTAAGGGCTCGGTACAAGGCGCTCAAATGCGGCTTGTCTTCGTTATGAATGCATTGCGTAGCAGTTCATCAGCAAGACTACATGCATCAGGTTCAAGACCCTGCCCGTATTCGGCAGACCGTCGCTGACGCCCGGTTTTCGCAACCGGAGACAACTTACGAAGTATTAACGAACCAACTGATAGATCGCCAACTGGTCAAGGGGCTTACACATGAATCTGAACAACCAACCAACTATCGATGAATTGGCTGAGATGTTCGCAGCGCAGAAAGACACACTCGACGACCATATCCTGTGGATTGGCAAATCGGGCGAAGTGCAAATTGACTGCCTGGCGCCCCACACCGAAGAAGCTGAGTTCGACCGCAATAACCGTGAACTGGCGGCGCGCCTGAAGATGTACCGCCGTGGCCAGGGTTATGTCGGCAAGAAAGCAGCCGCCGATCGCAACTTTATCGAGCAGGTCTTCCACACACTTAATACCGAATGGCAGAATCTCAAGGGCCAATCGCAAGTTAAAGTGATTGATAGATACTGCTGATAACACCGCATTAAACATTTAAGCCCGCTTGTTGATTCGAGCGGGCTTTTTAATTTCGGCTCTACAACACTGCGGGAAATCGTCCCTTCTTCGCTTCGTCGCAAAAGATATCAAACAACACCTGCGCTGCCGCCGAGAGTTCATGGCCGGGTTTGGTCAGCACCCCAATCGGTCGTTCAATGACAGGATCGGTCAAGGTGATGCAATGAGCCCCCGCCTCCTCCATCTGCCGCGCGCACAATGCGGGGACGGCGCTGACACCCAACCCCGTCGCTACCATCTTGCCTACAGTCGCCAGTTGATGGCTTTCCAGCGCCACCGGCAACTTCATCTGCCGCGCCCCCAGATGCTCCTCCAGCATCACCCGCACCGTCGAAGGTCGCTGCAACGTGATGAACGGCTGCTCCAGCAAGGTTTTCCAGTCGATTTCATCAAGCTCGACCAACGGCGAATCCCCCGGCACCACGGCAATGAAGCGATCCAGGTACAACGGCGTGAACGCCAGCGACGAACCGTCTGAAGGCTCGAACGCCACGCCCAGCTCCACCTGGCGGTCGCGCACCATTTCCAGCACCTGCTCGTTGATCAAGTCGTGCACGGTGACATTCACCTGAGGGTAACGCGCGCGGAATATCTTCAGGATCGGCGGTAGCAAGTTGCCCGCGAACGATGGCATCGCCGCCACCGTGACCCGCCCGCGTTGCAGGGTAAAGCGCTGACGTAGTTCGTCCTCGGTGTTGTCCCAGTCGGCAATCAAGCGGCGCGCCAAAGGCAGCAGGGATTCCCCCTCGGGTGTCAACGCGACGTTGCGCGTATTACGGCTGAACAGACGCCCGCCCAGGCCTTCTTCCAGGCCCTTGATGGTCAAGCTCAGTGCCGACTGGGAAAGGTGCAGGCGTTCGCAGGCGGCGGCGAAACTCAGGCTCTGGGCCACGGCGAGAAACGCGCGCATCTGTTTAACTGTCATGACGCTACTCCAAATGGCCAGGCGACTATGCTGTTTTTTAAATCAATCAACCTTAAAAAACAACTTAACAAATCAATCCGTCGGAGCAACACTCGGTTCATTGGCTGGCCCACAAACAATAAAAGAGGTGCATATGGCAGGTTTCGATAAACGCGTGGCGTCCTACGAGGAAGCACTGGCGGGCCTGGAAGACGGCATGACCGTACTCTCCGGCGGTTTTGGCCTGTGCGGCATTCCGGAAAACCTCATTGCCGAGATCAAGCGCAAAGGCACCCGCGACCTCACCGTGGTATCCAACAACTGCGGCGTCGACGGCTTCGGCCTGGGCGTGCTGCTGGAGCAGAAGCAGATCAGCAAGGTGATCGCTTCCTACGTGGGTGAAAACGCCCTGTTCGAGAAGCAGTTGCTCAGCGGCGAAATCGAAGTGGTGCTGACCCCCCAGGGCACCCTGGCCGAAAAAATGCGTGCGGGCGGCGCCGGCATCCCGGCCTTCTTCACCGCCACCGGTGTTGGCACTCCGGTCGCCGAAGGCAAGGAAACCCGTGAATTCAATGGTCGTCCGTACCTGATGGAAGAATCCATCACCGGCGACTTCGCCATCGTCAAAGGCTGGAAAGCCGACCACTTCGGCAACGTCATCTACCGCCACACCGCCCAGAACTTCAATCCGCTGGCTGCCACCGCCGGCAAGATCACCGTGGTCGAAGTCGAAGAAATCGTCGAACCGGGCGAGCTGGACCCGGCGCAGATCCACACCCCTGGCATCTACGTCGACCGGATCATCTGCGGCACGTTCGAGAAGCGCATCGAACAGCGCACCGTACGCAAATAATCCGCCCCCAGCCCGAACAATAAGGACACATAAAATGGCTCTTACCCGCGAACAAATGGCTCAACGCGTCGCCCGCGAAATGCAGGACGGTTTCTACGTCAACCTGGGCATCGGCATTCCGACCCTGGTGGCCAACTACATTCCGGAAGGCATGGAAGTGATGCTGCAATCGGAAAACGGCCTGCTCGGCATGGGCCCGTTTCCGACCGAAGACACCATCGACGCCGACATGATCAACGCCGGCAAGCAGACCGTGACCGCGCGTATCGGCGCGTCGATCTTCTCGTCCGCCGAGTCGTTCGCGATGATTCGTGGCGGCCACGTCGACCTTACAGTGCTCGGTGCCTTTGAAGTCGACGTACAAGGCAACATCGCTTCGTGGATGATCCCCGGCAAGCTGGTCAAAGGCATGGGCGGCGCCATGGACCTGGTGGCCGGTGCGGAAAACATCATCGTGATCATGACCCACGCGTCCAAGGACGGTGAGTCCAAGTTGCTCAGCCAATGCAGCCTGCCGCTGACCGGCGCCAACTGCATCAAGCGTGTACTGACGGACCTGGCGTACCTGGAAATCGAAAATGGCGCTTTTGTCCTCAAGGAACGCGCACCTGGCGTCAGCGTTGAAGAGATTGTACGCAAGACCGCCGGTAAACTGATCGTCCCGGACCACGTTCCAGAAATGCACTTCCAGTGAGGACAGATTCCATGCAAGACGTCGTGATTGTTGCTGCCACCCGTACCGCCGTGGGCAGCTTCCAGGGTTCGCTGGCGAACATTCCGGCACCGGAACTGGGCGCCGCCGTGATCCGTCGCCTGCTGGAGCAGACCGGCCTGGACCCGGCCGAAGTGGATGAAGTGATCCTCGGCCAGGTCCTCACCGCAGGCTCAGGCCAGAACCCGGCGCGCCAGGCGTCGATCCTGGCCGGCCTGCCCCACGCGGTGCCCAGCCTGACCTTGAACAAGGTTTGCGGCTCGGGCCTCAAGGCCCTGCACCTGGGCGCCCAGGCCATCCGTTGCGGTGACGCCGACGTGATCATCGCCGGCGGCATGGAGAACATGAGCCTGGCTCCGTACGTACTGCCCGCCGCGCGCACCGGTTTGCGCATGGGCCATGCCAAAATGATCGACAGCATGATCACCGATGGCCTGTGGGACGCGTTCAACGACTACCACATGGGCATCACCGCCGAGAACCTGGTGGACAAGTACGGCATCAGCCGCGAAGCCCAGGACGCGTTCGCCGCCGCATCCCAGCAAAAAGCCGCCGCTGCTATTGAAGCGGGCCGCTTTGTCGATGAGATCACACCGATCCTGATCCCCCAGCGCAAAGGCGACCCGGTGGCCTTCGCCGTCGATGAACAACCCCGCGCCGGCACCACCGCCGAATCCCTGGGCAAGCTGAAACCGGCGTTCAAGAAAGACGGCGGCGTCACCGCCGGCAACGCCTCCAGTCTCAACGACGGCGCCGCCGCGGTGCTGCTGATGAACGCCGACAAGGCCAAGGCCCTCGGCCTGCCAGTGCTGGCGCGCATTGCCAGCTACGCCAACGCCGGCGTCGACCCGGCGATCATGGGCATCGGCCCGGTGTCGGCCACCCGCCGCTGCCTGGACAAAGCCGGTTGGAGCCTGGGCGACCTGGACCTGATCGAAGCCAACGAAGCCTTCGCCGCGCAATCCCTGGCGGTGGGCAAAGAGCTGGAATGGGACGCCGACAAGGTCAACGTCAACGGCGGCGCCATCGCCATCGGCCACCCGATTGGCGCCTCGGGCTGCCGCGTGCTGGTGACGCTGCTGCATGAAATGATCAAGCGTGATGCCAAGAAAGGCCTGGCGACGCTGTGCATCGGTGGCGGCCAGGGGGTAGCCCTGGCGCTCGAACGCAACTGATTCAAAGAGCAACATGGAAAGGGCCTGGTTCCACGAAAACCAGGCCTTTTCTTTACCCTTCAACCTCGCGTCTGCGGCACCGCTTTAATCGCCGTCAAATTCCCCCATACCTCCCAAGGAACCGCAATGCGCCATCTGGACGGCAAGCCAAAATCCTATCTCCTGTTCCTGCTGGCAGCCCTGGCCGTGGCAGGCTGCTCACCCAAGGATCAGTCCCGCGCACGGGCGATCAACGGCGAACAAAGCTCGTTCCTCTGATGGTGCGAACCTGTGGCGAGCGGGCTTGCTCACCTCAACGCTGATCAGCGCTTCAGGCAGCGCTGATAACGCTCGTCGACCCGCTGGGCAAACCACGCCGTGGTCAGGTTACGGGTGATCTTGGGGCTCTTGAGCACGATGCCCGGCAGGATGGCCCGTGGCATCGGCTTGCCGGCGGCCTTGTCGGCCAGGGCAAATACGCGCTTGTAGAGGGTGGTGTTCTCGAAATCCAATTGCTCGCCCTGCTCCAGCTGACTGCGGATGCTGGGGTTGCGCATGTCCAGCCTGGCCCCCAATGAACGCACCGCCAGCTCGGTGGTGCCGGGCAGCAGCGAGCCGTAGCGAATCAGATCTCCGTCCAGGGCCAGCTCGGTGCCCGAAGCACGGCTGACGGCAGCCTGGAACGCGGCATTACGGCTGGCGTACCACCCGGCATTGAAATCGGCAAAGCGATACAGCGGCCGATCGTAGCTCACCGGGTAACCCAGCAAGTGCGCGATGCCGAAGTACATGCCGCCACGACGGGTGAAGACTTCGCGACGAATTGTGCCATCCACCGTGTAGGGATAACCCCGCGCCTGCTTCTGCGCAAAGTCGATACTCACCTGCATCGGGCCTGCGGTATGCACCGGGTTGAAACCACCAAACAACGTGTTGCCCAGGGGCACCATGCTGATGAAGTCATCGAAGATGCCACTCAGGTCCTTCTCCGTGCGCGCAGCATTGAGGCGGTCGGCGTAGGTCTTGCCGCTGGGCGAACGCAGTTGCAGGGCGCTGCGCACGACAAACGCCGGCACATGGACTTTGCCGGCACGCCGCAGGATTTCATCCTGGGCGATCTTGCCCATGTCTGGCACCGGTGGGTCGACCTGATAGGTCGACTCCTGCTCGGTCACCGCCAGCACGGCGCAGATATTTTCCGTGCTGGGGTAGATGTTCTGGGTGTCAAAGGCCGTGTAGATGTCCTGGGCCCAGCCCTCGCGGTCAGCCACCTTGGCCGGCAGCAGGCGCACGATCTGCGCTTTCACCTCGGCCTCGCTGCGCTGCGGCTGTTGCGGGTTGCGCGTGGTAGAGCAACCGGCCAGTACCAGCAAAGTGGCAAGGCACAGGATCAGGCGGCTTGAATACATGGGGCTTCCTTGGGCGACGATGGGCCGGGCATTGTTGATGTGGGAGGGCGCAAGCCCCCTCCCACATTTTACCTGTTGTGGTTCTAGATCCCCGCCAACGCCAGGTCCATCGCGAAGTAGGTGAAGATCAAGTCCGCACCCGCGCGCTTGATCGAGCCCAAGGTTTCACGCACCACACGGTCCTCATCAATCGCCCCGGCCTGGGCGCCGAACTTGATCATCGCGTACTCGCCGCTGACCTGGTACGCCGCCACCGGCAGGCGCGAGGCTTCGCGGATGTCGCGGATGATGTCGAGGTAGGCACCGGCCGGCTTGACCATCAGCGCATCCGCGCCTTCCTGTTCATCCAGCAGCGATTCGCGTACGGCTTCGCGGCGGTTCATCGGGTTCATCTGGTAGCTCTTGCGGTCGCCCTTGAGCGCACTGCCGCCGGCTTCGCGGAACGGTCCGTAGAGGGCCGAGGCGAATTTGGTCGAGTAAGCCATGATCGGGATATGGGTGAAGCCCGCATCATCCAGGGCGCGGCGGATCGCCTGGACCTGGCCGTCCATCGCCGCCGAAGGGGCAATGACATCGGCACCGGCACGCGCGGCGGCCACGGCCTGCTTGCCGAGGTTGACCAGCGTCGCGTCGTTGTCGACATGGGCGCCGTGCATCACACCGCAGTGGCCATGGTCGGTGTATTCGCAGAAGCAGGTGTCGGACATCACGATCATTTCCGGCACAGCGTCCTTGATGATCGACGACATGCGCGAGACCAGGCCGCGTTCCTTCCAGGTGTCGCTGCCGCTGGCATCCAGGTGGTGGGACACGCCGAAGGTCATCACCGACTTGATGCCGGCACGGGCATAGCGCTCGATCTCGCCGGCCAGTTTCTTCTCAGGGATGCGCTGCACGCCCGGCATGCTGGTGATTGGCACGAAGTCGTCGATTTCTTCTTCGACGAAGATCGGCAGCACCAGGTCGTTGAGGGTGAATTCGCTTTCCTGGAACAGGCCACGCAGCTCCGGGGAGCGGCGCAGGCGGCGTGGGCGGGCTTGGGGGAACTGGCTGGTCATGGTGGTCCTATTGCAAGGCAGAAAATCTTTGGGGCGAAAGCTTATGCCCCCAGGCCCCGGCAGCACAAACGCCGAGGGGCCAATAGTGTATTGCGGGGGCGGTAATAATTTATTGATCTAAAGCTGTACACGCCCGTCGATGCACACCGACACGGCGCCACCCATCCATATTTCAGTGCCCTGGCGCTCAACGCAGATCCGCCCTGCCCGGCCAATTGCCGTGCCCTGGCTGACCACATAGCGCTCGGGGGCCAGGCCCTCGCCGAGCAACCATTGCGCAAGCCCCGCATTCAAGCTGCCGGTGGCCGGGTCTTCCTGCGCGCCATCGCCTGCGATAAAGGCACGCACCTCAAATTGCGTGTCCACATCGTCGCGCCCGCCGTCACAGGGGGCGATCACGCCCACGGCCAGCCCCAGCAGTTGCGAATAGTCCGGCTGCAACGCCAGGACCTGGTCACGGTCTGCCAGCATTACCGCGAGCCAGCCAGCGCCATTGTCCACCCACTGGCTGCGCACGATGGCCCCGGGCTCCAGGCCCAAGCCCAGGCGCACGCGCTCCAGCAACGGCGCGTCCACGGCACCGGCGCGCAATAACGGCGGCGCGATAAATGCCAGTTCATCGCCTTGGCGACGGATACGCACCAGGCCGATTTCGCACTCCTGGATTATCTCCTCGCCCTTGGGAATACCACCTGCCTGCAGCCAGGCATAACAACTGCCGAGCGTCGGGTGTCCAGCAAAAGGCAGCTCCGTCAAGGTGGTGAAAATTCGCACCCGGTAGTCAGCCCGAGGATCACGCGGCGTCAGTAAAAACGTGGTTTCACTGAGGTTGGTCCAATTGGCGAAGTCCGCCATCTGTTGGTCGCTCAGGCTGTCGGCGCCAAACACCACCGCCAGCGGGTTGCCTTTGAGCGCCACGCGGCTGAACACGTCCAGCTGTTTGAAATCGAAAGTCGGCATGCTTCAACTCGGAATATTAAGGCCACGGATCACCGCCGGCCGTGCGACGAAACCGTCCAGAGCGCGCAGTACATTGGGAAAGTCGGCAATGCCTACAAGGTCACCGGACTCGTAGAAGCCGATCAGGTTGCGGATCCACGGAAAGGTGGCGATGTCGGCGATGCTGTACTCGTCGCCCATGATCCACGTACGGCCCAGCAGGCGTTTTTCCAGCACGCCCAGCAGGCGCCGGGATTCGGCGGCGTAACGGTCGCGCGGGCGTTTGTCTTCGTAGGCCTTGCCGGCAAATTTGTTGAAGAAGCCCAACTGGCCGAACATCGGGCCGATACCGCCCATCTGGAACATCAGCCATTGAATGGTTTCATAACGTGTCGCCGGGTCCTCGGAGAGCAACTGGCTGGTTTTTTCCGCCAGGTAGATCAGGATCGCGCCGGACTCGAACAACGCCAGCGGCTGGCCGCTGGGGCCATTGGGGTCGATGATCGCGGGGATCTTGTTGTTGGGGTTCAGCGACAGGAACTCGGGAGAGAGTTGGTCCTGGGTCTCGAAGCTGACCTTGTGCGCTTCATAAGGCAGGCAGAGCTCTTCGAGCATGATCGACACTTTTACCCCGTTGGGGGTCGGCAGCGAATACAGTTGCAGGCGCTCTGGATGCTGGGCAGGCCATTTGCTGTTGATCGGGAAAGCAGCGAGTGGGTTCATCGGGAAGCCCTGTGTGTGTGTGCTGAAAGCCCCCATGATAGTCATCCGGCGAGCGTCCTGCATGGGTCATCAATACGCAACAACCGCCAGCTATTATGCCGTGAGGGCGAACCAATACGCCCTCATGCACTCTTAAATGAGCTCAAGCGGTGAATGGAGGCACCTCGCTATCTCGACAGGGAACACCGCAGGCGCCCCCGGCGTCATAGTGGCCAGGCGTGTCTGCCTTAACGTGACGCATGAAGACTCGAACTTACAATGACGATCAAGCCTCTGCGCCTTGTGCAACGACTGAAACGCTATTCATACATCCTGTTGCCGCTCTTGTTGGTTGGCGGCGCTATCGATCTTAGCCTGGAGTCACGGATCAGCAACGCCGACCAGGTTGACGGCGTGCAAACCCTGGTGTTCCTGCGCCACGGTGAAAAACCCGCCGGTGGCCTGGGCCAGCTCAATTGCCAGGGCCTCAACCGGGCGATGAACCTGGCCACGGTTTTGCCAGAGAAGTTCGGCAAGGCCAATTTCGTGTTCGCCGCCAACCCGACACGCAATGTGGAGGAAGGCGAACTGGACAATTCCTACAGCTACATTCGCCCGCTGATGACCATCAGCCCAAGCGCGATCAAGCTCGGCCTGCCGGTGAACATCAAGTTTTCCGCGAATGACACCAGTGCCCTCGCCGACGAGCTGGTGGAAGACAAGTACCACAACTCCATCATCTACACCGCCTGGTCCCACGGCTATCTGCCGGAGCTGATCAACAAGGTGGCGAGCGAAGCGTCCGGCGAAAAACACACCATCACCGACGACTGGTCCGGCAGCGACTACGACACGCTGTATGTGCTGACGCTGACCTGGCACAACGGCAAGGCCTCGTTGCTGAGCCGCAACTATAAACAGGGCCTGAACAACGGCGAAGAAACCTGCCCTGAACCTACCCAGGTGAGCGCCGAGAGCTGAGGGCGTATGATGCGCCGCTATTGACTCACCTGCGGATCATCACCATGCCCAACCTCGCCTCCACCCAGCCCAACCGGGGCTGGTCGTTCTGGTGGAAACCAGCGCTGTTCCTGCTGGTCGCCTGCGTCGGCCTCTACTACGTGAAGTGGTCGCCTTACTACCTCAAGGCCTTCGTCGCCGCCGATAACCACAGCATTGGCGCCTCGATTCTCAACGATCAGCAAAGCTCGCCCCTGGCAGCCGCGCTGGCGTACGCCCAGGTGTACTTCCTGGCGATCTGGAAAGCCGCTGTGCTGGCGGTGATCCTGGGCTCCCTCCTGCAAGTGCTGATCCCCCGCGACTGGCTGCTGCGCCTGTTCGGCCGCGCCGGGCTGGGGTCGACCCTGCGGGGCGGGCTGTTCGCCCTGCCGGGGATGATGTGCAGTTGCTGCGCGGCACCGGTCGCGGCGGGCATGCGTCGGCAGCAGGTCTCGGTGGGCGCGGCACTCGCGTTCTGGATCGCCAACCCCGTGCTGAACCCGGCGACCCTGGTGTTCATGGGCTTCGTGCTGGGTTGGGGCTTCACCGCATTGCGGCTGGTGGCGGGCATTGTGCTAGTGGTGGGCGTGTCCCTGATCGCGCAACGTATCGCCCGCCCGGACCAGGTGCCGGAAGCGGCTCTGGGCGCGGTGGCCGAGGTCAGTGTGGTCGAGTCCCAGCCGTTCCTGGGCCGTTGGCTGCGGACCCTGTGGCAGTTGTTCTGGAGCACGATCCCGGTGTACATCCTGGCAGTGCTGATCCTGGGCGCCGCGCGGGTGTGGCTGTTCCCCCATGTCGACGGCGCCATGGCCAACAGCCTGGCATGGCTGGTGCCTCTGGCGATTGTCGGCACGTTGTTCGTGATTCCCACCGCTGCCGAAATCCCCATCGTACAAACCATGATGACCCTGGGCATGGGCACCGGCCCGGCCGTGGCCTTGCTGATGACCCTGCCGAGTGTGAGCCTGCCGTCACTGCTGATGCTGCGCAAGGACTTCGATGCGCGGGTGCTGGTGACGGTGGCCGGGTTGACGATGTTGGTGGGGGTACTGTGTGGGTTGATCGGCGCGGCTATCCTCTGATCAGGGCGCGCTCGCGCAAATACTCCACCACGGCGCCCTGCTCCCCTACGAACTCGATCCGTGCGCCTTTGTTTTCGCGCTGGAAGGCGTACATCGGGTCGTAATACTCGCGCAGAAGCCCTTCGATCCAGGCGCGATGCAGGTCCACATCACCGCTGCGCGCCTGCTCCGCCAGGGCCGCCTGCAAGATCGCCTGCAACCGCTGGAAGCGTTCGCCGCCCAGGCGTTTATGGATATTGCCCAGGCTCTGGGTCAGGCGCTCGGCAAACAGCGCCTGGCCGGTGTCGCCAAACACCTCGATAAATTCGGCGCACAGGTCCACCACATAGTCGCGCAGGATGCGCTCGACCCGCCCTTCTACGCTGTCCTGCAGCCACACCATCGGGAACGTCTGCATGCCCTTGTGCAACGCCAGCGGCAGCGCGCAACTGCCGATCATGCGACTCTCATCCTCGACCACGAACTGCTCGATACCCGCGGCACGCTTTTTCAGCAGGTCCACGGCCAGGCGGTTTTCGAAGTCGATGTTGGACGGCTGCGCCGTGGCGCGTTTGCCGAAGCTGGAGCCGCGATGGTTGGCATGACCTTCCAGGTCCAGGGCATTGCGCAACTGGCCGAGCACCTCGGTCTTGCCGGTGCCAGTCATACCGCCCAGCAGCACGAAGTCACACTGCGTGGCGGCGTGCTCGACGGTCTCCAGCAAAAAGGTGCGCATGGCCTTGTAACCGCCACCGACACGGGGATACGCGATGCCGGCTTCGGTCTTGAGCCATTGCTGCACGATCTGCGAACGCAGCCCGCCACGGAAACAGTAGAGGTAACCCTCGGGGTTGGCCTGGGCGAACCGCGCCCACTGCTCGATACGCTCGGCCTTGATAGCGCCGGACACCAGCTCATGCCCGAGCACGATGGCGGCCTGCTGGCCCTGCTGCTTGTAGCAGGTGCCGACGCGCTGGCGTTCGTCGTCGGTCATCAGCGGCAGGTTGATCACCCCCGGGAACGCGCCCTTGGTGAACTCGATCGGCGCGCGGGTATCCATCATTGGCCGATCATTGAGGAAAATATCGCGGTAGTCGGTGATATCGGTTGCCATCAAATCACCTCAACCGCGTGGGTCTGTCGCTCGAGCAGCTCGCCGATAGGTTCCAGGACCAGGCCCAGTTCAGCCGCCATGCGGTGGAATTCGGCGTCGCCCTCGGGCGTGACGGCGATCAACAGGCCGCCGCTGGTCTGCGGGTCGCACAGCACGCGCTTGTGCAGTTCCTGCAGGCGTCCGAGCTTGCTCGAATAGCTGTCGAAGTTGCGCAAGGTGCCGCCGGGCATGCACCCCTGGTCCAGGTAGTCCTCGATCCCGGCCAGGCGTGGGACCTTGTTGTACTCAATGCGCGCCGTCAGGCCGCTGCCGTCAGCCATTTCCACCAGGTGGCCCAACAAGCCGAAACCGGTGACATCGGTCATTGCGGTCACCCCCGCCAACTTGCCGAAACGGCTGCCGGGCTTGTTCAGGGTGCACATCCAGTCCCGGGCCAGGCCGATATCTGCCTCGCGCAATTTGCCCTTCTTCTCGGCGGTGGTGAGGATGCCGATGCCGATGGGCTTGGTGAGATACAACCGGCAACCGGCGGTGGCTGTGTCGTTGCGCTTCATATGGCGCTTTTGCACGATGCCGGTCACGGCCAGGCCGAAGATCGGCTCCGGGGCGTCGATGGAATGCCCGCCCGCCAGAGGAATCCCGGCTGCGTCGCACACCGAGCGGCCGCCGCGGATCACTTCGCGGGCAATCTCCGGCGCCAGTACGTTCACCGGCCAGCCCAGAATGGCGATGGCCATCAGCGGATCGCCACCCATGGCGTAGATATCACTGATGGCATTGGTGGCAGCAATCCGGCCGAAATCGAAGGGATCATCGACAATCGGCATGAAAAAGTCGGTGGTGGAGACCACGCCGCGCTCGTCGTCGATGGCGTACACCGCCGCATCGTCACGCGAAGCGTTGCCCACCCACAGTTTGGGGTCGAGGTTCTGTGCGCCGCTGCCGGCAAGGATCACTTCCAGCACCTGGGGCGATATCTTGCAGCCACACCCCGCGCCGTGGCTGTACTGGGTAAGACGAATCGGCTCGTTCATGTAGGACCTCACGCTATCAAGTGCGCGAATTCTAACAGACAGCAAAAAGCCGGCTGGGCTCATCTGAGCGCAGCCGGCCGTTTGGTTTCAGCGGTTACCGGCGGGCAGCGAGCAAACGCTGGTGGCGGTTACGCCGGGCAATGTTCAAGCATTCGATAGCCGCCGAGAACGCCATGGCCGCATACACGTAGCCTTTCGGTACATGGGCGCCGAAGCCTTCGGCGATCAGGGTCATGCCAATCATGATCAGGAAGCCCAGGGCCAGCATCACCACGGTCGGGTTGTCGTTGATGAACTTGGCCAGCGGTTCGGCCGCCACCAGCATCACGATCACCGAGGTCACCACGGCAATGATCATGATCGGCAAGTGCTCGGTCATGCCCACGGCGGTGATGATGCTGTCGATGGAGAACACCAGGTCGAGCAACAGGATCTGCCCGATGGCCGCGGCAAAACCGATAGCCACAACGTTGCCAGCATTGGTTTCCTTCTCTTCGGGCTCCGGGTCCATGCTGTGATGGATTTCGGTGGTGGCCTTCCACACCAGGAACAGGCCACCGGCGATCAGGATCATGTCCTTCCACGAGAACGCCTGGCCGAACACTTCGAACACCGGCGCCGTCAGCTGCACGATGAACGCGATGGTGCTGAGCAGGCCCAACCGCAACACCAACGCCATGCTGATACCGATGCGTCGCGCCTTGGCCCGATGCTTCTCCGGCAACTTGTTGGTGAGGATCGAGATGAAGATCAGGTTATCGATGCCCAGCACGATCTCCATCACGATCAGGGTTGCCAGGGCAATCCAGGCGGTGGGGCTGGCGGCCAGTTGTAAAAGGTAATCCATAGGTCAGTCCTGACGTTGAGCGGAAATTAGGCTTCTTTACTGTTCGATTCGGTTTCGTTCTCTTCCTGACCATCCTTTTTCTGCGGGTTGATCAGGCCGTTGGTCGCTTCACTCAATGCCTGTTCGGCAGCCTTGTGGGTGTCATCGATGGCTTGCTTGGCCGATTCGGTGGCCTTGCCCAGTACCTGCTGCGCGCTTTTCTCGACCTGATCGCAACCGCTGATCACTACCAATGAAAGCGCAAGCAAGGATGCCGCGCCCAGGGAATTGAGTTTCATGATGTCTTCCTCGTTAGAACCCTTGGGTCCAAATAGTGGCCCCGCGATAGCGACGCATTCTATGCAGGCAAACAGTTCAGGAAAATTCGTATTTTTCTCGCGTATACTTCGTTTTTTACGAAGTTAAGACTGCCATGCTCAATTACCGACAACTGCACTACTTCTGGGTGGTGGCCAAGACCGGCAGCATCGTGCGTGCGTGCGAGCAGTTGAACCTCACGCCCCAGACCATCAGCGGGCAGATCAGCCTGCTCGAGCAAACCTTCGGTATCGCGCTGTTTCAGCGGGTCGGCCGCCAACTGGAACTGACCGAAGCCGGGCGCCAGGCCCTGCCCTATGCCGAGCAGATGTTCCAGACCGGTAATGAACTGGAGGCCATGCTGCGCGCGCAGCCCGACGAACAGCAGATCCTGTTCCGCGTCGGCGTGGCGGACGTGGTGCCCAAGTCCATCGTCTACCGGCTGATCGCACCGACCATGGAGTTGAGCGAGCCGATCCGCATCACCTGCCGTGAGGACAAACTCGAACGCCTGCTCGCCGACCTGGCGATCCAGCGCCTTGACCTGGTGATTTCCGACAGCCCCATGCCCACGCACCTGGACATCAAAGGCTACAGCCAGAAGTTGGGCGAATGCGGCATCAGTTTTTTCGCCACCCAGGCGTTGGCTGACGAACACCGGGGGGATTTCCCACAGTGCCTGCACGGCGCGCCGCTGTTGATTCCGGGCGCGGAAACCGTGGTACGCAGCCGTTTGCAGCGCTGGTTTGCCGAACAACAGATTCAACCGAAGATCATCGGCGAGTTCGACGACAGCGCCTTGATGCAGGCATTCGGCCAATCCGGCAGCGGGATCTTTATCGCCCCCAGCGTGATTGCCGACGAGGTGGTGCGCCAGTACGGCGTGGCGCTGATTGGCCAGACCGTGGCCGTGACCGAGTCTTTCTACGCGATCTCGGTGGAGCGCAAGGTCAAGCACCCCGGCATCGTGGCGATTACCGAAGGCGCCCGGCGGGAGCTGTTCACCACCCTGCCCTGACGGCTCAGGCGCCGGAGTCGAGCGGGTGCCTGGAGGTCATCAGCCACAACGCCAGCAGGATCGACACCAGGATAAACCCGGACGCCGCAAAGCCCAGGCTGCCCAGGCCGAGGGTATCGATCACGTGCCCGCCTACCATGGCGCCCAGGCCGATGCCCAGGTTGGCCCCGGCGATGTTCAGCGACGCGGCAAACGCCGGCGCATGGGGCGCAGCCTTCATCAGGCGCACATGGCTGACCAGGAACATCGCCGCCTGGGTCACGCCCCACACGGCCATCGCCGCCGCCAGGCCGATGGTCGAATGAATCGCCGGGACCAGCGCCACCATGCCTGCGATCATGAAGCCGCAAAACACCATGGAGGCGATCAACGGGTGACGATCCACCGCACGCCCGCCCAGCGAATTGCCAATCAGACCGACCGCACCGAAGCCCATCAGGCACCAGCCCACCAGCGTACCGTCGAACCCGGCCAGGCGCTCGAGGATGTCCGCCAGGTAGGTGTAGGCGGTGAACATGCCGCTGAACACCAGGATCGACAGCAGGATATGCCCCTGCATCAGCGGGTTGCGCAGGATCTTGAACTGCGAGCGCAACGTCACTTCATCGTTCTTCGGTTGGGTCACCGGCAGGTAGATAAACAGCAGCAAAGCCTTGGCCAGCGCGATCACCGCGAGGATGGCAAACGCGCTGCGCCAGCCGAACATATCCGAAATCAGCGTGCCCACCGGAATGCCGAACACCGTGGCACAGACAATACCGAAGCCGATTTTTTCAATCGCTCGGCCAGCGAACTCAGGGCCGACGATGTCCACGGCGGTTTCACTGGCCAGGGCCCAGAACACTGGCAGACCCAGCGCCGGGATCAACCGTGCCAGCGCCATCACCCAGATATTCGGTGCCAGGGCCGCCACGGTATTGGCCACACCGAACAGGATCAGGATGCTGATAAACAGGCGCTTGCGTGGGAAACGTGCGCAGTACGCCGTCAGAAACGGACCAAACGCCGCCACGGTAAATGCGAACAAGGTCACCAGCAGCCCGGCCTGGGACACAGTGACGTTCAAGTCGCGGGCGATGGACGGCAACAGGCCGACGATCACGAACTCTGTGGTCAGCACGGTAAAGCCGGCGGCCGACAGCAGCAGGATGGGAAACAACATGAAAACTCCAGAAACGACGACATCAACGACAGCCCGAAGGGCCCGCTGACAGAGAGGAAAGATGAGAGGACAGAATCTTAACAGAGTATGTCCGGATTTGGCCAAGGCCTGGGCAAGCGGTTGAGGCAATGCCGCACCGCCATGGACTTTTCCCACAGCATGCTAGACTTCGCGATCCGCGTCCTACAGCCCTTTCCGAGTCAGTAGCTGCGCCCTAAAAAAAACCAGAGACAAGTGTTTATGACTGCTGCCCCCTCTCTCCTGCAACGACTGGCCCGCGTCAGCCTGGTCACGCAAATCGTCATCGGCCTGATCGCCGGCATCCTGTTGGCCTTGCTGTTGCCCGAGGCGGCCAAGGCAACCGGGTTCATCGGCAAGGTATTCGTCGCGGCACTCAAGGCCGTCGCACCGATCCTGGTGTTTGTGCTGGTGATGGCATCCATCGCCAACCATAAACATGGCCAGGAAACCCATATCAAGCCGATTCTGTTCCTGTACCTGCTGGGCACCTTTGCCGCCGCGGTGGTGGCGGTAGTTGCGAGCATGTGGTTCCCCTCTTCGCTGGTGCTGGCGACCCATGACGCAGCGGTGACCGCGCCCGGCGGCATCGGCGAAGTGTTGCAGAGCCTGTTGCTGAGCGTGGTGGACAACCCGATCAGCGCGCTGATGAATGCCAACTTCATCGGCATCCTGGCGTGGGCCATCGGCATGGGCATTGCCATTCGCCACGCGGCGCCGACCACGCGGGCGGTGCTGGAAGACCTGTCCAACGGCGTGACCCTGATCGTGCGCGTGGTGATCCGCTTTGCGCCGCTGGGCATTTTCGGCCTGGTTGCCTCGACCCTGGCCACTTCCGGCTTCGGCGCCCTGCTCGGCTACGCCCACCTGCTGGTGGTGCTGATCGGCTGCATGCTGTTCGTGGCGCTGGTGATCAACCCGGCCATCGTGTTCTGGAAACTGCGCCGCAACCCCTACCCGCTGGTGCTGATGTGCCTGCGCGAAAGCGGCATCACCGCATTCTTCACCCGCAGTTCGGCAGCGAATATCCCGGTGAACCTCGCATTGAGCAAACGCCTGGGCCTGCATGAAGACACCTACTCGGTGTCGATCCCGCTCGGTGCCACCATCAACATGGCCGGCGCGGCGATCACCATCACCGTGCTGACCCTGGCCGCCGTGCACACCCTGGGCATTGCCGTCGACCTGCCCACTGCGGTACTGCTCAGCGTGGTCGCGGCCATCTGTGCGTGCGGCGCTTCCGGCGTGGCCGGCGGTTCGTTGTTGCTGATTCCGCTGGCGTGCAGCCTGTTCGGCATTCCCAGTGAGATTGCGATGCAGGTGGTGGCCGTCGGTTTCATCATCGGTGTGTTGCAGGATTCGGCGGAAACCGCGCTCAATTCGTCCACCGATGTGCTGTTCACCGCCGCCGCTTGCCTGGGCAAGGAAGAACAGCCGGCTTAACAGTCGCGCACAAAAAAACCGGGACGGTTCCTTTAGGAATCGTCCCGGTTTTTTTATGCGTGCTTAGAAAGCGCCCATGTAATCGCGCTTGCCCACTTCCACGCCGTTATGGCGCAGCAGCGCGTAAGCGGTGGTGACGTGGAAGAAGAACTGCGGCAGGCCGTAGGTCAGCAGGTAGGACTGGCCGCTGAAGCGCTTCTCTTTCGGCGTGCCAGGGCGAGTGACGATCTCGATACCTTCCTTGCCGTCGATCTGCTCCGGGGTGATGGTGTCGACAAAGGCCAAAACCTTGGCGATCAGCGCTTGCAGGTCGGCGAAGGTCACTTCGCTGTCTTCGTACTTAGGCACTTCGATCTCGGCAAGGCGCGCGGAAACCCCCTTGGCGAAGTCGACGGCGATCTGCACCTGGCGCACCAGTTGGAACATGTCCGGGAACAGGCGCGCTTGCAGCAAGGCGTTCGGTTCGATGTTCTTGGCGCTGGCATGGGCTTCGGCCTTGGTCAACACACCGCTCAGGGCGGTGAGCATTTGCTTGAAGACCGGGATGGAGGCGGCGTACAGGGAAATAGTCATGGCAGTCTCATGGTTATGGCACGGTTTGAACAAGCGGCGATTATAGACATGCCGGGCGCTTGTCTTTTAATTTTTCAGGATTAGGCTAAGGACCTCCACTGCATAGGGAACGCGCGATGACCGCCGAGCACGACACCGACACCCCTGAGCCGCGCCTGAACAGCACGGAAATCCGCATCCTGGGCTGCCTCATCGAAAAACAGGCGACCAACCCGGAAACCTACCCCTTGACCCTCAACGCCCTGGTGCTGGCCTGCAACCAGAAGACCAGCCGCGAGCCGGTCATGAACCTGAGCCCGGGCCAGGTCGGCCAGAGCTTGCGCGCACTCGAAGGCCAGGGTTTCACCCGCCTGGTGATGGGCAGCCGCGCCGACCGCTGGGAACACCGCGTGGACAAGGCGCTGGAACTGGTGCCGGCCCAGGTGATCCTGACCGGGCTGCTGTTTCTACGCGGGCCGCAGACCGTCAATGAGTTGCTGACCCGCAGCGGGCGCATGCACGATTTCGAAGATGCCGAGCAGGTCGTGCACCAGCTGGAACGCCTGATTGCGCGGGGACTGGCGTTGCTGGTGCCGCGCCAGGCCGGCCAGCGCGAAGATCGTTATACCCATGCATTGGGCGATCCGCAGGATATCGAGGCGATTATCGCGGCGCGAGGCAATCCGATGGAGCGCGGGGGTGTCGGTGGCGTGTCTGTCGAACGCATCGAAGAACTCGAAGCGCGGATTGCACTGTTGGAAGAACGGCTGGCCAAATTGGAACCGCTGTAACGCGGAAAAAATGTGGGAGGGGGCTTGCCCCCGATGACGGTGTGCCAGTCAATAATTTCATTGTTGAGCTACCGCTATCGGGGGCAAGCCCCCTCCCACATATGATATTCAGGGTTCTTCAGGTTCGGGCGAACGCCACGGCTTTGGCGAACTGCTCCGGCGTCGGTCGCACCCCGGTATAGAGCACAAACTGCTCAAGCGCCTGGATCGCAATCACTTCGAGCCCGGTAATCACGCGTTTACCCTTGGCACGTCCACGCACGATCAACGGCGTTTCAGCGGGGATCGCCACCACATCGAAGATCGTCTCGGCAACATCCACCGCTTCGGCATCGAAGGCCAACGCATCTGCCTCAGGCCCTCCCGCCATGCCGATGGGCGTCACGTTGATCAGCATCTGCGGGCGCAGTTCTCCCAACTCGGCCTGCCATTCGTACCCCAGGTTCTGCGCCAGCGCCCGGCCCGCAGTCTCGTTGCGCGCCACGATCACGCCCTTGGCGTAGCCACCATCGCGCAAGGCACTGGCCACGGCCTTGGCCATGCCGCCGCTGCCACGCAGGGCGAAGGTCGAGTCCTTTGGCACCGCGTGCTTCTTGAGTAACTGTTCGATGGCGATGTAGTCGGTGTTGTAGGCCTTGAGGTGCCCATCGGTGTTGACGATGGTGTTCAGGGAGTCGATGGCTTGAACCGAATCGTCGAGCTCGTCCACCAAGGCAATGGCGGCTTCCTTGAACGGCATGGAAACCCCGCAACCGCGTACCCCCAGCGCCCGGATACCACCGATCGCGCCGGGCAAATCCCGGCTGCTGAAGGCTTTATAGTAGAAGTTCAGGCCCAGCTGTTCGTACAGATGGTTATGAAAACGCAGGCCGAAATTCCCGGGGCGTGCCGACAGCGACATGCACAGTTGGGTGTCCTTGTTTGGGTGCATCTGCATGGGTAACTCCTTTGAGTAAGCAAATCGGTACAGACCTTACACAACCTTTACCTAGCGGCTGTGCTGTTTTTCAGAAATACGTTGTCTTAAAAGTATCCCCGCGACATTACTTGAGTCTATTGATTGCAGACCACAAGCGCTGGGGCTAACCGAGGAATGACCATGATTCGTACAATCCCCAAGATCGCCTTGCTGGTTGGCGCACTCGCGATGGCAGGCCAAGCCTCCGCCCACGGTGGTGGTTGGGGTGGCCCGGCTGTATTGGGTGCTTTAGTCGGCGCTGCAGTCGTGGGCTCCGTGGTTGCCAGCCAACCGCGTGAGGTCTATGTGCAGCAGCCGGTGTATGTGCAACCGCAGCCGGTATATGCCGCTCCGCCGCCGGTTTATTACGCACCGCCACCGCCGGTGTATGTGCAGCAACAGGTTTACTACCGCCCGGCGCCGGTCTATTACGGCCCACCGCGTGGCTATTACGGGCCACCACGCGGCTACTACGGCCCTCCCCACGGTTACTACGGTCGCGGCTGGTAACCGCATCGTCGGAAACAGGCCTCGCGTGATTGCGGGGCCTTTTTTTGCCTGGAAAGTCCGGATTCATGGCGTCAAGGTCGCTCTGAGGACAATGCCCTGCGCGCAATCGCACATCATCAACACCAATGTCTACTTGCCCGAACAGGCCTTGCGCTGTCATGTTTGTGTCACGAAACACTCCCACTATCGAGACTGTCCACCCATAACAACAAGGACGACTGACCATGCCCACGCAAAACCCGCACCGCGCCGCCGGCCTCTGTACGTCGAGCAAGGTCTACAGCGCCCTCACGGAACTCAAGCACCTGGAAGGCCACCGCAGCGCCAAGTTCCTCGCGTTGCTCGCGGAAAACCTGGTGCGCAAGGGGCTGCTCAGTGAGCAGGAAGTGGTGAACATGCTCGATCAGGTCGTGGACTGACGCCTCGCGTCGATGTCGACTATCGAGACGGGTGATTTTTCCTGCGCCAGCCCGCCCCGTAAAGTGACCCCCATAGCGATTGGAGGTCTTTATGCCCACTGTACAAATCATGTCCGTCATCGGCAGCGCCGTCCCCGCCCCGCTTCGCAAGTCGGGTCTTCTTGCCTGCTGGTACCTGGTACGCGATGGTGAAGCCATCAGCGGCCCACTGACATCCCTGTCGGATGCCGAAAAACAACTGCAACACGTATCGAACTTCAGGCTCCACGCCTGAGGTCAGGGCAATGGCAGTTTGACTCGCGGCTTGCTCTCCACAAACAACGCCCAGCTGGACATGAACAGCGCCGCCACCAGCGGCCCGATCACAAAACCATTGAGGCCAAACACCGACAGACCGCCCAGGGTCGAGATCAGGATCAGGTAGTCCGGCATCTTGGTGTCCTTGCCCACCAGGATCGGGCGCAGCACATTGTCCACCAAGCCGATCACAAACACGCCGAACAGCCCCAGCACCACGCCCTGCCAGATCGCACCGCTCAGCAGGAAGTAAACGGCCACCGGGCCCCACACAATCCCGGCGCCCACGGCCGGCAGCAACGACAGAAACGCCATCAGCACCGCCCAGAGCAACGCACTGGGAATGTCCAGGAACCAGAAAATCAGCCCGCCCAGCGCACCCTGGGTTACCGCCACCAGCACATTGCCCTTGACCGTGGCGCGCACCACCCGGTTGAACTTGAGCTGCAACCGCCGCTTCTGCGGCTCGGCCAGCGGCACCGCCGTACGCACCTTGCGCACCAGCTCCGGGCCGTCGCGCAGCAGGAAGAACAGCAAGTACAGCATGATGAAAAAGCTCACCAGGAAATCAAACGTGCCCTGGCCGAAGCTGAACGCCTGGGTCGCAAAGAACTGGCTGCCCTGCATCGCGCTCTTGACGATTTTCTCGCGCAAGCCCTCCAGGTTGCCCATGCCGAAACGGTCCAACAGGTGCTGGAAATACGGCGGCAGCACGTTCTTGAATTGCTCGATGTACCCCGCCACATCCAGCTTGCCGCTCTCGACATTCTTGTAGAGCGTCGCGCCCTCTTGCACCAGCAAGGCACTGGTGATGATCACCGGCAGGATCGCGATGACCAGGCAGGCGCTCAAGGTCGCCAGGGAAGTGAAATTGCGGTTCCAGCCAAAGCGCTGCTGCAGGCGGCGCTGCATCGGGGCAAAGATGATGCCGAGGATCACCGCCCAGAACACGGCGCCGTAGAACGGCAGCAATATCCAGATAAACGCGACGGTCACCAGGCCCAGCAACAACAGCAGGGTCTTGAATTGCAGGTTGGTTTGATTCATGTCCGGTCCATGTCAGAAAAGCACAGGGCCGGTATAGGCCCTGTTGCTTAGTCCGCAGCGATTCCTGGGAGTGCCGTTGGTTATCGAACAAGCGTAGACCCTATCACTGCGTGGCCTTGGCCTCATTCAACAACGTCTGGATCATCTGCTCCTGGGCCTCGTACCGGCCTTCACCAAAATGCGTGTCGCGCACCTGCCCGTTGGCGTCGATCAGGTAATGGGCGGGCCAGTACTGGTTATCGAAGCGGCGCCAGATCGCGTAGTTGTTGTCGATCGCCACCGGGTACGTAATACCCAACTTGCGCACCTGCTCCTTGACGTTGCCGATGATGCGCTCGTAGCCGTATTCCGGGGTATGCACGCCGATCACTACCAGGCCGTCCTGCGCGTACTTTTTCGCCCAGGCCTTCACGTACGGCAGGGTGTGCTGGCAGTTGATGCAGTCGTAGGTCCAGAAATCCACCAGCACCACCTTGCCTTTCAAGGATTCGCGGGTCAGTTCAGGTGAATTGAGCCACTCGACCGCGCCGCCCAGCGACGGCATGGCGCCCCGTGCATTGTCCTGCGGGTCGGCCTTGACCTTGCTCACCACGTAATCCACCACCTTGGGCACGTTTTCCAGCAGCCCTTTTTCCAGGCGGCTGACGCCTTCGGACGAGGTGCCGGCGAGCAGGGTCTTGTCAGCACCGGTAGAAATCACCACGGCCGCGGCCAGTACCGCTACCCCAGCCCCACGGCGCAGCCAACCGGTCAGCGGAATGGAGGCCTTGAGTCGATTGACCAGGCCGCGCCCGGCAACGATCAGGGTGCCCAGGGACAGCGCACTACCCAGCCCGTAGGCCAGCAGCAACAGACTGGTCTGCGCATTGGCGCCTTGCAGCATCGCACCGGTCAGGATCACACCCAGGATCGGCCCGGCGCACGGTGCCCACAGCAGGCCTGTGGCGACACCGATCATGAGCGACTTGAGCGGACCGGACAGCGCACGGCTGTCAGGATCGATACGGTTGCCCAACAACACGAACGGCCGCGCCAGCCAGCCACCGAACCGCGCCGAGATCAGCGACAGCGCAAACAGCCCCATGACGATCAGCGCCACATGGCGGCCGGTGTTATTGGCCTGTATCACCCACTCCGAGCTGACCACCGCCAGGCTGGAAACCAGCGCGAAGGTCAGCACCATGCCGCCGAGGGTCAACAGGATCGAACGACGACTGCGGTCGACACCGGCGAACAGAAACGGCACCACCGGCAGGATGCAAGGGCTGAGGACGGTCAGGATGCCGCCCAGGAATGCGACGAAGAGCATGGTGATCACCTTATGGATACGGGAAGCCCATTAAGACCGGATGAGGTATCGCGCCTGTGTCGGAAAACCGTGCGGATAAATCGATACGTATCCACAGCCCCCGTCGATACACAGCGATACAAAAATGCGCAAAGCACGATCTGGATCAATGAACCGCCCTCGCCGCTCGGCTACCTTCGCGACCTTTTGCGACCCGTGCCCATGCCTCCCATCCTCGCCCCCGAACTGCTCGCCCCTGCCGGCACCCTGAAAAACATGCGCTACGCCTTCGCCTATGGCGCCGATGCGGTGTATGCCGGCCAACCGCGCTACAGCCTGCGGGTACGCAACAACGAGTTCGACCACGCCAACCTGGCCCTCGGCATCCAGGAAGCCCATGCCCTGGGCAAGCGTTTCTACGTGGTGGTGAACATTGCGCCGCACAACGCCAAGTTGAAGACCTTCCTCAAGGACCTCGCCCCGGTGATCGCCATGGGCCCGGATGCGCTGATCATGTCTGATCCCGGGCTGATCATGCTGGTGCGCCGGCACTTCCCGCAGATGCCGATCCACCTGTCGGTGCAGGCCAATACGGTGAACTGGGCCAGCGTCGAGTTCTGGCAGCAGCAAGGGATCTGCCGGGTGATCCTGTCGCGGGAGTTGTCCCTGGAAGAAATCGATGAAATCCGCCAACAGGTGCCGGCCACGGAGCTGGAAGTGTTTGTGCACGGCGCCCTGTGCATGGCCTATTCCGGGCGCTGCTTGCTCTCGGGCTACATGAACAAGCGTGATGCCAACCAGGGCACCTGCACCAATGCGTGTCGCTGGAAATACCAGGCGACCCCGGCGGTGGAAAACGCCACCGGCGATATCGTCCAGCACTGCGAGCCGACCCTGGGCATTGGCGCACCGACCGACCAGGTGTTTCTGTTGCAGGAAGCCAACCGCCCCGATGAACAGATGCCGGCCTTCGAAGACGAACACGGCACCTACATCATGAACGCCAAGGACCTGCGCGCGGTGCAGCACGTGGAGCGCCTGACCCACATGGGCGTGCACTCGCTGAAGATCGAGGGCCGCACCAAGTCGCACTTCTATTGCGCGCGCACCACCCAGGTGTATCGCCAGGCCATCGACGATGCGGTGGCCGGTCGTGTCTTCGACCGCAGCCTGATGACCAACCTCGAATCCCTGGCCCAGCGTGGCTACACCGAAGGGTTCCTGCGCCGGCATGTGCACGATGAGTACCAGAACTACCAGAACGGCAGCTCGGTGTCGGAGCGCCAGCAGTTCGTTGGCGAACTGACCGGCGAGCGCCGGGGCGAACTGGCCGAGGTCAAGGTGAAGAACCGCTTCGCCGTGGGCAATCACCTGGAATTGATGACCCCCGCCGGCAACTTCCACTTCGACCTGGCCACCCTGCACAACGCCAACGGCGACGCCATCGAGGTCGCGCCGGGAGATGGGCACACGGTGTACCTGCCACTTCCGGCGGCGATGGACCTGCGCTTCGGCTTGCTGATGCGCGACCTCTAGCGCATCGCCGCCCAGCCCCTCAGCGCTAGATCCTGAACTGGCCGACCAGCTGCCCCAGGCGCTGGCCCAGGTCCGCGAGGCTGCGGGAGGTCTGGGCGCCCAGCTGGGTCTCGTCGGCCACGCTGTCCACCGCCACGGCAATCTGATGCACGCTGCGGTTGATCTCTTCGGCGACGGCAGTCTGCTCTTCGGCGGCGCTGGCGATCTGGGCGTTCATCGAATTGATGGTGCCGATCAACTGCGCCATGGTGTCCAGGGACGCGCCGGCTTGGTTGGCCTGGGCCGAGGTGCCGTCGCCAGCGTCGCTGGAGCGGCGCATGGCGTCCACCGCGGCTTCGGTGCCTTTTTGCAGGCGGTCGATCATGCCCTGGATTTCCTGGGTGCTGGTCTGGGTACGGCTGGCCAGGGCGCGCACTTCGTCGGCCACCACCGCAAACCCACGCCCGGCCTCCCCGGCCCGCGCGGCTTCAATCGCGGCGTTGAGCGCAAGCAGGTTGGTCTGTTCGGCGATGGAGCGGATCACGCTGAGCACACTGACGATGGAGGCCACGTCCTGCTGCAGGCTGTCGAGGGACACGCCGCTGCTGCGGATGTCGTTCACCAGCGCATGGATCTGCGCGATGCTGCCATCCACCACGCGCTTGGCGGCCTGGCCTTCGGCGTCGGTCTGCTGGGCCGCGACCGACGCGCCCTGGGCACTGCGCGCCACTTCCTGGGCGGCCGAGGACATCTGGTTGATCGCCGTGGCAACCTGGTCGGTCTCATGGCGCTGGCGCTCCATGGCCTGTTCGGAGCGCTGGGCCTGCTCGGACACCTGGCTGACCAGGCCGGTGAGTTGGCCTGTCATCTCGGTGATCTGGCGCACCAGGCCGTGGATCTTGTCGACAAACCGGTTGAACGCGCCCGCAAGATCGCCCAGCTCGTCCTGGCTGGTGACGGCCAGGCGGCGGGTCAGGTCGCCTTCACCGGCCGCGATATCGTCGAGGTTGGCTTTCATCAGGTGCAGCGGACGCAGGATGGTATTGGCCAGCAGCATGCCCACGGCGGCGATCACCAGCAGCACCACCACGGCCACGCCGAGGATGCTCAGCAGCACGCCTTCCATGCGTTTCTCGACCTTGGCTTCGACCACCGCCACCCGGGCTTCGATGCCGTCCAGGTTCACCGAGGTACCGATGACCATGTCCCACTTGGGCAGGTATTCGGTGTAGCCCATCTTGGGCACCAGTTCGGTCTGGCCCGGTTGGGTCGAGCTGTATTGCAGGTAATGGGTGCCGTCCTTGCCGACCTTGACCAGGTCGCGGTTGACGTACACCCCGTTGGGGTCGCGGTTGTCCTTGAAGCTCTTGCCCACGCCGTCGGGGCTGTTGCCCTTGAACAGGCGGATGGTCTCGGAGTCATAGCCGAAGAAATAGCCGTCCTTGCCGTAACTGGTGTTGGACAGCAGCTTGACCACCTCGGCGCGCGCCGCGGTATCACCGGGGGCTGCCGCGTCGTAGAGCGGCTTGATGGTGGTCATGGCCACTTCGACGTAGCTTTGCAGGGTGGCCTTGGCGTCGTTGAGCAGGCGCTGGCGGGTCTCTTGCACCTCATTGCGCGACTGACCCTGCAGGATCCATACGGTGGTCAGGCTGATGACCACGGCAAACAACAGCACCGGCACTACGGCGAGGGACAGGACTTTGGCCTTGAGGCTCAGACGCATGGGTTTTCTCTCTTATTAGTGGCGACTTGAGAGGTTAACGGCCGCGTAGGAAGTTTCTGTAGTAAGCCCGCTGCGGTCAGAGGGTCATGGCAGCCAGCCAGCCGAATGCCAGCAACGGGAGGTTGTAGTGCAGAAAGGTCGGCACCACGGTGTCCCAGATGTGGTGATGCTGGCCGTCGATGTTCAGGCCGGAGGTGGGCCCCAGGGTCGAGTCCGAGGCCGGCGATCCGGCATCACCCAAGGCACCGGCCGTGCCGACGATGCACACGATGGCCATGGGGCTGAAACCCAGTTGCACGCACAGCGGCACAAAGATCGCCGCGAGGATCGGCACGGTGGAAAACGACGAGCCGATGCCCATGGTCACCAACAGCCCCACCAGCAGCATCAACAACGCCCCTACCCCACGGCTATGGCCGATGAAGGCTGCCGAGGTTTCCACCAGCGAACGCACATCGCCGGTGGCCTTGAGCACTTCGGCAAAGCCCGAGGCGGCGATCATGATGAAGCCGATCATCGCCATCATCTTCATGCCTTCGGTGAACAGGTCGTCGGTGTCGCGCCAGCGCACGATGCCCGACACCGAGAAGATCAGGAACCCGGCCAGGGCGCCAATGATCATCGAGTCCAGCCACAGCTGAATGATGAACGCCGAGGCAATCGCCAGTCCGGCTACCAGCAGGGTCAGTGGGTTGTACTGCACCGCCACCTGCTCGACCCGCTCGATCTTCTCCAGGTCGTACACGCGTTTCTTGCGGTAGCTGATGAACACCGCCACCAGCAGGCCGACGACCATGCCCAGCGCTGGCAGGCTCATGGCGTGAGTGACGTTGACCTGGCTGATGTCCACGCCGCTCTTGGCCACGTTGGCCAGCAGGATCTGGTTGAGGAAGATATTGCCGAAGCCTACCGGCAGGAACATGTACGGCGTGATCAGGCCGAAGGTCATCACGCAGGCGATGAGGCGGCGGTCCAGTTGCAGCTTGGTCAGCACGTACAGCAGCGGCGGCACCAGCAATGGAATGAACGCGATGTGGATCGGCAGGATGTTCTGCGAGGCAATCGCCACCACCCAGAGCAGGCCGATCAGCAGCCATTTGACGTGGCTGCCACCGCTGGCTTCCTGGCGGTCTACCAGCAGCAGGGCCTTGTCGGCCAGCGCGTGAGCCAGGCCGGACTTGGCAATCGCCACGGCGAAAGCGCCGAGCAAGGCGTAGGACAACGCCACCGTCGCCCCTCCACCCAAGCCGCCATTGAAGGCCTTGAGCGTGGCCTCGATCCCCAGGCCACCGGTCAGGCCGCCCACCAGGGCGCCGAGGATGATGGCGATGACCACATGCACGCGGGACAGGCTGAGCACCAGCATGGTACCGACCGCGGCAATGACTGCGTTAATCATGGTTACCTCAAGCAAAAAACATAAAAAAACAGGCATGCCCGCGCCCGGGCGGCCATTGGGCGGCAACCGGCGTGCAGGCTTGAAGGAGGTCTTATTAGAGGGCGCGCACTTTGCAGCAGGCGGGCGCGCATGTCAAAAAACGGCGCCGCTTTCAGGTTTAAATCGATCGTTTGAATAAAGAAAAACCTGAAACCGCCGATACAGGGGCTCTCTGTGTTTTCAGGTAAGGATGTACCGATGTCGCTCAGGCAGCTCTCCATTCAATGGAAAATCACCCTGCTCGCTGGCTTGTGCCTGCTGGGAATCGTGACCCTGCTGGTGGGTCTGTCGCTGTATCGCATGGCGCAGAGCTCGCAGCAGGTCAAGGCCTCGAGCATGCAGATGCTGGAAGAAGCCGCCCAGGCGCGCATCGAAGCCCAGGGTGAGGTGCAGGCGCTGGGCATCCGTCGCCAGTTCATGGACGCCTATCAGTACGGCCATGGTTTTTCCCGCCAGGTACTGTTCCTGCGCGAGCAGGCCGAGAAGCGCTTTCTCGACGCCTTCGACACCCGCGAAGACCTGACCCGCCAGGTCAAGGCCGCGTTGCAGGCCAACCCGGATCTGCTCGGTCTGTCCCTGGTGTTCGAAGCCAATGCGCTGGACGGCAAGGATGAGCTGTTCGCCGGCCAGGCAGAGTTGGGCAGTAACGACAAGGGGCGCTTCGCCCTGTACTGGTCGCAGCCGACACCCGGCAAGCTGGAGTCAATGGCACTGCCGGAAAGCGACATGTCCGACACCCGCGTCGGCCCCAGCGGCGAAAAGGCCAATGCCTGGTTCACCTGCCCGCGCACCACGCTCAAGCCATGTGTGATCGAACCGTACTTCTACACGATCAACGGGCAAAACGTGCTGATGACCAGCATTGTCTTCCCGTTGATGGCCAACGGCAAAGTCATCGCCTCGCTGTCGGTGGACATCAACCTCAACAGCCTGCAGGCCGTGAGCCAGCAGGCCAGCCACAAGCTGTATGACGGCCAGACCCAGGTCAGCATCCTCAGCCCGACCGGTTTGCTCGCCGGCTACAGCCCCGACGCCAGCAAACTCAGCCAGCGCCTGGACCAGGTCGACACCGCCAGCGGCGCACAGTTGATCAGCGCCCTGGCCGGCAGCTCGCAGATCCGCAGCCTGCGCACCGATCACCAGCTCAAGGTGCTCGCGCCGTTCGCACCGATCCCGGACGGCAAGCCGTGGGGCGTGCTGCTGGATGTGCCGGAGAAGGTCCTGGTGGCCCCCGCCGAAGCGCTGAAAACCCGACTGGATGCCGACAATGCCAAGGGCACCCTGCTGGAGCTGAGCCTGGGCCTGCTGGCCGCCGTGGTCGGCTTGATCCTGGTGTGGTTGATGGCACGTAGCGTGACCCGGCCGATCCTCGGCGTGGCGCACATGCTCGAAGACATCGCCAGCGGCGAAGGCGACCTGACCCGGCGCCTGGCCTACGACAAACAGGACGAGCTGGGCCAATTGGCTGGCTGGTTCAATCGCTTCCTCGACAAGCTGCAACCGATCATCGCCGAGGTCAAACGCTCGGTGCAGGACGCCCGTGGCACCGCCGACCAGTCCGCCGCAATTGCCACTGAAACCAGCGCCGGCATGGAGCAGCAGTACCGCCAGGTCGACCAGGTGGCCACCGCCTCGCACGAAATGAGCGCCACCGCCCAGGACGTGGCCCGCAGTGCGGCGCAAGCGGCCCAGGCCGCACGCGATGCCGACCAGGCCACCCGCGACGGCCTCACCGTGATCGATCAAACCACCCGCAACATCGGGGAGTTGGCGGCGGACATGAGCACGGCCATGTCCCAGGTCGAAGGTTTGGCGGCCAACAGTGAAAAAATCGGCTCGGTGCTGGAAGTGATCCGCGGCATTGCCGAGCAGACCAACCTGTTGGCGCTCAACGCCGCCATCGAAGCAGCCCGCGCCGGTGAAGCCGGGCGTGGCTTTGCGGTAGTGGCCGATGAAGTGCGCAACCTGGCGCGACGGACCCAGGAATCGGTGGAAGAAACCCGCCTGGTCATCGAGCACCTGCAAAGCGGCACCACCGACGTGGTCGGCGCCATGGGCAACAGCTACCGCCAGGCCCAGGGCAGCGTCGAACAGGTCGGACAGGCGGTGACCGCCCTGCGCCAGATCGGCGATGCGGTAACGGTGATCAGCGACATGAACCTGCAGATCGCCAGCGCCGCCGAAGAGCAAAGCGCGGTGGCCGAGGAGATCAACAGCAACGTGGCGACCATTCGCGATGTGACCGAGTCACTGTCCGAGCAGGCCAACGAATCGGCGCGGGTGAGCCAGGCGTTGAACAGCCTGGCGAATCAGCAGCAAGGGTTGATGGATCAGTTCCGCGTCTGAAAATGCAAGGCTATCCAATGTGGGAGGGGGCTTGCCCCCGATTGCGGTGTATCAGCCAATCTGTTTTTTGACTGGAATACCGCCATCGGCGGCAAGCCCCCTGCCACAGGGCAGTTCGATCAACACTTTCAGGCCGCCCAATTCAGACGCCTGCAACTGCAACACCCCGCCCCACACTTCGACAATGTCCCGCACGATCCCCAGCCCCAGGCCATGGCCATCGATCTGTTCGTCCAGGCGTGCGCCACGGCTGAACACCTGGTCTCGCTGGCTTTCAGGAATGCCGGGGCCGTCATCTTCCACCGCCAGCAGGTAATGGTGCTCAGTCTCGGTGACGCTCAGGCGCACGTCGGCATCCGCCCATTTGCAGGCGTTATCCAACAGGTTGCCGAGCAGCTCCAATAGATCTTCGCGGTCCCAGGGCAGTTGCAGGCCGGGCGCGGCGCGGTAGCTCAGGTCCAGGTGTTCGCCGTGGATCATGGTCAGGGTGGCAAGCAGGCCGGGCAGTTCTTTATCACAGTCGAACAACGCGCCGGGCAAGGTTTCCCCGGCCAGGCGGGCGCGATTGAGTTCGCGGTTGAGGCGTTGCTGTACCTGCTCCAACTGATCACGCAGCAGTTTGCTCAGCTCAGGATGTTGCTTGAGCGTCTCGCTCGATGCCGCGCTCAACAGCACCGCCAAGGGCGTCTTGAGGGCGTGGCCGAGGTTGCCCAGGGCATTGCGCGAACGCTTGAGGCTGTCTTCGGTGTGCGCCAGCAGGTGGTTGATCTGCGCCACCAGCGGCTCCAGTTCCAGGGGCACCTGGGTATCGAGTTGCGAGCGTTGCCCCTGTTGCAGCTGGGCAATCTGGTTGCGCGCGGTTTCCAGCGGGCGCAAGGCGCGGCGCACGGTCACCCGTTGCAGGATCAGCACCAGCAGCAGCGCTGCCAGGCCCAGCACCAGGCCGATCTGGCGCATCAGCCGGAAGCTTTCGCGCACCGGGGTGTAGTCCTGGGCCACGCTGATGGAAATCGATTGGCCAAACCGCTTGTAGTCCGCACGCAGCACCAGCAGTTGCTGGCCTTCCGGGCCGAGTTGCAGGTTGCCCTTCAGCCCCGCCTCGGGCAGGCGCGGCAGTTCCTGGTCCCACAATGAGCGGGAGCGCCAGTGGACGTCGGCGAAATCAATGCGGAAGTAATGCCCGGAAAAAGGCCGTTGATAGGCTGGCGACAGGCGTTGCTCATCCAGCTGCACGCCGTTCGGCCCACGCACCAGCGCCACCAGCAGGTTCTCGGCGTCGTTGCGCAAACCGGCTTCCAGGTAGCGCTGCAAGCCGGCCTCGAACAACCACAGGCTGGTCTGGGCCAGCACCACGCCGACGATCACCATCACGCTGATCAGCCCCAGGCTCAGGCGCCGCTGGATCGACCTCATGCAGGGCTGGCGCCAAACCGGTAACCCTGGCCGCGCCGGGTCTCGATCACGCTGCGGCCCAATTTGCGACGCAGATGGTTGACGTGAACTTCCAGCACATTGGAGTCGCGTTCGGTCTCACCGTCGTACAGGTGCTCGGCCAGGTGGCTTTTCGACAGGATCTGTTCGGGGTGCAGCATGAAATAGCGCAACAGGCGGAATTCGGCGGCGGTCAGCTGGATCTCATCGCCATCACGCAGCACGCATTGGCGACCTTCGTCCAGATGCAGGCCGGCCGCCTGCAACGTCGGTTGGTTCGCCTGGCCGTGGGAACGGCGCAACAGCGCCTGGATGCGCAGGTGCAGCTCTTCGGGGTGAAAGGGTTTGGCCAGGTAATCGTCGGCGCCGGCCTTGAGCCCTTCGATGCGCTCGGCCCAGGAGTCGCGGGCGGTGAGAATCAGTACCGGAACGGCCAACGCGGCGGCTCGCCATTGGGCCAGTACCTCAAGCCCAGGCAGGCCCGGCAGGCCGAGGTCGAGGATGATCAGGTCGTAGGGCTCGCTGCGGCCCTGATACACGGCATCGCGCCCATCGGCCAGCCAATCGACCGCATAGCCCTGGCGCTGCAGGCCAGCCATCAGTTCATCGGCCAAGGGTACGTTGTCTTCCACCAGCAGCAGGCGCATCAGTCTTCCTCGTCTTTGATCAGCACACCGGTGCGTGCGTCCAGCTTGATTTCGCGCACCACCCCTTCGGTGGTCACCAGTTCCACTTCATAGGCATATTGGCCGTGTTTCTTCTCCAACTCGGCCTCCAGCAGGCGCGAGCCGGGGTAACGCGCCATGGCCTGCTGCAACAATTGCTCAAGTGGCAGGATCACCCCCTGCTGGCGCAGCGCCAAGGCTTCATCCTGGTTGAGGTCGCGGGCCGCCAGGCTGGAGCAGAATGCCAAGAGCACCAGCGCCACTCGACTGCCGACGCGTAAATTTACCTTCATTACGTATCCTGATGATTCTTGAGGACCTGCCCGGTGAGCGCGTCCAATTCAACGTCCCATTCGATGCCGTGGGCATCCTCCAACTCGACCTCATACACGTACTTGCCGTAGGCCTCGTCCAGGTCGGTGTCCAGCAATGTCGAACCGGGGTGCAGGGCCAGGGCCGTGGCTTCCAGTTGATCGAAAGCGACAATAGTAACAGTGGCCGGCACTTTCAGTGGTTTGTCGGGGTCCACGGCTCGGGCCTGGGTCGCCGTGAGGGCGATGATACCGGCGGCGGCCAGCGCGGTAAGGCGCTTCATGATAAGTCTCCGTTACAGGATGTATTCCTACGCCGGCCACCGTACGCCCTGCAACTTAACTGAAACTGAATTGCCACCATGGCAATTCTCACCCAGGCCTTTGCCCCACATTCCACGAGATTTTCTATAATGCCCCGCTCGCTCGGACAGAGACCGGTATGACAGCCATCCACATCAAGTTTCCCGCCTTGACCCTCAAGGCCGGCAAACGCGCCTTTGCGCGCATTCGTGAACAAGGCCTCACGCCTGCCGAGGTGGGCATCCTGCCCGGCGCGGCCGGCGGCCCGAAGGCACTCGGCATCCAGGGCCTGGACCTGGCGCTGTTCGGCGACTGGCTGCCCCGCGCACCACGGGAACGTGCGCTGATCGGGGCCTCGATTGGCTCCTGGCGGTTTGCCAGCGCCTGCCTGCCCGACCCGGTGCAAGGCTTGCTGGACCTGGGCCGCCTGTATAACGAACAGCGTTTTGCCAAAGGCGTGACCATGGCCGAAGTCACCCAGAGCTGCCAGCGCATGCTCGACGACTTGCTCGCCGGCCGCGATGCACGGGTGCTGGACAACCCGGATTACCGCCTGAACATCATGGTGGTCAAGAGCCACGGCCTGCTGGCCGACGACCATCGCGGGCGGCTCGGGCTGGGCCTGTCATCGGTGATTGCCGATAACCTGCGCGGCCGCGCACGGCTGTCGCGGCACTTCGAACGGCTGATCATCCACGACCCGCGCCAGGCGCCACCGGTGCATCCGCTGAAGGACTTCCCCTCGCGCTTCCTGCCCCTGGAACTGGGCAACCTGCGCCAGGCACTGCTGGCGTCGGGGTCGATCCCCATGGTGATGCAAGGCGTGCGCGACCTGCCGGGCGCAGGCGCCGGCACCTACCGCGACGGCGGCCTGCTGGACTACCACCTCGACCTGCCCTACCACGGCGATGACATCGTGCTGTACCCACACTTCACCGACCGGGTCATCCCCGGCTGGTTCGACAAGGGCCTGCCGTGGCGACGCAGTAACCCGCAAGGCTTGCAGGACGTGTTGCTGCTGGCTCCCTCCAGGGACTACCTGGCCCGCCTGCCCCACGGCAAATTGCCGGACCGCAGCGACTTCAAGCGCTTCATGGGCGACGACGCGAGCCGCAACCAGTACTGGCAGACCGCGATGAGTGAAAGCCGAAGGCTGGGCGATGAGTTTCTGGAGCTGGCGGATAACGGCGGATTGGGCGAGCGACTGCAGGTCCTGTAGGCGCGGGCCGGAATCCGGCAGGGGTTTGGGGGGGTGACCACCCGATTACGTGTGAACACTGCGACTGTGGCGAGCGGGCTTGTCCCGCGTTGGGTTGCGAAGCGACCCTGGAAGGAGGAATGCGGTGAGTCGGGCACTCTTCGGCTGCTGGTCTTGGGGCTGCTTCGCGGCCCAACGCGGGGCAAGCCCGCTCGCCACAGGCAATCTTTATTCGCCGGCAAACCGGCGTGTACAGAGGGACGGTATGCGCGGCGAGGGATCAAGCTGTTAAACTCGCCGGCTGCCAGATACCTGACCGAGCTGAAAATACCGTGGAAATCTTCAAAGAGTTTACTTTCGAATCCGCCCACCGCCTGCCCCACGTACCGGAAGGCCACAAATGCGGGCGCCTGCATGGGCATTCGTTCAAGGTGGCGATCCACCTGAGCGGCGACCTGGATCCCCATACCGGCTGGATTCGCGACTTCTCGGAGATCAAGGCGATTTTCAAGCCGCTCTACGAACGCCTCGACCACAACTACCTCAATGACATCCCCGGCCTGGAAAATCCCACCAGCGAAGTGCTGGCCAAGTGGATCTGGAATGAGTTGAAACCCCTGCTGCCTGAGCTCAGTGCGATTCGTATCCACGAGACCTGCACCAGCGGTTGCATCTATCGCGGCGAATAAGCCTCCGGTAGGAAAAAGCCACCCTCGCGGTGGTTTTTTTATGCCTGGTATTGCACCCTTCGATCTGCCCGCCCTTCGCACAACGATGAGGAATGTATGGAAAACACCTGGCTGGCCCAGGCCAAACGCTTGCAGGCATTGGCCTCCACGGGCCTGCACTTCTGCACCGATGATTTCGAGCGTGAACGCCTGGAGGAAATTGCCGAGATTGCCCACAGCATGCTTGCGCAGCTGGGCAATGTGCCCCTGGAGCGTATCACCGGGTTGGTCAGCGACTTCGCCCAGCGTTACTCGACGCCGATGATCGACGTGCGCGGCGCGGTGATTGAGGGAGACCGGATTCTGCTGGTGCGCGAGTTGACCGATGGCTGCTGGGCGTTACCAGGCGGTTACGCCGATATCGGCTTGTCGGCGGCGGAAAACATCGTCAAGGAAATTCGCGAGGAAGCCGGGCTGACGGTGACGGCCCGGGCGTTGTACAGCGTCACGCACAAGGCCAAGGGCTTGTATCGGCCGGACGTACGGGATTTCTACAAGCTGTATTTCCTGTGCGAACCCGTGGATCAGTCGGCACCGATGGCAGGCTTCGAGACCACCGAGGTGGGTTTTTTCCGCCTGGACGAGCTGCCGCCGCTGTCCCGCGGGCGCACCATCGAAAGTGATTTGCAGGCAGCGTTCGCCTTCCATCGTGGCGAGACCACCCACACGCTGTTCGACTGATCCAATTTGTATCACTGCTGCACCGCTTTCGTGCCCGATTGGGCACTGCGACCTTTCCTCAAGGCGTTTCCCCCTGTTTGGCTATAAATACTGTGCACGGTGCACAGCGCCCATCGTGCGCTCGCCACTGCTGCCGCCTTGGCACGCACGGTGCAATAGGCCTGCGTCACTCATTCAGGGAGCAAGGCACATGACGCAGCAAGAACCGGGCAACGATTACCCCCTTAGCGAAGTCCCGATGCATGCGCGCAAAGGCCTGGCGTCGACCGCCATGGTGCTGTTGGGCTTTACGTTTTTTACCGCGACCATGTTTGCCGGCGGCAAGCTAGGAGTGGCGTTCAGTTTCACCGACATGCTCGGCGTCGTGGCCCTGGGTAACCTGCTGTTGGGCATCTACGCCGCAGGCCTGGGTTACATCGCGTTCAAGAGCGGGCTGAACTCGGTGTTGATGGGGCGTTTCTGCTTTGGCGAAGTGGGCAGCAAGCTCAGCGATTTGATCCTCGGCTTCACCCAGATCGGCTGGTACGCCTGGGGCACGGCCACCGCCGCAGTGGTGCTGGGCAAGTATTTCGAACTCAGCCAGGGCAGCGTGCTGGCGTTGATGGTGGTATTTGGCCTGGTGTTCTGTGCCACGGCCTACATTGGTTATCGCGGGCTAGAGATTCTGTCCTACGTCGCGGTGCCGGCCATGGGCATCCTGCTGTTTCTGTCGATGTGGGTAGCCACGGTAAAGGTCGGCGGGCTGGATGGGCTGCTCGCGGTGGTGCCTACCGGTGAGTTGGACTTGTCCACGGCAATCACCCTGGTGTTCGGCACCTTTGTCAGCGGTGCGACCCAGGCCACCAACTGGACACGCTTTTCGCGCTCGGCCAAGGTGGCGGTGCTGGCCAGCCTGATCGGTTTTTTTATCGGCAACGGCTTGATGGTGCTGATCGGTGCCTACGGCGCCATCGTCTATCAGCAACCGGACGTGGTCGAAGTGTTGCTGCTGCAAGGCTTTGCCATGGCGGCAATGGCCATGTTGCTGCTCAATATCTGGAGCACCCAGGACAACACCATCTACAACTTCGCCGTGGCCGGCTGCAATCTGCTGCGCACCAAACGCCGCAAGACCGTAACCCTGGCCGGTGCGGTGATCGGCACCCTGCTGGCGTTGCTGGGCATGTACGACATGCTGGTGCCGTACCTGATTCTGCTGGGCACGGTGATCCCACCGATTGGCGGGGTGATCATGGCGGACTTCTTCTACCGCTATCGCGGCCACTATCCACGCCTGGCCGACGCACGCCTGCCAGCGTTCAACTGGCCAGGGCTGGTGGCCTACGCGGTGGGCACGGTGCTGGCGTTCAACTCGCCCTGGGTCGCGCCGTTGGTGGGTATCGTGGCCGCGTCGCTGACCTACATCGCGCTCACCGCCGTGCTGCGCGTGCGGGCACCCTTGGTTGACGCCCAGGCATGAGCCTGACCATCGCCGATGTGCTGGCCCTGCCGGGCCTGGAATCCATGCGCCTGCGCGCCGGCACCGCTGGCCTGGAGAACGGCGTACGCTGGCCCTATGTGGCGGAAAACAGCGGGATTGCCGAGTGGGTATTGGGCGGCGAGCTGGTATTCGTCACCGGGATCAACCACCCGCGCGACGAAGGCAACTTGATGCAACTGCTGGAGGAAGCCTGCGAGCGTCAGGTGGCCGGGTTGGTGATCCTCACGGGGCCTGCGTACATCCAGGCGATCCCCCAGCGTTTGCTGGAGGCTGCCGAAGCCGCCGGCATGCCGCTGATCGAACAGCCCTACTCGCTGAAAATGGTGCTGGTGACCCAGGCTATTGGTTCGGCGCTGATCCAGTCCGAGCAGTTGGGTCGCTCGCGGCACGATGTGCTGGAGCGTTTGCTGACGGGCGATTATCAGTCCCTGGATTTGCTGCTGCACCGTGGCGGACAGTTAGGCCTGTCGTTGGCCGGGCATTGGCAGGTGGTGCAACTGCAGCTGGAAGGCAGTGAGCTGCTGTTTGCCCAAGGCGACGCGGCGGCGGTCGAGGTACAACTGGCGCGGCAACATGACGCCATCAACCGGCGCTTGCGCCAGGTGTCGGCGGGGTTGCCGGTACTTGGGCGGGCCGGCCAATGGACGCTGCTGCTGCCGGCCTCGGATGCCGTCGCCGCCTTGGTCAACCGCCAGCACCTGGCCAGCTGGCTCAACCCGCTGAATCTGCGACTGGCGCCGCTCAAATTGTTTATCGGCCTCAGCGCCGCCGCGCATCCACCGGCACGCCTGGCCCAGGCGCAGGATGAAGCACGTCAGGCACTGGCGGCTGCGCGGCGTTTCAGCGAGCGCGCCGGGCTGTGCGTGTACGACGAATTGGGCGTACTCAAGTTACTCAGTGGCGTGCGTGATCGCGCCCTGCTCGATCAATTCCTCCATGAACGCCTCGGCCCCTTGCTGCGCCACGACGCGCAGCATGGCCCCAACCTGATGCCGACCCTGGAAGCCTGGTTTCACGAGAATGGTAACCTGGTGGCCGCCGCCCAGCGGCTCGCCGTGCACCGCAACACCCTGACACACCGTGTCCAGCGCATCGAAGCCTTGTGCGGGCTGATGCTGGATAATTCATATGATCGCCTGGACATCGGCATTGCGCTGATGATCTGGCGACTGTCTGCCTAATTGTTTTAGCCAAGAGGAACTTGCCCATGCACATCATCAACGCCCGCCTGCGCAACCGTGAAGGCCTGCATGAGCTGCACCTGGAACATGGCCGGATCGCCAGTATCACCGCGCAATCGACAGTACCGCACCTGGGCGCGGGGGACCTGGACGCCGCCGGCAACCTGGTGATCCCGCCCTTTGTCGAACCGCATATCCACCTCGACGCCACGCTGACCGCCGGCGAACCACGCTGGAACATGAGCGGCACCCTGTTCGAAGGCATCGAGTGCTGGGGCGAACGCAAGGCCACCATCACCCAGGAAGACACCAAGACCCGCGCCAAAAAGACTATCCAGGCCCTGGCCGCCCACGGTATCCAGCATGTACGTACCCACGTCGACGTCACTGACCCGGACCTCACCGCGCTCAAGGCCATGCTGGAAGTACGCGAGGAAAGCACACACCTGATAGACCTGCAGATCGTCGCGTTCCCCCAGGAAGGCATCGAGTCGTACCGCAATGGCCGCGAACTGATGGAAGAGGCCATCCGCCTGGGCGCCGATGTGATCGGCGGCATCCCGCACTTTGAATACACCCGCGACCAGGGCGTGAGCTCGGTGAAGTTCCTGATGGACCTGGCCGAACGCACCGGCTGCCTGGTGGATGTGCACTGCGACGAAACCGACGACCCACATTCGCGCTTTCTCGAAGTACTGGCCGAAGAGGCCCGCAGCCGCGACATGGGCGCCCGCGTCACTGCCAGCCACACCACCGCCATGGGTTCCTACGACAACGCCTACTGCGCCAAGCTCTTTCGCCTGCTGGGACATTCCGGTATCAGCTTCGTTTCCTGCCCCACCGAGAGCATTCACCTCCAAGGTCGCTTCGACAGCTTCCCAAAACGCCGTGGCGTCACCCGGGTCAACGAACTGCTCGAGGCCGGCATGAATGTGTGCTTCGGCCAAGACTCCATCGTCGATCCCTGGTACCCACTGGGCAACGGCAACATCCTGCGGGTACTCGAAGCCGGTTTGCACATCTGCCACATGCTCGGCTATCGCAACCTGCAAAGTGCCCTCGACCTGGTCACCGACAACAGCGCCAAAGCCATGGCCCTGGGTGACCGCTACGGTCTGGAGCAGGGACGCCCGGCCAACCTGTTGATCCTCTCGGCGGACAGCGACTACGAGGTGATCCGCAGTCAGGGCCTGCCGCTGTACTCGATCCGCAACGGCAAGGTGTTGATGACACGCCGGCCAGCCCAGGTAGAGTTTGCGTAAACACCTCGGTCAGACAATCGAGTCGATATCCAGCGTATGTGCCCTCCCCCTGTCGTTATCCAGAGCGGGAGGGATACGGGCGACCTGCGACAGCTCGCGATTTTCACGGTGACTGAACCAGCGCTTGAGGCTGGTTGCCAAGTGGGCACCATGGGCATGACTACCATAGACATCACGGGCTTCCAGACGGCGCCAGCGCAGGGTCGCAAGGCGCTCGCGACTGGTGTGCAAACGGTCGATTTCGGCGTTCAAGGCTTCGTTATGCTCATAACCCCGGTCGTTGGCCGCCCTTAGACGGGTCAATTCCCGACGCTTGTTGCGCAATTGCTCGCGCATGGTCTCGAGCGCACGGTCAAGCAATTCGAATTCCCTCGGCGTTACCAAGGGCCCATTGCTTTCCTGGGTTTGCTGCCAGCGCCGGAGTGTTGCCCAGGCGGCCGGAATGTAGCTGGCGGTCATGAAGTGCTGGCTGGCCTGGAACAGCTGCTTGAGCAGGTTGTCACGTTCAGGCATGTCACCGCTGAGTTGCAGCGCCCGGTTGCAGCCGGCCTCCTGGATGGACTCACAACCGGGTTGCCACAACACCGAAGAATGCGTGCCGTCCGCGAGCGTGATCGGCATGAAATGGTATTGTTCGCCATGGTGCTCGTAGGGGTTGCCACCGAAACGTACCAGGCCGGCGGCGAACAGCAACCCACCCGGCGCGGGGGCGCTGAACAGCGTGACGGCACCTGGGACCCAGAGCTTGGCGGTGGTGTTCATCCATGGGGCCGGGACGCTGGGGACGGGGTCGTTGTGGTTGACGATGCGGTGGTGGACCAGGGTTGAGGCACCTGCGGTGAATTCGGAATCGGCGGCGCGGGGGGCGCCGTAGGTGTAGAGGAGGATGTTGTAGTTTTGATCAGGAATACGACGTAGCCCTTCTGCCAATAACAACGCAATCGCGCCGCCCAGGCTGTGTCCGCAGATGACGATTCGTTGCCCTATATGAAACTGAGTGAGGTAGTGCAGCACGAAATCACGCATCGCCCGGTAAGCCTGATAGAAGCCCTCGTGTGCCTTGCCGACACCCTCGGCAAAAGCCACCTGATGGGCGTTTGCATCCCGTAGCCCATCGGCGGCGCTGGCGGTACCTCGCACAGCAATCAGGATCACCTCATCGTGATGACTGATAAATGCCTGCGTATAAGTACCAAACGCTTCATCATCAAAAAAATGCAAACTCGCTGGGTGCTCCTGCTTGTTACCCAAGTCCGGTCGATTTTTTGGATACAACACAGGATCGAAAGGCAAAATCTCGAAGCGTCGGGAATACGGGACCTCTTCGTAGATCGGATAGAAACGTTGCTGTTCCTCCGAATCGACTCGCCAGGCCTCGTGATAACCCGAAAGTTTCTCAGCAAAAAAATGACCGACGCTGGGGTCGAGTGGAAAACGAACCTCCTCTTGAGGCTGTTGAGGTGGCTTCTGGCCGAAATTGCAGTAACTCAAGGTGGCCATCAACGCTAGCTGATACAGGTTCAAGGCACAGAAGCTGTGTTCGGTTGAAAGCATCGGGCGCAAAGCCCGCAGCGGTCTAACCTCAAGAGCAGTATGGCTGTTGGGGAATAGCACGATCCCTGCCAAGGTTGTTTCGGGTGGCCCAAATCCAAGGTCGGCCAACATTTTTAACGCATGCCGTCGAGGTTGATGAGCCCTCTGTTCAATCGGGGGTAAATGGGCGGCGTGGCGGACTAAATCGCGAACCTCAACTTGATAAAAATGGCTGGCTTTTTGTTGAGCAGGATTACCTTCGGTACGGCGACCGTCATAGGCCGCAAATCTAGTCTGTTCAGCCCGTCGTTGAAGCTCGGTAATAGGGAGTATCAGTTTTTTTGTGTTCGGGCTGGTTAGGGCCTGCCGTCAGGCAGGCCCTTGTTTTACCAGCTCGGTCTGGTAAATCGGTCTCCGTACAGGATCGCAAATTGATTCATTGCCACTTTCCAGTCGTGTGCCGCATGACCCCAGTTGGCGGTGATGTTGCGCAACCCAAGCCATATCAGTTTCGTCGCGGCCTCATCGGTCGGGAAGTGCCCTCGAGTCTTGATGATCTTGCGTAACTGGGCATTGATGCTCTCGATGGCATTGGTCGTGTAAACCACTTTGCGGATGCCCGCCGGGAAAACAAA